>NZ_JBIWOX010000024.1:0-99540 GCF_044767975.1 Streptomyces sp. NPDC101181 | reverse complement strand
GGCTGTGGGGGGGGGGGGGGGGGGGTGGCGGCGCGCGCCGGGGGGGGCCCCCCCCCCCCGGGGGGGGGGGGGGCCGCCCCCCCCCCCGGGGGCGGGGGGGGGGGCCCCCCCCCACGACGGCCGCAGACGTCACCGCACCCGCCGCCGACGCCGGGCGGCTTAGGCCCCCTTCACGGGGCTTCGTTCGGCGCTCGGGAAACGCCCATGGGCCCATCGTCGTGCGGCCGTTCCGCATGGGAGGCCCGCCGAGGGGGAAGACGCGCGTTGGGCGCCTCTAGGATTTCTCCCGTCCGGTTTCTCCCCGTCAGGTCCGTCAGGTCCGCAGGCCGTCAGGATGGCTCCACGTGATAGCTCCCCGCAGGTACCGAGCAGCGGCCGTGCCCGCCCTGAGCGCCCTCGTGGTGCTCGCCCTGGCCGGGTGCGACCCCGACGACCTCACCTCCGAGCAGGGGGCGGGGAGCGCGGGCGCGCAGTCCGCCGGCGGGTTCGGGGCCAGCCCGCTGGACAACCCGGACGGTACGAAGCCGGGCCTGGCGCCGCTCACGAGCGACACCGACCGGGCCGCCGCCCGCAAGGTCATCGAGAAGGTGGCGACCAAGGGGCGCGGCCCCAAGACCGGCTACGAACGGGACAAGTTCGGCTCCGCCTGGAAGGACGGGATCGACGGCATCCCGCTCGCCCGGAACGGCTGCGACACCCGTAACGACCTGCTGGCCCGGGACGGCAAGGACATCGAGCACCGCTCGGGCTCCGACTGCGTCGTCGTCGCGATGAAGCTCAAGGACCCCTACACCGGCGAGAGCATCGACTGGCGCAAGCAGCAGGCGACCGCGGTGCAGATCGACCACGTGATGCCGCTGTCCTACAACTGGCAGATGGGCGCCGCCCGCTGGGACGACCTCAAGCGGGAGCAGATCGCCAACGACCCGCTCAACCTCATCCCGGTCGACGGCCCGGCCAACAACGCCAAGCGGGACTCCGGCCCGGCCTCCTGGGTGCCGCCGTACAAGCCAGTCCGCTGCTCGTACGCGGTGCGGTTCGCCCAGGTCTCGCTGAAGTACGAACTCCCCGTCACCGAACCGGACAAGCAGGCCATGCTCGCCCAGTGCGGCGGCTGAGAGCCGGAGACCGGAGAAGCGACGAGCCGGGGACCGGAGAACCGGCAAACCGGATAGCGGAAAGCCGGAAGCCGGAAGCTGGAAGCCGGAAGCCGGACAACGGAACAGCCGGGGAATCTGTCCGAGGGGGCCGCCACGAACGCCGTGGCGGCCCCCTCGCACGTACCCGCTCCCTCCTGCGCGGACGGCTCCTCCCCGCGCACCGGGCGGCGGCGGGCCCCAGCGGTGCGTGGTGGCGGCGTTGCGTACGCACAACGGTTGGGTACATCCGGGGACGGTCCGTCGGCGGCGGTGTATACGCTCACTCCACACGTCCGGGCACACGGCCCGAGCCACCCCTCCGACACGCCTTCCAGGAGCAGCTCATGCACGGCTACGGCCCTCCGCCGCAGCAGCCGCCGACATCCAGGCCGTCCTCCGGGACGCTCATCGCGGTGCGCGTGATCCTCGTCGTGGCGACCGTGCTGAGCTGCGGCATGCTCGGCTGGGCGGCGATGCTGCGGCTCGCGATCGTCACCCGCAGGACGCGCGACTGGGTGCTGCTGTTCGTCGTGATGGGCCTCAACGCCGGTCTGTTCGCCTTCATCATGGCCACCCCGGACGACTCCGACGCCATGACGGACGCCCAGGCGATGATCCTGTTCCTCTGGCTCGTGGGCGTGCTGGCCGGGGTGATCACCTACTACCTGTACGCGGAGATCCGGCACTACAACACCCCGGCGCCCTACGGGACCCCGGCCCACCTGGCGCACCCCGTACCGGCCGCGTACCAGCAGCCCAACCCGTACACCCTCCAGGCACCGCCGCCCACCCCTGCACCCCAGCGCCTGCACCAGGTCCGGGCCGAGCTGGACGAGCTGAGCGACTACCTCCGCAAGGGCAACGGGGAACAGCACGGGCGGTCCGGCGGGAACCGCGAGGGCGAGCCCCGGTGAGCGGGCGGATCATCGCCGACCGGTACGAACTCGCGGCCGTCCTGGGGCAGGGCGGCATGGGCCAGGTGTGGACGGCGTACGACCGGCGCCTGGACCGCCGCGTCGCGGTGAAGCTGCTGCGCCCGGACCGGGTCGCCGGGCCCGCCGGCAGTGACGCCGCCGACGAACTGCGCCGCCGCTTCGTCCGCGAGTGCCGGGTCACCGCCCAGGTCGACCACCCCGGCCTGGTCACCGTGCACGACGCGGGCAGCGACGGCGACGACCTCTACCTCGTCATGCAGTACGTCGAGGGCGCCGACCTCGCCGACCACCTCGCCGGACAGGACCCCTACCCCTGGCCCCGGGCCGTCGCGGTCGCCGCCCAGCTCTGCGCCGTGCTGTGGGCGGTGCACGCCGTGCCGATCGTCCACCGCGACCTCAAGCCCCGCAACGTGATGGTCCGGCCCGACGGCACCGTCACCGTGCTCGACCTGGGCGTCGCCTCCGTCCTCGACACGGACACCACCCGCCTCACGCACACCGGTTCACCGATCGGCTCCCCGGCCTACATGGCCCCCGAGCAGGCGATGGGCGGCGCGGTCGGTCCATACACCGACCTGTACGCCCTCGGAGTGGTGCTGCACGAACTGCTCAGCGGTGACGTGCCGTTCGCCGGATCCACCGCGCTCGGCGTGCTCCACCGCCACCTGTACGAGCCGCCCGCCCCGGTCCGCCGTACCCGCCCCGAGATCCCCGTACCGCTCGAAGCGCTCGTGCTGCGGCTGCTCGCCAAGGACCCGGGAGACCGGCCCTCCTCCGCGCGGGAGGTGTACGAGGAGCTGGCCCCGCTGCTGCCCCGGCACGGCACGCCCACCGGGCCGCTCGACCCGACCCGCCCCTTCCTGCGGCCGCTGGCCCCGTGGCCGGACCGGGCCGCCGCGGCCGCCGTCGTCGCCGTGCCGTCCGGGCCCGCGCCCACGTCGTTCACCCTCGCGCCGCCCGCCGTCACCGTCCCGCCGCCCGGGGCCGTCGCCCCCGCCACGGTCCCGGCGCGGCCCGCTTCCGCACCGCGCGTGCCGGGCACTCCCGTACCGCGGACCACTCCCGTACCGCAGGCCGCTCCCGTGGCGCGGGCGACCCCCTTGCCGCGTCCCGCCCGGCCGGACGTGGCACGGGCCGTGGACGAGGTGAAGCGGCTGCTCGGCGAGGGGCGCATCACCCAGGCCGTCGACATCCTCGGCGCCACCCTCCCGGCCGCCGCCGCCGAGCACGGCGAACACTCGCCGGTCGTCCGCATCCTGCGCAAGCAGTACGCCGCGACGCTCATGGACGACGGGCAGTACCGCCGCGCCCTGCCCGAGCTGCGCCGCCTCGCCGAGGACCGCGCCGCCGAGGCGGGCCCGGCCGACGCGCAGGCCCTCCAGTTCCGCTACGACGCGGCGCAATGCCTGGAACAGCTGGGGGAGGCCGTGGCCGCGCTCGGGGAGTACCGCGCGGTCCTCCCGTACTACGAGAACGCCTACGGGGCCGTCACCTCCGACCCCGGCCGGGCGCTGGACATCCGCTACCGCATCGGGCAGCTGCTGCTCGCGATCGGCGACCACACCGCGGGCCGCTCCCAGCTCCAGGGGCTGCTGTACGACGCCGAGCGCAGCTACGGGCCGCACCACCCGCTGCCGATGGACCTGCGCCGCCTCCTCAGCCACCAGCGGGACGTCCGCGGCGGCTGACGGGAGCGCCCCCGGGCCGGGTCCCCGTCCAGGGTCCCCGGGCCGGGTGGCCGGGACGGATTCCCGGCCACATCCCCAACTCCTCCGGAATCGTTGGTCGAATCAGTGGCACAGGCCACATCCACTGCCTAACATCGATCACCGCAAGGCTTTGTGCACCGATGCACAAACTCGCCCCGGGAGGCTCCTTTGCACCGCCGCCGTCGCACCGCGCTCTCCGTCCTCGCCGCAACGCTCCTCGCCGCGCCGATCCTCTCCGCCTGCGGCAACCAGGCCCACCCCGGCGCGGCGGCCGTCGTCGGCGGCGAGCGCATCGAGGTGTCGGCGGTCCAGGCCCAGGCGGCGGACGTCCGCAGCGCCCAGGAAGGCTCCCCGCAGGCCGACGAGCTGGTCAACAAGTCGGGGCAGCTCAACCGCGCCAAGCTGCACGGGCTGATCTTCGGCCGCATCCTGGACCGGGCCGCCGAGGACGCGGGCGTCACGGCCACCCGCAAGGAGGTCCAGCAGATGCGGATCGCCAACCGCGCGCAGCTCGGCGGCGAGGAGCAGCTGCGGGCGATGCTGCTCCAGCAGCGCTGGGTGGCCCCGGACCAGATCGACGCGGACATGCGCCAGGAGGTCCTGCTCCCGAAGCTGGCCAGGGCGCTCGGTGCCGACCTGGGCACGCCCGCCGGGCAGCAGGTCGTCGGCGAGGCGCTGACCAAGGCGTCCAAGGCGCTCGACATCGACGTCAACCCGCGCTTCGGCACCTGGGACGACCAGAAGATGCAACTCGGCGACTACAGCGCGCCCTGGATCAGCCAGGTCACCAAGTTCACCCCGCAGGACACCCCGGCGGGCGCCTGAGCGGAGCCGGCCGTCCCGGAGCCGTCACGCCGGTTCCGGGACGCGAGGTAGGTTCGCCGGGTGAACGCCGAACCCCCCGCCGCCGCGCCCGACAGCCCCTCCGGCGACCCCGGCAGCCCTGCCGCCGCTCCCCACAGCTCCTCCGGCGACCCCGGCAGCCCCTCCGCCGCGCCGAACGGTTTCCCCGCCGGGTCCGGCAGCCCTGCCGCGGCCGGTCCCGGCAGCGCCCCCGGCGCCCCGGACTCCTCCGGTGACAGCCCCGGCCGGATCGTCCTCCTCACCGCCAGCCACCGGGTCGCGCCCGGTCTGCTGTCCTGGCCCGCCTGGCAGACCCTGCGCGCGGCCGACCGGGTCCTGTGCGCCGACCCGGACCAGCCCCAGCTGCCCTACCTCCGCGAGGCGGGCGTCCGGGTCGAGCACGCGGCGCCCAGCGCCGACGATCTGGTCGCCGCCTGCGCGGGCGGCCGCACGGTGGTGGTCCTGACCGGCGGCGAGGGAAACCAGACCCTTACCGACGGCCTGGCCCGCCTGGGCGGCTCGGGCCGGGTGGCCATGCCGGACCTGGAACTGCTCCCCGGCTCCTACGACCTGCCCGGCGCCCGCCTCCTCGACCTGGTCCAGGTCATGGACCGGATCCGCCGCGCGTGCCCCTGGACCTCGCGCAAGACGCACGAGGGCCTGGCCAAGTACGCCATCGAGGAGGCGTACGAGCTGGTCGAGGCGATCGAGGACGGCGACCGGGACGAACTGCGCGAGGAGCTGGGCGACGTCCTCCTCCAGGTTGTCTTCCACGCGCGCATCGCGGAGGAGGACGCCGAGGAGCCGTTCGACGTGGACGACGTCGCGGGCGGCCTCGTCGAGAAGCTGATCCACCGCCACCCGCACGTCTTCGGCGACGAGACCGCCGAGACTCCCGAGGACGTCCACGCGCACTGGCTGCGCACCAAGGCCATCGAGAAGCGGCGCACCTCCGTCACCGAGGGCGTCCCCCTCGGCCAGCCCGGCCTGGCGCTCGCCGCGAAGCTGGCGAGCCGCGTCCGTACGGCCGGACTCGACGTCCCCCTCCCGACCGCCGGAACCGCCGCCGGAACCGCCACCGGGACCAGCGGCGGAACTGCGGGCGACCCCATCGGCTACGAACTCCTCGCCCTCGCCGTACGCGCCGAGGCCGACGGAGCCGACCCGGAAGCCGCCCTCCGCGCGGCGGCCCGCGCCTACCGGGACGCGATCGTGGCGGTGGAGGGCGGGGCGGGTTAGTACGGTGCCGGCGGGGACCGACGGAGGGCGGGCGAGGACGCTCCCGGCCTGTGCGGGCCGCCGGCCTCGACCGATACCGTCGAGGAGTGAACGACCACCCCGCCGACAGCCGCTCCGGCCACCCCGCTCCGGACACCTCCGCGCCCCCCGCCTGCCCCCGCAGCGCCCCGGGAGCCGTCCCGGACGAGGCCGCCCCCGCGACCCCCGGGAGCGCCCCGGCCCCCGAACTCTTCACCTGGGAGTTCGCCACCGACCCCTACCCCGCCTACGCCTGGCTCCGCGAGCACAGCCCCGTGCACCGCACCGCGCTGCCCAGCGGGGTCGAGGCGTGGCTCGTGACGCGGTACGGGGACGCCCGGCAGGCCCTCGCCGACGTGCGGCTCTCCAAGAACCCGGCCCACCACGCGGAGTCGCCGCACGCCAAGGGGAAGACCGGGATTCCGGGGGAGCGCAAGGCGGACCTGATGACGCATCTGCTCAACATCGACCCGCCGGACCACACCCGGCTGCGCCGGCTCGTCTCCAAGGCGTTCACCCCGCGCCGGGTCGCGGAGTTCGCGCCCCGGGTGCAGGAACTGACGGACCGGCTCATCGACGGGTTCGTGGAGAAGGGGGAGGCCGACCTGATCCACGACTTCGCCTTCCCGCTCCCCATCTACGCCATCTGCGACCTGCTCGGCGTCCCGCCCGAGGACCAGGACGACTTCCGGGACTGGGCGGGCATGATGATCCGGCACGGCGGCGGGCCGCGGGGCGGGGTCGCCCGGTCGGTGAAGAAGATGCGCGGCTATCTCGCCGAACTCATCCACCGCAAGAGGGAGAACCCCGGCGACGACCTGATCTCCGGCCTGATCCGGGCCAGTGACCACGGCGAGCACCTCACCGAGAACGAGGCCGCGGCGATGGCGTTCATCCTGCTCTTCGCCGGTTTCGAGACGACGGTCAACCTCATCGGCAACGGTACGTACGCCCTGCTGCGCCACCCCGCGCAGCGGGCCCGGCTGGAGGCCTCCCTGGCGGCGGGGGAGAGCGGGCTGCTGGCCACCGGGGTGGAGGAACTGCTCCGCTTCGACGGGCCGGTCGAGCTGGCGACCTGGCGGTACGCCACCGAGGCGCTGACCCTGGGCGGGCAGGAGATCGCCGCGGGCGACCCCGTGCTGGTGGTGCTGGCGGCGGCCGACCGGGACCCGGAGCGGTTCGCCGCTCCGGACACCCTGGACCTCGCGCGGAGTGACAACCAGCATCTCGGCTACGGGCACGGCATCCACTACTGCCTGGGGGCTCCGCTGGCGCGGTTGGAGGGGCAGGCCGCGCTGGCCACCCTGCTGAGACGGCTGCCGGGGCTGCGACTCGCGGCGGAACCCGCCGATCTGCGCTGGCGCGGCGGACTCATCATGCGCGGACTGCGCACCCTGCCGGTCGAGTTCGCACCGGGTCACCGCCTCGCCGAAGGTGACACTCTGTCAACTCTGTGACTTTCACGTGATCTGCGCTGCATCGACTTGTGACACACGTTCGAGTCCCGCTAGGTTCACGGTTCAACGCGTCGGCCGCTCGCTGCCCACGCGTCACTTGTGCACCTGCGCGCACGCGGGTTCGTACGGTTCCGCGGCGCGCTCGGGCCCGTACGTCTCTCCGCCGCACGGTGCCCAGGTCACTCGCTCGTCAGTCGCACGGAAGGCAAACCCATGGGCTCCGCGAACGGCAGACACCGCCGGCCTCGCCAGGCACCGGCCATCGTCGTCGCCGCAGGCGTGACGGGATCGGCCATCGCCATCCCGCTGCTCGGCGCGAGCGGCGCACACGCCGCCGAGGCCGCCACCTGGGACCGGGTCGCGGAGTGCGAGAGCGGCGGCACGTGGAGCGCCGACCTCGGCAACGGCTACTACGGCGGGCTCCAGCTCTCCGAGGAGACCTGGTCGGCGTACGGCGGTACCGCGTACGCCCCCCGGGCCGACCTCGCCAGCCGCTCGCAGCAGATCGCCGTCGCCGAGAAGGTCCTCGCCGACCAGGGGCCGAAGGCGTGGCCCAGCTGCGCGGTGATCTCCGGCCTCGCCGTGGACGGCGGCCTTCCGGGCGTCGACCCGGGCACCGCCCCCTCGCCGGAGCCGACGGCCTCCCCGACGGACCGGGCGGATGAAGCTGACAAGTCGGCCAGGTCCGGCGATCGCGGCGAAAGCAGCAGTAGCGACGAGAGTGACAAGTCCGGCAAGACCGGCACGTCCGGTAGTGCGGGCGGTGACAGCGACAGCGACAGCGGTACGGGTGCGGAGCGCGGCGCGTCCGACCCCTCCGCCTCGCCTTCCGCCGAGGCCCCCGACGCCTCGAAGCCCTCCGACGCCCCGGACGGCAAGGCCGGGAGCGGCGGCAAGCACCGGGGCGCCCCGGCGTCCGAGGAGGCCGACGGCGCGGGCCAGGACGGTCCGCGGGAGTCCGGCCGGCACGCCTCGCGGGGCGAGGGTGACGGACGGGACGGCGGAGCCGCCGAGTCCGGTGACTACGTCGTGCGGCCCGGGGACAACCTCTGGGCGATCGCCGACGCGCAGGAACTCCCCCAGGGCTGGACCGGTCTGTACGAGTCCAACAAGGACGTCCTGGGCTCCGACCCGGACCTGATCCTGCCCGGTCAGAGCCTGGACCTGGGGCTGGAGCAGGGGGCTGACGAGGGCGCCGCCGAGGACGCTTCCCCAAGCGCCGAGGTGCCCGCCGCCAACTGAGTTCAATTCGGGAAAACACCCTGAAATCCCGGGTAGTTCAGAGACCTATGTCCACTTTTGTTCGAGTGAGACATGGGTCTCTTTGCTTCAACTGGTGACCCTCGCCCGGCCCGTTCGCGCGTATCGCCTCCGACCTGCGAAAACGGCCGGTAACCCGCCGGGAGTTCGAGTCGAATGACCCCTATGTCCATTTTTGAATGTCGGGGTTGCCTGTGTTTACGGTCTAAGCCGCTCGCACCGCGGGCCCCGTCGACCGTCACGCCGAATCCTGCCGTCGGTCGAAGGGAACAGACGCGTAAGCGCCGTAGGCAGGAGCGGGGGACCCAGGTAGGCCGCCGGGTCCGTACAGCCTCTCGAAGGACGGGGACGTACGGAAACGGCTTGGGGTGAAGCCGAGCGCAAGGTCGCGCGGCCGGGCAACTCATCAGCCCGAACCCGACAGCTCACCTCGTAGGCGTCGGTGAGGAGATTCGTTCCATGCTGCTGAACAGCAAGGGCAAGCACCGCCGCCCGTCCAAGGCCGTCCGTCTCGCCACCCTCGCGGGTGTCACGGGTGCCGCCGTCGCCGTCCCGCTGATGGGCGCGACCAACGCCTCCGCCGCCTCCGTCTCCACGTGGGACGCCGTCGCCCAGTGCGAGTCCGGCGGAAACTGGTCCATCAACACCGGCAACGGCTACTACGGCGGGCTCCAGTTCTCGCAGTCCAGCTGGGCCGCCGCCGGTGGCACGCAGTACGCCGCGCGGGCCGACCTGGCCTCCAAGGACCAGCAGATCGCCACCGCCGAGAAGCTTCTCGACATGCAGGGTCCGGGCGCCTGGGCCTGCGCCGGTGCGGGCGGTCTCACCAACGACGGTGTGGACCCGGGCGTGAGCCCCGGCGGCTCCGGCCAGTCGCAGAGCAAGCCCGAGCGCCAGGCCGAGCAGCCCACCACGCGCTCCCAGCAGCGCACCGCGCCGCAGGTCGAGAAGAAGGCCGAGAGCCCCAAGGCCGAGAGCAAGAAGACCGTCACCACCCCGACCGGCCAGAAGGTCAAGAAGGGTGACGGCGAGTACAAGGTGAAGAAGGGCGACACCCTGAGCAAGATCGCTCAGAAGGAAGGCGTCAAGGGCGGCTGGAGCAAGCTCTTCAAGCTGAACGACGACATCGTCCAGGAAGCCGACCTGATCTTCCCGGGCCAGCAGCTCCACCTGAAGTAATCCGCCGTCTCTCCTCCCCGGAGGGAGGGCGTCCGGCGGCTCCCTCCCTCGCACGGCTCTCCCCGGCCCGGCGCGCTCACACCCCCCGGTGCGCGCCGGGCCGAGGTCGTCCGCGGCCGGGGCGCACCGGGGGAGCCGGGGCCGGTTGCGTTCACCTCTTGTCGGCAAGACGTGTTACCGGGCAGTAGATTTTTGGAGTTTTGTCCCGTCATGTGCACCCTCGGGTCCTTTTTCGTCCCAGGAGACGGGCGCCCGGCCGACCGAGGCGGCCGGGCCGGTTAGGCTCGTGTCGCAAGGCCACAGTGACCCCGCACCACCAGCGTCAGATCCCAGAAGGAGATGCCTCGTGCCGTCCATCGACGTCGTCGTAGCCAGGGAAATCCTCGACTCCCGGGGTAACCCCACGGTCGAGGTCGAGGTCGGCCTCGACGACGGCAGCACCGGCCGTGCTGCCGTTCCGTCCGGCGCCTCCACCGGAGCGTTCGAAGCCATCGAGCTCCGCGACGGTGACCCCAACCGCTACCAGGGCAAGGGTGTCGAGAAGGCCGTCCTCGCCGTCATCGAGCAGATCGGCCCGGAGCTGGTCGGCTACGACGCCACCGAGCAGCGCCTCATCGACCAGGCGATGTTCGACCTGGACGCCACCGAGAACAAGGCCTCGCTCGGCGCGAACGCCATCCTCGGTGTCTCGCTGGCCGTCGCGCACGCCGCCTCCGAGGCGTCCGACCTGCCGCTCTTCCGCTACCTCGGCGGCCCGAACGCGCACCTGCTGCCCGTTCCGATGATGAACATCCTGAACGGCGGGTCGCACGCCGACTCCAACGTGGACATCCAGGAGTTCATGATCGCGCCCGTGGGCGCGGAGTCCTTCTCCGAGGCCCTGCGCTGGGGCGCGGAGGTCTACCACACGCTGAAGAAGGTCCTCAAGACCAAGGGCCTGTCCACCGGCCTCGGCGACGAGGGCGGCTTCGCCCCGAACCTGGAGTCCAACCGCGCCGCCCTGGACCTCATCGTCGAGGCCATCAAGGAGGCCGGTTACGTCCCCGGCCGCGACATCGCGCTCGCGCTCGACGTCGCCGCGTCGGAGTTCTACAAGGACGGCGTCTACGAGTTCGAGGGCAAGTCCCGCTCGGCCGCCGAGATGACCGAGTACTACGAGGAGCTCGTCTCCGCCTACCCGCTGGTCTCCATCGAGGACCCGCTGTACGAGGACGACTGGGCGGGCTGGAAGGTCATCACCGACCGCATCGGCGCCAAGGTCCAGATCGTCGGCGACGACCTCTTCGTCACCAACCCCGAGCGCCTGGCCCGCGGCATCGAGGAGGGCTCTGCCAACGCCCTGCTCGTCAAGGTCAACCAGATCGGTTCGCTGACCGAGACCCTGGACGCCGTCGAGCTGGCCCAGCGCAACGGCTTCAAGTGCATGATGTCGCACCGCTCCGGCGAGACCGAGGACGTCACCATCGCCGACCTCGCCGTCGCCGTGAACTGCGGTCAGATCAAGACCGGCGCCCCGGCCCGCTCGGACCGTGTCGCCAAGTACAACCAGCTGCTGCGCATCGAGGAGATCCTCGACGACGCCGCGGTGTACGCGGGCCGCTCCGCCTTCCCCCGCTTCAAGGGCTGAACCACCGGCGCAAGCCGGTAGCCTCCGCCCGTCCCCGCACCCGGTCCCGTACCGTGTGCGGGGACGGACGTGCGTCGGAGGGAGGCGGGAGACATGGCCGGGAACCGCGACCGGTTCTCCACCGCGACCAGGCTGCGGCTGCTCGGCGAGCAGACCGCGGCCCGCGTGTACCGATCCCAGAACCGCCGCCAGGCCCGCCGCTCCCGGCTCACCGGCCGGGCCGCGTTCCTCGCGCTGGTCGTCTGCTCCCTGGTGGTGGCGCTCGCCTACCCGATGCGGCAGTACGTCTCCCAGCGCGACGAGATCGCCGAGCAGGAACGGCTCTCGCAGCAGGCGCGGGAGCGGACCGAGGAGCTGCGGGACGAGAAGGCGCGGCTCCAGGACGACGCGTACATCATGCGTCTGGCCCGCCAGCACCTCCACTACGTCCTCCCCGGGGAGACCGGCTACACCGTGGCCGACCCCGACGCGGCGAAGGACCGGCGCGGTGCGCCCGGGGCGAGCGACCGCCCCTGGCACACCAACCTCTGGGACGGCGTGGACAGCGCCGACCGCGACGACGCGCGCGACTGACCGAACCGGCCGCGTACGTCCGCGCACACCCTTCCCCGCGTCCCGCTCCCCCCGTCCACCACGTTCCCCTCCACGAGCTTCCGAGCAGAACCAAGGCAGGCATGGAAACGCCCCCTCCGCAGACCGAGTCCACCAAGCCCACCGACGCGGACATCGCCGCGTTCGAGCAGCAGCTGGGCCGCCCGCCGCGCGGCCTGCGCGCCATCGCGCACCGCTGCCCCTGCGGCAACCCGGACGTGGTGGAGACCCAGCCCCGTCTGGAGGACGGCACGCCGTTCCCGACGACGTACTACCTGACCTGCCCCCGGGCGGCCTCGGCGATCGGCACGCTGGAGGCCAACGGGGTCATGAAGGAGATGACGGCCCGTCTGGAGAGCGCCCCCGAGCTGGCCGCCGCCTACCGGGCCGCGCACGAGGACTACCTCGCCCGCCGCGACGCCATCGAGGTCCTGGAGGGCTTCCCGAGCGCGGGCGGCATGCCGGACCGGGTGAAGTGCCTGCACGTCCTGGTCGGCCACTCGCTGGCCGCCGGGCCCGGGGTGAACCCGCTGGGCGACGAGGCCATCGCGATGCTGCCCGAGTGGTGGGCCAAGGGCGCGTGCGTGACCCCCTGCGCCGAGGGCCCCGGTGGCCCCGAGGTCTCCGAACGGCCCGGGAGCCCCGAGGTCTCCGGGCGATCCGAGGGACAGGCCCGATGACCCGGGTCGCCGCCGTCGACTGCGGCACGAACTCCATCCGCCTCCTCGTCGCCGACGCGGACCCCGCCACCGGGGCGTTCACCGAGCTGGACCGGCGGATGACGATCGTCCGCCTCGGCCAGGGCGTCGACCGCACCGGACGGCTCGCCCCCGACGCGCTGGAGCGGACCTTCGCGGCCTGCCGGGAGTACGCCGGGGTGATCGGGGAGCTGGGCGCCGAACGCGTCCGCTTCGTGGCCACCTCCGCCTCCCGGGACGCCGAGAACAGCGACGAGTTCGTCCGGGGCGTGCGGGACATCCTCGGCGTCGAGCCCGAGGTGATCACCGGCGACCAGGAGGCCCAGCTCTCCTTCGACGGGGCGACCAAGGAGCTGACCGGCACCGACCGCATGGCGAAGCCGTACCTGGTCGTCGACATCGGCGGCGGCTCCACCGAGTTCGTCCTCGGCTCCGAGACGGTCGCCGCGGCCCGCTCCGTGGACATCGGCTGCGTGCGGATGACCGAGCGTCATCTCGTGGTGGACGGGGCCGTGGTGGACCCGCCGGCCCACGACCGGATCGCCGCGATCCGCAAGGACGTCGAAGCCGCTCTGGACGTGGCAGCCGAGGCCGTGCCGCTGGCCGACGCTGCCACGCTCGTCGGCCTCGCGGGGACCGTCACCACGATCGCCGGGATCGCCCTGGAGCTGCCGGAGTACGACTCCGCGGCCATCCACCACTCCACGGTCACCCGCGGCCAGGTCCGCGCGATCACCGAGCGCCTGCTGCGCTCCACCCACGAGGAGCGCGCCGCGATCCCCGTGATGCACCCCGGCCGCGTCGACGTGATCGGGGCCGGGGCGCTCGTCCTGCTCGCCGTGATGGAGCGGACCGGCGCGCACGAGGTCGTCGTCAGCGAGCACGACATCCTCGACGGCATCGCCTGGAGCGCGGCGGGCTGAGCGGCGGACGGGGCCCCGGGGCTGCGCCGCTCAACCGCTCGTCCACCTGCACCTTTGAGCTGCCCGCTCGCCCCGGTGGGCCGCTTGGGGGACCCCTCACGAGACACGCCGCGGGAAAGTTCGTGAACTTCTTCACAAGGAATTCGGCCCTGTCGGGTGTGGTTCCGGCCCCATCGGCCCGCCCGGGACGCCCACCGGGGTGCGGGGGAGTGCCGTGCGCGGGTTCCGCCCATGTTGCGCCCGTGTGAAAAGCGGGTGTGGTTCACCCGGCCCGGAGGGTCAAGGGGCAGCTCACAGGTGGTGGGCAACGTTTCCGGCGGGGCGGTGGTTCCCCCGCGGACCCATGACCTGGGTCACGTGGGCGGCGAAGTGTAGCAGAGGGTCGGCAGATCCTTGTGAAGGGGCTCACGAGCTCCCCCCGGGGGTGGGGTGGATACTCGATGGCATGAGCACCACGGAGCGTCCCAGGATCCTCGTTGTAGGCGGTGGGTACGTAGGCCTGTACGCGGCTCGTCGCATTCTGAAGAAGATGCGATACGGGGAGGCGACCGTCACGGTCGTCGACCCGCGGTCGTACATGACGTACCAGCCCTTCCTCCCCGAAGCTGCCGCAGGCAGCATCTCGCCTCGGCATGTCGTCGTCCCGCTGCGACGCGTGCTGCCCAAGGCTGAGGTTCTCACCGGTCGGGTCACGACCATCGACCAGGACCGCAAGGTCGCCACGATCGCGCCGCTCGTCGGCGAGGCCTACGAGCTGCCCTTCGACTACCTCGTCGTCGCGATGGGCGCGGTCTCCCGCACCTTCCCGATCCCCGGCCTCGCCGAGCAGGGCATCGGCATGAAGGGCATCGAGGAGTCCATCGGCCTGCGCAACCACGTCCTGGAGCAGCTGGACAAGGCCGACTCCACGACCGACGAGGACGTCCGCCGCAAGGCGCTGACGTTCGTCTTCGTGGGCGGCGGCTTCGCCGGCGCGGAGACCATCGGCGAGGTCGAGGACATGGCCCGCGACGCGGCGAAGTACTACACCAACGTGAAGCGCGAGGACATGCGCTTCATCCTGGTCGACGCCGCCGACAAGATCCTTCCCGAGGTCGGCCCGAAGCTGGGCGCGTACGGCAAGGAGCACCTGGAGAGCCGCGGTGTGGAGATCTACCTCTCCACCTCGATGGACTCCTGCGTCGACGGCCACGTGGTGCTCAAGAACGGCCTGGAGGTCGACTCCAGCACCATCGTGTGGACCGCCGGTGTGAAGCCGAACCCGGCGCTGTCCCGCTTCGGTCTGCCGCTCGGCCCCCGCGGTCACGTGGACACCAGCGAGAAGCTCCAGGTGCAGGGCACCGACTACATCTGGGCCGCGGGCGACAACGCCCAGGTCCCGGACATGGTCGGCCGCCGCGCGGGCAACCCGAACGCCTGGTGCCCGCCCAACGCCCAGCACGCGCTGCGCCAGGCCAAGGTCCTCGGCGACAACGTGATCTCCGGTCTGCGGGGCTTCCCGCAGAAGGAGTACAGCCACGCCAACAAGGGCGCCGTCGCCGGTCTCGGCCTGCACAAGGGCGTCGCGATGATCGTCCTGGGCAAGGTGAAGATCAAGCTCAAGGGCCGTCTCGCCTGGTACATGCACCGCGGCTACCACGGCATGGCGATGCCGACCTGGAACCGCAAGATCCGGATCTTCGCCGACTGGACGCTGGCGATGTTCCTCAAGCGCGAGGTCGTCTCGCTCGGCGCCATGGAGACGCCGCGCGAGGAGTTCTACGAGGCCGCCAAGCCGGCCCCGGCTCCGGCCGTCGCCGCCGCCAAGCCCGAGGGCGAGAAGGCCAAGGCCTCCTGACCTCCCGGTGAGGCCGCTCCGCGAGGAGCGCTCCGTACGACGCCCGAAGGGGCCGTCCGCCATCCGTGGTGCGGACGGCCCCTTCGGCGTTCCCCCGGCCCGGTCGACCTGGTTTCCCCACCGCGCGGACGTGGCATGGACGTGCTGCGCCGATTGCCGCCCGGTAGCGGGATGACGGAGTGTCCGGGCACGGTTGACGCCGGTGTACCGCGCCACGGCGCCCGGTGTGCCGGGGCGGGGACAGCGCTCCCGCGCAGGGTGCGTATCGGGAAACACCACGGAGGTGTGTGCCATGGCCGACGCCGCGTCGCGGCTGACCGCTCTCGCCGAGGGACTGCTCGCACAACCCCTCCCGGTCCGCGTCCGGGCCTGGGACGGCAGCGAATCGGGGCCGCCCGGGGCCCCGGTCCTCGTGATCCGCAGCCGCCGCGCCCTGCGCCGCATCCTGTGGAGACCGGGCGAACTGGGCCTGGCCCGCGCCTGGGTGGCCGGAGAGATCGACGTCGAGGGCGACCTGTACGAGGTCCTCGACCGGATCGCCGGACTCCTGTGGGACCGGGGCGCCGACGCCAAGGACGCCGTCCACCCGGTCCGCGACCCCGCCGTGCGCGCCTTCGCCCGGGGCGTGCTGCGGCTGGCCGGACCCTGGCCGCCGCCCGCCCCGCCGGCCGAGGAGGTCCGCCGCCGCACCGGACGCCTGCACACCAGACGCCGCGACGAAGCGGCCGTCAGCCACCACTACGACGTCGGCAACGACTTCTACGCCCTGGTCCTCGGCCCGTCCATGGTCTACTCCTGCGCCTACTGGCAGGACGGCGGGACCCTGGAGGACGCCCAGCGCGCCAAGCTCGACCTGGTCTGCCGCAAGCTCGGCCTCCAGGAGGGCGACCGCCTCCTGGACGTCGGCTGCGGCTGGGGCTCGATGGCCATCCACGCCGCCCGCGAGTACGGGGCCAGGGTCACCGGCATCACCCTCTCCCGGGAGCAGGCCGCCCACGCCCGCAAGCGCGTCGCCGAGGAGGGCCTGACCGACCGCGTAGAGATCCGTGTCCAGGACTACCGGGACGTCCTTCCCCGAGCCGTCGGCCCCGCCCGGACCGGCCACACCCCGCCCGGACCGTACGACGCGATCTCCTCGATCGGGATGGCGGAGCACGTCGGCTCGGCGCGCCACCGGGAGTACGCCGACGCCCTCTACGCCCTCCTGAAGCCCGGCGGACGCCTCCTGAACCACCAGATCGCCCGCCGCCCCGAACCGGACGAGGACGCCTACCGGCTCGACGACTTCATCGACGCCTACGTCTTCCCCGACGGCGAACTCGCCCCGCTCGGCCGCACCCTGGCCACCCTGGAGGAGGCCGGGTTCGAGGCCCGGGACGTCGAGGCGCTGCGCGAGCACTACGCGCTGACCCTGCGCCGATGGGTGGCCAACCTGGAGCAGAACTGGGAGCGGGCCGTACGGGCCACCTCGCCGGGCCGGGCCCGGGTCTGGCGGCTCTACATGGCCGCCTCCGCGCTCGCCTTCGAGAGCAACCGGATCGGGGTCAACCAGATCCTGGCGGTGCGCCCGGCGCCGGAGGGCGGCTCCGGGCTGCCGCTGCGCCCCCGCGCCTGGACGGAGAACGGCACGGCGTGACCCGTACGCCCGCGGGCGGAAAGACCCGAGGGGCCGGTGCACCGCCTTCCAGCGGTGCACCGGCCCCTCGTCGTCCCCTTGTCCCGGCCTCCCCGGGGGCGGGTCACTCCGTCTTGATCGCCGTCAGCATGTTGAGCTTCGCGGCGCTGCGGGCGGGCCACAGGGCGGCGAGCACGCCCACGAGAGCGGCCAGGGCCAGGAAGACCGCGAGCCGGTCCCACGGGATGACCAGGGCGTAGCCCGGGATGTCCGAGGACAGGGTCTGGCCGATCGCCCAGCCGAGGAAGACCCCGAGGCCGACCCCGATCAGCGCGCCGAAGACCGAGATGACGATGGCCTCCAGACGGATCATCCGCTTGACCCGGCCGCGGTCCAAACCGATCGCACGGAGCATGCCGATCTCCTGCTGCCGCTCGAACACCGACATCGCGAGGGTGTTGACGACCCCGAGGACCGCGATCAGCAGGGCCATGGCGAGCAGCCCGTACATGATGTTCAGGGCGGTGTTGACGAAGCCGCCGAACGAGTCACGGATGTCCTGCCGGTCCATGACGCTCATGGCCGGGTTGTCGCCGAGCGCGCTGACGATCGACTTCTCGGTGGCCTGGCTCGCGCCGCCGTCCGCCTTGATCCAGATCTCGCGGATGTCGGGACGGGAGGAGGCGCTGTGCTGGTCGGCGAGGTCCTTCGGAACGACGAAGGTCGACAGGAAGTCGTTCTTCTCGTAGACCGCCCCGATCGTCACCTCGCCCTTCTTCTCGTCGTCGAACGTCACCGGGAGGGTGTCGCCGGTCTTCCAGCCGTTCGACTTCGCGGCGTCCGAGGCGACCGCGACCTGCCCGTCCTTCAGCGAGCCGAGCGAACCGGAGACCACGTCCAGCGAGAAGACCTTCTCCACGTCGCCGGGGGTGACGCCGGAGACGGACTGGTGGTCGCCGTCGACCTGGAAGTACGTCGACTGCTGCGGGGAGATCGCGGCGACGCCGTCCGCCTTCTCCAGGGCGGTGAGCGCCGACTGGTCCAGCGAGTCGCCGCTGGCCATCGAGATCAGGTAGTCGGCCCTGATGTTGTCCGTGGTCATCTTGTCGATGGCCTGGCCGAGGGTGACGCCGAGCACCGAGATCCCGGTGACCAGGGTCAGGCCGATCGCCAGCGCGGAGGCGGTGGCTCCGGTGCGCCGCGGGTTGCGGACCGCGTTCTGCGAGGCCAGCTTCCCCGAGACACCGAACAGCTTGGACAGCGCCGGGCGCACCAGGGCGATGACCGGGCGGGACAGCAGCGGGATCAGGACGATGACGCCGATCAGGGCGAAGAAGGCGCCGAGCGCCACCAGGGCGCGGCCATTCGTCCCACCGGCCCCGGCGCCGGCGACGATGGCGGCCGCGCCGATCAGGGTGATCACGGCGCCGATGGAGTTCCGGACGACCAGGGACTTCACGGTCGGTGTGGCGTGGACGCTGCTCATCGCGGCCATGGGGGCGATCTTCGCGGCCCGGCGGGCGGGCAGCCAGGCGGCCAGCACCGTGATCAGGATGCCGACGGCGAGGGCGGAGACGACCGCGGTGGGCGAGACGACCAGCGGACCGTTGGGGATCTTGCCGCCGAGCATCCCCATCGCCGAGCGCAGCGCGGCGGCGAGGCCGACGCCGAGGGCGAAGCCGATCACCGAGGCGAGCACGCCGACCACGGCGGCCTCGATCAGCACCGAGCGCTTGACCTGGCGGCGGGTGGCGCCGATGGCGCGCATCAGGGCCAGCTCACGGGTGCGCTGAGCGACCAGCATGGTGAAGGTGTTGGTGATGAGGAAGATGCCGACGAACAGGGCGATGCCCGCGAAGGCCAGCAGCATGGTGTTGAGGCTGGTGAGGCCGGACTCGATGTCCTTGGCCTGCTGGTCGGCGAGGGCCTGGCCGGTCCGTGCGGTGGCCTCGTCGGGCAGCAGCGGCTCGATCTCGTCCAGCAGCTTCTGGTCGGAGGCGCCGGGGGCGGCCGTCACGTTGGCGTTCTTGAAGACGCCGGGCTTCAGGTAGAGCTTCTGGGCGGTCGCGGTGTCGAACAGCACGAGGCTGCCGCCCGCGTTGACCGCGCCGTCCTCGGTGGTGAAGACACCGGAGAGGGTGTACTCCTTCACCGGACCGTTGGTCGCGACCCGCACCGGGTCGCCGACCCGGTACTTGCCCTTCTCCGCGGTGTCCTTGTCGAGCGCGATCTGACCGTTCTTCACCGGGCCGTCGCCCTGGGTGAACGCGTACGCGTCGTCCTTGCCGTTCTCGCCGGGGGCGAAGTTGCCGCCGGTGTTGGACCAGCCGTTGCCGATCAGCTTGCCGTCGGGGTCGGCGACCCCGGCGAAGCCCTCGACCCGGCCGGTGACGGAGGCGACGCCGTCCAGGCCGCGGACCTTGTCCAGGGTGGCCTGGTCGAGGCCCTGGACCTTCTCGTCGCGCTCGCCGGCGTAGGTCTGGACGGCGACGGCGACGTTGTCGTAGCTCTTGGCGGACTGGTTGCGGAAGGCGTTGCCGAGGGTGTCGGTGAAGACCAGGGTGCCGGAGACGAACGCTACGCCGAGCATGACGGCGAGCACGGTCATCAGCAGCCTGGCCTTGTGCGCGAGCACATTGCGCAGGGCGGTACGGAACATGTCTGTGAGTCCTGGGATGAGTTCCGGAAGGGGGACGGGGACGCGGCGGCCGCGGGGCCGCCCGCGTCAGCTCGTGCGGCCCTTCGCGTCGAACGCCTTCATCCGGTCGAAGACCCGGTCGGCGGTCGGCTGCACGATCTCGTCGACGACCGCGCCGTCGGCGAGGAAGATGACCCGGTCCGCGTAGGCGGCGGCCGTCGCGTCGTGGGTCACCATCACCACGGTCTGGCCCAGCTCGCGCACGGAGTTGCGCAGGAAGCCGAGGACCTCGGCGCCGGAGCGGGAGTCCAGGTTTCCGGTCGGCTCGTCACCGAAGATGATCTCGGGCTGCGAGGCCAGGGCGCGGGCCACGGCGACCCGCTGCTGCTGACCGCCGGACAGCTCGGTCGGGCGGTGCCCCAGGCGGCCCGAGAGCCCCACCATGTCGATGACGTTCTGGAGCCAGGCGGAGTCCGGCTTACGGCCCGCGATGTCCATCGGCAGGGTGATGTTCTCCTGCGCGGTGAGCGTCGGCAGCAGGTTGAACGCCTGGAAGATGAAGCCGATCTTGTCCCGGCGCAGCTGGGTGAGCTGCTTGTCCTTCAGCGTGCCCAGCTCGGTCTCGCCGATGCGGACCGAACCGCTGCTGAAGCTGTCGAGACCGGCGACGCAGTGCATCAGCGTCGACTTGCCGGAGCCGGAGGGGCCCATGATCGCGGTGAACTCGCCGCGCGGGAAGTCCACGGTCACCCGGTCCAGGGCGACGACCTTCGTCTCACCCTGGCCGTAGACCTTCGACAGCTCCGTGGCGCGGGCGGCCACCGTGGTGGCGCGGTGAACGGTAGGGGTGGTGGTCACAGGGAAGCTCCTGGTTCGGTGAGGGGGACGGCGCCCCGGGTGTGGACGGCACACGGGTGTGCACGGCACGTGGGGTGCCGGGCGGCGCCGACGGCGCCACCCGGGGACTTACTCCATCCTTACGTCCCGATCACGCCGGGACGTCACCCCCGGTGCCCGTTCCCGTAGCCGCCCTGAGTCGCACCGAGCGAGTGCCCCCGTCCTCCTCGGGTATGACACCGACCCGGGACGAGTAGGAGAACGGCCGCCCGGCCCGACTCAGAGCGCCCGACGGTGACCCACGGTGACCGTCTGCCCCCTCGGCCGGCACCCGCGTCCGGAGGACGAGCGGGGGCGGGCGACAGGACTCCGGAACGCCCGGGGAGGCGAGGGTGGCGGGGGCCCTGGCGAAGCCTGGCGCGGCCCTGGCGCATTGAGCCGTACGGGTGCGGCGACTTTCCGTCAATCCCGCGCGGCGCCTGGTCCGGTCAGGATCGGGCGCGGCCGTGGGGACGGAACGGCCCGCTGTGCTGACGGCTCCTCAAGCGGTCAATAAAATAAGACAACATCGCGCCACTGTTCCTCTGATCGAGGGACGCCCCCGGATAGGGTCGGTAGCCACGCGGAGCCGCGCGGCACGCCCGGATGGTGGAACGTAGACACGGCGAGCTTAAACCTCGCTGCCCCTCGGGGGCGTGCCGGTTCGAGTCCGGCTCCGGGCACCATTCCGCTGACCGTGCGTGATCAGGCATAACAGCCCGAATTCAGGCCCCCGGGACGTCGCCGTGGGAACACCGCGGGAACACCTCGTGAACTCCGGCCCCCCGAAATCGCTCCGCCCGCCCGGGGCGCATCCCGGGCGACGTGACGCATTACGGGATACACGAGGCATCGCGGGAGAACCGCGGGAAAGATCCTCCCCTGGCACTAGGGTGATTCTTTTGCCTACCCATTACTCTTGTCGCAAGGCCACGCAGTGTGGCCATGGAGGAGTGAGATGAGGAGCAGCAACCCGGTCTTCTCGCGACGGGGGTTCAGCCGCGACAACGGCCACGCGGGCTTCAACGCGGCGCCGCAGGCCGGGGCCGCGGCGGGGGCCAACCCCTACGCACAGGGCACCGCGACCAACCCGTACGCCACCAACCCCTACGCACAGCAGGGCACCCAGCCCGGCGCCCCGGCGCCCGCGCGCACCGACGCGATGACCATCGACGACGTGGTGACGCGTACGGCGATGACGCTCGGCACCGTGATCGTGGCCGCCGCCATCGCCTGGTGGGTCCTGCCGGTCGACCAGGCGAACCTGGGCACCGCCTACGGCGTCGCCATCGGCGCCGCCCTGATCGGCTTCGTGCTGTCGCTGGTCAACTCGTTCAAGCGCCGGCCCTCGCCGCCGCTGATCCTGACGTACGCCGCCTTCGAGGGTGTCTTCCTCGGCATCGTCAGCAACATCGTCAGCGTCTACGTCGCCCCCGGCGCGGCGATGCAGGCGGTGCTCGGCACGATGGCGGTCTTCGCCGGTGTGCTGATCGCCTACCGCACGGGCCTGATCCGGGTCACCCGCCGCTTCTACGGCTTCGTGATGGCGGCTCTCATCGGCTTCACGCTGCTGATGATGGTCAACCTGCTGTTCGCCGTCTTCGGCGGCGGTGACGGCCTCGGCTTCCGCAGCGGCACGATGGGCCTCATCTTCGGCATCGTGGCCATCGTGATCGGCGCGGCCGTCCTCGCCCTCAACTTCAAGCAGGTCGAGGACGGCGTCGCGTACGGCGCTCCCCGCGAGGAGGCGTGGCTGGCGGCCTTCGGTCTCACCGTGACCCTGGTGTGGATCTACATCGAGATGCTGCGTGTGGTCGCCATCCTCCAGGGTGACGACTGACCTCCACCGGGAGCCGTGCCACCCGCACGACCCGTAGCCGTACCGCAAGGGCCCGCAGGCACCCCGCCTGCGGGCCCTTGCGCGTGCCGGGGCCGTGCCGGGGGGCCGCGACGCCGGAGCGCGTCGTGGTGTCGTGTCGTGGGACCGCGTCGCGCGGGGAGTCCGTTGGCGGGCGTGCGGGCGCGCCGCGTAGGGTCGGCGCGTGCTCGATACGACGCCCCTCATCCAGGCCGTGGACCGCTTCGCCGACCGGCTGCGCGCCGCCCCCCAGAGCCGCCTCCAGCGCGGTGCGGCCGCCGAGGCGCTGACCGCCGCCCGGGAGCTCGCGACCCGCGCCCAGCGGCTGGAGAACCCCGGCGCCGCGCCGCGCGAGCTGCCCGACGCCGGGGTGTTCGCGGTGGGCGACCAGCTCGCCGTCGCGGGCCGGGACCTGGCCGTGGCACTGGAAACGGCCCCGTCCCAGGAGCTGGACGAGGCCGTGCGATACGTCGGGGAAGCGGCGGCGCGGGCCCTCGGGTGAGGCGGAGAGGCACGCGCCGGACGGAAGCGGAACTCAGAACGAGGCGATGACGCGGTCCGCGAGGATGTAGACGCTCTCCTCGCCGCAGGAGAAGGTCAGCGCGTAGGCGCCGGAGACACCCGAACCGCCCAGCAGGACCGGCCGGCCGCCCTCCCGCAGCGCCTCGGCGAGCCGTTCGGCGGTCTCGCGGTGGCCCGGGGTCATGCAGAGCGTGGTGCCGTCGGCGAACACGTACACGTCCAGCGTGCCCAGCGGCCCCGGACGCACGTCGGTCAGCGCGGTCGCCAGATCGGCCAGCTCCTCCAGCCGGTTCACGGTGCGCTCGTGGTCGGTGACCACGGGCGTCTGCACGGGGACGAAGTCCGGGTGCGAGGGGTGGCGGCGGCGGGCGGCGGCCAGCTCGGGGGAGTCCTCGGGGAACTCGGCGATCTCCGGAAGGTCGGTCAGCTCACCGGCCTCGTGCTCCGCGAGGGTGCGCTCGCTCAGCTCCACCAGCTCCTCCATCGCGTCGGCCGCTTCGAGGTCCAGGGACTCCAGACCCGCGAAGTCGGCCTGCCGGGGCAGGTAGTACGGCGCGACGGCGTCGTCGCCGAGCCCGGACAGGCCGCCCAGCAGGGATGGGGCGTCGGCGGCGTCACGGGCCTCCTGGGCGGCCCAGAAGGCGCGCGCCTCGGCCAGCTCGCGCTCCCGCTCCTCGGCCAGCGCCTCGGCGACCGCCGCGCGTATCTCCTCGGCGGGGGTGACCGTACTGCGGCTCTGTGGTGGCACGGACGCGGTGCGGGCGTGGCCGTCGGCCAGCTCGGTGCGCAGGGCCGCCACCTGCTGGCGCAGCCCGTGAGCGGCGTGCAGCGCGGCGGCGCCGACGGCCGTGGCAGCGGCGGTGGTCAGCAACAGGGCAAATGACATAGCGCTCACTGACGTACTCCCGGTTTCACTCGATACCCCCGACTTCCTACATCAGCTTGGCCTGTCCGGGTAAGTGCTGTCAGTGCATTACGTCACGAAATGGACAGGTCTTTCGGTCCGACGTTTACCCGTCGTTCGCCTCTGACCTGCGGAAACGTATCTCCCCCGGGATGCAGGTCACATCCTGGGGGAGATTCGGTCACGTTCGGGGCTCGGCGGGATTGGAAAACCCCCGACGCGGAAGAGTAGCGCCTGCGCTGCGGGCAGGTGCTGCCCTCGTCCCTCGGACGACCCCTACCCTCCGCTGCGGCTCAGCGCAGCCGCTCGTGCTGAACGGTCGCGCTGTGCTTCGCCTGCGCTGCGGGCAGGTGCCGCCCTCGTTCCTCGGACGACCCTTACCCTCCGCTGCGGCTCAGCTCAGCCGCTCGTGCTGGAGGGTCGCGCTGTGCTTCGCCTGCGCTGCGGGCAGGTGCCGTCCTCGTCCCTCGGACGACCCCTACCCTCCGCTGCGGCTCAGCTCAGCCGCTCGATCACCATCGCCATGCCCTGGCCGCCGCCCACGCACATCGTCTCCAGGCCGAACTGCTTGTCGTGGAACTGGAGGCTGTTGATGAGCGTGCCGGTGATCCGGGCGCCGGTCATGCCGAAGGGGTGGCCGACCGCGATCGCTCCGCCGTTGACGTTGACCTTCTCCAGCGGCAGGCCGAGGTCCCGGTAGGAGGGGATGACCTGGGCGGCGAACGCCTCGTTGATCTCGGCGAGGTCGATGTCGGCGACACTCAGGCCCGCGCGCTTCAGCGCCTGCTTGCTGGCCTCGACGGGGCCGTGGCCCATGATCTCGGGGGAGAGGCCGGAGACGCCGGTGGAGACGATCCGGGCCAGTGGGGTCAGGCCCAGCTCGCGCGCCTTGGTGTCGGACATGATCACCAGGGCGGCGGCGCCGTCGTTGAGGGGGCAGCAGTTGCCCGCGGTGACCAGGCCGTCGGGGCGGAAGACCGGCTTCAGGCCCTGCACGCCCTCCAGCGTGACGCCCGCGCGCGGGCCGTCGTCCTGGGCGACGACCGTGCCGTCCGGGGTGGTGACCGGGGTGATCTCCCGTTCCCAGAAGCCGTTCGCCAAGGCCTCCTCGGCGAGGTTCTGCGACCGTACGCCGAACTCGTCCATGTCCTGGCGGGTGATGCCCTTGAGCCGGGCCAGGTTCTCCGCCGTCTGCCCCATCGCGATGTAGGGGTCCGGGACGAGGCCGTCCTCGCGCGGGTCGTGCCAGCTCGCGCCGGATTCCTCGGCACGGGCTGCCGTACGGGCCTCGGCCTCGGCGAACAGCGGATTGTGCGTGTCCGGCAGGCTGTCGGAGTTCCCCTTGGTGAAGCGGGACACCATTTCGACGCCCGCCGAGATGAAGACGTCGCCCTCGCCCGCCTTGATCGCGTGCAGCGCCATCCGGCTGGTCTGCAACGAGGAGGAGCAGTAGCGGGTGACCGTACAGCCGGGAAGGTGGTCCATCCCCATCCGCACGGCGATGACGCGGCCCAGGTTGTTGCCCTGCTCGCCGCCGGGCAGACCGCAGCCCAGCATCAGGTCGTCGATGTCCTTCGGGTCCAGCTCGGGGACCTTGGCCAGCGCGGTCTGGATGATCGTGGCGGTCAGGTCGTCCGCCCGCAGGTCCTTCAGGGAGCCCTTGAAGGCGCGGCCGATCGGCGAACGGGCGGCAGAGACGATCACGGCTTCGGGCATCACGCGGCTCCAAGGGGCTGGAAGGCTGTACGGCTGGACGTCTGAGGGGGGGTGCGGGCCGGACGGACTGTGCCGACGGGCGGAACTCCCCTGGAAGTTACCCGGACGTATCGCCGGGGTCATCGGGCAGGCCGTGTGATGCGGACCTCTTTTCTAAGCGCTTGCTCAGGCTTGATCGCCCGCAGGCGGCGGCCTCCGTACGGCCCCCGCCGGGCTACGCGTGGCCGTGGGCGGCGTCCGGGTGCGGGTGCGGGACGGGTTCGGTGGAGGAGGGCAGACGCCGCCGTCTGCGGTGCTTGAGGAGGGCCCAGGGCGCCCGCGCGCCCGTGACCTCCGTACCGGCCTCCCGGGCCGCCTGGGACGCCGCCTTGGCCACCGGCAGGATGTCCTCGCTGCGCGCGCCGTCCAGCCGGTCGGTCTCCGGCCACAGGCCCAGGACCGCGCAGAGCGTGGGCAGCACCGCCATGGCCGCCGTGGCGTACCCCTCGGCCGAGGGGTGGTAGTTGTCCGGGCCGAACAGTTCGCGCGGGTTCGCCGCGAACTCCGGGCCCAGCAGGTCCCCCAGCGACACCGTGCGCCCGCCCTGCTCCACCGTCCCGATCGTCTGTGCGGCGGCCAGCTGCCGGCTCACCCGCCGGGCCATCCAGCGCAGCGGCTGGTAGACCGGCTCGATCGTGCCCAGGTCCGGACAGGTGCCCACGACCACCTCCGCGCCGGCCGTCCGCAGCCTGCGCACCGCCGTCGTCAGGCAGCGCACCGACTGGGTGGCGGGCATCCGGTGCGTGACGTCGTTCGCCCCGATCATGATCACGCAGACGTCCGGAGTGCGCGCCGGGTCCGCGAGCAGCAGCGAGACCTGCCGCTCCAGATCGTCCGACCGGGCCCCCGGCAGGGCCACGTTCCGCAGGTCCACCGGCCGCTCGGACACCGCCGCGAGCCCCGAGGCGAGCAGCGCCCCCGGGGTCTGCCCGGCCCGCCGCACCCCCTGGCCCGCCGCCGTCGAGTCCCCGAGGATCCCGAGCCGCAGCGGATCGTTCGGCCCGGCGAACGCCACCCCGTACCGTCCGTCCGCGCTCGGCGGCACCGGCGCCGTACCGCCGCCCACCTGCCTCTTCGCGAGCTGGACCTCCGCCAGGAACACGCCCACGGCCGCCGCACCGATCAGCCCGATGCTGCCGCCGCCGTAGGCCGCGCCCGCCGCGATCCGCCGTGCCACCCTTGCCCTCGACACAGTCCGGTCCACCTCCTCCTCGCCGTACCGCCGTACTTCTGCCTGCCTGCCCCACTTCTACCTACCTGCCCCGCGAGGACCTTCGCGTATTCCTTCCCGTACGCACAGTCCCTCCCGTACGCATACTCTGGGCCGGACCATCTCGGAGATCCCGGAGTACACGGTGCAATTCCACGATTCGATGATCAGTCTTGTCGGCAACACCCCGCTGGTGAGGCTGCGCAACGTCACGGCAGGTATCCAGGCGACCGTCCTGGCCAAGGTCGAGTACTTCAACCCCGGCGGGTCGGTGAAGGACCGCATCGCGCTGCGCATGATCGAGGCGGCCGAGCAGAGCGGGGAGCTGAAGCCCGGCGGCACCATCGTCGAGCCGACCAGCGGCAACACCGGCGTCGGGCTCGCCATCGTCGCGCAGCAGAAGGGCTACAAGTGCATCTTCGTCTGCCCGGACAAGGTGTCCACGGACAAGATCAACGTGCTGCGCGCGTACGGTGCCGAGGTCGTCGTCTGCCCCACGGCCGTCGACCCTGAGCACCCCGACTCGTACTACAACGTCTCCGACCGGCTGGTCACCGAGACGCCGGGCGCCTGGAAGCCGGACCAGTACTCCAACCCGAACAACCCGCGCTCGCACTACGAGACCACCGGTCCCGAGCTGTGGGAGCAGACCGAGGGGAAGATCACCCACTTCGTCGCGGGCGTCGGCACCGGCGGCACCATCAGCGGCACCGGGCGCTACCTCAAGGAGATCAGCGACGGCGCGGTCCAGGTCATCGGCGCGGACCCGGAGGGCTCGGTCTACTCCGGCGGCTCCGGGCGGCCGTATCTGGTCGAGGGCGTCGGCGAGGACTTCTGGCCGAGCGCCTACGACCGGAACGTCACCGACGAGATCGTCGCGGTCTCCGACAAGGACTCCTTCCAGATGACCCGCCGCCTCGCCAAGGAGGAGGGGCTGCTGGTCGGCGGCTCCTGCGGCATGGCGGTCGTCGGCGCCCTGGAGGTCGCCCGGCGGCTCGGCCCCGACGACGTCGTCGTGGTGCTGCTCCCCGACAGCGGGCGCGGCTACCTCAGCAAGATCTTCAACGACGAGTGGATGGCCGACTACGGCTTCCTGGAGGACTCCGGCCCCTCGGCCCGGGTCGGCGCGGTCCTGGACTTCAAGGAGGGCCCGATGCCCTCCCTCGTGCACATGCACCCGGAGGAGACGGTCGGCGAGGCCATCGAGGTGCTGCGTGAGTACGGCGTCTCCCAGATGCCGATCGTGAAGCCGGGCGCCGGTCACCCGGACGTGATGGCCGCCGAGGTCATCGGCTCCGTCGTGGAACGGCAGCTGCTGGACGCGCTGTTCACCCAGCGCGCCTCGCTGACCGACCCGCTGGAGAAGCACATGTCGGCCCCGCTGCCGCAGGTCGGCTCCGGCGAACCGGTCGAGGACCTGATGTCCGTGCTCAGTGGCGCCCAGGGCGCGGACGCGGCGATCGTGCTCGTCGAGGGCAAGCCCAAGGGTGTGGTGAGCAGGCAGGACCTGCTGGCGTTCCTCGCCGAGGACGCGGGCTCGGCGAAGAGCTGAGGGACCGGGCCCCCTCCTGGGAGAGCCAGGAGGCGGGGCCCTTCCCGGGAGAGCCAGGGACCGAGGCTGCTCCCGGGAGAGCCAGGGGCCGGGCCCGCGCTCACGGGAGAGCCAGGGCGGGCTTCGCACGCCTCCCCGGGTGTCCGGGGCGGGGCTTCGGGCACCCCTCGCGGCGTGCGAGGCGTGGCTTCGCGAAAACGGTACGAGCGCGTCACGTCCGCGCAGCACCCGCTTAACACGGCTCCGGCACATTGGTGGGTGTCGGCAGGGAAGCCCGCCGGCACCCAGAACGGCGACACCGGACTACGGAGCGGCTCCCGGACCTCCACCGTCGCCCGGACGCGGGCATCCGGCCCTGACCCGGATCGCGTCCCTCGCGGGGACCGCCGTCGTCCCGCCCCCCGGGTGACCGGGGGTGCGGCGGTCCCCGCGACATACTTCGGCGCGGCCGGACTCCCCCGTGGGTCCGGCCGCGCGGTCATGTGCCGCGCGGCGCCTGCGGCAGCTCTCCGGAAGGCGCTGGAATTTTCCGAAACCGGCCCGCGCGTGCCGGAGTTTCCCCCGGAACCGGCCGGAGCTTGCCGGAACCTCTCGTGACCTCCCGGTGGGCTCAGCCCGTCCAGTCGGATATCCCGTCGTTCTCGCGTACCGCGCCGTCCTCCCGGCGGCGGAACAGCCGTCCGCCCCGCGCCGCCTGGAAGGCGTTGACCCCGACGATGCCGAGCCAGCTCACCACCAGCCCTCCGATCCCGGCGTTCGCCGCCCCGATCGCGGACAGCGGGACGGCCAGGACCAGCGAGACGACGGCCAGGCCGTGCCGCTCCCCGAAGCTTCCGGGCGGGGCCGGGCGCCCGCCCCGGGCGACCGTGACCTGCTGCTCCGCCAGCTGCCTGCGCACCCGGCGGTCGAGCGTGGTGTCGAGGCGCCGGTCGACCTTCTCCAGAAACGAGTCGATGAGCGCGGCCTCGTACTCCGCGCCCA
Source organism: Streptomyces sp. NPDC101181 (assembly GCF_044767975.1). NCBI lineage: Bacteria > Bacillati > Actinomycetota > Actinomycetes > Kitasatosporales > Streptomycetaceae > Streptomyces > Streptomyces sp. NPDC101181. Next base: position 70,174 of record NZ_JBIWOX010000024.1, on the reverse strand, counting down.
GCTCCCCGCGGGCCTGGAGCGTGGCGGCAAGCTCCTTCTTGAGGTCCTGGTCACGGGTTTCCATACCGTCGACGGTACGGATCCGGAGGCCTGGTGACAGTGGGGCTAGCCCCCTGTTTTCCGGGGGTTAACCCCCGTCGCGCGCCGCCCCGGGCCCGGCACTGCATATGGACATACAGCTACCTTCCTGGCTGAATAGAACCGTCGGCGCCGGTCGGGGCGCGACGGACTCAGCAAGGGGACACCATGAGCGGGAGCAGCCCCGCCGCACGGTTGCAGCGGCTCTTCGAGGGCCACCGGCTCACGCCCACCCAGCGGCGCATCGCTCACTGCATGGTGCGCCGGGCCGCCGACGCGCCGTTCCTGTCCAGCGTCGAGCTGGCGGAGCTGGCCGGGGTGAGCCAGCCCTCCGTGACCCGGTTCGCCGTGGCGCTCGGCTTCGACGGCTACCCCGCGTTGCGCAGGCACCTGCGCGAGGTCGCGCCCGCCGACGCGGAGTCGGTGGAGACGGGGGACACGTACAACGAGTACCAACAGGCCGTCCGCGCCGAGATCGAGAACCTCCAGCACCTGGCGGACCTGCTCGCCGACCCGGCCCCGGTGGAACGGGCCGGGCGGCTGCTGGCCGGGTCGCGACCGCTGCCGGTGCTGGGGCTGCGCGCCGCGTCCTCGCAGGCCCGCGGGTTCGGCTACTTCGCCGCCAAGGTGCACCCCGACGTCCGCGTGCTCGACGAGGGCGGCAGCATGCTGCTCGACCGGATCGACACCGCCCGGCGGGCCGGGGCCACCGCCCTGATGTGCTTCGCGCTGCCCCGCCACCCCAGGGAGAGCGTGGAGGCGCTGGCGTACGCCCGGGACCAGGGGCTGACCGTCGTGACGGTCGCCGACTCGGCGTTCGCCCCCGTCGCCAAGCACAGCGATCTGCTGCTCCCGGCGGCCATCGGCTCCGGGCTCTCCTTCGACACGGTCTGCGCGCCGATGCTGCTGGGACGGGTGCTGCTGGAGGCGATCTGCGACGAACTCCCCGAGGCCCAGGCGCGGCTGGAGGAGTTCGACGTCCGGGCGGCGGCTCGCGGCCTCTTCGTGGAGTGACCACGGGGCATGGAGCCACCACGGATCATGGAGCGACCACGGCCACGGGCCGCCGGTGTGGCCGGGGCGGCTGTGGCCGTGGTCGGTCGATGCCAGGGACGGCCCGGCCCGGGGTCAGACCTCCAGCTCGGCCTCGATCTTCTTCAGCTGGTGGCGGGCCATCGCCAGGTTCGCCCGGCTCGCGTCCAGCACCAGGTAGAGGAAGAGCCCGTTGCCGCCGCGGGTCTTCAGCAGCCGGATCAGGTGGTACTGGGTGTTCAGCGTGATCAGGATGTCCTCGATCTCCTCCTTGAGCCCCAGGTGCTCCATGGTGCGGAGCTTGGCGCGGATCACGTCCGTGTTGCCCGCGGCGGCGACCTCCAGGTTGAAGTCCTTGCCCCCGCCCAGCGTGCCCAGGGCCATCCCGCTGGTGTAGTCGACGAGGGCGGCACCCGTGGCGCCCTCGATCGAGCTCATCGCTTCCTTCAGTGTCGCTTCGGTGTTCGCCATGGAGGCTCGTTTCCTTTCCCTGGCCGGTCGCGGTGACCGGGTCCGTTTCTGAGGGGTCCTCTGTGCCGGTTTCGGTGCCGGTCCCGGCGCGGGTTCCGGCGCCGGTTCCGGTGCGGGCTGTGGCGCGGGCTTCTGCGTGATGGCTGAGTCCCGGTGGTCGATGGCGGTACGGGTGGGGGGAGCGGGCCGCCGCGGTGGGGCGTGACGGCGCGCGCTACGTGGGGCGTTGCGGCAGGGCGCGGCCGGGGGCCCCGGTGGGGCGGGGCGGTACGGCGCGGGAGGCCGGGGCGGGGCGGTCGGCGCGCTCCAGGGCGGCGTCGACGAGTTCGCCGATCCGGGCGCCCGCGCGGCGGCCCTCCAGATGGAGGCGGCCGACGTTGATGCGGTCCTCGGCCAGCAGGGTCAGCACGGCGGACGAACCCGCCGCGTAGGTCGCGATGTAGCCGGTGCCGCCGCGGACCAGCAGTTCGCGGAAGCCGCCCCGGCCGGTGGCGTCGGTCATCCGGATGGAGACGCCGAGGGCGGCGGCGGTGAGGGCGGCGACGCCCTCCGCCTCCACGCCCGGGGTGTCGTGGGCCAGGACCAGGCCGTCGGTGGAGGCGGCCAGCGCCCCGGAGAGTAGCGGGACCCGGGCGCGTAACCGCTGGAGCTCGTCGAGGACATCACGCACTTCGGCCTCGGGCACCATCAGCTGTCTCCTCCCGGCACGCTGTCTGAGCGCGCGTATCACAAGGCCTCCAATGCGTCTCGGAGTCGGCGCAGCAGGGCGATATCGGGGTCGGCCGTCACCTCGGGGAGCGTGATCCGGCCGGGCGACGCGGCGGCGTCGGGCAGCGGCCGGGCGCGGACCGCGGCCACCAGTCCGGCCGCGGCCAGCCGACGCAGGTCTACCAGGACGTGGAAGGCGGAGCGGCCCAGCGCCTGGGCGATGCCGGAGGCCGTACGGACCCCGTCGGCCAGCTCCAGCACGCGGCGCTGCCGGACCGGGACCGGGGCGTCGGACGGGCGGTCCGCCGTACGGACGAGCGGGGCGCTGTCGCAGGCGGCGTCCGGCCAGATCCGGTCGAGGAACTCCCGGCGGCGCAGCGTCTCGCGCTCCACGGCGGCCACCGGCACCGGGCGCACCGGGCCGATCCAGTGCGAGACCCCGTACCGGAACCGCGCGGGCGTCCCGGTCGGGGCGAGCGCGAAGAACGCGGCGTCGTACAGCGCGCCCAGATGGCACAACTCCAGTGCGCCGCCCGGCACATGGCCGCTTTCCACCAGATAGCGGCCGACCCGGTGGCCCGCCCCGGCCTGGGCGACCGCGTCCCACCAGCCCTCGTACCGCAGGGTGCCGCCGGTGGTGAGCAGCACGTCGATGCCCGGGGTCGCCGGGCTCTCGGCGTGCACCACCTGGCCGTCGGCCAGATACAGCGTGCCGCGGTCGCGCATCAGGGCGCCCGTGGCCCGCTCGGCGGCCAGTCGCTGGAGCATCGGGGAGAGCACCGGAAGCGGGTCCCCGTCCGAGGAGTCCGTGGAGTCAGGGGAGTCAGGGGATTCCGTGGAGCCCGGGGAGTCCATGGATCCCGGGGAGTCCGGTGCGCCGGGAGCGGCCGGGCCGGTGTCGGCGGGGGATCTTGGGGCAGAGGCGATGACGCCGGGGGGCGTGGGGCCGGGAGCCGTGGTGTCCGGGGCGGCGGGACCCGGCTGCGCGCCGGAGCGGGGGCCGGGGTGCGCGCCGGAGCGCGGGGCGGGGTGTGCACCTGGTTGCGCCCCGGGGGCGGCGGCTATCGCGCTCATGCCAGCACCAGCCGTTCGGCCAGCTCACCCAGGCGCAGCCGGGCGAAGGCGAGGTTGCCCTCGGACCGGTCCAGCCACAGATGCAGGAAGACGCTGCTGTCGAATGCCGTCTCCACGAAGCGGAGCATGTGGTATCCGTCGTGCGTGGTGACGATGACGTCCTCGACGGGCGTGCTCGGCGGTTCCGCCGCCTCCCGCGCCCCCGCGGCTCCGCCCCCTTCCGCGAGGTGGGCGAAGGCGGGCTGCTCGGCGGTCATCCGGGCCACCTCGGCCGTCTCGGCGGCGGTGGCCTCGTGGTCGCCGTTGGGGGACTCCCCGATGGTGCCGAGGGCGAGTCCGCTCGTCCAGTCGACCACCGAGGCGCCCCGGGCGCCGGGCAGCCTCATGACTTCGAGCAGGCACTCGTCGATTCCGGGCACGCGGATCTCCCCTCCCGACGTGGCGTACGGCTGTAACGCAGAGGCTACGCATCGTGCTCACGGCCGGTGGAGGTTCTGGCATTTTCCTTTGGTACATGCCCTGCGGGGTGTAAAGGAGCGGCCGAAATGTGGTGGCCGGGACGAAAGGTGACGCCGGGTCAGCCCGCGTCGGCTCCGGACTTCGCGCGGGCCGCCAGCACGGCCTTGTTGACCGCCCACAGCCCGATCCCGACGAGCAGCAGGATCCCGGCGCGTACGTACACGTCGGAACCCCGGTCCGCGAGCGGGCTCGCCAGGACCAGCGAGGTGATCGCGCCGAGCACCGGCAGGGCGGTGGGAGTACGGAAGTGGCGGTGCTCCACCGGGTCCCGGCGCAGCACCAGTACGGCGATGTTGACCACGGCGAAGACGCAGAGCAGGAGGAACGAGGTGGTGTCGCCGAGCCCCTCGATCTCGCCGGTGGACACCAGGCCGATCGCGAGGACGGAGACGAAGACGATGCCGACCCAGGGGGTGCGCCGCCGGGCCAGCACCTTGCCCATCGCGGGGGGCAGGATGCGTTCGTTGGCCATGCCGTAGCAGAGCCGCGAGGCCATCATGATGTTGATCAGGGCCGAGTTGGTGACGGCGAACAGGGCGATCAGCGCGAAGAGTTTCGGCGGGAAATCGACGCCGCCCGCCTTCACCACTTCCAGCAGCGGCCCGCTGGACCCCGCCAGGGTGCGGGAGTCGACCAGCAGCGAGGAGACCAGCGCGACCAGGACGTAGATCGTGCCGGTGATGCCCACCCCGAGGAAGATGGCGCGGGGGAAGGTACGGGTGGGGTTCTTGGTCTCCTCGGCCATGTTCACCGAGTCCTCGAAGCCGACGAACGCGAAGAAGCCCAGCGCGGTGGCGCCGAGCACCCCGGTGACCAGGGCGTACCCGGTGCCGCCCGTCTCGATCTGGGTCAGCCGGGCCGGCTCGCCCTCGCCGCTGAACACCGCGTACGCGCCGATCGCGAGGATCACCGCCAGCCCGCTCAGCTCCACCAGGGTCAGCACGACGTTCGCCTTGACCGACTCGGCGACCCCGCGCAGGTTGATCGCGGCCAGCGCGAGGACGAACAGGATCGCGATCAGGGTCGGCGGCACCGCGTCGGTGAACTCCCCCAGGTAGTCGCCGCTGAACGCGCGGGCCGCCGCGCTCGCGGAGGAGAGCCCCGAGCACATCACCATGAAGGCGACGACGAAGGTCAGGAAGGGGATCTTGAACGCCTTCTGGGTGTAGAGAGCCGCGCCCGCCGCCTTCGGGTACTTGCCGACCAGTTCCACGTACGAGGCGGCCGTCAGCAGCGCCACGGCGAACCCGATGGCGAAGGGCAGCCAGAGCGCGCCGCCGACCTTGCCCGCGACGTCCCCGGTGGTCGCGTAGATACCGGTACCGAGGATGTCGCCGACGACGAAGAGGACCAGCAGCTTGGGGCCCAGCGCGCGCTTGAGCGGTGGCGAGCCGCCGGCGTCCTTCGGCGGCGGGGCGGTCGCGGGCGTGTCGGGAGTGCTCATGGGGGCCTCCGGGGGACAGCCGCCGGGACGGCGGGAAACACGTGTTCCCGATCGGAGCGCGAACCCCACCTGTTGACTACGACTATTCAGAGGATCAGGATGTGAATAGATTTTCACCGTCGCGAGGAGGCACCGCCATGTCAGGACCCCGCCCCGTACGGGCACCGCGCGGCAGCGCGCTGACCGCCCTGGGATGGCAGCAGGAAGCCGCCCTGCGGATGTTGCAGAACAACCTGGACCCCGAGGTCGCCGAGCACCCCGACAAACTCGTCGTCTACGGCGGCACCGGCAAGGCGGCCCGCGACTGGCGCTCGTTCGACGCGATGGTGCGCACCCTTCAGACGCTCAAGCAGGACGAGACGATGCTCGTCCAGTCCGGGCGGCCGGTCGGCGTCATGCAGACCCACGAGTGGGCGCCGCGCGTACTGATCGCCAACTCCAACCTGGTCGGCGACTGGGCCAATTGGGAGGAGTTCCGCCGCCTGGAGGCGCTCGGCCTGACCATGTACGGCCAGATGACCGCCGGGTCCTGGATCTACATCGGCACCCAGGGCATCCTCCAGGGCACCTACGAGACCTTCGCCGCCGTCGCCGCGAAGAAGTTCGGCGGCACGCTGGCGGGCACCATCACCCTGACGGCCGGGCTCGGCGGCATGGGCGGCGCCCAGCCGCTCGCCGTCACCATGAACGACGGCGTCGCGATCTGTATCGACTGCGACCCGCGCGCCATTGAGCGCCGCATCGAGCACCGCTACCTGGACGTCAGGGCCGACAGCCTGGAGCACGCCCTCCAGCTCGCCGTCGAGGCCCGTGACGCCCGCCGCCCCCTCTCCATCGGCCTCCTCGGCAACGCCGCCGAACTGCTGCCCCGGATGCTGGCCGAGGGCGCGCCCGTCGACATCGTCACCGACCAGACCAGCGCCCACGACCCGCTGGCCTACCTCCCGCTCGGCGTCGACTTCGACGACATGGCCACGCTCGCCGCCGACAAGCCCGCCGACTTCACCCAGCGGGCCCGCGAGTCGATGGCCCGGCACGTGGAGGCCATGGTCGGCTTCATGGACGCCGGGGCCGAGGTCTTCGACTACGGCAACTCCATCCGCGGCGAGGCCCAGCTCGCGGGCTACGACCGGGCCTTCGACTTCCCCGGCTTCGTCCCCGCCTACATCCGGCCCCTCTTCTGCGAGGGCAAGGGCCCCTTCCGCTGGGCCGCCCTCTCCGGTGAGGCGTCCGACATCCACAAGACGGACCGGGCGCTCCTGGACCTCTTCCCGGAGAACGAGTCCCTGCACCGCTGGATCACGATGGCCGGGGAGCGCGTCCACTTCCAGGGGCTGCCCGCCCGCATCTGCTGGCTCGGCTACGGCGAGCGCGACAAGGCGGGCGAGCGCTTCAACGACATGGTCGCCAGTGGCGAACTGGCCGCCCCGCTGGCCATCGGCCGCGACCACCTGGACTGCGGCTCGGTCGCCTCCCCGTACCGCGAGACCGAGGCCATGCTCGACGGCTCCGACGCCATCGCGGACTGGCCGCTGCTCAACGCCATGGTCAACGTGGCCTCCGGCGCCTCCTGGGTCTCCCTCCACCACGGCGGCGGCGTCGGCATGGGCCGCTCCATCCACGCGGGCCAGGTCTCCGTCGCCGACGGTACGAAGCTCGCGGGCGAGAAGATCCGCCGCGTCCTGACCAACGACCCCGGCATGGGCGTCATCCGCCATGTCGACGCGGGCTACGACATCGCGGACTCCGTCGCCGCGGAGCAGGGCGTACGCGTCCCGATGGCGGAGGACCACTGATGCCGACGCCCACCCCCACGCCTGAACCCGGGCCCACTCCCGGGGTCGGCACCCCGCCCGGCACGGGGGGCGGCACCGGGGCCGACGGCCCGGCCGGGGCTGGTGCGCGGCCTGGGGCGGCTACCTCGCCGGGGGCCGGGGCCGGTGCGCGGTCCGGCGCCGGGGGCGAGACCCCGGCCGGAGCCGGTGGCCCGGCCGAAGCCGAGGCGGCTACCCCGCCCGGGGGCGGAGGCGGCACCCCGCCGTCGGCCGGGGCCGGTGCGCGGCCCGAGGCGGCTACCCCGCCCCGCGCCGGGGGCCCGTCCGGAGCCGGGGCGTCCCGCGCGGGGTGGCAGTCGTGGCGGGCGGGTGACTCCTTCCTTGCGATGTGGCGCGAGCTGGCTCCCGTCGGGCGTCATCCCGACAGCGGCGGCTACCGGCGTCACGCCTGGTCGGCGGCGGATCTGGAGTGCCGGGCCTGGTTCCGCGCGCAGGCCGAGGCGCGCGGCCTCGGCTACGAGACGGACCGCAACGGCAACCAGTGGGCCTGGCTCGGCGACCCCCTGGCCGGGGACGCCGTCGTCACCGGCTCGCACCTGGACTCCGTCCCGGACGGCGGCGCCTTCGACGGTCCGCTCGGCGTGGTCTCCTCCTTCGCCGCGCTCGACGAACTCCGGCGCAGGGGAGTGGAGTTCACCCGGCCGGTGGCGATCACCAACTTCGGCGACGAGGAGGGCGCCCGCTTCGGGCTGGCCTGTGTCGGGTCCCGGCTGGCCGCCGGACAGCTCACCGTCACCGACGCCCACCGGCTGCGCGACGCCGACGGCATCGCGCTGCCCGCCGCCATGGAGCGAGCCGGATACGATCCCGAGGCCATCGGCCCGGACCCCGAACGGCTCGCCCGGATCGGCGCGTTCGTCGAACTCCACGTCGAACAGGGCCGCGCCCTCGACCTGACCGGCGACCCCGTCGGCATCGCCTCCGCCATCTGGCCGCACGGCCGCTGGCGGTTCGACTTCCGGGGCGAGGCGAACCACGCGGGCACCACCCGCCTCGCCGACCGCCGCGACCCGATGCTCACGTACGCCGAGACCGTGCTCGCCGCCCGCCGCGAGGCCGAACTGACCGGCGCCCTCGCCACCTTCGGCAAGATCGCGGTCGAGCCCAACGGCGTCAACGCCATCCCCTCCCTCGTCCGCGGCTGGCTCGACTCCCGCGCCGCCGACCAGGCCACCCTGGACGCCGTCGTCACCGGCATCGAGCGGGCCGCCCGCGAGCACGCCGACCGCGCCGGGATCGATCTCGCCGTCGTCCGTGAGTCCTTCACGCCGGTGGTCGACTTCGAGCACGCCCTGCGCGACGAGCTGGCCACGATCCTGGAGGGCTCCGGCGACACGGGGCGGCCCGTGCCCGTCCTCGGCACCGGCGCGGGCCACGATGCGGGTATTTTGTCCGCCTCGGTGCCCACCGCCATGCTCTTCGTCCGCAACCCCACCGGAATCTCGCACTCACCCGCCGAGCACGCGGCCGAGGACGACTGCGCCGCCGGGGTGGAGGCACTCGCCGACGTACTGGAAGGTCTCGCGTGCAGCTGACGAACCGGGCCGAAAGCGCGCCCGTCACCGCGACGTACTGGATGGACCACGCCTGGCTCGGCACCCACGTCGAGCCGGGCGTCACCCTGGACGTCGCGGGCGGCCGTGTCGCCGCGATCAGAACCGGTGAGGAGACCCCGCCGCCCGGCGCGACCGTGCTGCGCGGCCTGACCCTCCCCGGCCTCGCCAACGCCCACTCCCACGCCTTCCACCGGGCCCTGCGCTCCACCGTCCAGGTCGGCTCGGGCACCTTCTGGACCTGGCGCGAGGTCATGTACCAGGTGGCCTCCCGGCTCACCCCGGACACCTACTACGAGCTGGCCCGCGCCACGTACGCCGAGATGGCCCTGGCCGGGATCACCTCCGTCGGCGAATTCCACTACCTCCACCACGCGCCCGGCGGCACCCCCTACGCCAACCCGAACGCCATGGGCGAGGCGCTGATCGCGGCCGCCGCCGAGGCCGGAATCCGGATCACCCTGCTGGACACCGCCTATCTCGCCGCCGGATTCGGCGAGCGGCCCAACCGGCACCAGCTGCGCTTCTCCGACACCACCGCCGACGCCTGGGCGGAGCGCGCCTCCCTCCTCAAGGGCGACGACCACACGCTGATCGGCGCGGCCATCCACTCCGTCCGCGCGGTCCCGGCGGACCAACTGGCCACCGTCGCCCGATGGGCCGAGGAGCGGGACGCCCCGCTGCACGTCCACCTCTCCGAGCAGATCGCGGAGAACGAGGCCTGCCAGGCTGCCCACGGCCGCACCCCGACCCGGCTGCTGGCCGACCACGGCGTCCTCGGCCCGCGCACCACGGGCGTCCACAACACGCATCTGACGCGGGAGGACATCGCGCTGCTCGGCTCCACCACCACCGGCACCTGCATGTGCCCCACCACCGAACGCGACCTGGCCGACGGCATCGGCCCCGCTGTCGCCCTCCAGCAGGCGGGCTCGCCCCTCTCGCTGGGCAGCGACAGCCACGCCGTGATCGACCTCTTCGAGGAGGCCCGGGCGATGGAGCTGAACGAACGGCTGCGCACCCACGTCCGGGGCCACTGGACGGCAGCGGCCCTGCTCCGGGCCGCCTCCGCCGACGGGCACGCCGCGCTCGGCCGCCCCGAAGCGGGCGTCCTGGAACCGGGCGCCCCCGCCGATCTGACCACCGTCGCCCTGGACTCCGTCAGGACGGCAGGACCCGTGCCCCGGCTGGCCGCGGAAGCCGCCGTATTCGCCGCCTCCGCCGCTGATGTGCGGCACACGGTCGTCGCGGGGCGGCACATCGTCCGGGACGGCCGCCACACCAGGATTCAGGACGTGTCCCGGGCGCTCGCCACCGCCGTGGCCGCCCTGCACGGCTGACCGACCGCTCCACCGTGCCCACCGCCGGACCTCCCGCCCGGCCGACCGCCGAGCCCCCCGACCGGACCCGCCGGGAGATCCGTCGGCCGACCACCGCCGGACGCCCGGCGGCACCGGGCACCGACAGCCCCGCCCCACCGCCCCCGGACCCACCCGAACGCAAGGAGAACACTCTCCAGATGACGACCACCGCCGTCACCCACATCGCCAGCCTGGTCACCAATGACCCCTCCCTCGGCAACGGGACCCCCCTGGGCCTGATCCAGGACGCGGCCGTCGTCATCGAGGGCGACCGCGTCGTCTGGACCGGTGAATCAAGCAAAGCACCCGCCACTGACAACGTCCTCGACGCGGCGGGCCGGGCCGTGATCCCCGGCTTCGTGGACTCCCACTCCCACCTGCTCTTCGCGGGCGACCGCACCCAGGAGTTCAACGCCCGGATGTCCGGGCAGCCCTACCGCGCGGGGGGCATCCGCACCACAGTCGCCGCCACCCGCGCCGCCTCCGACGACGAGCTGTCCGCCAACGTCGCCCGCTATCTCGCCGAGGCCCTGCGCCAGGGCACGACCACCTTCGAGACCAAGTCCGGCTACGGCCTCACCGTCGAGGACGAGGCCCGCGCCCTGCGCGTCGCCGCCCGCCACACCGACGAGGTCACCTACCTCGGCGCCCACATCGTCTCCCCCGACTACGCCGACGACCCCGCGGGCTACGTCGACCTGGTCACCGGCCCCATGCTGGAGGCCTGCGCCCCGCACGCCCGCTGGATCGACGTGTTCTGCGAGGAGGGCGCCTTCGACGGCGACCAGGCCCGCGCCATCCTCACCGCGGGCCGCGCCCGGGGGCTGCACCCCCGCATCCACGCCAACCAGCTGACGCGGGGCCCCGGCGTCCAGCTCGCCGTCGAACTCGACGCGGCCTCCGCCGACCACTGCACCCACCTCACCGACGCCGACGTCGACGCGCTCGGCCAGGGCAACACGGTCGCCACGCTGCTGCCCGGGGCCGAGTTCTCCACGCGCGCCGCCTGGCCCGACGCCCGCCGCCTCCTGGACGCGGGGGCCACCGTCGCACTCTCCACGGACTGCAACCCCGGCTCGTCGTTCACCTCGTCCGTGCCGTTCTGCATCGCGCTGGCCGTACGCGACATGGGGATGACGCCCGACGAGGCCCTCTGGTCCGCCACCGCGGGCGGGGCCGCGGCCCTGCGCCGCGGCGACATCGGCCGGATCACCCCCGGTGCCCGTGCCGACCTGGTCCTCCTCGACGCCCCGAGCCACGTCCACCTCGCCTACCGGCCGGGTGTCCCGCTGGTCAGCGCGGTGTGGCGGAGCGGGCAGCGCGTGGTGTGACGGGCGGCCCCGGACGTGGCCGGTGCGGCGCGCGCCCGGCGGCCGGTTCGGCCGGACACGCGGAAGGACCCGCTCCCGGTGGTCCGGGGCGGGTCCTTCCGCGTGACTCCACAACTCCGCAACTCGACGGCTCGATGACTCGACGGGCCGACGGCTCGACGGGCCGACGGCTCGACGGGTCGGCTGCCCGGCGACGGCGCGTGGCGAGCGCGCGCCGGACCGGCTACTCGTCCAGGGTCAGACCCTTGCGGAGCTTGGTCAGCGTCCGGGACAGCAGCCGGGAGACGTGCATCTGCGAGATGCCCAGTTCCTCGCCGATCTCCGACTGCGTCATGTTGCTGACGAAGCGGAGCGAAAGGATCATGCGGTCGCGCGAGGGGAGCGTGGCGATGAGCGGCTTCAGCGACTCGACGTACTCGATGCCTTCGAGGCTGCGGTCCTCGTAGCCGATGCGGTCCGCGAGCGCGCCCTCGTGGTCGTCCTCCTCGGGCTTGGCGTCCAGCGAGCTCGCGGTGTACGCGTTGCTCGCGGACATGCCCTCGACAACCTCGTCCGAGGTGATGCCGAGCCGCTCGGACAGCTCCCCCACCGTGGGCGCGCGGTCCAGCTGCTGCGACAGTTCGTCGCCCGCTCGCGCCAGGTCGAGCCGGAGTTCCTGGAGCCGGCGCGGCACGCGCACGGACCAGCTGGTGTCGCGGAAGAAACGCTTGATCTCACCGACGATCGTCGGCATCGCGAAGGTGGGGAACTCCACGCCGCGGCTCAGCTCGAACCGGTCGATCGCCTTGATCAGACCGATGGTGCCGACCTGGACGATGTCCTCCATCGGTTCGCTGCGGGAGCGGAACCGGGAGGCGGCGAACTTGACGAGCGCGAGGTTCAGCTCGACGAGGGTGTTGCGGACGTACGCGTATTCGTGGGTGCCCTCCACGAGGGACTCGAGCCGCTCGAAGAGCGTCTTCGACAGGGCCCGCGCGTCCAGTGCCCCGATCTCGGCGTAGGGCGGGATCTCGGGGAGCCCCGTGAGCCCTTCGCCGGAAGGCTCGTCAGAGAAGCCGTCGCCGCTACTGGTGGTGCTGCTGGTGGTGCTGGCACGCGGGCCGGGTATGGCACTCGCGGCGGGGGAGTCGGAATGGGTCGGTCCCTGAGGACATGCCGACGGCGCTTCGGGGGTACGCGCTTCGTCGAGCCGGGGTGACATGCTTCTCCTCCATCGTTCTCGGCATATGGCTGCCGATGCCCCTACGTGTTCCTGCGGTGAAACGGCGCCTCCAAAGCCGGTCGCGTTGCGGGTGTCCCTCTACCCTTACCCGGTTCCGGCCAACAGTTACAAGTGCCAATTACCACCATATGTCCGGTTTGTTGAGGTCTTCGACTACCGCAGGGCGATCAGAACGCGTACTGTTTCCCGCACGTCGGCGGCAGCTCCGCATACAGCCGCACGAGCAGTGACGCGCAAGTGACGAACGGCGAAGAGGGACAGGCATGGACCGCGGGACGGTCGGCAGTGCGAACCGGGGTCGGCTTCAGGTCGAGGCCCGCACCGAGGGGCGCAACGAGGTCGTGACGCCGGTGGGTGAGCTTGACCACCACACCGCGGACCTGTTGCGCGAGCCTCTGGAGAGCGCGGTCGAACAGGGGCGGTCACGCCTCGTGGTCGACTGCTCACGGCTGGAGTTCTGCGACTCCACCGGGCTGAACGTGCTGCTCGGCGCCCGCCTCAAGGCGGAGGCAGCCGGGGGAGAGGTCCATCTCTCCGGAATGCAGCCCGTGGTGGCGAGGGTGTTCGAGATCACGGGCGCGGAAGCGGTCTTCACCGTCCACGCCACGCTCGCCGACGCCCTGGATGCCTGACCCGGCGCGTGCAGGTGGTCCTGCCCGGCCTCTTCGCGGCTCCGATGCCGGAGATGTCGTCCGTGTCACGCGATCGTGTGCCCCAAGTGGGTGTTGTTGCGAAACGGCAGGGCAGGAGACACCCCGTCGGCGCCCCCCGGGCCCGGCACACTCGGTAACTGATCATTATCTGTACAACGGCGACATGGCGACATGGCGAATCGGTGAGGTGAAGCGCTGATGAGCACCACCCGGCAGCATCCGCCGGGCGACCTCGGCCGCGAGCCGGACGAAGCGGGCGCACCCTCGCCCGTCCCGGCCGACCGGCAGTGGCGCACGCTCCCCCTCGGGCAGGTCAGCGGGATCGTCCCGACGGCTCGTGACTTCGCCCGGCAGGCCCTGCACGACTGGGGCTGGCTCCCCGCGTCCAGCGCGGACCGCCGGGCCGCGGCGGAGGACGTCCTGCTGGTCGTCTCCGAGCTGGTGACCAACGCCTGCCTGCATGCCGAGGGCCCCGAGGAGCTGCGGATCGGGCAGACGTCCAAGGTGCTGCGCGTCGAGGTCGTCGACCGGGGGGCTGGCCAGCCCGCTCCCCGGACACCGCACCGCGCCGGGCGGCCCGGTGGGCACGGCATGTTCATCGTGCAGCGTCTCTGCCTGGACTGGGGCGTCCAGCGGACGCCGGACGCGCCGGGCAAGACCGTCTGGGCGGAGCTCGCCGCCCCCGCGTAGGCACCGGCCGCTTGCCTCCGTGCAGCCGCGGTGGCCGAGCGTCGCCGCGCCGCCCCGTCCCCGGGCGTACGCCGGACCGGGCACATGTCCCGTGATGCACCACGAAGAGCGCGCCTGATCGGCGCGCTCTTTGTCTTCCCTCCATCAGGCCCCGGGCGTACCTTGAGCGCCCAATCTGATGTGTCGTCAGCAATGTGCGTCCATACGGGCGGTGGTGCGCGGCGACCTCCGGCAGGAGGGGAACACGAGGTGTCGAACCGGAAGCGGACAACTCTCGCGCTGGCGGTCGCGCTGGCGGGCTCGGCGGTGGTGCTGGGCGCGTCCGCCGCACACGCCGAGGTCGTGGACGTCAACTACCAGTGCGTGACGCCCATCGGGCCCAAGGGCGCTGTCTCGCCCATCGATATCAAGGGCGTCAGGAGCGGCAGCGGCTACGCACTCACCATGTCCTTCCAGAAGGGTGTCTCCTCCAGCCCCGTCGAACTGGGCAAGGGGGCCATGAACCCCAGCGCCGTCATCGAGCTGGGCGGCGCGGAGACGGGCGAGGTCAAGGTGTCCGGTCCGGCGAACGACGAGGCCATCCCGGCCAACACCCCCATCAGGATCAGCGATTTGTCGGGGACGTACACCCCGAAGAAGAGCGGCAAGGTCACCTTCACCGCAGGGGTGCTCACCATCAAGGCACTCGGTACCACCACCACGTGTACGCCCAAGAACAGCCCCGGCCCCTCCCTCGAACTCGACGTCCAGGGCGCGGGCGGATCGTCGGGCGGCTCCACCGGCGGATCGACCGGCTCCACCGGCGGGACCTCGGGTGGCGGCTCCACCGGGGGTTCGTCGGGCGGCGGTGAGCTGCCCCGCACCGGCCCCCTCGACTCGGCGGCGGCGCTCGGCACACTCGGCGGCACCGTGCTGCTGACCGGGGCGGCCGGAGTGCTCTGGCTGACCCGCCGAGGCCAGCACCCCACGGGCTGAGCCCACGGATGCGGCGCACGGGGCTGGGTCCGCGGGCTGAGCCCGCGCCCCGGCCGCCGACTCCACGAGCCCCCGCAGGAAGCAAGGGAGCCTTGTCCATGCCGCTGTCGTTACCGTTGCCGACACCTCGGGCGCTGCTGCCCCCGCCCGTCCGCCCGGTGCCGGACCCGCGCCCGGACCCGGTCGCCCACCCGGTGCCGGTTCCCGCGCCGTACGCGTACGCCCGCCGGGCGCTGCTCGTCCTCCTGGCGGCGCTCGCCGCCTCCGCGGTCGTGCTCGGAGCGACTCCGGCGGCGGCCGACGACGGTGCCGGGACGGCGGGCTGGACGGTGCGGCCCGCGGGGGGCGGGAGCGACGGCCGGGACGCCCGGCCGTACGTCTACCTGGAGGGCACCGCCGGAACGGTGCTCCAGGACCGGCTGTCGGTGACCAATCCCGCCCGGACCCCGCTGATCGTACGGCTGCGGGGCGAGGGCCGGGCGGGGGCCTGGCTGCGGTTCGCCGCGGACACCGTCACCGTCCCGGCCCGGACCCGCGCCGATGTGCCCTTCGCACTCGCGGTGCCGTCCGGCGCGGTGCCCGGGGACGCGTCCGGGGCGGTCGTCGCGGGAGAGGGAGAGGGAGAGGGAGCAGGGGCGGGCGACGGTGGCGGCGAGCGCGTACCGGTACGGGTGCGGATCGGCGGCCCCACCCTGGCGGCGCTCACCGTGGAGGACGTCGAGGTGTCCGGCCGGACCATCCGCTACGCCCTCGTCAACCGGGGCAACACGCTGCTGAGGCCACGGTTGGCGGTCCGCGCCGAGGGGGTGTTCGGCACGCTCCTGACCCGCGCGGAGAGACCCCTGCCGCTGGAACTCACCCCCGGCCGCCGGGTCGAGCTGACCGAGCCCTGGGCGGACGCCCCCGCTGTGGACGCGGTCACCGTACGGTTGCGTGTCACCGCGGCCGGGGGCGCCCAGGACGAGGGCGGGGCCTCGGCTCCGTACGTCCCGGTGGCCCTGGTCGTCGGCGGCGGGCTGCTGGTCCTCGCGCTCCTGGCCCGGCTCGTCACTGCCGCCTGTCGGCGCGGCCGGACCCGCCGCGACCCGCCGCACGCCCCCGCGGGGGCGACGTCCCTGGCGAAGGCGGGGGCGGAAGCGTGATGCGGCAGCCCGGACCCGTACCCCTCCCGGACCTTCGGCGCACCGCCGCGCGGCTCGCCCGTTGCGTTCTCCTCGCGCTCCTGCCCGCGCTGCTCGTCCCGTTCGTCCTGGCATCCCCGGGCGCGCGGGCGGCCGAGGGCGACGACCCCGGCGTCAGTCTGTCCAAGAAGGAGGCGGGTACGGGAGGCGAGATCACCGTCAGAGGCACCGGCTGGCGGCCGGACGCGCTGCTGATGCTGCTGATCTGCGGTCAGTCCACACCGGAGCGGGGCGTGATCGGCTCGACCAACTCCTGCGCCAACGCCGACGGCCGGGCCGTCACCACCGACGACAAGGGCGCGTTCAGCAAGAAGCTGCCGGTGGCCGAGCCGCCCAAGCCGTGCCCCTGTGTGGTGCACGTCGCCACGGTGACCGGCGAACAGGCCCTGGCCGACGCGGTGTTCACGGTGGCGGGTCATCCGACGGCGGAGCTGCCGCCGGAGTCGGCGGACGGGAAGCTCGCCGTGCTGGCCACCGCCCGGCTGGAGGGCGACAGCTCGCTGCTCACCTGGTTCGGCGCGCCGCCAACCCGTCGCCTGGTCTTCACCGTCGGCAATCTCGGCACCGGCCCCGTGAAGGACCCCGTCTTCGAGATCGGCACCGCGCACGGTGTCTACGCCCCGCAGTGGGAGGAACGCCCGTGGCGTGGCACGGTCGCCCCCGGCGGCAGGGCGCGGATCTCGCTGCCCGTCGAACTCTCCGCGGGCGCGCACGGCGACTACCAGGTGTCCCTGCGCCACGGGGACAGGCTGCTGGCCGAACAGCCGTGGGGGGTGGCCCGGCCCTGGGGCGTCACGCTCTTCTGGGTGCTCCTGTGCCTGGTCGTCCCGGCCGCCGTCTTCCGTATCGGCATGGCCGTCGTGGACACGGTCCGCCCCCGCGCCGCCGGCATGGCCCGCCACGCGCACCGTACGCGGACGCGAGCCTCGGCGGGGACCGGCCCGGACACGCCCACCGGCACGAGCACGAGCACTGGCACCGGCACCAGCCCGAACGCGGCCACGCTGCCGTGGTTCACCCCGGACTCCGCACCGTCAGAGAACCCACCCCCACCCACGACGAAGGGACAAGCGTGAGTACGCAACGGAGGATGAGCGCGGCCGGAGTCGCGCTGATGCTCGGCGGCGCGGGCATCCTGCTGGCCGCGAGCCCGGCCCAGGCCGCCGAGGTCAGCTACGCGACGGAGTGCGTCCCGCCGCCGATCTCGGGGCTGCCCGCCGTGCAGGGCACCACCAAGGTGGAGCTGAGCGCGCCGGCGGAGGCGAAGGTCGGCGACGAGATCGAGGTCGTCTGGAAGACGGTCGACGCCGCGTCCAAGAACCCGGACGTCCTCGACCTGGGGGCGGACACGGTCAAGCCGACCGGGACCGTCACCGTCGGCGGCGCGGCGAGCGGTGAGCTGAAGCTGGAGGGGCCGCGGCAGAACCCGCCGATCCCCAGGAACAGCCCCATGGTCCTGCCCGACATGAAGGGCACGCTCAAGCTGGAGAAGGCCGGGGAGATCACGCTCACCCCGGGCGCGTACGACATCAACGTGTCCCAGCCGATCTCCACGGACACCAAGTGCGCCCCGAAGGAGGAGGTCCGGCCGGCCGTCACGATCGAGGTCTCGGAGGGCGGAGGCTCCACCACGGGCGGCACGACCACCGGCGGCACCGACACCGGCGGTTCGACCACGGGCGGCACGACCACCGGCGGCACCGGCACCGGGGGTACGACGACCGGCGGCGGAGACTCGGGTGGCGGGGACTCCGGTGGTGGGGACTCCGGCGGTTCGGACGGCGGGAGCACCGGCGGAGGCGGCGGGGAGACCGACTTCCCCGGCAAGGAGGTGTCCGTCGCCTACGCGTGCAAGACGCCGATCGGGGACAAGAACGCCACGTCCCCGGTCCGGATCAGTGCCAGGAAGAACGGCGGCGACTACGACCTCACCGTCACGTTCAGCAAGTCCGTGATGGACAGCCCGATCGACATCCCGGCGGGCCAGGTCAAGCCGTCCATGGACATCAGGCTCGGCGGCGCGGACCGGGGCACTGTCAAGGTCGAGGGACCGCTGAACAAGGAGGTCATCAAGACCGGCGCCCCGATCGAGATCCCCGACCTCACCGGTACGTACAAGCCCGGCGCGAGCGGGAAGTCCACGCTCAGCCCCGGCGTCCTCACGGTGATGGCCGCGGGGACGACGACGACCTGCACTCCGCCCGGTGACGTGGCGGTCTCGCTGGAGCTGGACACCTCCGCCCAGCCGGGCGGCGCGGCGGGCGGTTCGGGCTCCGGCGGTTCGGGCTCCGGGGGCGGAGGAGCTGCCTCCGGCGGCGGTACGGACTCGGGCGGCGGCCTGGCCGCCACCGGCGCCGAGGACGACGGAGCCCTGCGCGCGCTCGGACTGGTCGCCGGTACGGCGATCCTGCTGGGCGGTGCCGTGTTCACGTTCACCCCGTGGCGCAGGCTGCGCGGCACGCGCTGACACCCGGCCCCGCGGCACGACACGACAGGGCCCCCAGCACGTCCGTACAACACGACGGGGCCGCAGCACGTCCGTACAACACGACTGCGGGTCCGCACGACGACCTCTCGTGCGGACCCGCTGGCGTACGTTCCCGGCGGGAGTTACTTCACGTCGCCCATCAGGGCGCGGATCTTGCGGCCCGCCACCATGAAGGCGATGCCCGCGGCGACCGCCACGAGCGCCTGCAACGTGTAGTAGGCGGCGTCCCCGAGCGGCGCGTTGAGCTTCGTGGTCCAGCCGTTCAGGGCGTTGCCCGTGGACGTGGCCAGGAACCACAGGCCCATGATCTGCCCCACGAACATCTTCGGCGCCAGCTTCGTGGACAGCGACAGGCCGACCGGGGAGAGGCACATCTCGCCCATGGTCTGCGCGAGGTAGACGGCGAGCAGCCAGAAGACGGTGACCTTGCCCGTGTCGCTGTTGGCCGCGGCCGCACCGGCCAGGCCCATGATGCCGAAGGAGCCGCCGATGAGGAGCATCGCCAGCGCGAACTTCATCGGGGTGCTGGGCTCACGGTTGCGCGTGGCCAGCTTGACCCAGAGTCCGGCGAAGATCGGGGCCAGGATGATGACCATGGCCGGGTTGACCGACTGGAGCCAGGAGGCCGGGAACTCCCAGCCGCCGATGAAGCGGTCCGTCTTGTTGTCCGCGAAGATCGTCAGCAGCGAGCCGGACTGGTCGTAGATCATCCAGAAGAGCACGGCGGTGATGAAGAACCACACGTACGCCTTGATCTTCGGGCGGTCCTCCGCCGCCAGCGCCGGGTCCCGGAAGATCGTGATGAAGTAGATGATCGGGACGACGACGCCCAGCACGGCCAGGACGTTGACGATGTGCTCGATGTCGTACGTGCCCAGCGCCAGGTCGATCAGCAGCGCGGCGACCGCGATACCGGCCCACAGGGCGACCTTGCGCAGCGTCTTGCGCCGCTCCTCGGGGGAGATGGGCTTCGCGGGCAGCTTGCCGACGTCGCCGAGGTGCTTGGAGCCCAGCGCGTACTGGATCACCGCGAAGGTCATACCGACACCGGCGACACCGAAGCCGAGGTGCCAGTTGACGTTCTCGCCGAGGTAGCCGACCAGCAGCGGGGCGGCGAGGCCACCGATGTTGATCGCCATGTAGAAGAGCGTGAAACCGGCGTCGCGGCGGGCGCTGGGCTGGCCCTCGTAGAGGCCGCCGACCATCGCCGAGATGTTCGGCTTCAGCAGGCCCGTACCGGCCGCGATCAGCGCCAGACCGATGAAGAACGCGATGTCGCTCGGCAGCGCCAGGGTGAAGTGGCCCAGCGCGATGATGATCCCGCCGACCAGAACGGCCTTGCGGGCGCCCCAGAGACGGTCGGCGACCCAGCCGCCGGGCATCGCCGCCATGTAGACGACGGCGTTGTACACGCCGTAGATGGAGGCGGCGAGCGCCTCCCGGCCCTCCAGGGGGCCGTCGAGCACGGCGGCCACCAAGTACAGGGTGAGGATGGCGCGCATCCCGTACCAGGAGAAGCGTTCCCACATCTCCGTCATGAACAGGGTGGCCATACCGCGGGGGTGGCCGAAGAAGGTTCCCTCGCCGGAACTGGCCGAGTCCTTCGTCAGGCTGGACGCCATGGTCGATCCTTGCTGGTCGGGACGCGCCGCCTCATGAGCGGTACGCGCCCGGTGGGGGGCAGCCGGCACCGGCGCGGTCGCACCCCGTCCCCGACGCCCGAGGGGGAGTGCTCCGCGTGGCCGGGCTCCCGGTGGAGCGTCGGCGGCGGAGCGGGGAGGAACCGCACCGGGATCCACGCCCGGCGCGCGTCTCCGCGTTCCGGGCCCGGCTCACAGGTCATTCACTCGGAGCGGGCCGGCCGTGACCGGCCCCGCACACAAAAGAGACCCTTGGCGCTCATGGCTGCCTAAAGGTCCTTGAGTAGTGCAACAGGCGTCGGAACACCATACGACACGACACAGCCGGATATGAAAGGACTTGAGAGATGGATCACAGGTCTTAGTGGAACCAGGCTCGCACATTCAAAGGTCTCTACCCGCTCGGTGGCGCTGACCCGCAGGCGTCCCGCGCTGACCGGCGGGCGGCGTCGAGGGCCTCACTCCCCGCCCCCCGTCCGGACTACCATCACCCCATGACCCGTGTACTGCTCGCCGAGGACGACGCATCCATCTCGGAGCCACTGGCTCGCGCTCTGCGTCGGGAGGGTTACGAGGTCGAGGTCCGTCAGGACGGCCCCTCGGCGCTCGACGCCGGGCTCCAGGGCGGCGTCGACCTGGTCGTCCTCGACCTGGGGCTGCCCGGGATGGACGGACTCGAAGTCGCCCGCCGGCTCCGCGCCGACGGCCACACCATCCCGATCCTGGTGCTGACGGCCCGCGCCGACGAGGTCGACACGGTGGTCGGGCTGGACGCCGGCGCCGACGACTACGTCACCAAGCCCTTCCGGCTCGCCGAGCTGCTCGCCCGGGTCCGCGCCCTGCTGCGCCGCGGGGCCGCCGAGCCCGCCGCGCAGCCCGCCACCCACGGCGTCAGGATCGACGTCGAGTCCCACCGGGCCTGGATGGGCGAGGAGGAACTCCAGCTCACGGCCAAGGAGTTCGACCTGCTGCGGGTCCTGGTCCGGGACGCGGGCCGGGTCGTCACCCGCGACCAGCTGATGCGCGAGGTCTGGGACACCACCTGGTGGTCCTCCACCAAGACCCTGGACATGCACATCTCCTGGCTGCGCAAGAAGCTCGGCGACGACGCGGCCAATCCGCGCTACATCGCGACGGTCCGGGGCGTCGGCTTCCGGTTCGAGAAGAGCTGAGTTACGAATCCCTCATGCACCTCGCTGACACCGGACGACGGACCCGGCGGACATGCGCCGTCGGCTGATCAACTCCACGCTCGCCGTGGTGCTCGTCGTCATCTCCGTCTTCGGCGTCTCCCTGGTCATCGTCGAGGCGCGCACGATCAGCGCCAGCGCCCAGGAGAGCGTCGAGTCCGAGGCGTTGCGGCTGATCAGCGTGGTGGACAGCCGGCTCCTCGGCGACGAGGTGATCAACTCCGGGGTGCTCTCCGAGCAGATCGACCCCACCCGCTTCGCCCTGATCGAGATCCCCGGCCGGGACCCCATCGCCGTCGGGGAACGCCCCGACGGGGGCGTCCTGCGCGCCGTCGAGACCGGTGAGCAGGGCGAGCGGGTCACCGTCGAGGAGTCCCGCTCGTCCGTCACCCGCGAGGTGGGCCGCACGCTGCTGATCATCGGCGCGGTGGCGCTGCTGGCGATCGTCTCCGCCGTGCTCCTCGCCGTACGCCAGGCCAACCGGCTCGCCTCCCCGCTCACCGACCTCGCCGAGACCGCCGAACGCCTGGGCTCCGGCGACCCCCGGCCGCGGCACAAGCGCTACGGGGTGCCCGAGCTGGACCGGGTCGCCGACGTCCTGGACGCCTCCGCCGAGCGGATCGCCCGGATGCTGACCGCCGAGCGGCGGCTCGCCGCCGACGCCTCGCACCAGCTCCGGACGCCGCTCACCGCGCTCTCCATGCGGATCGAGGAGATCTCCGTCACCGACGACCCGGAGACGGTCAAGGAGGAGGCGAACATCGCCCTCACCCAGGTGGAGCGCCTCACCGACGTCGTGGAGCGGCTGCTGACGAACTCCCGCGACCCGCGCACCGGCTCCGCCGTCGTCTTCGACCTCGACGAGGTCATCAAGCAGCAGATCGAGGAGTGGCGACCCGCCTACCGCTCCACGGGCCGCGCCCTGGTCTGCTCGGGCAAGCACGGGCTGCGGGCCGTCGGGACCCCCGGCGCGGTCGCCCAGGTCCTCGCGGCGCTGATCGAGAACTCGCTCATGCACGGCGGCGGGACCGTCGCCCTGCGGACCCGCGTCACCGGCAACCAGACCGTCGTCGAGGTCACCGACGAGGGCCCCGGGGTGCCCGCCGCACTGGGGGCGCGGATCTTCGAGCGGGCCATCAGCGGCCGCAACTCCACCGGGATCGGCCTCGCCGTCGCCCGGGACCTCGCGGAGGCGGACGGCGGGCGGCTGGAACTGGTCCAGCAGCACCCCGCGGTCTTCGCGCTCTTCCTCAGCCGGGTCCCACCGGAGCGCGAGGCCCCCGAGCGCCCGGTGCGCTGAACAACGAACCAGCGCAAGATCCGGTTCCGCCCGCGAACGCGAGAGACCCTGTTCCGCCCGCATACCGGCGGGCGCCGGGCTCAGGCGCCGGGACCCGTCCCTCCGGGCCTCAGTTCCGTACCGGGTCCGGCTCGGCCGTCTCCGGCTCCGTCCTCGTCCCCGTCGCGGTCTCCGTTCCGGTCACGGTGTCCGTCCCGGTCACGGTCTCCGTCCCGGCGGTCGTGGTCACCGTCTCCGTCGGGCGCCGCTGTTCCAGAAACCGGTCCGGGCTCGCCGGGGCCTCCTCGGCGGGCAGGGCCTTGAAGACCCAGGTCCGGTAGGACCAGAAGCGGAACAGCGTCGCGATCCCGATGCCGAGGATCTTGAAGAAGTTGCTCTGCACCGGGGTGTTCCAGCCGAAGCCGTACGTCGCGAGGTACAGCACGCCGTTCTCGATCACCGCGCCCGCCGCGCTGAACAGCAGGAAAAGGGTCAGCTCACGGGTCCGGCCGGTCTTGTCGCGGTCCCGGTAGGTCCAGTAGCGGAAGCCCACGTAGTTGCAGAGGATGGCGACGAAGGTCGCCAGTACGCTCGCCCGGACGACCTGGAGGTCCGTGGTGTGCCGGAGCAGGTTGAAGACCGCGATGTTGACCAGCAGCCCGATCGCACCGACCGCGCCGAACTTGGCGACCTCCCGGCTCAGCAGATCAAGCCGGGTCCGCAGTGCGCCCCGTTCGCTCATGGTGATCGCTCAGTCCGTCCGTTCGGTGGTGTCGACTGGGTTACGTCAACCCCGTCATGCTAACCAGCCCTCCCGCCCGATGCCGTCCGATGGCTGGTAGCCCCCCTCCGGGGGGCATGGGCGAGCCCCCGGAGGGCGGCCGCCGCGTCCCCCGCCCGGACGGCGTCGGGGGCGCTCCGGCGCGCCCGATACCCTGGAGGCGTGACGTTCCCGGTAGTCGGCATGGTCGGCGGCGGTCAGCTCGCCCGCATGACCCACGAGGCGGGCATCCCCCTCGGCCTGAAATTCAAGCTGCTCAGTGACACTCCCCAGGACTCGGCGGCCCAGGTGGTGAGCGAGGTCGTCATCGGCGACTATCGCGACCTGGACACGCTGCGCGCCTTCGCGCAGGGCTGTGACGTGATCACCTTCGATCACGAGCACGTGCCGACCGAGCACCTGCGGGCCCTGGAGGCGGACGGCATCCCCGTGCGCCCCGGCCCCGACGCCCTGGTGCACGCCCAGGACAAGGGGGTGATGCGCGCCAGGCTCGCGGAGATCGGCGCCCCCTGCCCCCGTAACCGCATCGTGCGCGACCCGGCCGACGCGGCCGCGTTCGCCGAGGAGACCGGGGGCTTCCCCGTCGTCCTCAAGACCGTGCGCGGCGGCTACGACGGCAAGGGCGTGTGGGTGGTCCGCTCCGAGGAGGACGCCGCCGACCCGTTCCGCGCCGGGGTCCCGGTCCTCGCCGAGGAGAAGGTCGACTTCGTACGGGAGCTGGCGGCCAACATCGTCCGGTCGCCGCACGGACAGGCCGTCGCCTACCCGGTGGTCGAGTCCGTCCAGGTCGACGGGGTCTGCGACACGGTGATCGCCCCGGCTCCGGAGCTGGACGAGGCGCTGGCGGGCGAGGCGCAGCAGCTCGCGCTGCGCATCGCCGCCGAGCTGGACGTCGTGGGCCACCTCGCGGTGGAGCTGTTCGAGACCCGGGGACCCGACGGGCGGCCCGCCATCCTCGTCAACGAGCTGGCGATGCGCCCGCACAACTCCGGCCACTGGACGCAGGACGGCGCGATCACCTCGCAGTTCGCCAACCACGTACGGGCGGTCCTCGACCTGCCCCTCGGCGACCCGCGCCCGCGCGCCCCCTGGACGGTCATGTGCAACGTCCTGGGCGGCGACTACCCCGACATGTACCAGGCGTACCTGCACTGCATGGCCCGCGACCCGCAGCTCAAGATCCACATGTACGGAAAGGACGTGAAGCCCGGCCGCAAGGTCGGCCACGTCAACACCTACGGCGACGATCTGGCGGACGTGCGGGAGCGCGCCC
Source organism: Streptomyces sp. NPDC101181 (assembly GCF_044767975.1). Classification (NCBI taxonomy): domain Bacteria; kingdom Bacillati; phylum Actinomycetota; class Actinomycetes; order Kitasatosporales; family Streptomycetaceae; genus Streptomyces; species Streptomyces sp. NPDC101181. The sequence continues at coordinate 45,396 of NZ_JBIWOX010000024.1, read as the reverse complement.
GGCACGCGGCCGACTACCTGCGAGGAACGATCACCGAATGACTTCCCCCTCCGCACCGGCGCCTGTGATCGGCATCGTCATGGGCTCGGACTCCGACTGGCCGGTCATGGAGGCCGCGGCCAAGGCGCTCGACGAGTTCGAGATCCCCTACGAGGTCGACGTCGTCTCCGCCCACCGCATGCCGCGCGAGATGATCGCGTACGGCGAGGAGGCCGCGGGCCGCGGTCTGAAGGCGGTCATCGCGGGCGCGGGCGGGGCGGCCCACCTGCCCGGGATGCTGGCCTCGGTCACCCCGCTGCCGGTCATCGGTGTCCCCGTGCCGCTGAAGTACCTCGACGGCATGGACAGCCTGCTCTCCATCGTCCAGATGCCGGCGGGGGTCCCCGTCGCCACGGTCTCCGTCGGCGGAGCGCGCAACGCCGGCCTGCTCGCCGCCCGCATCCTCGCCACGCAGGACCCGGCGCTCCAGGAGCGGATGCGGGAGTTCCAGCGGGAGCTGAACGACCAGGCCACGGAGAAGGGCAAGCGGCTGCGCTCCAAGGTGCAGGGCTCCGACTCCTTCGGCTTCGGAAAGTAGGGGGCAGCCTCCATGGACCACCTCGCCCGTGCCCGTGAGCTGCTCGCCGCCCACCCCGTGGTGGACGGCCACAACGACCTGCCCTGGGCCCTGCGCGAGCAGGTCGGCTACGACCTGGACGCCCGGGACATCGCCGCCGACCAGCGCGGCCTGCTCCACACCGACCTGGCCCGGCTGCGGGCGGGCGGGGTCGGCGGCCAGTTCTGGTCGGTGTACGTCCGCACCGACCTGACCGGCGACGCGGCGGTCAGCGCCACGCTGGAGCAGATCGACATCGTCGCCGAGCTGATCGCCCGCTACCCCGCGCATCTGCGCCGGGCGCTCACCGCCGACGATCTGGAGAAGGCCCGCGCCGAGGGCCGCATCGCCTCGCTGATGGGTGCCGAGGGCGGCCACTCCATCAACAACTCGCTGGGCACCCTGCGCGCCCTGTACGAGCTGGGCGTGCGCTACATGACGCTCACCCACAACGACAACATCGACTGGGCCGACAGCGCCACCGACGTGCGCCGCCTCGGCGGGCTCTCCGCCTTCGGCCACGAGGTCGTGCGCGAGATGAACCGCGTCGGGATGCTCGTCGACCTCAGCCACGTCGCCGACGGGGTGATGCGCGACGCGATCGCCACCAGCACCGCGCCGGTGATCTTCTCGCACTCCTCGGCCCGTGCCGTCTGCGACCACCCGCGCAACATCCCCGACGACGTACTGGCCTCCCTCCCGGCCAACGGGGGCGTCGCGATGGCGACCTTCGTCCCGAAGTTCGTGCTGCCCGAGGCGGTCGCCTGGACCCTGGCCGCCGACCGCAACATGCGTGAGCACGGCCTGCACCACCTGGACACCACCCCGCAGGCGATGCGCATCCACGAGGACTTCGAGGCGGCCCACCCGCGCCCCGAGGCCACGGTCGCCACCATCGCGGACCACCTGGACCACATGCGGGCGGTCGCGGGCATCGACCACATCGGCATCGGTGGCGACTACGACGGCACGGCGTTCACCCCGCGCGGCCTGGAGGACGTCTCCGGCTACCCGAACCTGATCGCGGAGCTGCTGCGGCGCGGCTGGTCCGAGGGCGACCTGGCCAAGCTGACCTGGCAGAACGCCGTACGGGCGCTGCGCGACGCGGAGGCCGTGGCCCGCGAGGAGCAGAGCACGCGCGGCCGATCCCACGCGACGATCGAGCAGCTGGACGGTCGGCTCGGCTGACGGCCCACCCCTGAACGCCCGCCCGTCTCCACGGGGGCCACGGGCGTCCGGGTGCGCAGCACGTCCGGCTCGACGCCGGTGGCCAGGCCGCGGAGGGCCACCCGCACACCGGAGGGCCGGAGAAGCGCGGGTCCATCCGGCGGCGCACGGACCGCGCGGTCTCGGACGGACCGCGCGGCCTCAGGCCTTGGGACGCCCCATGGCCCGGTAGGTCCACCCGGCCTCGCGCCACACCGCGCTGTCCAGGGCGTTGCGCCCGTCCAGGATGATCCGGCGGGCCGCCACCGCGCCGAGCTCCGCCGGGTCCAGCTCCCGGAACTCGCGCCACTCGGTCAGGTGCAGCACCACGTCCGCGCCGCGCACGGCCTCCAGGGCGGAGTCCGCGTAACCGAGGGTGGGGAAGAGCCGCCGGGCGTTGTCCATCCCCTTGGGGTCGAAGACGGTCACCTGGCCGCCCTGGAGGTGGATCTGACCGGCGACGTTGAGCGCGGGGGAGTCGCGTACGTCGTCGGAGTCGGGCTTGAACGCGGCGCCCAGCACCGCCACCCGCTTGCCGAGGAACGAGCCGCCGCCCACGGCCTCCCGGGCCAGCTCGACCATGTGGCCGCGGCGGCGCATGTTGATGGAGTCGACCTCGCGGAGGAAGGTCAGGGCCTGGTCCGCGCCCAGCTCACCGGCGCGGGCCATGAAGGCGCGGATGTCCTTGGGCAGACAGCCGCCGCCGAACCCGATCCCGGCCCGCAGGAACTTCTTCCCGATCCGTTCGTCGTGCCCGATGGCCTCCGCGAGCTTCACGACGTCCCCGTCGGCGGCCTCGCAGACCTCGGCCATGGCGTTGATGAAGGAGATCTTGGTGGCCAGGAAGGAGTTGGCGGAGGTCTTCACCAGCTCGGCGGTGGGGAAGTCGGTGACGACGAAGGGGGAGCCCTCCGCGACCGGTACGGCGTACACCTCGCGGAGCAGTTTCTCGGCGTGCTCGCTCGTGACGCCGACGACGATCCGGTCGGGGTGCAGGGTGTCCTTCACGGCGAAGCCCTCGCGCAGGAACTCCGGATTCCAGGCCAGCTCGGCGCCCTCGCCCACCGGGGCCAGCTCCACCAGCCGGTCCGCGAGGCGGGCGGCTGAGCCGACGGGGACGGTCGACTTGCCGACGACCAGGGCGGGGCGGGTCAGGCGCGGGGCGAGCGCCTCGAAGGCGCTGTCCACGTAGCTCATGTCGCACGCGTACTCGCCGTGCTTCTGCGGGGTGTTCACGCAGACGAAGTGGACGTCGCCGAACTCCGCCACCTCCTCCCAGGAGGTGGTGAAGCGCAGCCGCCCGGTGGAGCCCTCGATGCCCGCGACATGCCGCTGGAGCATCTCCTCCAGCCCCGGCTCGTACATCGGCACCCGGCCGGACGACAGCAGCTCGATCTTCTCCGGCACGACGTCGAGCCCGAGGACCTCGAAGCCCAGCTCGGCCATGGCCGCGGCATGGGTGGCGCCGAGGTAGCCGGTGCCGATCACGGTGATCCTGAGGGCCATGGGGTGCTCCTGGAGATACGGACGAAGGTGCGAACCGAGCATAGTCGGGCGGGCATGCCGCGGAATTCGCAGCTCCCCTCCGCCGGGTGGATCCCGTGCGTCCCGCCCCTGTCGGCAAGCTCACGTGTCGGCCGCGTATGCCGCCGGGCGGTCGGCGCACTAAAATCGCGTTACTTAACGGTAGTTAGCATTTGGGGAGTGAGCGTCTTGGCGGGTTCGACCGATTTCGACCTGTACCGTCCGGCCGAGGAGCACGACATGCTCCGCGAGACCATCCGCGCGCTCGCCGAGACGAAGATCGCCCCCTTCGCCGCCGCGGTGGACGAGGAGAGCCGTTTCCCGCAGGAGGCGCTGGACGCCCTGGTCGCCTCGGACCTGCACGCCGTCCACGTCCCCGAGGCGTACGGCGGGGCCGGGGCCGACGCGCTCGCCACGGTGATCGTGATCGAGGAGGTGGCCCGCGCCTGTGCCTCCTCGTCCCTGATCCCGGCCGTCAACAAGCTCGGCTCGCTCCCGGTGATCCTCTCCGGCTCCGAGGAGCTGAAGGCCAAGTACCTCGGCCCGCTCGCCAAGGGCGACGCGATGTTCTCGTACGCCCTCTCCGAGCCGGACGCCGGCTCGGACGCGGCCGGCATGAAGACGAAGGCCGTCCGCGACGGCGACTTCTGGGTGCTCGACGGCGTGAAGCGCTGGATCACCAACGCGGGCGTCTCCGAGTACTACACGGTCATGGCCGTCACCGACCCGGACAAGCGCTCCAAGGGCATCTCCGCCTTCGTCGTCGAGAAGTCCGACGAGGGCGTCTCCTTCGGCGCCCCGGAGAAGAAGCTCGGCATCAAGGGCTCCCCGACCCGCGAGGTCTACCTCGACAACGTCCGCATCCCCGCCGACCGCGTGATCGGCGCGGAGGGCACCGGCTTCGCCACCGCGATGAAGACCCTGGACCACACCCGCATCACCATCGCGGCCCAGGCCCTCGGCATCGCCCAGGGCGCACTGGACTACGCCAAGGGCTACGTCCAGGAGCGCAAGCAGTTCGGCAAGCCGATCGCGGACTTCCAGGGCATCCAGTTCATGCTCGCGGACATGGCGATGAAGATCGAGGCCGCCCGCCAGCTGACGTACGCGGCCGCGGCCAAGTCCGAGCGCGTCGCCGCCGGCGGGGGAGAGGGCGACCTCACCTTCCAGGGCGCGGCCGCCAAGTGCTTCGCCTCGGACGTCGCCATGGAGGTCACCACGGACGCCGTCCAGCTCCTCGGCGGCTACGGCTACACCCGGGACTACCCGGTGGAGCGCATGATGCGCGACGCGAAGATCACCCAGATCTACGAGGGCACGAACCAGGTCCAGCGGATCGTCATGGCCCGGAACCTGCCGTAACGCCCCGGTGCACAGCGCCACGCGCACGGCCCCCGGCGATCCTGCCGGGGGCCGTGCGCGTGGCCGTCGGGGCGCGCGGCGGCTGACCGGATCGTCCCGTCAGCGGACCACCTCGAAGACGTTCTTCTGGATGCCGTTCGCGTACGCCTCGTGCTCGACCAGCTTCAGCTTCTGGCGGTCCTTGTCCGTGTCGCTGAACAGGCGCTTGCCCGCGCCGAGCAGCAGCGGGAAGACGAGCAGGTGGTAGCGGTCCACGAGGTCGGCGTCGGCGAGGCTCCGGTTCAGGGCGGCGCTGCCGTGGACGATGACGGGGCCGCCCTCGGTCCGCTTCAGGGCGGCCACCTCGTCGAGGGAGCGCAGGATCGTGGTGTCGCCCCAGCCGGACACCAGCGCGTCCTCGGTGAGGGTCGAGGAGACCACGTACTTCGGCATCTCCCTGTACCCGGCGAAATCCTCCATCCCCGGCCACACCGGGCTGAACGCCTCGTAGCTGACCCGGCCCAGCAGCAGGGCGGCGGCCTCCTCCTGCTCCCGGCCCTTGATCTCGTACGCCTCCGGAAGGAACTCCATGTCCTTGAAGGTCCACCCCGAGTTCCGGTAGCCGGGCTCGCCGCCCGGGGCCTCCATGACGCCGTCCAGCGAGACGAAGGCGGTGCTGATCAGAGTGCGCATCGGGGGGCTCCAAAGGGCTCGTGCACGGGGTGTCCGTGGGCGGGCCCCGTACGACCGTCTCGTACGGGGTCGGGCGCGGGCGTCCGGTCCTGCGGGCGCCGGCCTCCACGGATGTACTGACCGCCCGCCTCGCCGGAACTCATCGCTCCCGGCGCACCCGTCCGTCCCGTACCGCCCGGACCCGGACGGTACCCTCCCACCCCATGAGCGAACTCGACAGGCTCACCGCTCTCTTCCGCGCCCTGGGAGCGGACGACGACGCGTCGGACTGGGCCGAATCCGAGGTCGAGGAGGGGCTGCCGCAGCTCGCCCGCTACCGCCTCCTGCGCGCGGTGTGGCAGGACGTCGACGCCTGGGCCGCGGAGGCGCCCCGGTGGGTGGCCGCCTACCGCACCGACGGCGTCGCCGCCGGGGCCGTCGACCGCGCCCTCGCGGCGGGACTCACACCCGAGGACCTCGGCGAACTGGCCCGCGAGGTGGCCCGGGAGACCGCGTTCGGCGTGCTGCACGCCCTGGCCGACCCGGCGGACGGGTCGCTGCCCGCCGCGACCGAGCGGCAGCTGCCGGGCTGGCGGCTCGCGGAGCTGGCCCCGGACGGTGAGCCGACGGGCCGTCATCTCGACGCCCTGCACGAGGACTTCGCCGGACTCGAACCGCAGACCGCCACGCCCTGACCCCGATGGGCCCCGGAAGAGGCGGGACGGTGGCCACGCGGTGGGGGAGAGCCGCCCCCGTGCGTCCTTTGTGCCGGAAGCCCTGACACCGGCAGCCCCCTTCGGCACACTGAGTATATGAACGCTTACTCGGGGAAGTCGCCGGACCACCTCACGATCAACGTCACCCGCCGCGACGACCCGGTCTCCGAGGTCAGGGAGGCCGACGCGTTCGCCTCGGTCCGCAAGTATCCGAACATCGTGGTCCGGGGGCCGCTGTTCGGGCTGGCCGAGCAGCGGCGCGGGGACCGGCCGCGCTGGCGGATGGTGGGCGAACTCGACACCGGGTTCCCGCAGCTGGCCCGGGACGAGCTGAACTCGCACCTGTGGTTCATGGCGAGGGACGAGACCGAGGACCCGGCCGTCCGGCGGTCGCTGCTGGCGGCCGTGGCCCAGCTGGAGACCAGGCCGGTCAACGAGGTGACGGCGGACGGCGTGCGCTACCGGGTCGTCCGTGCCGACGAGTTCGCCCGGATCGGCGACGGCCGGCTGGAGCCGCCCCGGGCCACCGACCCGGACGAGGACAGCTGGGACCTGGCCACGGAGGACCCCTGTGCCGCCGAGGGCTTCGTCCTCGACCACGCGGCCGCCGTCGGGCTGGCCGAGGGGATCGACCGGGCCGGGCTGGCGAGCCTGTCCTACACCGCCGACCGCTTCCCCGAGAACGTACGCGCCGACTCGCAGCGGGCCCTGACCAGCCACCCGGGGGTCGTGCTGCTCCCGGCGGTGTTCCGGGTGGTGGAGCGGAAGGAGTCGTCCTGGACGATGGTGACCGGGCAGTACGCGACGCCGCAGGGCGCCCGCCGCGCCCTGGTCCACCACCTCACCCGGCCCGTGCCCCGACTGGAGGACCTGCCGGGGATCACGGAGCTGCCCGACTGGATGAAGGTGGACGAGAAGGAGGCGGAACTGCGCGCACGGGCCGCGAAGAAGTTCGCCGCGCGCCGCAGGCCCAACGAACTCCTGCTGCGGGGACGCCGTTACGACGTCGTGCGGGTCGAGCGCGTGATGCGGATCGGGCCGGACGGGCCGGAGAAGCCGCGCCCGTCCGACGTGGACGACTACGGCCCCTCGCAGATCCATCCCCTGATGGACGAGCACGGCAACATCACCTACGACTAGCGGGCGCGAGCGCGGGGACGGTGGCGGCGGCAGACGTGAGGCGCCCGGCAGCGGCCGGGCGCCTCACGTCAGCTGTGCTCGACAGCGGCTGGTGCGGGACAACAGCGGTGACAGCGGCTGGTGCGGGACAACAGCCCTGCGGGTCGCCTCAGTTGCCCTTGACCGTGACCTTCTGGTCGTTGTTCAGCTGCTCCACGAGCTGCTTCACCTTCGCCTTGTCCCAGACCAGGTTCCCGCCGACGCTGCCCGAGATCGGCATGTTCATCGACGTGCCGTCGCCGCCCGTGACGCCCTTCATCGCGAAGAACATGTTGCTCAGCGCCCACAGCGACATGTCCTTGTCCACGATCAGCGTGTCCAGACCCGCGCCCATCGTCGGGTACAGCGTGAACGGGTTGAGGATCGTGGACGGGGTCGCCGTCTGGCTCGCCAGCGCCGCGAGGAACTTCTGCTGGTTCTTCGTGCGGTCCAGGTCGCTGCCCGCGAACGCGTAACGGGTCCGGACGAAGGCGAGGGACTGCTCGCCGTTCAGCGTCTGCTTGCCGGCCTGGAAGTCGGCCCCCGACTTCTTGTCCTTGAACGCCTCCGGGATGTCCATCTCGACCCCGCCGATCGCGTCCACGATCTTCGCGAAGCCGCCGAAGCCGATCTCGACGTAGTGGTCGATGCGCAGGCCGGTGTTGAACTCGACCGTACGCACCAGCAGTTCGGGTCCGTCCTCGGCGTACGCGGCGTTCAGCTTCACCTGCCGGCCGGTGCCCGGGAACATCTTCCCGGACTCCGAGCCCTTGAAGGACGGGATCTCCACGTTGGAGTCGCGCGGCAGCGAGATCAGCGTCGGGCCGTTGGACCCGTCGTGCAGGATCATCATCGAGTCGGTGCGCTTGCCCTCGGCGGAACCGGTGCGCAGCCGCTTCTTCTCCTCGGCCGACATGCCCTCACGGCTGTCGGAGCCGACGATCAGGTAGTTCGTGCCGTCGCCCGACCCCGGCCGCTCGATCACCTGCGCGAGGTCGACCTCGCGCTTCAGCTTGGAGTCGGCCCAGAAGTACGTCGACACGGAGATGACGAGCAGGGCGACCACCAGCGTCAGCGCGCCCAGCTTGATCCTGCGGCCCCAGTTCGGAGCCGAGCGGCCCTGGACGTAACCGGCGTCACCGCCGCCACGCCCGCCACCGCGGCCGACGCCGTCACCGCGGCCGGAGCCTCCGCCGTAGACCTGACCGGTGTTGTACCCGCTGTCGTATCCGGCGCCCGGGTTGTTGCCGTACCCGTCGTCGTAACCGGGGCCACCCTGGTGGCGGTCGTCGTACCCCTGGGGCTGCGGCGGCACCTGAGGCCGCTGCGGCGGAGCCGGGCGTCGCTGGATGTGCGGCATCGACCGCGCGCCCTCGGGCTGCGGGCTGGAGCTGCCCCGGCCGTAGCGCTCGCTGCGGTCGCCGGTCCGTCGATCGGGCCAATCGTTCATTCGACCAGTGTGCCGTCCCTGCCCAGGGCTCCTACAGGGTGTAAGGGAAATTGCACCGGGGCTGTTGCGAACCTGATGCATTCTGCGGGATCGGGGCCCGCGCATAAAGTGGACCGTATGACAGATCAGGCCACCAGCAGCGCAGATCAGGCCAGCCGCTCGGAAGGTGGGATTCCGGGCAAGCCGACCGCGGCTTCCCGGACCACCCTCAGCCACATCATGACCGGCAGTGACACCAACCTCCTCGGTACGGTGCACGGTGGTGTGATCATGAAACTGGTCGACGACGCCGCGGGCGCCGTGGCCGGGCGGCACTCCGGTGGTCCCGCCGTGACCGCCTCGATGGACGAGATGGTCTTCCTGGAGCCCGTCCGCGTCGGTGACCTCGTCCATGTGAAGGCCCAGGTCAACTGGACCGGCCGCTCCTCGATGGAGGTCGGCGTGCGGGTGATGGCCGAGCGCTGGAACGAGTCGACCCCCGCCCAGCAGGTCGGCAGCGCCTACCTCGTCTTCGCCGCCGTCGACGGGGACGGCAAGCCGCGCCCCGTACCGCAGGTGATCCCCGAGACCGGGCGCGACAAGCGGCGCTACCAGGAGGCGCAGATCCGGCGCACCCACCGCCTCGCCCGCCGCCGCGCGATCAAGGAGCTGCGCGAGAGGCGCGCGGCCGAGGGCATCGACGACTGAGACCGTCCGTCAGCGGAACGGGCGCCCACCGGCGCCCGTCCGGACGGCACCGCCCGCGCCTACGCACATGCCGCGGTGTCGGCGCCGCCTACGCGCACGCTCCCGTGTCCGCGCCGCCCACGCCCACGCTTCGGTGTCCGCGCCGCCTACGCGCACGCTCCCGTGTCCGCGCCGCCCACGCCCACGCTTCGGTGTCCGCGCCGCCCACGCCCACGCTCCCGCGTCCGCGCCGCCTACGGGCACACCGCCTCGTCCCCCGTGACCGTGGAGAACTCGCCCGACTGCCGGGTCTCCGGCTTCACCGGCTGGACCTTCGTGAAGTCCGAGCCCACCGTCACCTTCATCACGCCGCCCTGGCCCTTCACCGGCTTCAGCTCGCTCCCGGGCAGGGCGGTGGCCAGGGACTTCGCCGAGCGGTCCCAGCGCGGGTCGTACTCCACCAGCGTCCGCTTCACCTCCCGCAGCTCCCCGTTGAGCGGGCCGCCCGTGGTCGCGAAGCCGGTGGCGCGCAGCCCCGTGTCGACGGTCTGCCCCAGGCCGTCCTTCGGGGTCCCGTTGTAGACCTGGACCCGGATCTCCTTCGGCGCCACGTCGACCAGCTTCGCGGGCTGCCGCTCCGAACCCGCCGCCGGCTTCGCTTCCGCCTTCGCCGGGGCCAGCGGGCGGTCCTCGTTCAGCGCCTGGAACAGCTTCTTCGACTTCGCCGCGTCCCACCGCACCGTCGACCCGATGCCCTTGACCGGGAAGCTGGGATTGCCGACCGGTACCGAGGTGAACTCGGACGAGGCCGGGCTGAAGTCCTTCATCGCCTGGCCGAGTGCCAGCATCTGCTCCGTACCGAAACCCTTGTCGGCCCGGACCGAGCCCAGCACCGAGGCGGACACCTGCTGGAACTTCACCGGGTTCAGCAGCACCCCGCTGCTCGTGGCCTGCTTGATCAGCGCCGCCATGAACTTCTGCTGGCGCTCCATCCGGCCGAGGTCGGCGGCGACGTCGATGTGGCGGGAGCGCACGTACTGGAGGGCCTGACCGCCGTCCAGCTGATGGGTGCCGGCGGGCAGGTCCAGTCCGGTGTAGGAGTCCTTCATCGGCCGGGCGGTGCAGATCTTCACCCCGCCGACCGCGTCCACCGTCTTCATGAAGCTGGTGAAGTCGACCTCCAGATAGTGGTCGATCTTGACGCCCGTCATGTTCTCGACGGTCCGCACGGTCAGCGTCGGCCCGCCCTCCGCGTACGCGGCGTTCAGCTTCACCGGGTGGCCCTCGTGGTGCTTGCCGGTGGTGCGGTCGGTGTGCGCGGGCATCTCGGCGTAGCTGTCGCGGGGGAGACTGACGACGCTGGCCCGCTGTTTGTCGGCCGACAGGTGCACCAGCATGATCGTGTCGGTGCAGTGGCAGGGCGCACCGCCCAGCTTGTACTTCTGCCGCTCCTGCCGGGTGATGGTGTCCCGGCCGTCGGTGCCCACCAGCAGCAGATTCGTGCCGGTGCCGTCCTGGGGCCGGTTCTTCATGTCCTTGAAGGGGTCGACCCGGCCGATCCCGGTCTCCAGGTTGCTCACCACGGCGTGACCGATGCCCCCCGCGCCCAGCACCAGCACGGACAGACCGGTGGCCACGCGCATACCCCAGCGCGGCCGCTCGTCCTGCTTGCGGGAGCGGACCGGCCGCGCGCCCTGGGGAGGACGGCGTCTGGGGGGCGTGGTGCGGGGGTGCGGTGGACGCTGCGGTCGTTGCGGCGTGGGGGGCACGGGGGGAGACACCTCCGCGGTGCAGGGGGGACCGTCCGACGGTAGGCCCATACGATCTCCGTTCCGGTCCGCGACCCGGCGGCGCGCACCGGTGTCCCCCATACGCGGTAACGTGGCGGCCGAAAACCGAGTCGCCTCCTGGGGTACGACACACCCCCCGGCGCCCACCGAGGACCCCGAGGACCACATGTCTGCCGCGCAGTACCCCGCCGTCTCCGTGATCATGCCGGTGCTCGACGAGGAACGTCATCTCAGGAACTCGGTCCGGCACATCCTGGAGCAGGAGTACCCCGGCGAGATGGAGGTCGTGATCGCGCTCGGCCCCTCCACCGACCGCACGGACGAGATCGCCGCCGAACTGGTCGCCGAGGACCCCCGGGTGCACACGGTCCCCAACCCCACCGGCCGCACCCCCGCCGCCCTCAACGCGGCGATCAAGGCCTCCCGGCACCCGGTCGTCGTCCGGGTCGACGGCCACGGCATGCTCTCGCCGAACTACATCGCCACCGCCGTCCGCCTCCTGGAGGAGACCGGTGCGCAGAACGTCGGCGGCATCATGCACGCCGAGGGCGAGAACGCCTGGGAGGAGGCCGTCGCCGCCGCGATGACCTCGAAGATCGGCGTCGGCAACGCCGCCTTCCACACCGGCGGCCAGGCGGGCCCGGCCGAGACGGTCTACCTGGGCGTCTTCCGCCGCGAGGCGCTGGAGAGGGCCGACGGCTACAACGTCGAGTTCATCCGCGCCCAGGACTGGGAGCTGAACTTCCGCATCCGCGAGGCGGGCGGGCTCATCTGGTTCTCGCCCGAGCTGAAGGTCCAGTACCGCCCGCGCCCCTCGGTGAAGGCGCTCGCCAAGCAGTACAAGGACTACGGCCGCTGGCGCCACGTCGTCGCCCGCTACCACTCCGGCTCGATCAACCTGCGCTACCTGGCCCCGCCGGCCGCCGTCGTCGCCATCGCGGCCGGGCTGGTCCTCGGGGTGGCGCTCACCCCGTGGGCCCTCGTCGTGCCCGGCGGCTACGTGGCCGCGATCGTCGCCGGGTCGGTGCCCGCGGGCAGGGGGCTGCCGCTGAAGGCCCGCGCGCGGATCCCGGTCGCGCTGGCGACCATGCACATGTGCTGGGGCTTCGGCTTCCTCACCAGCCCCCGCTCCCTGGCGAAGAGGGTCATCGCGAGCCGCCGCCCCTCGCTCGCGGAGAGCAGCGGGACGACCGTCTGACCCGTCCCCCGCTCCGGCTGCGTACGCGAACCGCTTCCCGGAGCAGGGACCGGTACGAGAGGGGCCCCACCGGTTCACCGGCGGGGCCCTCTCGTGCGTACCGCGGAACGTCACCAGGTGTAGGCCGGGTTGACCTTCATGCAGGCGCCCTCTTCCTCGCCGTTCAGGGCCCCCGCCGACTCCGGGGTCTTCTCCTTGCCCGGGGACACCGGGTAGGCGCCGTCCTCGCGCCAGTCGGCGCCCACCGCGAGCGAGATGCCCGAGACGTCGGTGGACTTCTTCACCTGCGACAGCGGAATCCCGAGCGCCTTGGCGACCGCCTGCGCGTCGCCCTCCAGGTCCGCGCTCGGGTACAGGATGCCGGTCCGCGCCGCCCCGGTCACGTTGTCCGGGTCGACGCCGGTCTTCCCGAACCCCGCCTCCTTCAGCTGGTCCGCCACGTGGCCCGCCCGCCCGGAGGCCGGTCCCTGGGTGCCGGTGCCGGTCGCGTTCCGTACGGTGACGGCGATCTCGCCGACCGGCGCGGACGGGTCCTTCGGCTCCACGGCCTTCCGCTTGGAGGGCTTGCCGTCCAGCGGCACATCGTCCCGCACCATCCGGAACAGCTGCTCCGCGTCGCCCGCCTTCGGGTACACCCGGCCGTTGTTGACTCCGGTGCCGTACACGTTCGGCATGGTCGACATCGTGATGCGCTTCGTCGGGACCTTCTTGAACTCCTCGGCCAGGTCGTACAGCTTCTTGACCGTGTCCAGCCCCTTGTCGACGGTCAGCGCTGCGGTGGCCGCCTCGGCGAGGTTCATCAGCTTCGCCGGGTCGGTCAGCTTGGTGCCCTTGCGCAGCTCGCGGACCATGGAGTTCATGTACTGGTGCTGGGCCTTGGCCCGCCCGAGGTCGGTGTTGTCCTCGAAGCCGTACCGGGTGCGCAGCCACTGGAGGGCCTGTTCGCCCTTGACGGAGGTGGTGCCCTTCTCCAGCTTCAGCCCGGAGCCCTTGCCGTCCGCGCCGCGCGAGTGGATGTTGGCGTCGACGCAGACCGGGACGCCGCCGATCGCGTCGGCCATCGACACCACACCCGCGAAGTCGATCATCATGAAGTGGTCGATGCGGATCCCGGTCAGCTCGTACCAGGTGGCCACCGTGCACCCCGGACCGCCGCGCCCCAGGCTCTCGTTGGTCTGCACGTCCCGTCGGCTGGCCGGGAAGATCTCGCCGTCGGGCGCGGTGCACTTGGGCATCTTCAGCATGGTGTCGCGCGGCATGCTGATGACGGAGAGGTTGCTGCGGTCGGCGGAGAGGTGCAGCAGCATCTGTACGTCGGCGAGCGGCGGGGCCCCGAACGTCTCCTTCGCGCCGCCCAGCTTCTGGTTGGCCTCGGAGTCCCGGGCGTCGGAGCCGATGAGCAGGATGTTCAGCGGGGTCTGCCCGGCGGCGTTGGCCTTGTGGTCGGCCATCCGCTTGTCGCCGAGGGTCAGATCCTCTTTCCTGATGTTGCCGTTGAGGTACTCGTAGTAGAGGTAACCGGCGCCGCCGGTGCCGAGTATGAGCAGGGCGAGCACGGTGGCGCTCCAGCGCAGCACCCGCCGCTTCCCGCTCCTGGGGGCCCGGCGGGCGCTGCCCCGGCCCCCGTCGCCTTTCACCGGCGGGCCGTTGCGCGCACCGGACCGGCGCCCGGGGTCCTCGGCCCACCCCGGCCGGTCGTCCGGCAGGTCGTCCCGCCGGACGCGTGATCGCGTCCGCTCACCGCGCGTGCTGCTCCGTCCCACCGGACCCCCCATGCTGCTCAGCCCCCTGCTGTGGCGCGGTGACCCGGTGTCACTTGGCGCATTCCGCCTGGTCGGCGTTTGCCTTCTGGATGCCCTCCGGCGCCTTCGCCGGTCCGGTGATGAGCTGCCCCGCGCCCTTGAAGTCCGCCCCCAGCGTGAGCACCATCGCCTCCAGCCCCTCGGCGTCGGCGGTGCCCTGCTTCATGGCCGTGGCGGGCAGGCCCATCATCTCGGCGAGCGCCCGCGCCTGGTCGGCCTGGTTGGGCGCGTACTCCAGGGTGGTCTCCTTGGTCTTCTCGGGTGCGTTGGCCTTGTTGGTGGACTTCAGCACCCCCTGCTCGTTCTGGAGCCAGGTGACGGTCGAGCCCGCCGCACCGGGGATCTCGCCGCCGTTGAGGACGTCCACGCGGACCTCGGCGGGGTCCGCCTTGGGCCCCTTGAGCAGGGCCGCCTGCTTGCTCTTGGCGGCCTTCTCCTTCTGCTTCACCTCGGTCAGCGAGGTGTCGGAGCGCATCATCGCGAACAGCTGGTCCGCCTTCTCGGGCTGCGGGACCACGGTTGCCTTGACGGTCTCGGCCGGGTTGTCGATCACCGGCATCGTGACGAAGGTGATGTTCTTCGTGTCGACCTTGCCGATCTCCTGGGCCAGGGTCATCAGCTTCTTCGCGCTGCCGATGCCGGTGTCGACCGTCAGCGCGTTGGTCGCCGCGTCCGCGAGCGTGAAGAGCTTCTTCGGGTTGGTGAGCGTGTCGCTCGACTTCATCTCGCGGATCATCGAGGCGAGGAACTGCTGCTGCACCTTGATCCGGTCGAGGTCGCTCTCGTTGCCGAAGCTGTGCCGGGTCCGCAGCAGGGCCAGGGCCATCTCGCCCTGCACCTTCGACTCGCCCTGCGGCAGCTTCAGATGGGACTTCGGGTCGTCGACCGGCTTGGCCATGCAGACGTTGACCCCGCCGACCGCGGTCGTGAGCTCCTTCACCGCGTTGAAGTCGACCATCATGAAGTGGTCGGGGGCGATGCCGGTGATGGACTCGACCGTCTTCATCGTGCAGCCCGGGTCGCGCCCCTCCTGGCCGAGGCTGATGTTGAAGCGGACGTCGGGGGTACCCGGGATGGTCTTCGTCGATCCGTCCGGCTGCTTCGACTCGCACTCCGGGATGTCCGTCTTCAGGTCGCGCGGGATGCTCATCGCCGTCGCGTTGGTGCGGTCCTCGGAGACGTGGAACAGGATGTTGGTGTCGGCGTGGCCCTCGCTGCCCTTGTCGCCGTAGCCCTCGTTGCCCTTGCCGGTGCGCTTGTCGGTGCCGATGATCAGGATGTTCATCGGGCCGTCGGTGAGGACGTTCTTGCTGCCCTGGTCCCCGACGTCGATGGTGTCGATGTTGCCGTTGAGCCGCTCGTACAGCAGGTACGCGCCGACCGAGGCGCCCACCACGACGAACGCCATGACCCCGCCCGTCCACAGCATCGCCTTCTTCTTGCGCGAGGGCTTCGGCTTGGGCTTGCGGCGGCCGGTCGCGGGCGGTTCCGTACCGCGTCCGTTGCCCTGGGAGCCGCGGCGGCTGCGCTGGCCCGGCACCTCGCGGCGGGGGCCGTCCTGACGCCCCTCCCGGGCCGCCCGGCGTCCGGAACCCTCCCGGGGAGCGGCGGTCCGGGTGTCACCGCGGTGGCCCGCCCCCTCGGCCGCGGCCGCGCGGGAGACCCCGGCCGGTTCCCCAGCGGAGTGATCCAGTCGCAGTTCGTAATGGCCGGTCTGCGGGTTGAGTACCCACTGGTCGGCGGGGTCGATATCGTCCGCCCGCCCACGGCTATGCGCGTCCACGGTTGCCCAGATCCTCCGTCGGTGCCACGCGAGGCGCCCTCCCCCGGCAGGGCGCTCGTTCCTTCGCTCCAGCAGTGCACGACCTGACGGCCGGAAGCACCGGATCGCGTCACACTATCCGGCACTTTCCTGGTGGAGCGACGTGCGTGACACATTCCACGCCCCTTACAACCGGGCATTCTTCCCATTACGCGTCTATTTTGTTCGCTGACTTGAGAATTGCTTTACCGCTCACACAGGTTGTCGGCCGCGCTCGACCCCGAGTAGGTGGGCTCCGGCGTCGGACTCCCCGACCCGGAGGGGTCCGGGCTCCCGCTCGCCGTCCGTCCCTGGTCGCCCTCCGAGTCGGTCCCGGAGTCCTTGAGTTCGTCGGCCGGGACCACCGCCACGGGCTTGTCCTCGCGGAGCTGCTTGAACAGCTCGCCCGCGTCCGGTTCGACCAGTTCGTCACGGTTGGGGTTGTTGCGGTACGGCTGCCGGGGCACCGTCAGGAACTGCACCTTGTCGGTCGGTACGTCCCGCATGCTCCGCACCAGGTCGTACAGGTCGCGTAGCGAGGCCAGCCCGGGGTCCGTCGTCAGCGACTTGGTCGCCGCGTCCAGCACCGGGTAGAGCCGCGTCGGGTTCAGGAGGACCCCGTTGCTCTGCATCTTGTTGACGAGAGCGCCGAGGAACTTCTGCTGGCGCTCCATCCGTTCGGTGTCGCTGCCGTTGCCGAGGGTCTTGCGCGCCCGTACGTAGCCGAGGGCCTCCTCGCCGTTCAGCGTCTGCCGCCCGGCCGGGAGCTCCAGGTGGGCGTCCTTGTCGTTGATCGGCTCCTTGAGGCAGATCTCGACCCCGTCCACGGCGTCGACCATGTCTTTGAAACCGTTGAAGTCGACGACCATGTGATGGTCAACGCGGATGCCGGTCATCCGTTCCACGGTACGGATGGTGCAGGCGGTGCCGCCGAGCTCGAACGCCGAGTTGAACTGGGCGAACTGCTCCCGGGTCTCCTTGTCCTTGCCGTCCTTGTCCTTACCGGTGCGGCAGCTGGGGATCTCCGCCATCAGGTCGCGCGGCAGGGACACCGCGGTCGCGCTCTTCCGGTCCGCCGCGAGGTGCAGCAGGATCGTGGTGTCCGAGCGCTGGCTGCCGCCGTCGTCCCGCCCGTACTTCCGGTTGTCCCCGGAACGGCTGTCGGACCCGATGAGCAGGATGTTTATGGCGTCCATCACGACCGGGGTCGGCCGTTCCTTCTCGTACGCCTTCAGCTCGGCGGCGGCGCCCGTGTCGGGGGTGATGTTCCCGTCGAGCTTCTGGTACATCCACCAGCCGACCCCTGCGGCGACGAGCACGAGGAACGAGGCGCCGAGGGCGGTCCAGCGCAGCCAGTGGCTCCGGCGGGCGGCCACGATGCCCGCTTTGGGGTTGTCGGCCCAGGTCTGGGGTTCTTTCGCGTCGGCCGCGGGCTTCGCGTCCGGCGCGGACTCACCGTCCGGTCCCGGTCTCACGCCCGGCGCGGACTCGCCGTCCGCCGCGGACCCGTCCTCCGCTGCGGGCTCGCCGTCCGGTCCGGGCTTCGCGTCCGCTGTGGACCCGCCCTCCGGTCCGGGCTTCGCGGCCTCCGGGGATCCGGGGGCACCGGCCGCGGGGCCGGACTCCTCCTGCGACCTGTCCGGTGGCGTGTCCCCGGCCGGACGGTCCGGGTCGGCCGGGCGGTCCGGATCGGCCGGGGGGCCAGCACTGTCGGTCACGTCTGCGTCCATCCTTCACGGTCGGCGGCGCGATGGGCCGCCGGTCGCAGGAGTAGACGGCTGAACCTCACGCTTGGTTGTGCACTGCCAGGGAGTGGTCTGTACCGCAGATCATCTACCCGCACCGGTGATCGATACCGGGGGACTCGGCCCGCTGTGGGCCGGACGAGTGCACCTCAGGGCGCTTGTCATACCGCGCCGTTGAGGAACCCGGCCGGCGGGTGCGCCGCGCGGCCGGGTGGACGGGGTGCCGCCGGCGTACTCGCAACCGCCGACGGACCGTGCGTCACGGGGGTTCTGGTGCGAGGGAAGGCCGCTCCGCGCTCGCTCCGTGCCGCCCTCGTTCAGTCCGCGGTGCCGGTGACCCGCTCGCTCTCGATCCGCTGGGCGAGCCCGTCCGCGTCGAGCCGGCCGAGATGGCGGCAGAGCACCACGGACCCCCCGGCGGCCAGCGGGGCGAAGAGCCCGGCGCTCAGCCCGTCCCAGGTGTCGTACGTACGCCCGGTGAGCAGCCGGGACCCCGGTACGAGCCCGAGGGCTCCGGCGTCCGCACGGGCCCGGTCGACGAGCTGCGTACCCGTCAGCTCCACCCCGCCCACGGCGAGCGCGGGCGCGTCGGCGTCCACCGGAGCGAAGGGCGCGAAGCGGTCGCCCTGGCTCGGCACCTCCACCGCGTAGTCCGAGAACCCGGCGGGCGGCTGCGGGAACCGGCCCCCCAGCGGGCGCAGCGCGAGCGCGACCCGCTCGCCCCGGCAGGCCCGCGCCCGGTCCAGGGTGTCGGGTCCGGTCACGACGAGGTCCGCGGCGGCCGGGTCGCCCCCGACGTCGGCGACGACGCCGACCGAGGAGCAGGCGAGCAGCCAGACGGCGGACTGCCAGTGCGCGGGAAGCAGGAGGGCGAGCCGGTCGCCGGGCTCCGCGGCCAGGTCGCCCTGGAGCAGATTGGCGGTCTTGGCCACCCAATTGGCGAAGGTGGCCACCGACAGTTCGACGCGTTCTCCGGTGGCGTCGTCGTAGAAGGTGACCAGGGGGCGGGCGGGGTCCGCGGCGAGGGCGGATCGCAGCAGGTCGGCGGGGGTGCGGTCGCTGGCGTTCATCCCGGCAAGGGTACGCGGGCCCCTCGCCCGGGGCGGGCTGAACGGGTGTCACGTACACCGGTTCGGCAGACGGGGCGTCACTTACCGGCCGCTGCCCGGGTAGCCGGACCTGGAGGGATATGCCCAGGATCGTACGTATGCGTGCACTTCTCGTCACCTCAGTCGGCGTCACCTGCGCGGCGGCCCTCAGCCTGCCGCTCGCCGTACCCGCCGCCTCCGCCCCTGCCCGTCCTCCCTCCGTGTCCCCCGAGTCCCCGGGCACCGCTCCGCCGTCGTCGGCACGGCTCGCGGCCGAGCCCGCCGGAGAGGCCCGTCCCGGCACCGCGACCGGTGCGCTCGCGGCCACCGGCGCCGACAGCGCCACCGGCTCCGGAGCCGCCGCCGGTCCCCGCAACACCTTCCTGCGCACCGGGCAGCCCCGGGCGGCGTCGGAGGCGGCCGAGCCGGCGGGTTCGACGCAGTCCCTGCCCCTGGAACCCCTCGCCGCCTCCTCGGACCGGGTCGCGGGCGCGCGGGCGGCCCAGGGCCTTGCCCAGCGCGACGCCCGCCCCTTCTCCCTGGTGGGCGTGGTCTGGGACGACGCCGAAACCGAACTGCACGGCACGGTCCAGGTCCGCACCCGGGCCACCGGGAGCTCGGACTGGTCCGGCTGGCAGGACATCGAGACCCACAACGCCGAGCACGCCGCCGACCTCGGCAGTGCCGAGCGCGAGTCCGGCTCCGTCCGCGGGGCCACGGCACCGCTCTGGGTCGGCGACTCGGACGGCGTGGAGGTCCGCGTACGCCCGGAGGCCCACGACCACCGGAGCGGGGACGCGTCGGCCCCGCTCCCCGAGGGCATGCGCCTCGAACTCGTCGACCCCGGCGAGGACCCGGCCCCCGAACCCGCGCGCGGCGCCCCGGCCGGCCGGGGCGCCACCCAGGCACGGTTCGCGGACACCGCGCCGACGGTGGCGGCCGTGCCCGAGGCGCTCACCGCCGAGTCCGCCGCCTCCTCGGCCGTGAACGCGGAACTCGCACCGCTCGGCGCGACCATGATCCCCGCCCTGACCAAGGCGGAGACCGCACAGACCGCGAACGCTGCCGCCGGGGCGAAACCGTACATCGGCCCCCGTCCGGGCATCGTCACGCGCAAGGGCTGGGGGGCCGACGAGAAGCTCCGCGAGAAGAACTTCGCGTACACCAAGACCGTGAAGGCCGCCTTCGTCCACCACAGCGCGACCGGCAACAACTACACCTGCAAGCAGGCCCCCTCGGTGCTCCGCAGCATCTACCGCTACCACGTCCAGAGCAGCGGCTGGCGCGACTTCGGCTACAACTTCGCCGTCGACAAGTGCGGAAACATCTACGAGGGCCGGGCGGGCGGCGTCACGAAGGCGGTGCTGGGAGCGCACACCCTGGGCTTCAATTCCAACACCATGGGCATCGCGGTCCTCGGCAGCTTCGGCTCCACCAACCCGCCCGCCGCCGCCGTCACCGCCGTGTCCAAGCTCACCGCCTGGAAGCTGGGACTCTTCGGCGCCAACCCCAAGGGGAAGGTGACGCTCGTCTCCGGCGGCAGCAACAAGTACAAGGCGGGCGCCAAGGTCAAGATGAACGTGATCTCGGGCCACCGGGACGGGTTCGTCACCGAATGTCCCGGAGCGCGGCTCTACAAGAAGCTCGGCAAGGCCAGGAGCAGCTCCGCCTCCTTGCAGGGCCGCTGACCGGAGCGCGGCCGACCGGTCTGCTTAACTGACCAGTCACATACGAGGCCGCGCCCCAGCAGGAAGCAGAGACGGTGCTGTGACAGAGGCAAAAGAAGCGATTCTCCTGGTCGGTGGCAAAGGCACCCGGCTGCGTCCGCTCACGGTGCACACCCCGAAGCCGATGATCCCGGCGGCGGGAGTCCCCTTCCTGACCCACCAGCTGGCCCGCGCCAGGGCGGCCGGGGTGGAGCACATCGTGCTCGCCACGTCCTACCTGGCCGAGGTCTTCGAGCCGTACTTCGGCGACGGCTCCTCGCTCGGTCTGCACATCGAGTACGTCACCGAGCAGGAGCCGCTCGGCACCGGCGGGGCCATCCGCAACGTCGCGCCGAAGCTGTCCTCGGGACCGGACGAACCGGTCCTGATCTTCAACGGAGACATCCTGACCGGGCTCGACATCCGGGCCCTGGTCAGCTCGCACACCGTCTCCGGGGCGGATGTCTCCCTCCACCTGACCCGGGTCGACGACCCCCGCGCCTTCGGCCTGGTACCGACCGACCTGACGGGCCGGGTCACCGCCTTCCTGGAGAAGCCGCAGACGCCGGAGGAGATCGTCACCGACCAGATCAACGCCGGGGCGTACATCTTCCGGCGCTCGGTCATCGACACCATCCCCGAGGGCCGGCCGGTCTCCGTCGAGCGCGAGACCTTCCCCGGCCTGCTCGCCTCCGGCGCCCACCTCCAGGGCATGGTCGACTCCACGTACTGGCTGGACCTGGGCACCCCCCAGGCCTTCGTCCGCGGCTCCGCCGACCTGGTCCTGGGCCGCGCCCCGTCCCCGGCCGTCCCGGGCCGCTGCGGCGACCGGCTGGTCCTGCCGACGGCCCGGGTGGCCCCCGACGCCAAGCTCACCGGCGGCACGGTGGTCGGCGCCGGCGCGGTCGTCGGCGCGGGCGCGAGGATAGACAGCTCGACGGTCCTGGACGGGGCGATCGTGGAACCGGGCACGGTCGTCACGGACTCCCTGATCGGAGCGGGCGCGCGGGTCGGCAGCCGTACGGTGCTGACGGGCGCGGTGATCGGCGACGGGGCGCGGGTCGGCGCGGACAACGAACTGCGGGACGGGGTCAGGATCTGGTGCGGGGCGGTCCTCCCGGACGCCGCGATCCGCTTCTCCTCGGACCAGTAGAGAGCCCCCGCTCCCGGGCCAGCACCACCGGCCCGCGCACGCCGGGACCCGCGCCGCAAGAGAGCTCCCGCCCGGCCCGTACCCTCGGAGGACCGGTCCCCGCAGGGGACCGTCCCCGTACGCGAAGCCATCCCGTACGAGGACCCGAGCAGCCGAGACACCGAGCAGCCGAGACACCGAGGACGCCGAGAGCCCCGTGGCAGGACGATTCGCCCCCCGCACCGCGCGCCCGGCGGCGTTGCCCCGGACCACCGTGTCCCGGCAGGCGGCACCGTCCGGGCGGGCCGTGCCCGCGGACGACGGGGAGCCGCTGACCCGGGAGTGGACCCCGCCCGGCCCGCTGGACCTGCGCCTGGTGCTGAGCCCGCTGCGCCGGGGCCCGGCCGACCCCACGTTCCGGGTGACCCCCGACGGCGTCTTCTGGCGCGCCGCCCGCACACCCGAGGGCCCGGGGACCCTGCGGGTGGCGGCGCGTGGCGAGCGGATCGCGGCGGCGGCCTGGGGCCCGGGTGCGCGGTGGCTGCTGGACGGGCTGCCCGCGCTGCTGGGCGCCGAGGACGACCCGGACGCGTTCGTCCCGCGCCACCGGCTGCTGGCCCTGACCCGGCACCGCCGCCCGGGGCTGCGGCTGCTGCGGACGGGGCTGGTGATGGAGTCGCTGATCCCCTCGGTCCTGGAACAGAAGGTCACGACGGACGAGGCCCACCGCGCCTGGCGCCTGCTGCTACGCCGCTACGGAACCCCGGCCCCCGGCCCGACGGCCTCCCTGGGCCTGTACGTCGTGCCGGACGCCCGCACCTGGGCGATGATCCCGTCCTGGGAATGGCACAGGGCGAACGTCGACGCCAAGCGCTCGTCCACGATCCTGCGGGCGGTCCGGGTGGCGCGCCGCCTGGAGGAGGCGTCGCGCATGCCGCTGGCCGAGGCGCAGGCCCGGCTGTGCCTCATTCCCGGCATCGGCCCCTGGACGGCGGCCGAGACCCTCCAGCGGTCGAACGGGGAGCCGGACGCGGTCACCGTGGGCGACCTCCACCTCCCGGGGATCGTGGGCCACGCTCTGGCGGACCACCGCGCCGCGGACGACGCGGAGATGCTGGAGCTGCTGGCCCCGTACGCGGGCCAACGCCACCGGGCGACCCGCCTGATCCTGCTCTCGGGCCGCATCCCGGAGCGCAGGGCGCCAAGGATGCGACCGGGCGACATCGTGCACTTGTAGGGCCGGTCGGCGCGCGCCCGCCCGCGCCCGCCGCGCCGCCCGGACGCGAAGCCGCGCCGCCCGGACGCGAAGCCGCGCCGCCCGGACGCGAAGCCGCGCCGCCCGGACGCGAAACCCCCGTGCCACCGGACCCGGAGCCTCGTCACCACCCCGGGGCCCTCACCGCACCGTGACGAACGCCTCCGCGTCCCGGACGGCCCGCTCCCGGGGCGCCCCCGCCGCATGGCCCACCGCCACCGCCCCCAGCGGATCCCAGGACTCCGGCAGCTCCAGCACCTCCCGCACCACGGACCGGCAGAACATCGTCGAGGACACCCACGCCGAGCCCAGCCGCTCACCCGCCAGCGCCACCAGGAAGTTCTGCACCCCGGCTCCGGCGGCCACCACGAACATCTCGCGCTCCGCCGTGTCCCGCCGCTCGTCCCCGTAGGTGTGGGAGCCGTCCATCACCATGCACGGCACGGCGAGATACGGCGCGTTGCGCAGCACGTCACCGCGCCGGACCCGCTTCGCGATGGACTCCTCGCTCTTCCCGTCCCGCCGCAGGTCCGCCACCCAGGCGTCCCGCATGGCGTCGAGCAGCCGGGTCCGCGACGCGGCGGACTCCAGCAGCACGAACCGCCAGGGCGTCGTGTGGTGCGGGGCCGGAGCGGTCACCGCGGCGGCCACCGCCCGGCGCACCGCCCCCGGGTCCACCGGCTCGTCGCTGAACTCGCGCACCGTACGCCGCAGGGTCACCGCTTCCCGCACGGCCTCGGACGTACCGAGCCGGAACATGTCATCGGCCGCGCTCCGCACCAGCGCCCGCGCACCCGGCTCCCCGTCCGCCTCGGACACCACGTGCGCCAGCCCCCGGACCACGGCGACCGGCAGCCCCGCCGCCTTGCCCTTGACCAGGTCCCCGGCCGCGGCCAGCTCGTCCGCGGTGGCCACGACGGTGGCGCTGAGCGGATTGCCGTACGCGTCCGTCCCACCGCGCAGGTCGTCCAGGACCCGCACGCCCGCCGCACCGATCGCGACGTCGGTGAGCCCGTTGCGCCAGGGCCGGCCGGAGGTGTCCGTGACGACGACGCCGACCCGCACGCCGAGGATGTCCCGCAGCCCGTCCCGGATGCCCCGGGCGGAGGCGTCGGGGTCCTCGGGCAGCAGGAGCACGGTCCCGGCCGGGGTGTTGGAGGCGTCGACGCCCGCGGCGGCCATGACCAGCCCCTGGCGGTTCTCCACGATCCGCAGCGTCCCGCGCCGGGCGACGACCCGCACGGTCTCGGCGTCGATGGCGGCCTCGCGGTCCGCGGCCTCGACGATCCGGCCCTCCGCCTTGGACACGATCTTGGAGGTGACGAGGAGGACGTCCCCGTCGGCCAGGTCCGGTCCGGCCCCGGCGATCAGCTTGGCGAGATCGTCCCCGGCCCGGACCTCGGGAACCCCGCCCAGGGCCCAGACCCGGAAGGCGGGCGTGGACGACCGGCTACCGGCCCCCGGCCCCTCGCCGCCACCGCTCACGCCCGCACCTCCTCGGCCAGCGCCAGCGCCTGCCGGGCCATCTCGGCGGTCGCGTCGTCGTCCGTCATCATCAGCGGCACCGCCCGGCAGCGGATCCCGGCCGCCTCGATCTCCTCCACCGCCCCGGCGTCCACCGTGTCCACCAGCCACCCGTCCAGCAGCCCCGAACCGTAGTGCTGGGCCACGGCCGTGGCCGTCGACTCGACGCCCACCGCGGCGAGCACCTTGTCCGCCATACCGCGCACGGGGGCGTCCCCGACGATGGGGGAGAGGCCCACGACCGGCACCCCGGCCTCGGCGATGGCCTCACGGATCCCCGGCACCGCGAGAATCGTGCCGATCGACACCACCGGGTTGGACGGCGGGAAGACGATGACGTCGGCCGCGCCGATGGCCTCCAGCACGCCCGGCGCGGGCTTGGCCTGCTCCGCCCCGACCGGCACGACGGCCCGCGCCGGGACGGAGGCGCGCAGCTTCACCCAGTACTCCTGGAAGTGGATCGCCTTGCTCTCGCCGTCCGTCTCGACGGCGACATGCGTCTCGATCCGGTCGTCGGACATCGGCAGCAGCCGCACGCCGGGCTGCCACCGGGCGCAGAGGGCCTCGGTGACGGCACTGAGGGGATAGCCCGCGCCGAGCATCTGCGTACGGACGATGTGGGTCGCGACGTCACGGTCGCCGAGCCCGAACCACCCGGGGCCCACCCCGTACGCCGCGAGCTCCTCCTTCACCCGGAAGGTCTCCTCGGCCCGCCCCCAGCCCTGCTCCTCGTCGATGCCACCGCCGAGCGTGTACATCACGGTGTCGAGGTCGGGGCAGACCTTCAGCCCGAACAGATGGATGTCGTCACCCGTGTTGCCGATCACCGTGATGTCCGCGTCGGGCGCGGCCTGCTTGAGGCCGCGCAGAAAGCGGGCACCGCCGATACCACCGGCCAGAACAACAATGCGCATGTACAGCAGTTTGTCAGGCGGGTACGACATCCACGCCCGTCGGGGCGCTTTGCGAGGCGTGCATCGGCATCTCGGTCAGACCCGGGTAGTAGACGTGCAGGCTCACGGCCGGTTCGAGCGAGTCGTTGACCACTTCATGGACGTAACCCGGGGCGAAGGCGCGCTGCGCCCCCGCACCGAGCGTCCGGGTGCCGCGCTCGGTGCGCTCGGTCAACTCGCCTTCCAGGACGGTCAGTACGCCTGCGGAGAGGCCGTGGTCGTGGCGCCCGCTGCCCTGCCCGGGGACCCAGCTCAGCAGCCACACCTCGTAACCGGGGCCGGTGTGCAGGCGGTGGTACCAGCGGGAGGCGGAGTCGTACCGGACGAGTCCGGCCCACCGCGCGCGGTCGGCCGCGACGGCGCGGGCGAGGCCGACGAACTCGGAGACGGTGGCGGGGTGCTCGCGGGCGGGCCGCAGGAGGTGCTGGACCTCGAGGATGTCGCCGGCGATCTGGAGGTCGCTGTCGCTGTTCATGGATGCGGTGGTTCCTCGGCATGGGGGAGAGGAGCGGGTGCGGGTGCTCGCGGTGAAGCGGGGCGAGCGAGGGGCGGGGGCTCGACCGGAGCCGACGCAGATGCGTCGAGGAGCCGGTCGGAGGAGCCCGGGAGCCGCTGGATCAGAGCTGGAGCGCTACGGCATCGACGGCCGTTACGGCATCAACAGCTGTGACAGCTGGAACAGCAACAGCGAGCCTGCACAGCGCTGCGGAACCCACGGACATGGGTCGGGCGCGAGGCTGCGGTCGCTGACATGGTGACAAGAAGACCGGCCCGACCTGCCCGCTGTCAACCCAATGCCCGATTTGGGTGCCTTCTTTCACCCCTTCTGGTTGTCGAGCACAGAGAAAGGTTTATGCGCTCGGAACTGGGGACACATGGCGCACCATCCGGCTTTCAAACGTGACTGACGCTCCGTGACCTGAATGTGATCTTGGTCGCTTCAGTGATCGAATCGCACCCGGCGCACACCCCCCGCTCGTCTTGATCATGAGAGATGCGAGGATCGTGGAGACGGTGGCATATGTCAGTTTTTTGGGGATTTGAACACTTTCTGTATACGTTTGGTTCCGCAGAGTGAATCCCAGGGTCAATACCAGATCTTCGCTTGACTGGCCTGGAGCTACACACTTGTAATTTCACTCGTGTCGTTCAGTCGCAAAAGGCTGCATCACGGGACGCAAGAGACAGACGAGGGGCGCACATGACCGAGCTGTTCCAGCAACTGCTGGTCGAGGACGCGGAAGAGGAACTCGGCTGGCAGGAGCGCGCACTTTGCGCCCAGACCGATCCGGAGTCCTTCTTTCCCGAAAAGGGGGGATCCACCCGCGAGGCCAAAAAGGTCTGCCTGGCCTGCGAGGTGCGCTCGGAATGCCTGGAGTACGCCCTCGCCAATGACGAGCGCTTCGGTATCTGGGGCGGCCTCTCCGAGCGCGAGCGACGGCGGCTGAAGAAAGCCGCCATCTAGCGGCCGGGACGGCCGCGCACATCACCGACTTTCCCCGCACGCCCGAACTCCCGTAATCCCCCGCCCCTCCCGGAGCGCCCAGGTGATCGCTTTCACCGGGCCCTCCACCGGCCACCCCGTTCCGGGGCAGCCCCTCCCGTCGCCCGCCGGGCGCGGGCAGGTCGCGGTCGGCAGTCCGCCGCCGGTCCGCACGACATCGGCACCCGTGGGGCTCCGGCGCCGTGACGATGTCGAGGCCTGGTCACTGCTTCGCGGCGCGGGCCCGGTCACCGCCCACGACCCCGTGGGGTCCAAGACCGTCACCACCCGGCGCCATGGCTCCCGAGACCGGCACGGCCCGATCCGGTGGCGCCCGATACCCCACCCACTTCGACGACGCCGTGGTTCTCGTACGCATCCGTGGCACCCGATACGGCTGAGACAGCCGCGCCCCGTGACCCACGGCACCGTCAGGATCCTGTGGTTCCCGGTACCGCCCGGCTTCCGCTACCGCGACGGCCCGCCGCCCGTCCCCGCACCGGGGCCCGGTCGGCGGGCCGTCGGCATGTCCGCCCCCGCTCCCGTCCCGCCCCGCTTCCCTCCCGCCCCGGCTCCCGCCGTCACCCCACCCGCGCCTCGCCCGCGCCCCCGCAGCCGGGTCCGCGCCCGGTCGGCCTGCGGTTTCGCCTCCGGTCCCGTTCCGGCTCCCGCCCGTAGCGGAGTCGGCCGTTCACCCGCTCGGGGGACCCCGCCAGGTATCCGTACCGTTAGTGTGGGGCCCCGTCCGAGACGCGCCAACGCCCCGCCGGGGCGCGCGTGTACACCGATGCAGCCCCCGGGGACGCCCCCGGACCCGGCCGGAGGGCCCGTACCCCGATGTCCGTGCACAGCCACTCGGCGGCGCCGAACGCGGCCGCCGCCGCCCCAGAGTTCCCCCGGCACGTCGTCACCGCCGTGCTCGTCTCCCACGACGGCGCGCGCTGGCTGCCCGACGTGCTGGCCGGGCTGCTCGGGCAGGAACGCCCCGTACAGAACGTCATCGCCGCCGACACCGGCAGCGCCGACGACTCCGCCCGGCTGGTCACCGAGGCGCTCGGCGGCGAACGCGTCCTGCACCTCGCCCGCCGGACCAGCTTCGGCACCGCCGTCGACGAGGCGGCCCGCACGGCCGGGATCCTGACCCCCGACGACCTCCCCTACCTCAAGCGCCCCAGCGGCTGGGACCCGGTCACCCGGACCTGGGTCGACGAGAACTACGACCTGCCCGAGCTGCCGCACGGCGAACCGGTCCAGTGGCTCTGGCTGCTGCACGACGACTGCGCCCCCGAGCCCGACGCGCTCGCCGCGATGCTGCGCGTCGTCGACGGCGACCGGCACGCCACGATCGTCGGGCCCAAGCTGCGCGGCTGGTACGACCGCAGGCAGCTCCTCGAAGTCGGCGTCTCCATCGCCAACAGCGGCCGCCGCTGGACCGGCCTGGACCGCCGGGAGCAGGACCAGGGCCAGCACGACCAGGTCCGTACCGTCCTGTCCGTCTCCTCCGCCGGGATGCTCATCCGGCGCGACGTCTACGAGGAGCTGGGCGGCTTCGACCGCAGGCTCCCCCTGATGCGCGACGACGTCGACCTGTGCTGGCGCGCCCACCTCGCCGGGCACCGGGTCCTCGTCGCCCCGGACGCCGTCCTGCGGCACGCCGAGGCCTCCGCCCGCGAGCGCCGCCCCATCGACTGCGCGGGCCGCTCCGTCGCCAGCCCGCACCGCGTCGACAAGGCGGGCGCGGTCTACACGATGCTCGTCAACGCCCGTGGCAAGGCCCTGCCCTGGGTGCTGCTCCGGCTCGTCGTCGGCACCCTGCTGCGGGCCCTCGCCTACCTCGTCGGCAAGGTGCCGGGCCAGGCGCTCGACGAGGTCACCGGCCTGCTGGGCACGCTGCTGCGCCCCGGCCGCATCCTCGCCGCCCGCCGCGACCGGGGGAAGGGCGCGGTCGACGCGGCCGAACTGCGCGCCCTGTTCCCGCCGCCCGGCGCCACCGTCCGGGCCACCGTCGACCAGGTCGCGGGCAGCGTCAGCCGGCGCACCGAGGCCGACGCGGGCGGTTCGCGGCACGGGGCCGTCGAGTCCGGCCCCGGCGGTGACGACGCCGACTTCCTCGAAGTCGACCAGTTCGCGCGGCTCAAGCGCATCGGCCGCAAGCCGGGACCGATCCTCTTCGCCCTCCTCCTGATCGCCTCCCTCGTGGCCTGCCGCAACCTGCTCGGCGGTGGCGCCCTGGCCGGAGGCGCGCTGCTGCCCGTCCCCGCCGAGGCCGGCGAGCTGTGGAGCCGGTACGCGGACGCCTGGCACACCGTCGGGACCGGCGGCACCCAGACCTCCCCGCCCTACCTCGCCCTGCTGGCCGCCCTGTCGGCCCTGTTCCTCGGCTCGACCGGCCTCGCCGTGAGCGTGCTGCTGGTCTGTTCGATCCCGCTGGCCGGGGCCACCGCCTACTTCGCCTCCCGGCCGCTGCTGCCCTCCCGGCTGCTGCGGGCCTGGGCGAGCGTCGCGTACGCCTTCCTGCCCGCCGCGACCGGCGCCCTGGCCACCGGCCGCCTGGGCACCGCCGTCCTCCTCGTCCTGCTCCCGCTGATCGCCCGCGCGGGCGTCGCCGCCCACGGGCTGCGCGCGGACAGCGCGGCGGGGGAGCGCGGCAGCTGGCGCGCCACCTGGGCGTACACCCTGCTGCTCACCGTCACCATGGCGTTCACCCCCGTCGTCTGGCCCGTCGCCGTGGTCCTCGGCCTCGGCGTGCTGGTGCTGCGGCGCGGCGACATCACGGCGTACGGCCTCCGCTTCGTCGCCGCCGTCGGCACCCCGGTGCTGGTCCTGGCCCCCTGGTCGCTCACCCTGCTGACCAGCCCGTCCGCCTTCCTGGACGAAGCGGGCCTGGACATCGGTACGGGGTCGGCCTCGGCCCTGGACCTGCTCGGCATCAGCCCCGGCGGACCGGGCACGGCCGGAAGCGTGCTGTTCCTCGGCATCGTGCTGGCCGCCCTCGCCGCGCTGCTGCGCGACGAACGGCAGCTCGCCGTCCGCGCCGCCTGGGCGGTCGCGCTCGTCGGCTTCGCCGTCGCGGCCCTCGCCAACGGATCGGCCTGGGCCGGGCCCGCGACCCTCGTCTACGGCACCGCGCTGATCGCCGCCGCCCTGGTGGGCGCGGACGGCGCCCGCATCCGGGTCGCCGAGCAGAGCTTCGGCTGGCGGCAGCCCCTCGCCGCGCTGATCGCCCTGGCCGCCGGGCTCGCCCCGGTCGTGGCCGCGGCCGGCTGGATGATCGGCGGCGCCGACGGCCCGCTGGAGCGGCGGGACCCCGTCCAGGTGCCCGCGTTCGTGGCCGAGGAGAGCGGCACCCGCGACCAGCCGCGCACCCTCGTCCTCGGCGGCGCCTCACCCGACTCCGTCGCCTACAGCCTGGTCCGCGGCTCGGGCGCCCGGCTCGGGGACGGCGAACTCACCGAGGCGGGCGGCTCGAACAGCAGCCTCGACAAGGTCGTCGCGAACCTCGTCGCGGGCTCCGGCGCCGACCAGGGCGGCCAGCTCAGCGGCTTCGCCATCCGTTACGTCCTCGTACGGGACGGGGCGCCGCGCCAGATGAGCCGGGTCCTCGACGCGACCCCCGGCCTCAGCCGCCTCAGCCAGCTGGACGGCAGCGCCCTGTGGCGGGTGGACCGCCAGGTCGCCCGCGTCATGATCACCCCGGCCTCCGGCGAGGGCGAGAGCGTCCCTGTCGGCTCCGGACCGGTCGAGGCCCATACGACGATCCCCTCCGGCGAGGCGGGGCGCGTCCTGCGGATCGCCGACGCCGCCGACCCGGGCTGGCAGGCCACGCTGGACGGCGAGCCGCTGACCCGCAAGACCGTCGACGGCTGGGCCCAGGGCTTCGAACTCGCCGCGAAGGGCGGCCGCCTGGACCTCACCCACGAGGCCCCGGTCACGCACACCGCCTGGATCTGGGCGCAGGCCGCGCTCGCCGTCGTCCTGGTGGTGATGGCCCTGCCGGGCCGCCGCCGTGAGATCGACGACGACCTGCCGGACGAGGACCTGGCCACCGCCGCCGAGCCGGCCGACGGCGAGGGCCGCCGCGCCCGCAGGCTGCGCGCCGCGGCCCAGGCCGAGGCGGCGGCCGCCCCGGAGCCCGGTGCCGTTCCGGAGACCGGCGCGGGTGCGGAGGCCGCCGAGACCGCGGACGGCTTCCGGACGGATGACGGCACACCCGACCCGTACGCCGCGGGCGCCACCGCGCAGACCCCGGCGATCCCGCACCAGCAGGGGTACGGGGAGTGGGACGGGCAGCAACAGGCCCAGGACGCCGACTACTACGCGACGTACCAGCCCGACCCGTACGCCGAGCAGCCCCAGCATCAACAGCAGTACGAGCCCCAGCAGCCCCAGAACGCGGGCTACCAGGGCTACGGCGACCAGAGCGGCTACCCCTA
Organism: Streptomyces sp. NPDC101181; assembly: GCF_044767975.1. Taxonomy (NCBI): domain Bacteria; kingdom Bacillati; phylum Actinomycetota; class Actinomycetes; order Kitasatosporales; family Streptomycetaceae; genus Streptomyces; species Streptomyces sp. NPDC101181. The sequence continues at coordinate 14,158 of NZ_JBIWOX010000024.1, read as the reverse complement.
CGGCTACGGCGCGCAGGACCCGTACACCCAGCAGTACACCGACCAGAGCGGCACCTATTCCGACCAGGGCGGCGGCACGTACCCCGGCCAGTACGGGGCGTACGACGAATACGGCCAGTACACCGGCGAGCTGCCGCACCAGCAGCAGCCGTACGCCGACCCCGCCCGGCAACCCGCCGAGAACGGCGACCACGCCGACCCCCCGGTCCCGGGCCGCGCCCCGTGGCAGTCCGGTAACGCATCGTCCGGCAACGCATCGCGAGGCGAGTCCGAGTGAAGTCCACCCACCTGTCCCTGATCGCCGGTGCCGTCGCCCTGGCCGCCATCACCGGCTTCGCCACGGTCACCGCGCCCGATGGCCCGGCGGCCCCGGAGGCGAAGGCCGCCGCGCTGCTCCCGGTCGAGCGCTCCAGCCTGGTGTGCCCGGCGCCCAGCGGCTCCGACCTCGCGAAGACGCGCTACACCGCGTTCACCCCGGCGGGCGAGGGCGGCGACGGCGAGGCCGCCGCCGAACTGAAGCCCGCGCTCCCGGTCCCCGACGACGAGGACATGACCGACCCCAAGAAGGCGAAGAAGGCCGAGGAAGCGGCGGCGAAGGCGAGGCAGAAGGCCGAGAAGCCGCTCCTCGCGGTGAAGGAGCCCGGAACGCCGGTCGTGGCCGAGGCGGACGGCTCCGCCGCCCCCGCCCTCGTCGGTACGGCGACCGGGCGGCTGGCCCCCGGCTGGTCCGCCCAGCAGACCACCGAGGTCAGCGCGGGCGGGGCCCGGGGCCTGCTCGGGGTCAGCTGCACCGCCCCCGACACGGACTTCTGGTTCCCGGGCACGAGCACCGCGAAGTCCCGTCAGGAGTACGTGCACCTCACCAACCCCGACGACACCGCCGCCGTCGCCGACATCGAGCTGTTCGGCCCCGAGGGCGTGGTGAAGTCCGAGGTGGGCGACGGCATCACCGTGCCCGGCCGCTCCAGCGTCGCGCTCCTGATGTCCACCCTCACCGACGAGGCCGTCGACCGGCTGACCGCGCATGTCACCACCCGCTCCGGACGTGTCGGCGCGGTCGTCCTGAGCGCCGACGACACCGCGGGCAGCGACTGGATCACCGCCTCCCAGGACCCGTCCGGCACGCTCGTGATGCCCGGCATCCCCGCCGACGCCACCGCCGTACAGCTGATCGCTTTCGCACCCGGTGAGGACGACGCGGACGTCAAGGTCCAGCTCCTGGGCAAGAACACGGCGTTCTCCCCGGCCGGGAACGCCACCCTCCACATCAAGTCCGGCATGACCGCGGCCGCCGACCTCAAGGACGTCACCCGCGGCGAACCGGGCTCCCTGCGCCTCGTCCCCGTGGAGAAGGACCGGGCGACACCGATCGTGGCGGCGCTGCGCGTGGTCCGGGGCACCGGTGACAAGCAGGAAGTCGCCTACATCCCCGCCACCGGGCCGGTCGGCGCTCGGGCGAGCGTGACGGACAACCAGACCAAGGGCTCGACGCTCTCCCTGACCGCTCCGGGCGCCGAGGCCAAGGTGAAGGTCACCGCGTCGGCGGGCAGCGGAGGCGGCGAACCGTCCGTCGAGACGTACACCGTCAAGGCGGGCACGACCCTCGCCGTCACCCCGAAGGCCCCTCAGGGGCTCAAGGGCACCTACGCGCTGACGGTCGAGACGACGTCGGGCGGCCCGGTCCACGCGTCGCGCTCGCTGGTCCGGACGGGCGGCGGCGTCCAGATGTTCACCGTGCAGACCCTCCCCGACGACCGGGGCGCGGTGGCGGTCCCGTCGGCCCGGCAGGACCTGTCGGTCCTGGACGACTGAGGAGGTCCCGCACGGGCGCCGGCCCGTGGGCGGTGCCGGGCGGTACGTGGGCGGGCCCCGCGCGCAGGGGCTCGCCCGTCCGAGCGCGGACCAGCTCTGCCCGTCGCCCGTAGCGGCAGCGGGCGGCAGTCCGGCGACCGGCCCTAGTCCTGCCCGTACCGGGGGTCGACCGACTCGGGTGCCAGCCCCAGCAGCTCGGCGACCTGCTCGACGACGACCTCGTGCACGAGCAGGGCCCGCTCCTCGCGGCTCTTGGTCCGGATCTCCACGGGCCGCCGGTAGACGACGATCTGAGCGGGCCGCCCCTTGCCCGCCGGTACGGCGCCGCCGAGCGGAACGGTCTCCTCCGGCGTACCGGGCACGTCGAGGACGACGAAGTCCACCTCGGCCAGCTGGGGCCAGCGCCGCTCCAGCCGCTCCACGGAGTCCTGGACCAGGTCGCGGAAGGTCTCCCCCCTGCTGGCCGACAACGGCACCTGCGGCGGCGCGACCGGCCCGCGCATACCGCGGCCGTGCCGGTCACGGCGCCGGGGCCGCGGCTCGAACGGGTGGGGAGGTACGGGACTGTCCATCACCGACGCAGCGTAACGCTCCGGGGCCCCGGTTGATCGTGGAGACGCCGCGGCCGACGGACCGCTCGGCGCCGGGCAGGCACGAGCCAGGACCTGCCAGTCCCGGCAACGCCGACGCCGGAGGCGGCCTCCGACGTGCACAGCGCGTACCGATGTCCGTACTTGAACTTTCCGGCCAAGGTTGAGCCCTTTTCAGGCCCGTAATCCGATCGTTGACGACATGCGTGAAGCGGCCGTCAACCCCCTTCCACAGCCTCCGCGCGGCCCCGCGATCACCGCGGCCCCGCAGCGGCGCAGGTCAGGTGAGCCGCCCGGGACGCGGCTGTGCCCCAGGTCACAGGACGACACGGTGGGGTGAGCTGAGGGAGAGTCGTCGCAGCCCGCTCAAGAGTGCGGTACCGTCCAACATCGTGAGCCCTGTACGTCGCTGTTCGCGCACCGCGTGCGGCCGCCCTGCCGTCGCGACACTGACGTACGTCTATGCCGACTCGACTGCGGTCCTCGGCCCGCTCGCCACCTACGCCGAGCCCCACTGCTACGACCTCTGCGCCGAGCACAGTGAGCGGCTGACCGCGCCACGGGGCTGGGAAGTGGTGCGGCTCTCCGACGGCTCCGCACCCGCGCACCCCAGCGGCGACGACCTCGAAGCACTGGCCAACGCGGTCAGGGAGGCGGCCAGGCCGCACGACCGGGGTCCGGACGGCGGAGGCCGCGGCCGCTCCGCGGACCCGGTGGAGGTGGCCCGCCGCGGCCACCTGCGGGTGCTGCGCTCCCCCGACTCCTGAGGCCGGATCCGGAGGGCTCCTACGGCCGGGTAGTTTAGGCGGTCCGCGAAGACCCCAGGAGGACCGGCCGTGGTTGCTGATCTGTCGCAGCTCGTGAAGGCGTACGACGTGCGCGGGCTGGTGCCCGACCAGTGGGACGAGTCGCTGGCCGAACTCTTCGGAGCGGCGTTCGTCCAGGTCACGGCTGCCGAGGCGATCGTGATCGGCCACGACATGCGCCCGACGTCACCCGCCATGGCCGACGCGTTCGCGCGCGGCGCGACGGCCCGGGGAGCGGACGTCACGCTCATCGGGCTCTGCTCGACGGACCAGCTGTACTACGCCTCGGGCGCGCTGGATCTCCCCGGGGCGATGTTCACGGCCTCGCACAACCCGGCCCAGTACAACGGCATCAAGATGTGCCGGGCCGGTGCGGCCCCCGTCGGGCAGGACACCGGCCTGGCGGAGATCCGCGCGCTGGTCGAACAGTGGTCGGACGGCGCCCCGCTGCCTCCCGCCTCCACGCCCCCCGGCACGATCACGGAACGCGACACCCTCACCGACTACGCCGCGCACCTCCTCGGACTGGTCGACCTGACGGCGATCCGCCCCCTCAAGGTCGTGGTGGACGCGGGCAACGGCATGGGGGGCCACACGGTCCCCACGGTCCTCGCGGGCCTCCCGCTGGATGTCGTCCCCCTCTACTTCGACCTGGACGGCACCTTCCCCAACCACGAGGCCAACCCGCTCGAACCGAAGAACATCGTCGACCTCCAGGCCCGTGTACGCGCCGAGGGCGCCGACCTCGGCCTCGCCTTCGACGGCGACGCGGACCGCTGCTTCGTGGTCGACGAACGGGGCGAGGGCGTCTCCCCGTCCGCGATCACGGCCCTGGTCGCCGCCCGCGAACTGGCCCGCAACGGCGGCGAGGGCACCGTCATCCACAACCTGATCACCTCATGGTCCGTCCCCGAGGTGGTGCGCGAGAACGGCGGCACCCCGGTCCGTACCCGGGTCGGCCACTCCTTCATCAAGACGGAGATGGCCCGGCACGGCGCGATCTTCGGAGGCGAGCACTCGGCGCACTACTACTTCCGCGACTTCTGGAACGCCGATACGGGCATGCTCGCCGCCCTGCACGTCCTGGCCGCACTGGGCGGGCAGGACGCCCCGCTGTCCAAGCTGGTCGCCGAGTACGACCGCTACGCGGGCTCCGGAGAGATCAACTCGACCGTCGCCGACCAGGCCGCCAGCGTGGCCAAGGTCAAGCAGACCTACGGAACCCGCGAGGACGTCACCTTCGACGCCTTGGACGGCCTGACGGTCACGACGGCCGACTGGTGGTTCAACCTCCGCGCGTCGAACACGGAACCGCTGCTGCGTCTGAACGTCGAGGCGAGGGACGAGAAGACGATGAAGGCGGTACGCGACGAGGTGCTGAACCTGATCCGGGGATAGCGAGGGCTGCGGCGGTGCCCGGACATCGCAGTCCGTCCGGCGCCGAGGACGAACCCGCCCCACCAGCCGGGCGCTCCCCGACGCGCCCCGCCCCGCTCCATCCCCGGTCTCCGCCCCGCAGCCGGGCCGCGCCCCCGTCACCCCGGCGGTAGGCTGACGACGCCTGATCCACGTGGGTCGGGACTCGCATGTTCGAAGGGACTCACCCCATGCCGCTCGAAGCCGGCCTCCTGGAGATCCTGGCCTGCCCGGCCTGTCACTCCCCGCTCGACGACCGTTCGTCGGCCGACAGCCCCGAGCTGGTCTGCACGAGTGCGGACTGCGGCCTGGCCTACCCGGTCCGGGACGGCATCCCGGTGCTGCTCGTGGACGAGGCGCGCCGCCCCGCCTGACCGCGAGCGAAGCGAGTACGGCCGAAAGCGACGCACGGCGCGGTACGGCTACGCCCCGGCAGGGCACCGGCACCGGCTCACGACAGAGCCCGAACCCCACCTCCGGAACGCGGGCACCGCACCGCACCCCCGCCCCGGGCACCTGACCGGACCGCACCGGATCGCACCCCCTGGCCACCCCCGCACCCGCGTACCGCACCCACCCGGTGATCGGAGGCCCACCGCCATGCTCGACGAGTCCCTGCTCGACGCCCCGGACGCCCTCGCGCGCGCCGACCGCCGCGACCTGCTCCGCGGCGCGGCCGAGGCGGGCGCCCGCGTACGCACCGCCGCCCGGCACGCCGCCGAGGCGGGCATCGGAGGCCTGGCCCCGGAAGGACGGCCCCGGGCCGTCCTCGTCGCGGGCCCCGGAACCGCCGCCTCCGGCGTCGCCGACCTCATCGGCGCGCTGGCCGGCGCGGCCGCCCCCGTCGTACGGATCCACCCCACGGGCGTCGCCCCCGCCCCCGGCGCCCTGCGCTGGGCCCTGCCCGGCTGGGCCGGTTCCGTGGACCTGCTGCTCATCGCGACGGCCGACGGTTCCGAACCGGGCCTCGCGCTGCTCGCCGAGCAGGCCTACCGCCGCGGCTGCACCGTCGTCGCCGTGGCCCCCAACCGCTCACCGCTGCGCGAGGCCGTCGACGGGGTCCACGGCCTGGTGGTCCCGATGGCGGCGGCCCCGCACGGCGAGTACGACGCGGAGACCTCGGCCGCGGGCCCCGGCACGCTGTGGGCGCTGCTCACCCCGCTGCTGGCCCTCCTGGACCGGGTGGGTCTGGTGACCGCGCCCGCCGAGGAACTCCAGAAGGTCGCCGACCGCCTCGACCGCACCGCGGAACGCTGCGGTCCGGCCATCGCCACCTACAGCAACCCGGCCAAGACGCTCGCCGCCGAACTCGCCGACACCCTGCCCCTGCTGTGGACGGAGGGCGAAGCGGCGGGTCCGGTGGGCCGTCGCTTCGCCGCCGTACTGTCCGAGCTGGCGGGCCGCCCCGCTCTCACCGCCGAGCTCCCCGAGGCCCTGCCCTCGCACGGCACGCTGCTGACCGGGGACTTCGCGGCGGGCGCGGACCCCGACGACTTCTTCCGCGACCGGGTCGAGGAGGGCGAGACGCTCAGAGCCCGGGTCGTCCTGCTCCGGGACCGCCCGACCGGAGGCCTCAGCGCCTACCCGGCGGCCCGGGAGCTGGCGCTCGGCCACGACACCCCCGTCAGCGAACTGGAACCGGACGAGGGCAGCGAGCTGGAGACCCTGGCGGAACTGCTGGCGATCACCGACTTCGCGGCCGTCTACCTGTCGCTGGCCTCGGCGCCCCGGCCCTGACCCACCGGCCCGTTCGTCCGTCGACGATCACCGAGCCGCACGGCCCACCCGCACCGGCACCCCGAACCACCCCACGCCCCTGTCACGCCTGCTTCCCCATCTCCACCCAGAGGACGACTTCATGGACCGGCTGTCCAACACCGTGCGCCCCTACGCCTGGGGTTCCACCACGGCCATCCCCACCCTGCTGGGCAGAGAACCCACCGGCGAACCGCAGGCCGAGATGTGGATGGGAGCCCACCCCGGAGCACCCTCACGGATCAGCCGCACCACCGCGAACGCGCCCGGTGACAAGGAACTGCCCCTCACCGAGGTCATCGCGGCCGACCCGGAGGGCGAACTCGGCGCGGCCACGGTCGCCCGGTTCGGCCCCCGCCTCCCCTTCCTCCTCAAGCTCCTCGCCGCCGGCGCCCCCCTCTCCCTCCAGGTCCATCCGAACCTGGACCAGGCCCGTGACGGTTACGCCGACGAAGAGGCCCGGGGCATCCCGATCGACGCCCCCCACCGCACGTACAAGGACGCCAACCACAAGCCCGAACTGATCTGCGCGCTCACCCCCTTCGACGGACTGTGCGGCTTCCGCAGGCCCGCCGAGGCGGCGGACGCGATGGACGCTCTGGGGGTCGACTCCCTCAAGCCGTACGTGGACCTCCTCCGCGCACAGCCCGAGGAAGCCGCCCTCCGCGAGGTGCTCACGGCGATTCTCGGCGCGGACCCCGCGGAGATGGCCGGGACCGTCGAGCGGGCGGCGGCCGCCGCGGAACGCCTCGGCGGCGCGTACGCCCCGTACGCCCGTATCGCCCACCACTTCCCCGGTAACCCCGGCGTCCTTGCCGCGATGCTGCTGAATTACGTGCAACTCCAGCCCGGGGAGGCCCTGTTCCTCGGCGCGGGCGTCCCGCACGCCTACCTCGACGGCCTCGGCGTCGAGATCATGGCCAACTCGGACAACGTGCTCCGCTGCGGCCTGACGCCCAAGCACATCGACGTACCCGAACTCCTGCGCATCGTCCGCTTCGAGGCCACCGACCCCGGTGTGCTGCGCCCCGAGGCGGCCCCGTCGGGCGAGGAACTGTACGAGACCCCCGTCGACGAGTTCGCCCTGTCCCGCTACACCCTCGCGGCCGGTGCCGACCCCACCGAGCTGACCGCTCCCACCCCGCAGATCCTGCTCTGCACCGGGGGAGCCGTCCAGGTCGGCGAACTGTCGCTGAACCCGGGGGAGTCGGTCTTCGTACCGGCCGGCGAACCGGTAGAAGCGTCGGGAGCGGGCACACTCTTCCGAGCCACCGTGGGCACCTGACCAAGAGTCCGGCACCCTGCCCCGTCGGCTGCAACAATGTGCCGCCTCACCGTGACGGCGGATGTCGTACACCGACGAAGGGACACCACGCACCTATGAGCGCGTCAGGCGGAACCAAGGCGATCGTGGCGGCACTCGCCGCCAACCTCTCGATCGCCGTCGCCAAATTCGTGGCGTTCCTCTTCAGTGGCTCCTCGTCGATGCTCGCGGAGAGCGTCCACTCGCTCGCCGACTCGGGCAACCAGGGGCTTCTGCTGCTCGGCGGCAAGAAGGCGAAGCGCGAGGCGACCCCCCAACACCCCTTCGGCTACGGGCGCGAGCGCTACATCTACGCCTTCCTCGTCTCCATCGTCCTCTTCTCGGTCGGCGGCATGTTCGCGGTGTACGAGGGCTACGAGAAGATCAAGCACCCCCACGAGATCGAGGCCTGGTACTGGCCGGTCGGGGTGCTGGTCTTCGCGATCATCGCCGAGATCTTCTCCTTCCGTACGGCGATCATCGAGTCCAACCAGACGCGCGGTGACCGCTCCTGGACCGAGTTCATCCGCCGGTCCAAGGCCCCCGAGCTGCCGGTCGTCCTCCTGGAGGACCTCGGAGCCCTCGTCGGCCTGATCCTGGCGCTCGGCGGCGTCGGTCTCGCCCTCGCCACCGGCAACGGCGTCTGGGACGGCGTCGGCACCCTGTGCATCGGCATCCTGCTGATCGTCATCGCGATCGTCCTGGCCGCCGAGACGAAGTCCCTCCTGCTCGGCGAGTCCGCGGGCATCGAGGACGTCGAGAAGATCAAGGCGGCCGTGGTCGACGGCGACACCGTCACCCGCATCATCCACATGCGCACCCTCCACCTCGGCCCCGAGGAACTGCTGGTCGCCGCCAAGGTCGCGGTCCAGCACGACGACACCGCGGCCGAGGTGGCCACCGCCATCAACGCCGCCGAGAACCGCATCCGCGAGGCCGTCCCGATCGCCCGGGTCATCTACCTGGAGCCCGACATCTTCGACGCGGAGGCGGCGGCGGAGGGCAGCAACCCGAGCAAGCCCGCCACTCCGCCCCCCGGCACAGCCACCGAAGCACACCTCGGCGAGACCCCGGCCCCGCGCCCCGGCACGACCACCCCCACGCACCCCGACGAGTCCACGGCCACCAACCCGGACACGAACCCCGGCCCGGGGCAGGACGGAACCCCGCCCTCGCCGGATCCGCGGGATTCCGGCCACTGACCCACCCGACATCAGCCCCGATCGGCCCGGTGACCCCTCACACATGCCCCTCCCCCCGGACGGGCTGGGGGTCACTGGGCCGTTCGGTGTAGATTCGGATACGGATAACAGACGTCGCTGCTGATGGCGGTCGACCGGTCGGCAGCAGCTGGCCGGGCGAGGGACAGAGGGCCTCCGACGGACTGCACTGCGAACGCTCGGGCATTCGTGTGCCCCGCCGCCGCAGAGTCAGCCCAGACAAGCCCACCCTCGACCCATCACGAGGAGCAGCCCGTTATGACGACGGTCGCCAACAGCCAGGACTTCAAGGTCGCCGACCTCTCCCTCGCCGCTTTCGGGCGCAAGGAGATCACCCTCGCCGAGCACGAGATGCCCGGTCTCATGTCGATCCGCGAAGAGTACGCCGCCGCCCAGCCGCTGGCGGGCGCCCGGATCACCGGCTCGCTGCACATGACGGTGCAGACGGCCGTGCTGATCGAGACGCTGGTCGCCCTCGGCGCGGAGGTCCGCTGGGCCTCCTGCAACATCTTCTCCACCCAGGACCACGCCGCCGCGGCCATCGCGGTCGGCCCGAACGGCACCCCGGAAGCCCCCGCCGGCATCCCGGTCTTCGCCTGGAAGGGCGAGACGCTGGAGGAGTACTGGTGGTGCACGGAGCAGGCGCTGACCTGGCCGAACACCCCCACCGGCGGCCCGAACATGATCCTCGACGACGGTGGTGACGCTACCCTCCTCGTCCACAAGGGCGTCGAGTTCGAGAAGGCGGGCGCCGCCCCGGACCCGTCGACCGCGGACAGTGAGGAGTACGCGCACATCCTCACCCTCCTCAACCGCACCCTCGGCGAGTCCCCGCAGAAGTGGACCCAGCTCGCCTCCGAGATCCGCGGTGTCACCGAGGAGACCACCACCGGTGTCCACCGCCTCTACGAGATGCACCGCGACGGCACCCTCCTGTTCCCCGCGATCAACGTGAACGACGCGGTGACGAAGTCGAAGTTCGACAACAAGTACGGCTGCCGCCACTCCCTCATCGACGGCATCAACCGCGCCACCGACGTCCTCATCGGCGGCAAGACCGCTGTGGTCTTCGGCTACGGCGACGTCGGCAAGGGCTGCGCCGAGTCCCTGCGCGGCCAGGGCGCGCGCGTGATCATCACGGAGATCGACCCGATCTGCGCCCTCCAGGCGGCCATGGACGGCTACCAGGTGACCACGCTCGACGAGGTCGTCGAGACGGCGGACATCTTCGTCACCACGACGGGCAACAAGGACATCATCATGGCCAAGGACATGGCCCGGATGAAGCACCAGGCGATCGTCGGCAACATCGGCCACTTCGACAACGAGATCGACATGGCGGGTCTCGCGAAGATCGACGGAATCGTCAAGGACGAGGTCAAGCCCCAGGTCCACACCTGGACGTTCTCCGACGGCAAGGTCCTCATCGTTCTCTCCGAGGGCCGCCTGCTCAACCTCGGCAACGCCACCGGCCACCCCTCCTTCGTGATGTCCAACAGCTTCGCGGACCAGACCCTGGCGCAGATCGAGCTGTTCACGAAGCCGCAGGAATACCCGACCGACGTGTACGTGCTGCCCAAGCACCTCGACGAGAAGGTCGCCCGTCTCCACCTCGACGCGCTGGGCGTCAAGCTGACCACGCTCCGCCCGGAGCAGGCGTCCTACATCGGCGTCGAGGTCGAGGGCCCGTACAAGCCCGACCACTACCGCTACTGACCCACCCCGACCGCTCCACCCCCGGGGTGCGGAAGACCGGCCTTCCGCACCCCGAACGGGGTGAACACCGAGCGGCGTGACGGATCATGGCTCTCCACAGCAGCTCCGAGTGCAGGCCCCCGCACCCCCGTGCCGGGGGCCTGCTCCCGTTACCGCCCCCGCACAGCCCGAGGAACCCGAAGGATCCCATGCCCCGCGGCAGGTATTCGCTCCACGACCTTCATGATCACACCCCCCTCGGTGACGAACACTTCCACTGCGCCCCCGGCCCCTCCGGCTGGCGTTACGTCTCCCAGACCACTTCTCCCACGGGCGACCACCAGGGCTCCCTGGATCTGGCCCTGGACGAGCTGGGCCGCCCCATCCGTCTCGAACTCCACGCCGCCAGCTGGCAGATCCGAGGCGCGGCCCTGGAGGGCGTCACCTGGGTCAGGACCGACCCGACCGGCGCTCACGCCACCGAAGGCAACGTCCGTGCCCACGCCTTCGCCGGCGCGTCCCCCGCGTTCCTCATCGCCATGACCCGGCTCCTTCGCCTCACCTCCGATTCCCCTACGACCCGCGTCCGCGTGGTCACCTTCACGGACCCGGTCCTCGCACCCCGGACCGTGGACCAGTCCTGGGCACTGGTGAACAGTGAAGCGCACGCCACTGACAACGGCCCCCTGACGGTGGACGAATACCAGGTCACCGCCCTGGACACGGGGGAGCGGCACACGGTTCACATCGCCGGCGACGTGGTCCTCGCGGCTCCCGGCATCGAGCTGGAACACCTGGAGACACCCCCGTCGCAGTAGCTCACCCTCGCCCGCCCACATGCCCCGGGTCATGACCTAGCCGGGCGGAGCGAACCCGGAGGAAGGCGCGCCCCCGGACCCCTCCGGCCGATGAGCCACACCCTGACCGCCGGCACCGCTGGCGCCCCCGTCCGCCCAAGTGACTCCGGCGCCCCCGACAGCCCCTGTCACCTCCGTCGCCTCCGCGCTCCCCAGGCGCCGGGCAGCCACGGGTGAACCGACATCCGCAACAGCCGCAGCAGCAGGCGCGGACAGACCGGGCCCCGGCGCCCCTCCCGGAGCGAACACACGCCGCGCGTCCCGCGTCTGGCGCTCGTGGACCACCGCGGCCAGAAACGCGGCCGCGGGAACACCCTGCGGCACGGTCGTTCCGGTCCGCGACACCAGCTCACCGGCCAGGCGCTCCGCGATCGAACGGCCCACACCAGGGTCCAGTTGCTGCATCCGCGTCAGGTACTGCCGTATCGCGAGCCAGAGTTCGTCCGGTACGGCCGACAGATCCAGCTCCCCGAACCGGCCCACCAGCCAGGGCGGCGGAGGCGGGACGGCAGAGGACCGCCCCGACGCCGCGACCCGCTCCCGCACGACCAGCGTCCCGGCGAACACATCACCGAGCCGACACCCCCGCGCCGACACCAGCGAGGCGATGGAGGCCACAGCGCCGAAGGTCATGAGGATCTCGACGAGTCCCATGGCCCCCCGCACCAGCGCGTGCCGGAACCGGATCGGTCCGCCGTCGTCCCGCACCACGCGCAGCCCGCAGGCCAGCTTCCCCAGCGACCGACCGTGGCTCAGCGTCTCCACGGCTACCGGTCCGCCGATCAGGACCAGCAGAAACGAGGCGACCGCGATGGCGGCGACGGCCGCCTCGTCGAGCGAGGCCGAGGCAATGCCCAGAAGAACAGAAAAAAGAAGGAAGACGGCGAAAACCACCGACAGGTCGATCGCTGCGGCCAGTGCACGACTTGGCAGCCTCGCGGGTCTCAGCCCCAGAACGACCGCGTCACCGGTCACCAGCTCGCTCATCGGGCCCCACCCTCCGCCGACCTTCTCCTGCCCAGCCGGACCCCAGTCTGCCAAGCTGACCGACAGTGCGCCGCAGCAGTACGGACCCGTACGCATCCCTGCCCTGGAGCAACAACCGCCCATGGACCTCGACGTCTTCGTCACCGCCCACCGCTCGGAGTGGGACCGCCTCGAACACCTTCTGCGCCGAGGCCGCCGCCTCACCGGCGCGGAGGCGGACGAGCTGGTCGCCCTCTACCAGCGCACGGCGACCCACCTGTCGCTGATCCAGTCGAGCACCCCCGACCCCGTACTCACCGCACGCCTCACCCAGCTCGTGGCCCGTGCCCGGTCGGCGGTGACCGGCAGCCGCACGGCGTCCTGGCGCGATGTGACCCGATTCCTCACCGCGGGGTTCCCCGCCGCGGTCTACCGGTCGCGTCACTGGTGGGTCCCCACCGCGATCCTGTCCACCGCAGTGGCCGCACTTCTCGGCTGGTGGGTCGGCACACACCCCGAGGTCCAGTCCGCGATAGCCGCCCCGGAAGACCTCCGGGCGATGACCCGGCCGGGCGGGCAGTACGAGACCTACTACTCCAGCCACCCGGCGGCATCGTTCGCGGCCCAGGTATGGACGAACAACGCACAGGCCGCGGCGCTTTGCCTGGTCCTCGGCGCGTTCCTCTGCCTTCCGGTGCTCTGGATCCTCTTCCTCAACATGCTGAACCTCGGCGTCGGCCTGGGCCTCATGTCCTCCGCAGGCCGCCTGGACGTCTTCCTCGGCCTGGTGCTGCCGCACGGCCTGCTCGAACTCACCGCGGTCTTCGTCGCCGCCGGTACGGGGCTCCGCCTCGGCTGGACGGTCATCGATCCCGGCCCCCTGTCCCGGAGAGCAGCCCTGGCCCAGCAGGGCCGCGCGGCCCTGGGCATGGCGATCGGCCTGGCCCTGATCCTGTTCGTATCGGGCCTCATCGAAGGCTTCGTGACCCCCTCCGGCCTCCCCACCTGGGCCAGGATCACCATAGGTATCGCCGCTGAGCTGGCATTTCTCGCGTACGTCTACGTCCTGGGCGGTCGCGCGGCACGAGCCGGCGACATGGGCGACCTGACTGCGGTCGAACGAAGCGCCGAGCTGCCCGCCGCATCCTGACCGCCGATGTGCGATCGCCCTTGTCGAGCTGCTAGTCTCCTCTTCGCCCACAAGACCGTTGACACGGGGGACGTGGGGAGGTAGATTCAAACGGTTGCCTCGGACTGGACAGGTTCGAAGCGACCACATAAGGTCCATCTCGCTCGTGCAGAGGATGCTCGTTCATCCCGCCGGGCCACTCGATTCGCTTCATCTCAAGCCTCTGGGTCGTTCATTTACCCCCAAAAGCTTCTGATAAAGTTCGGATCAGCCGAAAGGCAAGACCATTCCACGGGTCACCGGAAATCAAATGCGGACCGGAAACGGACCGAATGAAGTCTGATAACGTTGGAGTCGCTGGAAAGGGAAAGCGCGAAAGCGACGAACCTGGAAAGCGAAACTGTATGGCCCGCTTCGGCCGGGAATCGGACACTGGAAAGTGTCTGGTAGAGTCGGAAACGCAAGAACGGTAAGACTAAAGGGAAGCGCCCGGAGGGCCCGGTGATACGGGGCCGAAGGAAGCGTCCGTTCCTTGAGAACTCAACAGCGTGCCAAAAGTCAACGCCAGATATGTTGATACCCCGGCCTGCACCTGGTGCAGGTTGGTGG
>NZ_JBIWOX010000023.1:0-112090 GCF_044767975.1 Streptomyces sp. NPDC101181 | reverse complement strand
AGCTCAGCCACGAACACCGGATCCGACTTCGCCTTCTCGTACTCCACAGCAACCTCATCCACCGCGGCGACCAACGCCTCCGGAATGAACTTGCCGCCATACGCACCGAAATACCCCGCGGCACTGGGGACCTCGCCCTCCGGGGCGGGGTGGAACATGGTCTGGCGCACCTCGGCCGGGGGTGTCTGCGCGGTCGCGGTCGGGGGTGTCATGAGGTCTCCTGCTTCGGTTCGTCCGTGTCCGTGTGCGCGTCTGCGCCCGTGTGCGTGTCCGGGTGCGCTTTGATCAGGTCCGCGACCGCGGCCGTCTGGTCGGGTGCGCGCATCAGCGTCTCCCCGACCAGGACCGCGTCCGCTCCGTCGGCGCGCAGGCGGCGGGCGTCCGCCGCGTCCCGTACCCCGCTCTCCGCCACCAGCACCCGGTCCGCCGGCACCTGCGTCCGCAGCCGGGCGGTGAGGCCCAGGTCGATCCGGAAGTCCCGCAGGTCGCGGTGGTTGACGCCGATGTTCACGGCGCCCAGGGCGACCGCGGTGCGGGCCTCCTCCTCGCTGTGCACCTCGACCAGGATGTGCAGGCCCAGGCTCTCCGCGTACGCGTACAGCTGGCTCAGGCGCTCGGGGGAGAGGGCGGAGACCACCAGGAGGACCGCGTCCGCGCCGTACGCGCGGGCCTCGGCGACCTGGTACTCGTCGACGATGAAGTCCTTGCGCATGATGGGGAGTTCCACGGCCGCCCGGACGGTCGCCAGGTCCTCCGGGCGGCCACCGAAGCCCTCGGTGTGCGCGAGGACGGAGAGGGCCGCGGCGCCGCCCGCCTCGTAGCGGCGGGCCAGTTCGGCGGGGCGGTAGTCGTCGGTGAGCGGGCCCTTCAGCGGGCTGCGGGGCTTGAGTTCGGCGATGACGCCCAGAGCCGGGGCCCGCAGCGCCGCCCCGAAGTCCCGTACGGCGGGGGCTTGTCGGGCGCGCTCCTCGACCTCGGCCAGTGAGGCGTCGGCCCGGCGGGACTCCGTCTGGCGGTGCGCGGCCGCGATCAGCTCCGCGAGCAGATCGCGCGGGATGGTGGGGCTGGTCAACTCGGTGCTCCTTGTTCGCGAGACGCGCCGGGTACGTGGGGTGCGTGAGGTGCGCGTGCCGCGCGAGGCCCGCACGCTGCGCGTGCTGCTCGTGCTGTGCGCACCGCGTGCCGCGGGCTCATGCGGCGACCTGCGGGGTCGAACGGGCGCTCGCCGCGATCCAGTTGTCCAGGACCGCGGCGGCCTTGCCGCTGTCGACGGCGTCCGCCGCCTGCGCGATGCCCGCCCGCCAGTCGTCGCACCGGCCCGAGGCGCGCAGGGCGGCGGCCGTGTTCAGCAGGACGATGTCCCGGCGCGGGCCGGGCCGGCCGGCCAGGATCAGCCGTAGGGTCTCCGCGTTGGCGGCCGCGTCGCCGCCCCGCAGGTCCGCCAGGGTGGCGGGGGCGAGGCCCAGGTCCGCGGGGTCGAGCCGGTAGGAGACCGTCTCGCCCCCGGCCAGCTCCACCACCCGGGATGGGGAGCAGGTGCTCAGCTCGTCCAGGCCGTCCTCGGCGCAGAACACCAGCGCCCGCTCCGTACCGAGCCGGTGCAGCACCTCGGCCATCACGTCGAGCAGGGCCGGGTCGGACACCCCGAGGGTCTGGTAGCGGGCGCCCGCCGGGTTGCAGAGCGGGCCGAGCACGTTGAAGACGGTCCGTACGCCCAGCTCACGGCGCGGTCCGGCCGCGTGGCGGAAGGCGGGCTGGAAGACCGGGGCGAACAGGAAGGTGATGCCGACCTCCGCCAGACAGGCCGCGGCCTCCTCCGGGCCCAGGTCGATGCGGACGCCCAGCGCCTCCAGGACGTCGGCGCTGCCGCAGGCCGAGGAGGCGCTGCGGTTGCCGTGCTTGGCGACCGGGACCCCGCAGGCCGCGGCGACGACGGCGGCGGTGGTGGAGATGTTGAAGGTGTCGTGGCCGTCGCCGCCGGTGCCGCAGGTGTCCAGGACCCGGCCGTCGCAGGCCAGGCGGGTACCGAAGGCACGAGCGGTGGAGACGAGTCCGACGATCTCCTCGATGTCGGCCCCCCGGGCGGACATCGCCATGGCGAACCCGGCGATCTGGCCGGGGCTGGCCTCTCCGTTCAGTACGGCGGCCATGGCCCGGCCGGCCTGTTCCCGGGTCAGCCGGCCGCCGTCGGCCAGGGTGCGCAGCGCGGTCTTCACCGGGCCCCCTCAAGGTGGTGTGGGTGGAACTGGGCGATGGATTCGACGAAGTTGGTCACGATGCGCATACCGTCCTCGGTGAGTACGGATTCGGGGTGGAACTGCACCCCGTACGTCGGGTGGGTGCGGTGGCGCAGGCCCATGACCGTGCCGTCCTGCGCCCACGCGTTGGGAAGGAGCGCGTCGGGCAGGGTGGTCAGGTCGACGGCGAGCGAGTGGTAGCGGGTCGCGGTGAACGGGTCGGGCAGGCCGGAGAGGACCCCGGTGCCGTCGTGCGTCACGCGCTCGGTCTTGCCGTGCACCGGCCCCACCCGGTGCACCTCGGCGCCGAAGGCCTCCGCGATCGACTGGTGGCCGAGGCAGACGCCGAGCAGGGGCAGGGTGCCGCTGAGGTCGCGGACGGCGGCGAGGCTGACGCCCGCCCGGCTCGGCGTGCCGGGGCCGGGGGAGATCAGGACGGCGTCGTGCGCGGCGAGTTCGGCGGTGGTGACGCTGTCGTTGCGGTGGACGACGGGGTCGGCCCCGGCCTGGGCGAGGTACTGGACGAGGTTGTAGGTGAAGGAGTCGTAGTTGTCGACGACGGCGACGCGGACCGGGCCGCGGGCGGGGGTGCTCATACGTCCGCCTCCGCCCGTTCCACCGCGGCGAACAGCGCCTGCGCCTTGTTCAGCGTCTCGCGGTACTCGGCGGCCGGGTCGGAGTCCGCGACCACCCCCGCACCGGCCTGTACCCAGGCCTTCCCGTCCGCGATGACCAGGGTGCGCAGCGCGATCGCGGTGTCCAGGCGGCCACCGGCCCCGATGAAGCCGAGGGCGCCGCCGTAGACGCCGCGCCGCTCCTCCTCCAGCTCGGCGATGATCTCCATGGCCCGGATCTTGGGGGCGCCGGAGACGGTGCCCGCCGGGAAGGTGGAGCGCAGCGCGTCCAACGGGTGTCTGTCCTGAGCGAGTTCGCCGCTGACGGTGGAGGACAGGTGCATCACGTGCGAGTAGCGCTCGACCTCCATCAGCCGGTCCACCCGTACGGTGCCGGGGGCGGCGATCCGGCCGATGTCGTTGCGGCCGAGGTCGACGAGCATGACGTGCTCGGCACACTCCTTCTCGTCGGCGAGGAGTTCGGCCTCCAGGGCGGCGTCGGTGGCCGCGTCGGTGCCCCGCCAGCGGGTGCCGGCGAGCGGCCGGGTCTGCGCCCGCCCGTCCTCGACCTTCACCAGCAGTTCCGGCGAGGCGCCGATGACGTGCCGGCCGCCGCCGAGGGCGAGGTGGAACATGTACGGCGAGGGGTTGACGGCCCGCAAGTGGCGGTAGACGTCCAGGGGTTCGGCGGTGAGCGGCTTGCTGAACCGCTGGGAGAGCACCACCTGGAAGATGTCGCCCGCCCGGATGTACTCGCGGGCGGCGCCGATCATGTCCAGGAAGCGATCCTCGCTGGTGTGCGCGTGCCACGCCGAGCGGTCCTGCTGGTCGGCGGTGCGGGCCGGGGCGAGCGGCCGAGCTCCGGCGGGGGTGTCCCGCCGGTGCGGCTGGTCGGTGAAGAGGCGGTCGCGGGTGGCGATGAGCCGCAGCGCCGCGTCCTCGTAGCTCTCGGCGGCCGTGTCGTAGAGCGTGGTGATCAGCAGCCGCCGGGTGGCGTGGTCGAAGACGACCAGGTCGTCGGCCTGGAGGAACGCCGACTCCGGCATGTCCGGGCCGGGACCGGGGGCCGTCGGCAGGTTCTCGAAGTGGCGGGCGCCCTCGTAGCCGAGGTAGCCGACGGCGCCCCCGTGGAAGGGCGGCAGGCCGGGGACGCGGGCGATGTCCCGGTCGGCCAGCGGCCGCAGGGCCAGGAGCGGGTCGCCGTCGCCGAGTTCGACGGGGCGGGTCCGGTGGGCGATGTAGGTGTAGCGGCCGACCGCGATGCTGGTGTCGGTCCCGATCACGCTCTCCAGCAGCAGGCCGGGCTCCTCCAGGTCCGGGCCGCACAGCCGGGAGAACGCGGCGACCGGCGAGATGGCGTCGGTGAGCAGCTCGATGAGGAGCGGGACGTAGGCGTGCTGGGCGGCGAGGTCGCGGGCCGCTTCGGGGCCGGGGGCCACCCCGGTGAGGGCGGGGGTGGCGGGCGCTGTCACAGGAGAGGTCATGCGGCGGCCTCCAGCTCCACCAGCGGGTCCGTGGCCCGGTCCACCAGGGCTTCGGCGCGGTCCAGGGCCTCCCCGCAGGCGGCCTCGTCCGCTCCTGTGGCGACGAGCGCGGCCAGCCGCGGGATCGCCTGCCGGGGCGGCAGCAGCAGCCGGTCGCCGGGCGCGGCGAGGACGGCGGTGTGCGCGATGCCGGGCACGTCCCCGGCGGCGGTCAGGTCGAGCGGGCGGGCGAGGCCGTCGGTGTCGGAGTAGACGAACCGGACCTCGGCGGTGCGGTGGTGCGCCGGGGTGAGGTCGGGGCGGCGGCCGAAGGCCAGTTCGGCGGCGGCCCGCACCAGGTCCACGCCGGTGGCGAAGGCGCTGATGAAGGGGATGAGGTCGCCCCCGAGCCGGGCGTTCAGCTCGATCAGGCGGGGGCCGCGCGAGGTCAGGCGGACCTCGGCGTGGGTGACGCCCGTGGTGACGCCGAGCGCCCGGTGGGCGTCGGTCACCAGCGCGCGCACCTCGTCCGTCCACGGCTCGTCGTAGGAGGCGGAGACCAGGTGGCCGACCTCCTCGAAGTACGGGGCGTACCCGAGGCGCTTGCGGGCTATGTGGACGATGTGGACGTCGCCCGCGTGGACGGCGCTGTCGATGCTGATCTCGGGGCCGTCGAGATACTCCTCCACGAGGATGCCGTGGCCGGTGGGCAGGGTGGCGAAGGCGGCGGTGTCGGCCAGCGCGAAGGCCTCCCGTACCTGCCGCTCGTCCTCGGCGCGGGTCACGCCGATGGAGCCGGCGAGGGCGCGGGGCTTGAGGACGACGGGATAGCCGAACTCACCGGCGGCGGCGACGGCCTGGTCGACGGTGGTCACCAGCCGGTGGCGGACGCCGCCGAGCCCGGCCTCGGCCATCAGCGACCGGGTGGCGTACTTGTCGCGGCAGTTGCGGGCGGCCTGGGGCGACAGCTGGGGCAGCCCGAGCTTGGCCGCCGCCTCGGCGGTGGCCTCGACGGCGGTCTCGTCCCAGGTGAGGAGGGCGACGGCCGGGGAGCCGGGTCCGGCGAGCGCGAGGACGGCGTCGGCGATCGCGAGCGGGTCGGAGAGGTCGGCCACGATGTACGAGTCCAGATACGCGCGCTGCCAGGTGGGCTCGGCGGCGAGCACCGCGCAGAGCGAGTAGCGCGTGTGCAGGGACTGGAAGGAGTACTCGCGGTACGGGCGTCCGCCGCTGCCGACGACGACCAGGCGCTCGGCGGGGTCGGGCGCGGACTGCGGGAGGGGTGCGGTCATGGCTGCGTCCTCTCAGACCCGCGCGGCGGCGTCGGCTTCGGCTTCGGTGAGCTGCTTGGCCAGTTCGTCGAGCAGGTCGGCCAGTTCGCCGGACAGGCCCTCCGGGGCCTGGAAGCCGTCGGGGCCGGTCAGCTCCGCGATGCCGGGGACGGAGACGCTCCGCTCGGCGGGGCGGAAGCCGATACGGGTGAGGATCGGGCGCAGCGCCTCGATGGCGGGGACGCCGCCCGAGGGGCCCGCGGTGTAGCTGAGCAGGGCGACCGGCTTGTCCTGCCACTCGTGGTGGAGGAAGTCGATCGCGTTCTTCAGCGGCGCGGTGTAGGTGCCGTTGTACATCGGCATCACGAAGACGTAGGCGTCGCCGCGGGAGATCGTCGCGCTCCAGTCCTTGGTGTGCTGGTGGACGTACTTGGACTCCGACGGGTGCTCGGGCTCGTCGAGGAAGGGCAGGCCGATCTCGGCGAGGTCGAGGGTCTCGACGTCGAAGCCGCCGTGCCGGCGGGCCTCCTCGGCGGCCCAGGCGGCGACCTGGGGGCCGACGCGGCCGGGGCGGGTGCTGACGGTGATGAGCTGCAGGCGGGGCATGGCGTGTTCTCCCTTGTGGACGGTCCGGTGTCACCGCGGATCGTCCGGAGGGGCGCAGGCCTCCTGTGATGGACAGCAGGTAAGCAGCACGCCGGGCGGTGCGCAACCGTAGCCGCCCCCGCCCCGGTCGTTTCGTCCGGTTACGCCCCACGATGGCCGACGTGGCCTCCCTGGCGTATTCACGACAGCCGCAAACGTGCAACGCGCCCGGCGGCCCCGGTGGCCGACGGCGGTGCCACAGTGAAATCACGTCACCGCGGATCGCCCCACCGCCCGGAAACCGCACTTTCCCGATCGTGCGGACTCCCCTGTATGTGCGACCTCTTCGAGCGCTTTCGAGCGTCGTCGATATTCCGCCCTTCTCAACGTTCCCGGATTACCCCGGCTTTCCGGCGCCGCCGCGATCCGGCACGCCCCGATCCGGAAGAAAAGGAGACCGCCCATGGAGAATTCAGCCACCACCCGCTATCTCGCGGAAGCAGCGGACCCGGACAGCGCACTGCGCACCCTGGCCGCGCGGACCGTCGTCCCGGCGGAGTACGGCAAGGCCTACGGACACGTCCTGCTGCCCCGCCCGGTCTTCGTCTCCGAGCAGGAGATCGGGGCCTTCGCCGACGACCTCGCGGCGGTCTTCCGGATCCTCGTCTCGCTGCCGGACCGCTGCTTCGGCGGCGACCTGAACCGCTACGGCGCGGCCATCGGGCTCCCCGGCGAGCTGGTCGAGGTGATGAGCGAGGGCGCCACCGGCGACCCCCTCCTCTACGCCCGAGCCGACGCCTTCCACGACGGCACCGGCTTCCGGCTGCTGGAGCTCAACGTCGGCAGCGAACTGGGCGGCGTCGACAGCGCCCAGCTCAACCGGGCCTTCCTCGACGACCCCGAGTTCCGCGCCTTCGCCGAGGCCCACGACCTCGGCCACACCGACACCATGGACCACCTCGTCGCCGAACTGCGGGGCGCGGCCTCCGCGGTGGCGGACGCCGACCCGGTGACCCCGGTGGTGGCCCTGATCGAGGGGCCCGGCGCGCTCGGCGACCACGACAGCGTCTTCCTCTCCATCCAGGAGGACATGCGCGGGCACGGCATCGACCTGCTGCTCGGCGAGATCCAGGAGCTGACCCGCCAGGACGACGGCAAGCTCGCCCTGCGCGGTCACCGCATCGACGTCGTCCTGCGCTTCTTCGCCGCCGGCCAGATCGCCGGCGACCCGGTCGCCCGCACCGCCCTGACCCGGCTCAACCAGGCCCACGCGGAGAGCCGCACGGTCTGCTTCACCCCGCTGGAAGGGGCCCTGTTCACCAGCAAGGCCGCGCTCGGACTGCTGCACGCCCCGGCCGTACGCGCCGAACTGAGCGACACCGAACGGGAGCTGGTCGACCGGGTGCTGC
Source organism: Streptomyces sp. NPDC101181 (assembly GCF_044767975.1). Taxonomy (NCBI): domain Bacteria; kingdom Bacillati; phylum Actinomycetota; class Actinomycetes; order Kitasatosporales; family Streptomycetaceae; genus Streptomyces; species Streptomyces sp. NPDC101181. The sequence goes on along the minus strand of NZ_JBIWOX010000023.1, from coordinate 104,511 downwards.
CCCGGACCTGGGTGCTCGGCACCGAGGGCTCCGATGACGCCCTCGCCCACGCCCGCGCCCACCGTGCCTCCCTCGTCCTCAAGCCCGGCATCGGCTACAGCGCCGACGGCGTGGTCATCGGCCGCGACGTCGACGACTCCCAGTGGGGAGCGGCCCTGGAGACGACCGCCACCCGGGACTACGTCGCCCAGGAACTGGTCGTACCGGCCCTGGAACCGGTGATCGACCCGGACACCGGGGACACCGGGGGCTGGGTCGCCAACTGGGGAATCTTCGTCACCCCCCAGGGTTTCGGCGGCGCTTTCTGCCGCGCCCTCCAGCCGCGGGACGGCGCCGTCATCACGTACGGAAATCCCGGCACCCGCGGCACCTGCGTATTCACCTACCCGGAAGCCGAAATGGAGAAGTCACGGATATGACCGATCGTCCGCACATTGTCGTGATCAACCGCTGGCGCGAGCGGTACGCGGAATTCACCAGCTATATCGACCACGCCGACAACCGGGTCAGTTATGTGACCACCGAGGTCGGCACCGGCTCCGTGCCGGAGCAGGCGCACGACGTCGTCCTGGTCCCCGCCACCGACGACCTGGAGCGGGTCCGCACCGAGGTCCGCGCGCTCGCCGCCCGGCACGGCGCACCCGACGCGATCGTCGCCCTCAAGGAGGACGACCTGCTGGTGGGGGCCGCGCTCCGCGAGGAGTGGGACGTCCCCGGCCCGCGCCAGCCCTCGCAGATCGTCTTCCGCGACAAGTACGTGATGTGCCGCGCCGTCGCGGACGCGGGGCTGGACGTGCCCGACTTCGCCGCCGCCACCGACACCGCCGCGGTCCTCGCGTTCGGCGGGAGCGCGGGCTGGCCGGTCATCGTCAAGCCGCGCACCGGCAGTTCCAGCGCCGGGGTGGTGCGGGTCGAGGGCCCCGAGGAGGTCGCCGGGCTGGACCTGGACAGCGAACCGATGCTGGTGCAGGCCTTCGTGGACGCCCCGATCTCCCATGTGGACGGCCTCTTCGACGGGGAGCGGCTGCTGGCCTGGCGGGCCTCCCGCTACCTCAACACCTGCCTGGGCTTCCGCGGCGGCACCTTCCTCGGCTCCGTCGAGATCGACGACCCCGAGGTCAACGCCGCCGTCGACCGCGCCGCCACCGCCTACCTGGCCGCGCTGTCGCCGGGCCGCCCCACCGTCTTCCACCTGGAGGTCTTCCTCGACCGCGCCCCGGACGGCGGCACGCTCTGCCGCTTCCTGGAGTGCGGCGCCCGGGTCGGCGGCGCCGAGATCCCCTTCCTCTGGCGCGAGGTGCACGGCTACGACCTGATGCACGCCGCCTGGCAGCTCCAGCTGGAGGGCCCGCTGCCGCCGGTGCCCGAGCAGGCCGCAGCGCCGGCCGTCGCCGAGGAGGTGGCGGGCTGGATGCTCGTCCCCGCCCCGGCCGAACGCCCCTGCCGGATCACCGAGTCCACCTCCATGACCGGCCGCGACCAGGGCCCGTACGCCGAGGTCGTCCTGCACCCGGGCGAGGTCCTGCCCGACGCGGACGCCTACTACGAGCACGTCGGCGGACGCTTCCGCTTCCGGGCGGCCGACGGCGCCGCCACCGAGGCGGCCATCACCGCCACCGCCAGGGACTTCCGGGTGCGCGCCGAGCCGCTCGCCCTGTCCACGACGACCGCCTGACAGGAGCACCGTGTCCAAGGACTACTCGGTCCCCGTACTCGAAGGAGATGGGGACAACGACTACACGCGCTACATGCGCACCGACGCGCTGCTGTCGCTCCAGCGCCGCCCGGAGGAGGTGATCCACCGGGACGAACTGCTCTTCCAGGTCGTCCACCAGTCGACCGAGCTGTGGCTCAAGCTCGCCTGTCACGAGGTCGCGGAGGCGGGACGGCAGATCGACGCGGGAGCGCTGGACACCGCGGCCCGGCTGCTCGGCCGCGCCTCCCTCGGCGTCCGGATGACCGCCGACCAGCTGGAGATGATGCGGCACCTGGCCCCCTGGGACTTCCAGATCATCCGCACCGTCCTCGGCCACGGCTCGGGCTTCGAGTCCCCGGGCTGGAAGGCGGCCCGCCAGGTCAGCCAGGACCTCGACAAGTCCTTCCGGCGGCTGGTCGAGGCGCGCGGCACCGACCTCGTGGAGGTCTACCGCAGCGGGCACGACACCGCCGAGTACCGGCTGGCCGAGGCGATGATCGACTGGGACGAGCGGATCTCGCTGTGGCGTACCCAGCACTACAAGATGGTCACCCGGGTCATCGGCCACTCCGTGGTCGGCACCAAGGGCGCCCCCAGCGACTTCCTGGCCACCCTGATCAGCCACAAGTTCTTCCCGCGGCTGTGGGAGCTGCGCACCGAACTGACCCTGTCCGGGCCGATGGGCGACGACGAGATCGCCCCCGAGTACGCCGAGACCCCGACGGCCGGGCAGCCCGCCCCGGCCGCGGCCCCGGCGGGCTGCCCGGTCACCGGAGGCGGCACCCGGCCGCCCGCCGCCACGGGGACGCCGTGAGCCGCGGCAGCCCGGCGGCGGCCGGGCGGGCCGCCGGGCCCCTCACACCGGCCGCGTTCCGCCGCGGCTTCCCGATGCTGGAGCGGACGGTCCACCTGGCCAGTTGCAGCCTCGGAGCCCGGTCCGACGCGGTGGACGAGGCCCTGGAGCGGATGCAGCGGGCCATCACGGCCCACGGCGCGCCCTGGGGCCGGTTCGAGCAGGAGGTCGAGGAGGCCCGGGAACGCTTCGCCGCCCTGATCGGCGCCGGTCCCGACCAGATCGCGATCCTGCCCAACGCCTCCGTCGGCGCCTACCAGGTGGTCTCCACGCTCTCCCTGGAGCGCCGGCCCGACATCGTCACCACCGTCGAGGAGTTCCCGTCCATCGCGCACGTCTGGCTCGCCCAGCGGCCGCGCGGCGCCCGGGTCCTGTTCACCGGTGACCGCTCCACCGGCCGCATCCGCACCTCCGACTACACCGCCGCGCTGAGCGAGGGCACCGCGCTCCTCTCGGTCCCCATGTCCACCTACCAGTTCGCCGAGCGCCCGCCGGTCTCGGAGATCGTCCAGGCGGGCCGCTCCGCCGGGGCGACGACCTTCGTCGACGCCTACCAGGCCGTCGGGGCCATGTCCGTGGACGTTACCGAGATCGGCTGCGACTACCTGGTCGCGGGCACGATGAAGTACCTCGCCGGACTTCCCGGCCTGGCCTTCCTCTACGCCCGCTCTGGACTGACGGGTGATCAGGACCCGCAGCTCACGGGCTGGTTCGGCCGGGTGGAGCCGATGGCCTTCGACCCGCTGCGCCTCGACTTCCCGGCCGTCGCCCGGCGCTTCGAGACCGGCACCCCCGCGGTGCCCGCCGTGTACGCCGCCAACGCCGCGCTCGGGCTGTTCCGGGACGTCGACATGGCCGACGTACGGCGGCACATCACGGCCCTGACCGACCGCACCGCCCGCACCCTCGTCGCCCAGGGCGAACGCGTCCGCAGGGCGGAGCGCCCCGAACTCCAGGGCGCCCACGTCGGCCTGTACGACGCCGACCCGCGGGCCCTCGCCGGATGGCTCGCGGGCCGCGGCATCGCCGTCAGCCCGCGCGGACCCGTCGTGCGCCTGTCCTTCCACTACTACAACTCCACCGACGACGTGGAGGCCCTCTGCCAGGCCATGCGCGAGTTCCGCGCGCTGACCGGCCCCGCCCTTTCCGTCCCGCTCCCGAAGGTGAGACCCGCAGCGTGAAAGAGCTGACCGACTGGCTGGCCGATCCCGTACCCAGCCGCTTCCCGTACCCCGCCGTCACCCACGCCTACCACGTCGTCGGCAAGCACTTCGTGCCGGACGAGACCCTGAAACTGCTGGCCCTGGCCAGGGAGCGGCTCGTCTCCCAGGCCCCCACCCCGGCCGGCGCCCAGCACCGGCTGCTGCTCGACCGGTTCCTGGACACCGCCCTCGACAAGTGGGACGGCCGCTACGACTACCCCACCTACACCTCGCTCAACGTGCTCGGCCTGCCGACCGCCGACGACGGTCCGGACGCGGCGGAGGGCGCCCGGATCACCCGGGACCGGCTGACCGTCCAGCTCCTGGCCGACCTGCTGCGGTTCGAACAGGCCGCCGCCGAGGGGCGCACCGCGTGGCTCCCGGAGATGCGGCCCGACGCCCGGACGGTGGAGAAGCGCTGCCGGCTCGCCCTCAGGGTGGCCAGGCCGGCGCTCGCCCGGCTCGGCCACGGGGAGCGGATCACCGCCGAGGAACCGGCCGGACAGGCCGCCCAGCTCTGGGAGTTCGTCGACGGCGAGCTGCTGGAGCCCTACGAGCGCATGGTGCTGAAGCTCAGCATGCTGCCGGTCTACATATCCCACGACGAGCACATGTTCATCCGGGTGCTCCAGACCTTCGAGACCACCTTCGCCCTGCTGGCCCTGAGCATCCGTACGGCCATCGGCGGCCTGGACGGCGCCGGGCCCGGCTCGCTCCCGGCCGCGACCGGACACCTCAAGGTGGCCGAGACCGTCCTCGCGGAGTCGGCGCCGCTGTTCTCGCTGCTGGCCACCATGCAGGTCGAGTCCTTCCGCGTCTTCCGCGAGTACACCGACGGCGCGAGCGCCATCCAGTCCCGCAACTACAAGCTCGTCGAGTCGCTGTGCCGGATGCCCGACCAGGAGCGGCTGGAGTCCCCGGCCTACCGGTCCACACCCGAGGTGCGCGAGCGGGTCCTGGCCGGTCAGGCCACCCTGGACGACGCCTGCGCCGCCGCCCTGGCCGACCCCCGGTTCACCGCCGGGGACCGCGAGCTGCTGACCGCCTCGATGCTCGGCTTCGCCGGGGCCCTGCGCCGCTGGCGCCAGACGCACTACCGGATCGCCGTCCGGATGCTCGGCACCCGCTCCGGCACCGGCGCGACCGAGGGCACCCCCTATCTCAGCTCGGTGCGGAAGATCCCGGTCTTCCGCAGCATCGACGAGGCGCCCGCCGACGAGGCCCCCGCGGTCACCGAGACCCCCGCGGTCACCGAGACCCCCGCGGCCGCCGAGCCGCCCGCCGGAACGCCGGCCGCTCCCGCCGCGGCCGCCCCCGGCAGCCCGCCCGTCGCCGACGCCCCCGCCGGATGCCCCGCCGCCACCGGTGCGGCCCCCACCGGATGCCCCGTCACCACCGCACCCCGCACAGAGAGCGAAGAGGCAGCATGAACAGCGAACTGATCCCCGTAGGCATCGTCGGCGCCGGTCCCGTCGGCATGGCCCTGGCCGCCCGGCTGGCCTCCTTCGGCATCCCGAGCGTGCTGTTCGAGCGCGACCCGGAGCTGCGCAAGCAGGGCTCCAAGGCGTGCCTCATCCAGGGCGACGTGCTGGAGACGCTCGACAAGTTCGGCTGCGCCGAGACCATCGGCGCCGAGGGCGTCACCTGGACCACGGCCCGCACGTACGTGCGCGGCAAGGAGATCCGCGCCGCCGAGTACCCCCGCCGGATCGGCTACGGCCCGTTCGTGAACATCTCCCAGTTCCGGATCGAGCAGCTGCTGCTGGAGAAGATCGAGGCCGACCCCCTCTGCGAGGTCCGCTGGGCCCACGAGATCACCGGGGCCGAGCAGGACGGCGAGGCCGTCACCGTCTCGGCGGACACCCCGAAGGGCCCGCGCGACTACCGCTGCCGCTACGTGGTCGCCTGCGACGGGGTGCGCAGCCCGATGCGTACGTTCACCGGCGTCGAGTGGACCGGCTACAGCCACCGGGACCGCTTCCTGATCACCGACCTCAAGGTCACGCTGCCCCTCGCCAAGGAGCGCCACTTCCACTACGACCCGCCCTTCAACCCGGGCCGCCAGCTGGTCATGCACCCGCAGCCCAACGACATCTGGCGCATCGACTGGCAGCTCGCCCCCGAGACGGACATCGAGGCCGAGCGCGCGGACGGCCGCTTCGAGGAGCGGGTGCGCAAGGTCATCGGCGACGTCGACTTCGAGATCGACTGGGTGTCCACCTACCGCTTCCACCAGCGGGTCGTGGAGAAGTTCCGCGTCGGCCGGATCTTCTTCGCCGGGGACTCCGCCCACTCCCTGCCGCCGTACGGCTCCCGCGGCATGAACAGCGGCATCCAGGACGCCGACAACCTCGCCTGGAAGCTGGCCCTGGTCATGGAGGGCAAGGCCGAGGACGCCCTGCTCGACACCTACCACGACGAGCGCTACGCGGCGGCCAGGGAGAACCTCGCCGTCACCGAGGCCACCATCAAGTTCATGGTGCCGCCGAACCTGGTGCGGCGCCTGGCCCGCAAGACGCTGCTGGCCCTCTCCCAGCCGTTCCAGGGCGCCCGCGACAAGGTCAACAGCGGCCGCATGGCCGAACCGCACACCTACGTCGACTCGCCCGTGATCCAGTCCGGCGGACTCCACCCGCTGCTGGGCGCGTTCGCCCCCGACGCCCGGATCACCGCCCCCGGCGCCGGCCGCGTCCGCGAGCTGTACGGCAGCGGGTTCACCGTCCTGTACTTCGCCCAGGACCGCCAGGCCGCCCGCGCCTTCGCCGAGCGCGCGCTCGCCGACACCCGCGGCCTGGACGTCCGGCTGGTCGTCGTCCTGCGCGAGGGCGAACTCGCCGTGCCGACCGCCGGATCCGCCGAGGGCCTGCCCGAGGGCGTCACCGTGCTCCGCGACCGCGACAGCGTGCTGCGCGAGACGTACCACGCCCCCGACGGCACCTGCCTGATCGTCCGGCCCGACGGGCATGTCGGCGCTCTGGCCGACCCCGCCCGGCCCGAGCTGTTCGCCGAGACCCTCGCCCGCTGCGCCGCGGCCACCGCCCCGGCCGCCACCGGGACCCCCGCCCGCGAGCGCGTCGCCACCGCGGCCTGACCCCGCCCCTCCCGCAGCCCGAGTCCTGATCAGGAGCACCCCGTGACCTCACCGCAACTGCCCACCCACGCCTGGCTCAACGGCGCCGTCGTCGACTGGGACCGGTGCACCGTCCACGCCCGGTCCCAGGGCGCCTTCTGGGGCGCCAACGTCTTCGAGGGGCTGCGCGCCTACCGCCGCCCCGGCCGCAGCGGCCTCGCGGTCTTCCGCGTCGACGAGCACCTGGCCCGGCTGCGCCGCTCGATGAAGAGCCTGCACATGGAGATCCCCTACACCGACGACGAGCTCAAGCAGGGGATCCTCGACGTCCTCAAGGCCAACGCCTACGAGGAGGACGCCCACATCTGCGTCGTCGCCTACTTCAACATGGGCCCCAACGCCGACCCGCTCAGCTACACCGACGACGTCGGCGTGCACATCACCTCCACCCGGGCCCCGCGCGGCAAGGGCTTCGACGGCGGCCTCGCCGCGACCGTCTCCTCCTGGCGCCGCGTCAGCGACGACTCGATGCCGCCGCGCATCAAAGCGGGCGCCAACTACCACAACAGCCGCCTCGCCCACCACGAGGCGATCCGCAACGGCTTCGACACGACGCTGCTGCTCAACCAGCGCGGCAGCGTCTCCGAGGCCCCCGGCTCCTGCGTGGCCATGCTGCACCAGGGCAGGATCGTCACCCCGCCCGGCACCAGCGGCGTCCTGGAGGGCATCACCGTCGCCACCGTCGGCGAGCTGGCCCGCCGGGAGCTGGGCATCCCCATGGAGCGGCGCGAGGTCGACCGTACCGAGCTGTACACCGCCGACGAGATCTTCGTCGCGGGCACCCTCGCCGAGATCGCCCCCGTCACCAGCCTCGACCGCATCGCGGTCGGCGACGGCACCCCGGGCGTCACGGTCCGCAAGCTCCAGGAGCTGTACGACGCGGTGGTCCGGGGCGAACACCCCGACTACCGGCACTGGTCCACCTTCGTCGAGACCACCGGGGAGAAGTGACATGGCCTCCGCCGTGGACGCCCGGTCCACCGGGGCGACCGCCCCGCTCCTGGCCGGACTGCTCGACGGATCGGTGGAGGTCCTCGACCTCACCTCACCGCTCCACGAGGAGACCCCGCTGATCCAGCTCCCGCCGGAGCGCGGCCAGCCGTGGCCCTTCGAGCGGGAGGTGATCAGCCACTACGACGAGGCCGGGCCCACCGTCTACTGGAACAACATCCGGCTGTCCGAGCACACCGGCACCCACTTCGACGCCCCCGTCCACTGGGTCACCGGCAAGGACCTCGACGACGTCTCCCAGGTCCCGCCGCAGCGCCTGGTCGCCCCCGCGTGCGTCCTCGACTTCACCGAAGAGGCCGCCGCCGACCCCGACTTCCTGCTCCAGCGCCACCACGTCGAGGCCTGGCAGGAGGAGCACGGGCCGCTGATCCCCGGCGGCTGGCTGCTCTACCGCACCGGCTGGGAGGCCCGGCAGGGCTCCCAGGAGGAGTTCCTCAACGACCGGCACACCCCGGGCATCGCGCCGGAGTGCGCCCGGTGGCTGGCCGAGGAGACGGGCATCATCGGCGTCGGCGTGGAGACCGTCGGCACCGACGCGGGCCAGGCCGGCGAGTTCGGGGACCAGCCCTATCCCTGCCACTGGTACTTCCACGGCGCGGACAAGTACGGCATCACCCAGCTGCGCAACCTGCACCTGCTCCCGCCCCGGGGCGCCGTGCTGATCGCCGCGCCGCTGCCCATCGTCGGCGGATCCGGCAGCCCGGCCCGGGTACTGGCCCTGGTGTCCCGCTGACCCGGCCCCGCCGGTCCCCGCCCCCTCGTCCGGCCCGATCACCAAGACACCCCCTGGTCCCGTTGGCCCACTGATCCCAAGGAGGTACGCGAGCCCATGCTCCGTACGCCCGACGGCCTGGCCGCGCTGCGCCGCAGGTCGGTCAACCGCATCCTGGTCCTGCACGGCCTGTCGTCGTTCTGCTACGGCATGGTCTTCCCGTTCATCGGCATCCATCTGGCCGCCCAGCCGGACATCGGCACGTCCGGGGTCGCCGTCTACTACGGCGTCTCCGGCGTCGCCAACCTGTCCGTCTCGCTGCTGCTGGCCTCGGCCGCCCTGCGCCTGCCCCGGCACGCGCTCGGCATCACCGGCCTGCTGCTCTGGCTCAGCTGCTTCCTGCTCCTGACCCAGGGCGAGACCCTGGTCACCGTGGTGGCCGCGGCCGTCCTGGGCGGCGCGGGACAGGGCTGCTTCATGGCGGCGATCATCCCGATCGTCAACTCCCTGGTGCCACCGGAGGAGCGGCGGGCGGTCTTCGCCCGTCGCTACCAGATCCTCAACGCGACCCTCGCCGCGGGCTCGCTGCTGGCCGGACTGGTCCTCACCGTCTTCTCCCGCGACGCCATCACCTGGCTGCTCGTCGCGAACGCGGCCGGATACCTGCCGGTGGCCCTCGCCCTCGCCCTGGCCCGCAAGGTCCCCGAGATCCGGGAGACGCCGGAGGGCGGGACGACGCCGGACGCCGAGGAGACGCCGGGCGGCGCTGCGAGCCCCGAGCCCGCCACGCCCGCCGTGCCGGAACCGGCCGGCCGGCCCGCCGCACCGGCCGCCCGCGCCCTCGGCACCGGCATGCTCATCAGGGCCACCCTGGGCGCCGCCCTCTTCCAGTTCGGCGCCTACCTGATCGGCTACAGCCAGTTCGAGGCCACCGCCCCGCTGGTCGCCGACCAGCTCATGGACACGGGCATCGGCTGGATCTCCGTCATGCTCACCCTCAACGTGGTGGTCATCGTGACCACCCAGCGGCCGATCACCAAGCTGCTGGAGCGGTTCCCCGAGGAGTACGGTCTGCGCATCGCGGTCGGGCTGTGGGCCGTCGGCCTCCTGGTCGCCGGTTTCACGGCCTTCGGTCCGCAGCCCGTCCAGCTGTCCGGACTGCTCGCGTACGCCGTCTTCTTCGCCCTCGGCGAGTGCGCGTACTCCTGCTCCTTCCACCCCTGGCTGATCTCCCGGGTTCCCGATCGCGAACTCACCCGGGCGAGCGCCCTGTGCAACTCGATGATGGGCGTGGGCATGTTCATCGGCCCCGCGATCGGCGTCGCGCTGATCTCCCTGGACCACGCGGCCTGGGTCTGGCTGCCGCTGGCCGGGCTCTGCGCCCTCGTCGGCCTCACCACCCTGCGCCGCACCCCCCGTACCCCCGCCCCCGCACCCAAGGACCCGGATCTCGTCCCCGCCGGCTGACCGGGCGGCCCGCGACACGGCGGGCCGCAGGCACCCTGACCAGACAACGGAAATGGAGCGCTCGATGTCCTCCGACGAAATCGCCACCCTCGACCAGCAGATCATCCACCTCGTCGGCCGCCGCGCGGCGGCCGCCCGGGCGCAGACCCACGCCCGGGTCAGCTCCGGCAACTCCCGGACCTCGCTCGCCGAGGAGAACGCGGCCATCGGCCGCTACAGCCAGGAGTTCGGCCGGCACGGGGTCAACCTGGCCCTCCTGGTGCTCGGCCTCTCCGACCGGCTTCCGCCCCGGTGACCGCCGTCGACGCCGCACCAGCGCTGGGCCTGCGATGTTTCGTGTACGCCCGCGGGTCCCGCCCCGGCACGGACGGCCCGGGGCCCTGGCTCCTGGGCGTCCTGCCGGGCGGCGGCCTCGAACTGCCCAGTGAGCCCTGGCCCGGGGGGAGCGACCCGGCCGACGCGGCGCTGGCCACCGTCGACCGGCTCACCGGCCGGGCCCCGCGCCTGGTCGCCCCGCCGGTGCCACCGCTGGAGCAGGCGGGGTTCGGGGCGCCGATGTTCCCCCCGCCGTGGTGGGTCAGGGCGCCGCACGCCGGCCCGTACGAGACCGAGTACGAGTACGTGATGGTCCTGCCCGACGCCCCGCCGGGCGGTGGCCTGGTCTGGGTGGAACTGGCCGACGCCCGCGCCCGCGCCGAGGCCGAGGACGACGAGAACCTGCACCTCGCGACGGCGCTCGGCACCGTCCTGGAGCAGCTGCTCGACGAGCGGATCACCCCGGCCGTGGTGCGGGCGATGACCGCCGGGTTCAGCCGCCGCGGCGTCGGCCGCCCCCGGAACGTGAGCGCTGTGCAGTGGTGAGCCGTCCGCTCAGGCGCCGGGGCCCGCGCCCTTGTCCAGACCGATCAGATAGCCGGTCTGGAAGCGGCTCTTCGCATCGCGTGAGCGCATGATCTCGGCGACGTGGCGCTGCACGGTCCGCACCGACATCCCCAGCCGCCGCGAGATGACCTTGTCGTCCAGTCCTTCGGTCAGCAGCCGGACGATCGACCCCCGCAGATCCTCGGAGACCTGTTTGGCCCACTCGCGGTCGAAGCCCACCGGGAAGGGTTCGGCCGCCCGCCAGGCGGTCTCGAAGGAAGACACCATGAACGCCACGAGGTTGGGCTCGTACACCACGAGCGCGTGGGCCGAGTCGCCCTGCACGCTGACCACGGCTGCTTTGCGATCGTAAATAAGCATCCGGTCGGGGCCGTCCGCCAGCGTCCGCACCTCGGCCCCGCGCTCCATCATCCACTCGGCGAACTCCACCGTGTGCTGGCTGTAGCGGGCCGGGTGCTGGTAGATCGAGCGGCTGCTGACGCCGCGTTCCAGCAACCGCCCCATGCTGCCGCGCGCCTTGAGCAGCGCCTCGGGGTCCCTGGCGCCGCCGGGCTGCACGTGGAGGGCCTCGGTCTGGCAGCTGTCCGTCAGCTGGTCGATCAGCCGCCGGACGTCGGCGATGTCCGTCAGCAGCTCGACCTCCCTGGCCTGCTGGCGCTGCTGGCCGCTCTGGTAGCAGGGGGTCAGCGCGGCCAGGGCGTTTCTGATCCGCTCGACGCTCTCCGACTGCTGCCGTATCTGATGTTCCATCGGCCAGAGCAGCTGACCGGCGGCGAACTGGGGTGAGACCACGGTGAGCCGGTCCGGGTGGTCGGCGTCGCGCCGCAACAGCCGCAGCGCCTCAAGTCGCCTGATGGCCGGGGCCAGTTGGACCTCGTCCAGGCCGAGCGCGCGGTGGGCTTCGGACGGGGTGAACGAGGCGACCCCGGACGCGTACTCATAAAGCCTCAGGCCGTCGGGCGTCAGTTCCGCGGCCGGAGCTCCCTCCTCGAAGTGCTCCATCGCTTTTCCCCCTTCGTATTTGCGACAGGCGTGAATAACCCAGGCCGGATGCTCTGCCGGGGTGTCCTCGATCGCGGCAAGCTGAGGTTGTCGACGGCAGCCGGAACTCGGCCAAACCTGACACAGCCGCGTAACAAAGCACAGCGACGCCCTGTCTGTCCCTTTTCAGGACTCTCACCTTAAGGACACTCCACATGCAGTCGTTCTCTGCTCGTCTGGCCCTGGTCGTCTCCGGTTTCGTCGCGGCTCTGGCGCTCATTATCGGCCACTCCGCGCTGGAGTCCACCCCCGGTCCGGGCATCGACGACAACGGCTGGTCCGCGCCCGCCCTGACGGCTCCGCAGGACGACAACGGCTGGTCCGGTCCGGCTCCGGCCACTCCGCAGGACGACAACGGCTGGTCCTGAACAAGTCATCGCGTGTCTTCCGCGACCTCCGCGCCGCGTGAGTGGATCTCCGTGCCGCGTGAGCGCGTACGACCAGCAGGCCCGTCCCGGAAGGGGACGGGCCTGCTCGATTGTGAAGACCGCCGAGACCGCCGAGTGCGGCCTTGGTGAATCGTTTTGGATTTAATGGATAGTTGTTTTGCCAGGGGTTTGCCGACCCCGGATATCCGGAACGCGGCGGTCCTCATCTCCTTGCCGGCAACACGTTCTACGGGCATATCTCAGGCCGTGCCACCTGATGGCGGACTACGTCCGTTTCCGTCGGCGGAGCGGAGCGCGGGGGCCGCGGGGCCCGTCTCCGTCAGTCCGCCGCCTCGCCCGGATACGCCGTCTCGAACGCCGAGTGGAACAGGGCGACGACGTCCTGGCCGGTGAGGCCCTCCGCGTGCGCCTGGCCCATCCAGTCGGCGAGGGCGGCGCGCAGCGGCGAGTCGGGGGCGGACTGCGGCTGGGCGAGGGTGCGGGTGATGAAGGTGCCCGCGCCCTGGCGCACTTCGGCGAGGCCCGCGCGTTCCAGCTCGCGGTAGGCCTTGAGGGTGGTGTTCGGGTTGACCTTGGTGGCCGCGGCGACCTGGGCGGCGGTGGGCAGCCGATCGCCCTCCTCCAACGCCCCCATGCGCAGCGCCTGTTCGACCTGCCGGACGATCTGGAGGTACGTCGCCACTCCGCTGCGCCGGTCGATGCGGAACATGACCACGGACTTCACCTTCCGCTCGATGGGCGACACTCTACGTACGGGGCGCGCACCGCGCCTACAGCGGCCGGCGCGAGACCCGCCACAGGGTGAACGCGGTGAACAGGGCCGTTCCGGCGAGGAGCAGACCGGCGGCCGCCCACTGCATCGACGCCATCTGGCTGTAGTCGAGGTACTCGATGACGTCGTTGACGATGCCGTGCTCCTTCACGCACGCGTCCGACGCCTTCTCGGTGGCCTCGGCGCACATGCCCCAGCCGAACAGCTCCCCGTCGGCGTTGCCGACCCAGCGGTCCACCTCGTACGACTCGGCGAGACGGGCCGGGAGTTCGCCGCCCATCGGATAGGTGAACATCTGGGTGGAGCCCAGGCGCAGGCGCACCTCGCCCCAGAGCATCAGGACGACGGCGGTGAAGAGGAAGGTGACCACCATCGCCGGGAGCGTCCGGCGCACCAGGGCGCCGATGGTGATGCCCGCGGCGGTGAGGAAGAGCAGGAAGGCGGGCAGCACGGGGCCCGTGTTGTCGAAGATCGTGCCGTCGGTCCACTGGCTGGGGAAGTGCGAGCGGTGCGGTTCCCACCACCAGGTGAACAGGGCCGACAGCACCACCCCGGGGACCAGGGCGAGCGTGAAGGCCAGGCCCAGCTTGGCGATCAGCCACTGCCGGCGGGTGACGGACTGCGTGGTGACCAGCTGCGCGGTGCCGTTCTCCTGGTCGCTCGCGATCAGATGGGCTCCGATGAAGACCGCGAGGACGAACGGCAGCCCGCCGAGGACGGAGACGACGACGTTGTATCCCCGGCTGTTCTGGAGGGGCTGGCCCACGTCCTTGCCGGTCCGGTCGGCCGAGTCGAGCAGCTGGATGAGCGCGTGCCGCTCGTAGACGATGAGGACCGCGGCCAGCACGGTGAGACCGAGCACGCAGATCAGCGCGGTGCGGTGCTGCCGCAGGACCAGCCAGGGCAGTCCGCGCAGCAGGCGCCGCCCGGGGGCGGTCCCGGCGGGCCTCTGCCCGGTGAGGGTGGTGGTGCTGCTCATGCGGCCTGGGTCCCTTCGGCCTCGACACGGGCGCCCTGGGTGTAGAGGGAGGGCGCTTGCGGGGAGCGGAGATGGGCGAGGAGGACTTCCTCCAGGGAGGGTTCGGCGCGCTCCCAGTCGGCCGGGAGCGGACCCTTGGGGCGGATCATCGCCTGGAACTGCCGTCCCTGCACGCGGGCCTCGACCACGGTGTGGTGGTCCAGCTCCGGCGGCGGGGCGCCGTCCCGCGCCACCCCGGTGACCAGCGTGTGCGCGGGGACCAGCGCGTCGGCGTCCCCGGCCATCCGGATGCGGCCCTCGGCGACGACGAGCAGGTAATCGCACATGTCCTCCAGCTCGGTCAGCAGGTGCGAGGACATCACCACCGTGGTGCCGCGCTCGACGGCCTCGGCCATCAGCAGGGTGGTCATCTCGTCCCGGGCCAGTGGGTCGAGGTCGGCCATCGGCTCGTCCAGGAGCAGCAGTTCGGGTCGCTTGCCGAAGGCGAGCGCGAAGGCCAGGCGGGTGCGCTGGCCGCCGGAGAGCGTGCCGACCCGCGCCCGCTCCGGGATGTTGCCCGAGCGGACGATCCGGTCGGCGGCCGCCGCGTCCCAGCCGGGGTTCAGCTCGGCGCCCATCCGCAGAGTCTCCGCCACGGTGAACCCCTTGAACAGCGGCTTGTCCTGGCCCAGGAAGGCGAACCGGGGCATGACGGCCGGGTCGTCGACCGGTACGCCGAAGACGCGCAGGGTGCCGGTGGTCGGCTCCACCTGCCGGGTCGCCAGCCCGAGCAGGGTGCTCTTGCCCGCACCGTTCGGACCGACCAGGCCGCAGATGCGTCCGGCCGGGACCCGGAAGGAGCAGTCGCGCAGCGCCCAGCCGCGCCGGTAGCGCTTGCCCATTCCGCGGGCCTCCAGCGCCCAGTTGCCCGAAGTCCCCTGTCCCGGAGTCCCGTTCGGGGTGCTCGTCTGCGTCACGCGCCTCGCCTCGTTCCCGCGATTCCACTAGTCAATTAATGGAATCATGGTGTTCTGAGGGAACGGCTGTCAAGCGGCGGACCGCCGCGTGGGCCGGGGCAGGGTGGGGGAGGGCGCGTGAGACCAGAGGGAGGGGCGGTCTCAGCCGCGCGGTCGCGTCAGGGCTCTCCGCCGAGGGGTCAGCCGGTCACCGCCGGGGAGCGCAGCCGATGACCAGGTCCACCGCACCCCTCAGGCAGCCCCGCTCCCGCGCGCTCAGGTACGGGCTCTTCTGCTGCCGGGTGCGGGCCAGGGTCAGGTCGGTGAGCGACGCGCCGCCCTCCTCGTCCAACTCCGCGAGGAGCGCCCTCAGCAGGGCGCGGACCTCGGCGCCGGCCGGGAACTCCGGGTCGAGCGCGGTCCGGGCCAGCGTCAGGGCCGACATCGCCCGGTCCAGGCCGGGCGGCCCCTCCGCCGCGGTGGACCAGTCGGCCACCACCGGGCCCCGGTCCGTCAGCGTCACGTTCTCCGGGCGCAGGTCCAGGTGGAGCACGCAGTCCTCCGGGTCCGTCGACACTCGGGGCGGTATCGCGTGCAGTTCCCGCAGCAGCCGGGCCAGCAGCGTGGCCGCCCCGGCCGCGTCCAGCGACCCGGCCAGCAGCGCCTCCGCCATGGTGGGGCCGGACAGCCGCTGGAGCACCAGGTCGGTGGGGCGGGCACCCTCGGCGGGCGTCCCGATGCGCGGCACCGGGAACCCGAAGGCACCGACGTACGCCATCACCGCGAGCTCCCGCGTGGTGTCGGCCGGGTCGCGGTAGCGGCGAAGGACCCAGGAGCCGTCGAGTGCGTAGACGTCGGCGGTGCGTCCCGAGCCCAGCAGTTGCCCTGTGTGCATGGGGCCGAACCTACCCGGGCGTCCGGGCGAAGGGGAGACGCCTTCCGGCTTCCCCGTCCACCCGGCCGGGCCCTCCCGCCGCGGTGTCTCACTTGGCGTCCGCGTACCGCTCGACCACCGCCGTGGTGAAGGGGAAACGCACCGGTGTCTCGCCGAAGGCGGTCCGCCCGGCCAGCTCGCCCGCGGCGCGGATCGCCTCGGTGACGGCGGCGGTCTCCTCGGCCGGGCAGTGCACGATCACCTCGTCGTGCTGGAAGAACACCAGCTCGGCCCGGAGCCCCTGGGCGTGGAGCGACCGGCGCAGCGCGGCCAGGAGCAGCAGCGCCCAGTCGGCGGCGCTGCCCTGCACCACGAAGTTCCGGGTGAAGCGCCCCCGGGCGCGGGCCGGGCCGCCGCCGGAGGCCCCCGCGAGGCTCTCCGGCGCCAGGTCCTCCTGGGGCAGGCCCGCCTCCTCGTCCTGGCCCGCCACCGCGACCGGCGGGCTGGTCCGGCCGAGCCAGGTCCGCACCACCCGCCCCTCCTCGCCCGCCCGCGCCGCGTCGTCGACGTACGCGACGGCGAGCGGGAAGCGGCGGCGCAGGGCGGCCAGATTCTTCAGCCCGTCCCCGGAGGTCTGGCCGTAGACCGCCCCGAGCAGCGCCAGCTTGGCGTGTTCGCGGTCGCCGTGGAAGGCCCGGTCGGACAGGGCCGTGTAGAGGTCGCCGTCGTGACCGGCCACCTCCATCAGCCCCCGGTCGCGGGAGATCGCCGCCAGCACCCGGGGCTCCATCTGGTCGGCGTCGGCGACGACGAGCCGCCACCCCGCGTCGGCCACCACGGCCTGCCGGATGACCTTGGGGATCTGGAGGGCCCCGCCGCCGTTGGTCGTCCACCGGCCGCTGACCGTGCCGCCCGGCTGGTACTCCGGGCGGAAGCGGCCCTCGCGCACCCAGTCCTGGAGCCAGGACCAGCCGTGCGCCGTCCAGATCCGGTAGAGCTTCTTGTACGCGATCAGGGGCTCGACCGCCGGGTGGTCCAGCGCCGCCAGCTCCCACCGCCGGGTCGACTTCACCGCGATCCCCGCCTGGGCGAACGCCCTGACCACATCGGCGGGCAGGTCGGGTCTCACCCGTCTGCCGAACGCCGCCGACACCTCGTCCGCCAGCTCGGCCAGCCTGCGGGGCTCGCCGCCGCCCGCGTACCGCTCGCCCAGCAGGCCGTCGAGCACCTCCCGGTGGACGTCGGCGCGCCAGGGCAGCCCGGCCCGGTGCATCTCGGCCGCGACGAGCATCCCCGCGGACTCCGACGCGGTCAGCAGCCGCATCCGGTCGGGGTGCCGGGCGGTGTCATGGCGGCGCAACTGGTCCGCGTAGACCCGGAGCAGGCCCTCGATCGGCACCGCGGTCCCCGACGACGCCTCGAACAGGGAGGACTGCGCGCCCGGTTCGGCGGAGCGCGCGGGCGGGTCCGGGGGCACCGGGGCCTCGTCCAGCCGGGCCAGAGCGGCGGCCGCGGACCGAGGCTCGCCGAGCCGCCCGGCGTGCCCGAGCAGCAGCAGCTCGGCGCACTCGATGTCGTAGCACCGCTCGACGCGGACCCCGGCGGCGAGCAGCCGCGGATAGACCTCGGCCGTGGACCGCCACACCCAGCGCCCCACCTCGGGGCGCGAGCGCACCGCCGCCACGAGGTCGGGCTCGGCCACGACGGGACCGGCGGGCGCGCCGTCCCGGCCCAGCGGCGCGAGCAGCGCACCGCCTCCCTCGGCCGGAGCCAGCGCCCACCGTTCGCTCATGGGTGCGAGTCTGGCACCCGCCACTGACATCACCCCGGCAACGACATGACCGGGCCCCGGCCACCGGACCCCCGCCATCGAGCACCGGGCCCCGGCCATCGGGCCCCGGCCGCCACCGAACCCCGGCCCAAGCCCTCGCCCGGCTGCCCGTCCCGGGAGGCGGACCCCGGGAGGCAGACCTCCGGGAGGCGGCCCCCGGGAGGCGGACCCCGGGAGGCAGGCCCCCGGGAGGCGGACCCGGAGAGGGGCAGGCCCCCGCCTACCCTTGGCCCGATGGAATCCGTGATCGACCGGGCGTGTGCGGCGGCGCTCTACACCGAGGGCGACGCCGCCCTGGACGCCGGGGCCTCCCTGCTCGCCGCCGCCCCGGACGCCGACGCCGAGGCGCACCGGCGCGGTGAGGAGTTCGTCCGGCGGGCCTGGGAGCGCGGCTGGCAACCCGCCGACCTGGTGCGGTTCGTCCGCCGGGAGCTGGACGAGCGGCGGGCGGCGCTGGCCGGGACGCTGATCGCCGCCGAGACCGCCCGCTACGCGGAGCTGCCGCCCCGGTGGGCCGGGCAGCTCGCCGGGCTGCCGGAGCCCGTGGAGCGCAACCGGCCCGACCGGTTCCGTTACGCCGCCGACCTGCTGGAGCTGTACCGGCTGCTGCTGCGGCTGCCCGCCGTCGAGCCGGTCGGTCCGCCGCCCGGCGCCGCCCCCGACCTTCCGCACCGGCCGCCCGCCGCCGACGAGCCCCGCGTCCTCACCCGTATCCGGGCGCTGCTGGCCAAGGCGGAGGCGACCGGTTTCCCGGAGGAGGCCGAGGCGCTGACCGGCAAGGCGCAGGAGCTGATGGCCCGGCACAGCGTCGACGAGGCCCTGCTGGCCGCCCGTACCCCCGGCGGTTCGGCACCCGGCGCGTGCCGGATCGGGGTGGAGCCCCCGTACGAGAGCGCCAAGGCGATCCTGCTCGACGCCGTCGCCACCGCCAACCGCTGCCGGGCCGTGTGGAACGAGGACCTGGGCTTCTCCACGGTCGTCGGCTTCGAGGCGGACCTGGAGGCGGTCGAGCTGCTGTTCACCTCGCTGCTGGTGCAGGGGACAGCGGCGATGACCAGGGCGGAGGCCGGGCAGCGAGCCGGAGGCCGTAAGCGGACCAAGACCTTCCGGCAGGCGTTCCAGCTGGCGTACGCCCAGCGGCTCGGCGGCAGGCTGGCGGCCGACGCCGAACGGGCCACGGCCGCCGCCGGTGCCGGTACGGGCACGGACGGGGGCGGTGGGCTGCTGCCGGTGCTGGCCGCCCGGGACGTCGCCGTCACCGAAACCGCCGAGCGGATGTTCCCGAGGACCACGACGACCCGGGTGCGCGGGGCCGTGGACCGGGAGGGGTGGAACCACGGGACCGACGCCGCCGACCGCGCCCGGATGGGCGGCCACCGGAGCGGGCCCCCACGAGGACCCGGGGAAATCATGGCGTAAGTCCGGCTTGTCCGTTGTTCCGGCTAGGCTCGGCCCATGAGCTGGCTCCGGGCGCTGAAGGAGACCGCCCGCTCGGGGCTGGAGATCGAGCGGCAGCGACTCGAACCGCTGATCGCCTTCCGCGGCGCGGCCGGGCTCGCCCTCGTCGTCGGCGCCAGCCTCCTGCTGTTCGGGCCCGAGATCGCGGCCAGCTCCGCGTTCGGCGCGTTCCAGGCGGCCATCGCCACCTTCCAGCGCAGCTGGCGCCCGCGCCCGGTCCTCGCCCTGGTCTCCGGCGCCAGCCTCGCCGTCTCGACCTTCGTCGGCTACGTCAGCGGCGCGCACGTCGTGCTGTTCCTCTGCCTGCTCGGGCTCTGGACCTTCCTCGCCGGCCTCGCCTGGGCGGCGGGCCCGACCGGCGGCATCATCGCCTCCTCCAACGTCGCGATCATGCTCGTGACGATCACCCTGCCCACCTCGGTCGCCGATGCCGCGGCCCACGCGGCGATGATCGCCATCGGCGGGGTCGTGCAGGCCGCGCTCATCGTCCTCTTCCCGGTCCGCCGATGGGGCGCCCAGCGCGACGCGCTCGCCGACGCCCTGGCCGCCGAGGCCGACTACGCCCGGCGGCTGCGGCAGGACCCGGTCGCACCCTTCGACCCGCTGCCGCTGATGAAAGCCCGCAACGCCGCCGCCGTCACCCCCCGTCAGGCCCGCCGCCGCCCCGCCGAACTGCACGGGGCCCGGGGCATCGCCGAGCGGCTGCGCCCGGTGCTGGCCTCGCTCGCGGACCCGGCGATGGGGGTCCCCGGCGACGGGCTGGAGCGGCTTTGGGTGAACGAACTGCTGGGCGCGGCGGGCTCGGTCCTGGACGCCGCCGCGCGGGCGGTGCGGTACGGCGAACCGGTCCATCTCTCCGCCACCGACCTGGGCGTCCTGAAGACCCCCGACAACGACGTCATCCTGGTCGGCCCCGCCCGCCGCGCCGCCGACCGGCTCGCCGCGCTGCTCGACGACGTGCTGGAGATCGCGGAGGGCACCGGCACCGACAGCGGGGTCCCCGCGGATCTCACGCCGGACACCCGGCACCGGCCCTCGCTGCTGAAGCTGGTCCCGGTGGTGCTGGCCTCGATGCGCCGCGAGCTGCACCACGGCTCGGCGATCATGCGCCACGCCGTCCGGGTCGCGGTGGTCGCCGTCTGCGGCTACTTCGTGGGCGAGGCCGTGCCGCTGGGCCACGGCTACTGGGCCCCGATGACCGCCGTGATGGTGATGCGCCCCGAGTTCTCGCAGACGTACGCCCGTTCCGTGGCCCGCTTCGGCGGCACCCTGGTCGGCGTCGGGCTGGCCACCGCCGTCGTGCAGACCGCCCACCCCGGCGCCCGGCTCTCCGCCCTGCTCGCGGTGGTCTGCGCCGGGCTGATGTACCTGCTGATGCGCACCGGGTACGCGGTCGGCCAGGTCTGCGTCGCCGCCTACGTCGTCTTCCTGCTCGGCATGGCCGGTGACGACTGGTCCCAGACCGTCACCGAACGCATCGTGCTGACGCTGGCCGGCGGGCTCCTCGCGATGGTCTCGTACGCCGTCTACCCGGCCTGGGAGACCCCGCGGCTGCGCAACCGGCTGGCCGAGTGGCTGGTGGCGGACGGGCGGTACGCGGCCACGGTGGTCGACCAGTACGCCGACCCCGCCGCCCGGGACGTCGAGGCCGTCCGCGACGCCCTGATCGCCACCCGCGAGGCGCGCGTCGCCTGGCAGGAGGCCCTGGCGACCGCCCAGCACGAACCCGTACGCCACCGGGGCATCTCCCGGGCCGCCGCCACCGACGCCCAGCACGCCCTGGCCCAGCTGGGCCGGTCCGCGATGGTCCTGGAGGCCCATCTGCCCCCGGGGTCGGCGGATCCGGTGCCGGGCGCCGCCGACCTGGCCCAGGCGCTGCGCCGGGCCACCGAACAGGGCGCCAGGGCGGTACGCGAACGCCGCCTGCCCGACTGGCGGGAGGTCGCGGACGCGGTGGCCCGGTGGGACGTGCCGCACACCCCGACGGCGTCGGCCGCTCCGTCGGCGGGCGCCCCGGTGCACCGGGGCGCCGCGCTGCTCCTGGACGCGCTGGAGGAGTTCACCCGCGCCCTGGACGAACGCGGCGGCTCCACCCTGGTCAGCAGCACCCGCGCCGACCGGCCCCGGCACACCTGAGGCCCGGCCCGGCCCAGGATTCCGAGCCCTCACCGCCCCGAGGCTCCGGCCTCACGCGCTGGCCGGTCCAGGGCGCCGACAGGTCTGCGGCGTCGGCAGGCCTACGGCGTCGGCAGGTCCGGGAGCGAGGGCATGCCGGACGGCAGCTTGCCCGGGTCCGCCTTGGTCAGCGTGTCCGTGATCCCGCCCTCCCAGGAGACGACCAGCTTCGAGCCGTCGACCGTGTCGATCCCGCCCATCACCCGGTCCGTGGAGCCGCCCGCGCACGTCAGGTGCAGCATCGGCTCACCGCCCATGTCCTTCACGTCGCCCTGGCAGACGGACCGGTCGGCGACGAGGGCGACCTTGCGCGAGGCGACGGAGAGGGTGACGTTCTTGCCGTCGGTCAGCCCCGCCCAGGTGCCCTCCAGCGCGGCGGCGTCCACGCCGCCCCCGGTCGGCTCCCCGGACGCCTTGCCCCCGTCGGGCGTCGCGCTCGCCGAGGCGTCGGCACCCGGGCTCCCGTCCGGTTCGTCGTCGCTGCCGCAGGCGGTCAGCGCCAGGGAGGCGGCGAGAGCGGCGGCCACGACGACGCCGGTGCGCGAAGACCTGATCACGTACGGTTCCCCCTTGCTGCTTTTCGGACGAAAGACCGCGCCACGTTACCAAGGCGCCGGTATCGGCTCGGCATCAACTGCCCCTCGCTTCAAGTAAATCGGGAGACAATGAGGAGCGCCGTTCGTCTCTCCCCCGGAGCGATGCGCGGACACGAAAAGCTGTAGTCACAGCAACACCCCGCGTGCACGTGCATCTGCCCATGCAGAGGCATATGAACACAGCTATGATCCGGACTAGTTGACACTTGCACCTTGCAACTCGGGGAGCGTCCTGTGCACCACGTGTACAACGGCATGGCGGCCACCGAGCTCCGCGGAGTCGTCTGGCAGAAGAGCAGGCACAGCAACTCCCAGGGCTCCTGCGTGGAGTTCGCGAAACTTCCCGGAGGGAATGTCGCGATGCGGAACTCCCGCCACCCCGACGGGCCCGCCCTCGTCTATACGCCCGCCGAGATAGCGGCGCTGCTGCTCGGCGTCAAGGACGGTGAGTTCGACCATCTGGCCACCGGCGGCTGATCGCGCGAAAGACTCCGGTGGCCGTTCGGGCCGGGGCCGTTACACCGCGGCGTCCGGGTTTTCCGGAAGCCGGAAAAGGGCCCAGACGACCTTGCCGCAGTGCGGGCCGGAAGGCGGTTCCCCCACCGGTACGGGAGAGGGGTGCCAGCCCCAGCTGTCGCTGACGCACTCCACCAGGAACAGACCGCGGCCGGACTCGGCCGAATCCGCCGCCTCGCCCGCCACCGGACTCCTCCGGCTGGGGTCGCGCACCGCGCACACCAGCCGGGAGGTCCAGCGCATCAGGTGCAGCCGCACCGGCGGGTCCTGGAAGTCGCGCGGCGGCTCACCGGGCAGTGCGTGGCGCAGGGCGTTGGTGACGAGTTCGGAGACCACCAGGGCGACGTCGTCGAAGCGGTCGCCCAGCTCCCACCGGTCCAGCGTGGACCTGGTGAACTTCCGTGCCCCGCCCACCGCTTCGTAGCGGGCGGGCAGAGCGCAGGACGCCGATCCGGCCACCCCTGAGGGGTCGGTGGGGGGAAACCCCCGCCGTAACGGTTCGAGCATCGTCGATCCATTCGTCCCCATACGAGGCACTCCCGGGATTCGCGGCTGTAGCGGCACTGCCTGTAGCGGTACTGCGGGGGGTACAGCGGCACAACACGAGCACGCAGGTGCGCGAGGACCATGGTTCCGAATGCGTAGAGCAGATGCAAGGGCAGATGCACGTGCACGCGCCGGACCTGCCCGATACCGTGGTGGTTGTGGGGTATTTCTTCCCGGGGGCAGTTTCGGAGCTTTCCGGACGTCTTCCCATTTCCGTAATCGAATGAGTACGGGCTGAAGCGTTTTGGTGGCAGAATCCGGCACCCGGGGTTCCGGGGGGAGCCGGTGTCAGATTGGCGATGGGGAGGGTCGGGCCAGTGTCGGCAGGCGAGTCGAGTGGATCGGTGGTGCGGCGCATCCTGCTGGGCTCTCAGCTCAGAAGGCTGCGCGAGTCACGCGGCATCACCCGTGAGGCGGCCGGCTACTCCATCCGGGCCTCCGAATCGAAGATCAGCCGCATGGAGTTGGGACGGGTGAGCTTCAAGGCCAGGGACGTCGAGGACCTGCTCACGCTCTACGGCGTCGCGGACGAGGCGGAGCGCGCCTCCCTCCTCGGTCTGGCGCGTGAGGCCAACGTCGCGGGCTGGTGGCACAGTTACGGCGATGTGCTGCCCGGGTGGTTCCAGACGTACATCGGTCTGGAGGGCGCCGCCTCCCTCATCCGTATCTACGAGGTCCAGTTCGTGCACGGGCTGCTCCAGACCGAGGCGTATGCCCACGCCGTCGTCGAACGCGGCCTGCGCGGAGCCCCGCCCGCCGAGATCGACCGCCGGGTCGCCCTGCGCCTGGCGCGCCAGAAGGCCCTGGTCTCCGAGCGGGCCCCCGCCTTCCACGCGGTGCTCGACGAGGCCGCGCTGCGCCGCCCGTACGGCGGGCGCGAGGTCATGCGGGCCCAGTTGCGGCATCTGATCGACATGTCGGAGCAGCCGAACATCACGCTCCAGGTGATGCCCTTCAGCCATGGCGGCCACGCCGGTGAGAGCGGCTCATTCACGATGCTGCGTTTTCCGGAATCCGATCTGTCGGACATTGTCTATTTGGAGCAGCTGACGAGTGCGCTCTATCTGGACAAGCCCGAAGAAGTCGCGCAGTACGAAAAGGCCATGACGGGTCTCGCGCAGGACAGTCCCTCCTCGGAGGAGAGCCGGGATCTTCTGCGCGGACTGCTCCAACTGACCTGATTTCTCAGTACGATGACCGGACATCAGGAGTCTGCGCAGCCTGCAGTAAGGGATTGCATGTCCTTCTTCCGTGAACTGGCCCACCAGTACATCGACGGCGAGTGGCTGACCGGCAGCGGTTCGTGGGACATCATCGACTTCAATCCCTACAACGGTGAGAAACTCGCCGCCGTCACCGTGGCCACCGCCTCCGAGGTCGACCGGGCCTACCGCGCCGCCGAGCGCGCCCAGCCCGAGTGGGCCGCCACCAGCCCCTACGAGCGGCGGGCCGTCATCGAACGCGCCCTGCTCGGCACCGAGCGGCGAGCCGAGGAGATCGCCGAGGCGATCATCGACGAACTGGGCGGCACCCGGCCGCGCGCGGCCCACGAGGTGCGCGGGGCCGCGGAGTTCCTGCGCGAGGCGATCCGCCAGGCCGTGCGGCCGACGGGCAGGCTGCTGCCGGCCGTGGGCGACGGCCGGGAGAACCGCCTCTACCGGCTGCCCGTCGGGGTCGTCGGCGTGATCAGCGCCTTCAACTTCCCCTTCCTGGTGACGATGAAGGCGGTGGGATCCGCGCTGGCGCTCGGCAATGCGGTCGTGGTGAAGCCCCATCAGAACGCGCCCGTCGTGGGCGGCGGGCTCATAGCGCGGATATTCGAGGACGCGGGGCTGCCCGCCGGGCTGCTCAACGTCGTGATCACCGACAGCGCCGAGATCGGCGACGCGTTCATCACGCACCCCGTGCCCAAGGTGATCTCGTTCAGCGGCTCCGAGCGGGTCGGCCGCCACATCGCCGCCACCGCCGCCGGGTCCTTCAAGCGGACCATCCTCGAACTGGGCGGCAACAGCGCCCTGGTGGTGCTGGCGGACGCCGACATCGACCACGCGGTCGGGGCGGCCCTGCTCAGCCGGTTCCTGTACCAGGGGCAGACCTGTCTGGCGGCCAACCGCATCCTGGTGGACCGCGCGGTGGCTGCGGAGTTCACCGAGAAGTTCACCGCCGAGGCGGCCGCGCTCAAGGCGGGCGACCCCAGGGACCCCGAGACCCGGATCGGCCCGGTCATCAACGCCTTCCAGGCCGACGCCCTGGGCGCCCTGGTCGACCGCGCGGTCGCGGACGGCGCGCGGGCCCTCGTCCGGGGCCGGACCCTCGGCAACGTCGTCGAGCCGACGGTCCTCACCGGCCTCGCGGAGGACTCCCCGCTGCTGACGCAGGAGATCCTCGGCCCGGTGGCCCTGCTGATGACGTTCGACGGCGAGGAGGAGGCCGTACGGATCGTCAACGAGGGCCCCTACGGCCTCAGCGGCGCCGTCCACACCCGGGACGCGGAGCGCGGGGTGCGGTTCGCGCGGCGGATCGCCAGCGGGATGTTCCACGTCAACGACTCCACCGTCCAGGACGACCCGCTGGTCGCGTTCGGCGGTGAGAAGGCGTCCGGGATCGGGCGGCTGAACGGCGAGGCGGCGGTGGAGGCGTTCACCACCCAGAAGTGGATGTCCATCCAGCACGGCCGCTCGGTCTTCCCCTTCTGAGGACGCGCGCGAGGGCGGTGCCTTACGCGGGCGGTGCCTTACGCAGGCGGCGCCTCACGCGGGCGGTGCCCGAGCGGGCGCCTCGCCCTTCCCCGGCGGTCCGCACCGGCCGCCCTCCGGCCGCCGCCCCTCGGCCGGATATGCTAGTCAAAGTTGAGTAGGGAGAAGGGGGCGCGATGTCCGCGATCCGGCTGCTGGTCCTCGGCGCCGTGCGGATGCACGGCCGCGCACACGGCTACCAGGTCCGCAACGACCTGGAGTACTGGGGCGCGCACGAGTGGTCCAACGCCAAGCCCGGGTCGATCTACCACGCCCTGAAGCAGATGGCGAAGCAGGAACTGCTGCTCGCGCACGAGACCGCGCCCTCCACCGCGGGGGGTCCGCCGCGCACCGAGTACGAGGTGACGGACCGGGGCCTGGAGGAGTACCGCGGCCTGCTGCGGCAGGCCATCCGTTCCTACGACCAGAACATGGACGTGCTCTCGGCGGCGATCGGGTTCATCGTCGATCTGCCCCGTGCGGAGGCGGTCGCGCTGCTGAAGGAGCGGGTGGCGGGCATCGGAGAGTGGCGGGCGTCCGTCACCGAGTACTACACCCCCGCGGACGGACCCGAATCCCTGGGCCACATCGGCGAGATCATGAACCTGTGGGTGCACTCGGCGGACAGCGGCGCGGAGTGGACCCGGGGCCTGATCGAGCGCATCGAGGGCGGCGCGTACACCTTCGCGGGCGAGGGCGACCCCTTCGTGGGGGTGCTCGCGGAGGGTGAGGAGAACCCGTTCGCGACGGGCGTCCATGACCCGGGGGACGACGAGTAGCCGCCGGGCGCTCGAACGCCACGACCGCCCGGGGAGTCGCCACCGACCGGGACGCCGCCACTAATCAAGTTTGACGAATGCCGGATCGGGGTTTACCTTCGAGCCTCTAGTCAAGTTTGACTACGAAGCTGGGGAAGGGTGACGGTGACCATGACCGAAGCGATCGTCCTGGACGGCGTGTGCAAGAGGTATGGGGAGAAGCGCGCCCTGGACGGACTGGACCTGGCCGTCGCCCGGGGCACCGTGCACGGTGTGCTCGGCCCCAACGGCGCGGGCAAGACCACCGCCGTGCGGATCATGTCGACGCTGCTGCGCCACGACGCGGGCCGGGCCGCCGTGGCCGGACTCGACGTCCGCACCCGGGCGCGCGAGGTGCGGCGGCGGATCGGGCTGCTCGGGCAGCACGCGGCGGTCGACGAACAGCTCGGCGGGCGGCAGAACCTGGAGATGTTCGGGCGGCTGTACCACTTGGGCGCACGCCGGGCGGGTAGCCGGGCGGACGAGCTGCTGGAGCGGTTCGGCCTCGCGGACACCGGCCGGAAGGCGGTCAGGCACTACAGCGGCGGGATGCGCAGGCGGCTGGACCTCGCCGCGTCCCTGATCACCGACCCCGAGGTGCTGTTCCTGGACGAGCCGACGACCGGGCTCGACCCGCGCGGCCGGGCCGAGGTGTGGCAAGCAGTCCGCTCCCTGGTCGGCGGCGGCACCACGGTGCTGCTGACCACGCAGTATCTGGACGAGGCGGACCAGCTGGCCGACCGGATCTGCCTGATCGACGGCGGCCGGGCGGTCGCCGAGGGCACCCCCGACCAGCTGAAGGCCCGGGTCGGCGGCGACCGGATCGACGTCGTCCTGCGCGACGCCTCCCGGATCGGGGAGGCGGCCGCGCTGCTGGGCGGCGAGGACCTGACGCTCGACCCCGACCGGCGGCTGATCGGCGCGCCCGCCCCGGACCGGATGGCGGCCCTGACCCGGACGGTGCGGGCACTGGAGGACGCGGGCATCGAGGCGGAGGACATCGCGGTGCGCCGCCCGACCCTGGACGAGGTGTTCCTGGCCCTGACCGGGCGGCCCGTCGACACCCGGTGTACGGAGAAGGCGCAGAAGACGGAGGTGGCGGCGTGAGCGCGGCGACGACGGCGGTTCCCGGTCCGGGCGAGGGCGGCTCCCGGCTCGGCTGGGCGCTGGCCGACTCCTGGACGATGACCCGGCGCGAACTGGCGCACTGGGCCCGGCAGCCGGTCGCGGTCCTGGTCAACCTGGCGTTCCCGGTGATGCTGCTCCTGATGTTCACCTATCTGGTGGGCGGCGGCCGGGGCGTGGAGGGCGATCCCACCGAGTTCCTGGTGCCCGGGATGCTCGCGCTGACCATGGCCTTCGGCCTGGAGAGCACGATGCTCGCGGTCACCCAGGACCTCGGCAAGGGGGTCGTCGACCGCTTCCGCTCGATGCCGATGGTCCCGGGCGCGGTGCTGGTGGGCCGCAGTGCCGCGGACATGCTCCAGTCGGTCGCCGCCCTCGCGGTGATGACCGGGGTCGGCTACGCGGTCGGCTGGCGCTGGCACCACGGGGCGGCGGCCGCGCTGGGCGCGGTGGGGCTGCTGCTCCTGCTGCGGTTCGCGATGCTGTGGGTGGGCATCCACCTCGCGATGGTGGCGGGCAGGCCGGAGCTGGTCTCCGCCGTCCAGATCCTGGTCTGGCCGGTCGGCTTCCTCTCCAACGTCTTCGCCACCCCCGCCTCCATGCCGGGCTGGCTCGGCGCGGTGGTCGAGTGGAACCCGATGTCGGCGACCGCCACCGCCGTACGGGAGCTGTTCGGCAACCCGGGCGGCGCGACCGGCAGTTGGGCGGCGGAGAACGCCCAGCTCCTGGCGGTGCTCTGGCCGATGGCGATCATCGCGGTGTTCTTCCCGCTGGCGGTGGGGAAGTTCGCCCGGCTGAGCCGGTGACGGGGCCCGGCCGGCCGTACGTCACAGGCCCCGGCCCCGGCGGGTGACCGGGGAGTCGTGGACGGCGACGACCTCCCCGATCACCACCCCGGGCGCGGGCCTGGCGAGGTCCAGGCCGGAGAGGTGCTTCTTCAGCCGCTTCGCCATGGGGCGGAAGGTCGCGAGGGTGAGCCCGCCGGAGACCACGGCCCCCACGACGGGAATGGCCTTGGAGACGGACTTGGCGAAGGTCTGCTTCGTCATCTCGACCCCGAGATAACCGGCGACCTTCTTCACCACCGGGTAGACGACCCCCTGGGTGAGGGCCCGCTGCGGCAGTTTCCTGGCGACCTCCCGCGACATCATGGTCGCGACCTTCCCCACCGCGGCGTTCGCCGACTGGGTACCGAACATCACGCCGACGAAGAGCGTCAGCACGCTCCTGGTCGCGTCGTCGAGGTCGGCGTCCTCGGCGAACAGATCGGGCCAGCTGTAGAGGTAGGCCAACTTCTGCGCGATGCGCAGCACATGGCCCGTGTACTGCGCCAGGTCGGCGGGCACGGTGGCGGGCAGCGCCAGCACACCGGGCATCCCGGCCGCCGCGGACAGGGCGCTCGCCTTGGCCGTCTCGTAGGTGATGGACTCGTCGGCCACCCGGTCCAGGACGGCGAGCGGGATGCCCGCCGCCGCGGGGCTCAGCTCGATCGCCCGGCGGACCTCCGCCTCCGAGCAGTGCCGGGCCAGCGCCCGCCGCAGATACGCCGCGCGGTCGATCCGTACGCCCGGAAGCCGTGCCGCGCTCCCCAGCAACGCGGAGAACCGCGTGTCGGGGTTCTCCATGTCTTTGCTCGTGGACATGGCAGGAAACTACAGCAGCGCGAAAGCACCCCGCCCCGCTTCCGGCGCGGTTGTCACAGAACCGGGACCGGTGGGGGCCGTCTAGTGGTGGAACGCCGTCGGCGCCGACCGGTCGTGGCTCAACGGGTGCCGCTGGGAGCGCAGTTCGGGCAGCAGCAGTGTGAGGTCCTCCACCAGCAGCGCCGCCAGGTCCGAGGAGAACCCGTTGCGGCACACCACCCGCAGCACCGACAGGTCCTGCCGGTTGGCCGGGAAGGTGTAGGCGGGCACCAGCCAGCCGCGCTCCCGCAGCCGCCGCGAGACGTCGAAGACGTCGTACGCGTGGACGTCCTCGTTCGTCGTGAAGGCGAACACCGGCAACTCGTCCCCCCGGGTGAGCAGTTGGAAGTCGCCCAGCTCCTCCACCGCACGGGCGAGCCCGCGGGCCACGTCCCGGGACGCCTGCTGGACCGCCCGGTAGCCGTCGTGGCCGAGGCGCAGGAACGTGTAGTACTGCGCGACCACCTGCGCCCCGGGCCGGGAGAAGTTCAGCGCGAAGGTCGGCATGTCGCCGCCCAGGTAGTTGACCCGGAAGACCAGCTCCTCCGGCAGCTCCTCGGCCGAGCGCCACAGCGCCCAGCCGACCCCGGGGTAGACCAGCCCGTACTTGTGGCCCGAGGTGTTGATGGAGGACACCCTCGGCAGCCGGAAGTCCCACTCCACGTCCGGGTCGAGGAAGGGGGCGACCATCGCCCCGGAGGCCCCGTCGACGTGGACCGGGATGTCGAGGCCGGTGTGTTCCTGGAGGGCGTCCAGGGCGGCGCACAGGTCGGCGACCGGCTCGTAGGACCCGTCGAAGGTGGAGCCGAGGACGCCGACGACCCCGATGGTGTTCTCGTCGCACAGTTCGGCGGCGGCCTGCGGGTCGAGATGGAAGCGCCCGCCCTCCATCGGGACCTGCCGGGCCTCCACCTCCCAGAAGGCGCAGAACTTCTCCCAGCAGACCTGCACGTTGACGCCCATCACCAGATTGGGCCGGGCGGTCGCCGGATAGCGGTCCGCGTTCCGCTTGGCCCAGCGGCGCTTGAGGGCGAGCCCGGCCAGCATGCACGCCTCGCTCGACCCGGTCGTCGAACACCCCACGACCGCCGCCGGGTCGGGGGCGTTCCACAGCTCGGCGAGCATCGCCACACAGCGCCGCTCCAGCTCGGCGGTGCGCGGGTACTCGTCCTTGTCGATCATGTTCTTGTCCCGGCACTCGCTCATCAGCACCCCGGCCTGCGGCTCCATCCAGGTGGTGACGAAGGTCGCCAGGTTGAGCCGGGAGTTGCCGTCGAGCATCAGCTCGTCGTGGACCAGCCGGTACGCCGTCAGCGGCGGCAGCGGCCCGTCGGGGAGCCGGTGGGTGGGCGGCGCGGTGGTCATCGCGGCGGCCGGGTCGGCCGCCCCGTAGAAGGGGTTGAGGGCGAGCCGGCGCCGCTCCTCGGAGGGCTCGTCCCGGTCCGGGTGGGCACCACGGTGGAGCGGCATGGGGGAGACCCTTCTCTCGGCGGACGGGACCGGCCCCGGACGGACGGGGCCGGTATCCGGGTCGGCGGGTGCCTCAGGCCTCGGCGGCCAGGCCCGCCTTGATGGCCCGGGTGAACTTCACGACCCGCTCGGTCTGCACCCGCGCCGCGGTCAGGGTCTGCTCACCGACCGGGATGTCGCCCTGCCCGGCGACGTGCGAGGTGCCGTACGGGTTGCCGTCGACGAACTTCGTGGCGTCGGTGTACCCGGGGGTGACGAGGATGCCGCCGAAGTGGTGGATCGTGTTGTAGAGCGCGAGCAGCGTGGTCTCCTGGCCGCCGTGGGTGGTGGAGGAGGAGGTGAACCCGCTGTAGACCTTGTCGGAGAGCTGCCCCGCCTGCCACAGCCCGCCGAGGGTGTCGATGAACTGCTTGAGCTGGGCGGCGATGTTCCCGTAGCGGGTCGGCGAGCCGAAGATCACCGCGTCCGCCCAGACCATGTCGTCCGGCGAGACCTCGGGAATGTCGGCGGTCGCGGCCAGGTTCTCGGCCCACGCCGGGTTGGAGTCGATGGCGGACCGCGGGGCGAGCTCCGCCGCCCGGCGCAGCCGCACCCGCGCCCCCGCCCGCTCCGCGTCCTCGGCCATCGCCTTCGCGATGGCGGCGATGGTGCCGGTGGACGAGTAGTAGACGACGGCGACGTTGACGGGCGTGGACATACGGGACCTCCGGCGGAGCAGCGCGGCACACCAGCGGATGCTGGCTCTTTGGTGACGAAGCCGACGATACGGATGTTCACGGCGTCCGGCGCGCCGGACGGGGCCCGCCCCGGCCCCGTACGCCTCACCGCAGCGGCGCGCCGTCCCCGTCCAGTTGCATCAGGGGCCGCCCGGTGACCAGCAGCCACGCGGGCAGCACGGCCGCGCACAGCAGCGGCAGCACCCCCGCGTCGCCCACCAGCACCGCCGCCGTGAACAGGCTCACCCAGCCCTGCCGGGTGACGGCGAGCAGCATCCCCAGCACCGCGCAGGAGACCGCGAGCGCCGGTGCCACGGCGTCGACCAGGGCGTGCGCGCCGAGCCCGAGCGCCACCCCCGCGAAGACCGCCGGGAAGATCCGCCCGCCCCGGAAGCCGCAGGCCGCCGCCGTCACCAGGGCGGCCACCTTCACCACGGCCATCCCCACGAACGCGCCCGCCGACCAGCCCTCCGGGTCCCCGGCGATCTCCTTGACCTCCTCCAGCCCCTTGAAGAGGGTCAGCCGGCCGCCCAGCGCCCCGAGCAGCCCCAGTGCCAGGCCGCCGAGCGTCAGCGCGAGCACCGGATGCCGCAGGGCGGTGAACACCCGGTGCGCCCAGGGGAAGGCGTACACCGCGAGCAGGCCGAGCAGCGCGCCCGCCGGGGCGATCACGAGGGCGGCCGCCAGATCGCCCCAGCGCGGATCGGAGTAGCCGGGCAGGGAGAGGCCGAAGCTGGGCTCCGCGATCAGCGACATGGTCAGCGCCCCCGCCGTACCGGCCGCGAGCGGAGCGAACAGCCGGTCCCAGAACGCCCCGGGGCCCGGCTGGGAGGCCAGCGCCTCGGAGAGGATCAGCGCGGCCGCGACCGGGGTGCCGAACAGGGCCCCGATCGTTCCGGCCGACGCGAGCGCCACCCACAGTTCGGCGGGCGCCCCGGGCGCGGCACGGCGGCCCAGCCAGAAGGCGAGGGCGATGTTGGCGGCGGTGATCGGGTTCTCCGGCCCGAGGCTCACCCCGCCCGCCAGCGCCAGCACGGTCACCAGGAGCAGCCCGGGGACGACACCGGGCCGCATCGGGGCGTCGACCAGTCCGGTGGTGGCCGGGTCGGGCCCGCCGTGCCCGGGGACGGCCCGCAGGACGAGACCCACCGCGAGCCCGGTCGCGGTGAGCATCACGATCATCCACAGCGCGGAGAAGCGGCCGACGCCGAGCGCGTCCGGAAGGCTTCCCCACAGCACGTCCTGGAGCCGCTCCGCCAGCACGCTGACCCCGAGCAGGATCAGCGCGCAGGCCACTCCCACGCCGAGCGCGGGCGGCACGAGCGGCAGCAGCCGCCGGGCCGGGGTGGCCGCCGGGAGCGGGGGAGCGGGCGGCGGGGGCGCGGGGGGTTCAGGGGCAGCCACCGGCTCACCATAGAGTCACCGATCGGGCAAAAGCCGCATAGCTGCCCCGCCGTCCGCCCGCGTCACCCCTTGCTGATCACCGCCGCCGTGCCGTACGCGCAGACCTCCGTGCCGACGTCCTGCGCCTCGGTCACGTCGAAGCGCATCATCAGGACCGCGTTGGCGCCCCGGGCCCGCGCCTGCTCCACGAGCCGTTCCATCGCCTGGTTGCGGGTCTCCACCAGCGTCTTGGTCAGCCCCCTCAGCTCGCCGC
Source organism: Streptomyces sp. NPDC101181 (assembly GCF_044767975.1). Classification (NCBI taxonomy): domain Bacteria; kingdom Bacillati; phylum Actinomycetota; class Actinomycetes; order Kitasatosporales; family Streptomycetaceae; genus Streptomyces; species Streptomyces sp. NPDC101181. The sequence goes on along the minus strand of NZ_JBIWOX010000023.1, from coordinate 71,264 downwards.
CGATCATCGACTTCAGCCCGGCACCGATCTGGCTGCCGAGATGGCGCGAGCGGACGGTCAGCCCGAAGACCTCGCCGATGACCTCCGTCACCTGGTAGCCCGGCACGTCGTTCGTGGTGACGACCAGTACATCCGCCTGGGCGGTCTGACCGCCGCCGAATTCCTCAATGCCCATGTCCGTGGCACCTCCTGTGATCAGCTTCGGGCCGCTCCGTAGGATGCGCATGCCCGCTGTGCGCCACTGGAACCAGAGGCATACACCGGGCGTTGGTAGCTTGGGTGGCTACGCAGCCGTCATCGCACACCTCATCCTGGAGCCCGGACCCTTGAATACGCTTGCGCTCGGCCCGAGCTGGCTGGACCCGGACTATCTGCTCAACACGTTCGGCCTCCCCGGCCTGCTCCTCATCGTCTTCGCCGAGTCCGGACTCCTGATCGGCTTCTTCCTCCCCGGCGACTCCCTGCTGTTCACCACGGGTCTCCTGGTCACCACGGGACAGCTGAAGTACCCGCTCTGGCTGGTCTGCACCCTGATCGCCATCGCCGCGATCCTCGGCGACCAGGTGGGCTATCTCTTCGGTCGCAAGGTCGGCCCCGCCCTCTTCAAGCGCCCGGACTCCCGCCTCTTCAAGCAGGAGAACGTGGAGAAGGCCCACGCCTTCTTCGAGAAGCACGGGCCGAAGTCCCTGGTCCTGGCCCGCTTCGTGCCCATCGTCCGCACGTTCACGCCGATCATCGCGGGCGTCAGCCGGATGAACTACCGCCTGTTCGTCATCTACAACATCATCGGCGCCCTGCTCTGGGGCGTGGGCGTCACCGTGCTCGGCGCGCTCCTCGGCAAGATCGACTTCGTGCACCAGCACATCGAGAAGATCCTCATCCTGATCGTGCTGGTCTCCGTGCTGCCGATCGTGATCGAGGTCCTCCGGGCCCGCAGCCAGTCCAAGAAGGCCGCCGCCGAGACGCCGGACGGCCCCGTCGGCCCTCCGGCCCCCGGCCAGCGCGGCCGCCACGCCAAGCGCTGACCCCCCTCTCATACGCACGAGCTGGTACGCACGGGAAGAGCTTCGCCCCACGACACCCGGGGGAGGGGCTCTTCCCGTGTCCGTATCCGCGTACGGGCGGGGCCACCGCCCTCCGCCCCGCGTACCGGCCGCGGCGCCCGGCCCCGCCTACCGGCCGGGTCAGAAGCCGCGGGTGCGCTTCGCCGCCCGGCGGGCGCCGCCGACCGCACCGGGCGCCCCCATGAACAGCCGGGAGATCTCGCTCCCCAGGTTCACCCCGATCGCGATGGCCAGTGCCGTCGCGACCGCCGTGGTCAGCGAGGCGAGCCCGGCGACCAGCTCGTTCTGCGCCACGCCCAGCAGACCGAAGTACGTCGCCGAACCGGGCAGCAGCGGCCCGATCGCCGCCGTGATGTACGGCAGCGATGAGGTGAAGCGGTAGCGCGAGAACAACTGGCCGAACAGGCCCACCAGACCGGCCGCCACCGCGGTCGCCGCCACCGGCGAGATGTTCCCGGTCCGGGCCATCGCCCCGAAGATGATCCAGGCCACCCCGCCGTTCAGGGTGACCGCCAGCACGGTGGACCGCTCCTGCTGGAGCAGGATCGCGAAGGCCAGGCTCAGCGCCATCGACGCGAGGATCTGCGCCTCCGGGTTGTGGTACTCGGTGAACCGGGCCTCCGGATTGAGCTGCGCCCCCAGCTGCAACCCCAGGTAGAGCACGATCAGCACACCCGCGACGATCCCGATGAAGAAGTACATGACCTCCAGCAGCCGGGCGGAGGCGGTGATGTAGTAGCCGGTCAGCCCGTCCTGCACCCCCGCCACCAGCGCCCGCCCCGGCAGCAGCGCGAACAGCCCACCGGTGATCACCGCGGAGGGGCGCACGTCCGTCGAGTGGGTCAGCGTCAGCGCCACCCCCATCGCGGCGGGCGGCATCGCGGCGACCATGAACTGGTAGAACTCCGGCAGCCCCCGCCCGGCGCACAGCCAGGCCAGCCGGTCGCCGAGCATCGCGCCCGCCGCCGCCACCAGGAACACCAGCGGTCCACCGCCGACCAGCACCGAGGCCGAACCGGCCAGCAGTCCGGCCGCCGCGGTCAGCACCCAGCCCGGGTAGGGGTGGCGGTTCCTGCGGATCTCCGCGAGCCGCCGGTAGGCCTCCTCCAGGGACACCTCGGCGTCCTCGCTGGTGATGTCGTCCACCAGCTGGAACACCGCCGCCAGCCGGGTGTAGTCGGTGCCCCGGCGGCGTACCGTACGGCTCGCCGTCACCGGGTCGTCGACCAGCGACGGCTGGTGCGAGATGGACAGCAGGGTGAACGTCACCGTCGGCTCGCTGCGGTCCAGCCCGTAGGACCGGGTCACCGCGAACATCGCCGCCTCGACGTCCTCGGCGCCCTCACCGCCCGCCAGCAGCAGCTCCCCGATACGCAGCGTCAGGTCGAGCACGCGCGGAACGGCCGGACCGGTCTCGTCCCCGGTGTGCTGCACGGTCTCCGCGGCCGGACGCTCGGTCACCGGCATCCGCAGCATCGTGCGCATCCGGTCCTGCCAGGGTGCTTCCTTGGTCAGCTTGACCATCGGAATGCCCTGCGCCGGGGTGAACGCGGGCGGCGACTGCCGCGCCGAGTAACTGCTCGGCGGGGTGAAAGCGGAACTCAACGTGTCGGAGTTCGAACCGCCCACGGAGCCGTGGCCCGCGGACGCCGTGCCGCCCGCGTCGGACACCACCCCGCTCGGGACGGCGAACTCCGATGTCGGATGGTCCTCCTCGGGCGGCGACACCGGCTGCATCGTCCCCGCGGGCGGGGCGAAGGCGCTGCGTGCCTCGTCGGACTGGGGCTTCTGGTCCTCAGGACCCCCCGATTCCGCCACCACTCGACCTCGTTCCTCCTCGGCTGATCTTCCCGGGCGCACGTCTGCCCAGTATGGCCACCGACATGAGTCCCGGATGACGAGGCGATGCACACAGCGCGACGGGCGGCACACCCACGCAGGTGTACCGCCCGTTCCCGTACCGCCGGCCGGCTCACAAACGGAACCGGAAGGATGACGTCAGTGCGCGCCGCCCTGAGCCTCAAGACGCTTGTACGAGGCCTCGATCTCGGCCTCCGCCTCGGCGCGGCCGACCCAGTCGGCGCCCTCGACGGACTTGCCCGGCTCCAGGTCCTTGTAGACCTCGAAGAAGTGCTGGATCTCCAGGCGGTCGAACTCCGACACGTGGTGGATGTCGCGCAGGTGCTCCACCCGCGGGTCCGAGGCCGGGACGCACAGCAGCTTGTCGTCGCCGCCCGCCTCGTCGGTCATCCGGAACATGCCGATGGCGCGGCACTTGATGAGGCAGCCGGGGAAGGTCGGCTCGTCCAGGATGACCAGCGCGTCCAGCGGGTCGCCGTCCTCGCCGAGGGTGTTCTCGACGAAGCCGTAGTCGGCCGGGTAGCTGGTCGAGGTGAAGAGTCGACGGTCCAGGCGGATCCGACCGGTCTCGTGGTCCACCTCGTACTTGTTCCGCGAACCCTTCGGGATCTCGATGGTGACGTCGAACTCCACGGGTGGCTCCTCCATGATCAACACATACGACTGGTGATTAAGTGTCCCCCACGCAGAAGAGTGCTCGCGAAAGGGGCTGGTCAACGGTGGCCGAGCCGGTGGAAGAACCGTCGAAGCGCCCGTCGGACCCCTGGGGCGGGCTGAAGAGGATCACGAAGGGACGTGACGGCTCGCAGCCCTGGCGGCTCGTCGCAGGCTCCGCCGCGCTCGGCCTGGTCGTCGCCACCGGCGCCGTCCTCGCCGCCGGCCCCTGGGACAACGGTCAGCGTAAGGCCGAGCGGGAGCTGGCAGCCGCCGCGGACTCGACAGGTGGCGCACATCACGGCCGCTCCACGCCCGACGGCACCCGCCCCGCCCCCAGCGCCCCGCCCGTCCTCCCCGCCCTCTCCACCGCGGCCGAGGGCACCCCCCAGGACCCCGCGGGCCTCAAGGGCACCCTCGCCCCGCTCATCGGCGTGCCCGCGCTCGGCGACAAGGTCGCCGCGTCCGTCGTCGACACCGCCACCGGCGAGCAGCTGTACGGGCGGGGCGCCACCACCCCGATGACCCCGGCCTCCACGGTCAAGATCGCCACCACCGTCGCCGCGCTCTCCGCCCTCGGCCCCGACCACCGCATCGCCACCACCGTCGCGCTCTCCCCCGACGCCCGCACCCTCACCCTCGTCGGCGGCGGCGACCCCACCCTGAGCAGGGCCGCCCTGCGCTCGATGGCCACCGACGCGGCGAAGGCCCTGCGCGAGAAGGACGAGGACTCCGTACGGCTCGCCTACGACACCTCCCGCTACACCGGCCCCGTGCTCCACCCGATCAGCCCCAACGAGAACATCGCGCCCGTCACCGCCCTGATGGTCGACGAGGGCCGCACCGACGGCACCGACCGCGGCCCCGCCGAACGCTCCGATGACCCCGCCGACGACGCCGCCCGCGCCTTCGCCGCCGAGCTGATGAAGGCGGGCGTCAAGGTCACCGGCGCACCCCGCGAGGCCCGCGCGGCCGACAAGGCCCGCACGGTCGCCACCCACGACTCCGCCCCGCTCTCCGCCCTCGTCGAGCGCACCCTCACCAACAGCGACAACGACATCGCCGAGGCCCTCGCCCGGCAGACCGCCATCGCCAAGGGCGAGAGCGCCGACTTCGCCGGAGCCCGCCGCGCCGTCACCAACGAACTGAAGAAGCTCCAGGTCCCGGTGGCGGGCGCCCGCCTCGCCGACGGCAGCGGCCTGGACCGCAAGGACAAGGTCACCCCCGCCCTCCTCACCGCCCTCCTCGCCCGCGCCGCCGACCCCGAGCGCCCCGGACTGCGCCCCGCGCTCACCGGTCTCCCGGTCGCCGGATTCACCGGCACCCTCGACGGACGCTACGAGGAGGCCGCCGGAGGCACCGGCCTGATCCGCGCCAAGACCGGCACCCTCAGCGGCGTCAACTCCCTCGCCGGAACCGTCGTCGACCCCCGGGGCCGCCTCCTCGCCTTCGCCTTCCTCGCCTCCGGCAGCAGCTCGGCGGCCGAGGCCGAACCGGCCCTCGACGCCCTGGCCACCGCCCTGGCCGGACAGCGCGGCTGAAGCGGCACGGCACCCGAAGAGCCGCACAAGACCCCACCACCGGGCGACCGGCTCACGTACGGTTGACGCATGACGAGCATCGGTGGTGCCGAGATGGTCGACTGGAATCTCGCGGTGGCGACCGCGACCCGGCTCGTACGGCCGGGGCCCGACATCAGCCGCGAGGAGGCCCGCGCCGTCGTCGCGGAGCTGCGGCGGCACGCCAAGGCCTCGGAGGAGCACGTCCGGCTCTTCACCCGGATGATCCCCGAGGGGACCGAGCCCGAGGACACCCCCGTCCTCGTCGTGGACCGCCCCGGCTGGATCAGGGCCAACGTCGCCGGTTTCCGCGAACTCCTCCAGCCCCTGCTCACCAAGATGGAGAGCCGCCGCCCCGGCGGACCCGGCGGCGCCGTCCTCGGCGCGGTCGGCGGCAAGGTCACCGGCGTCGAGCTGGGCCTGCTGCTGTCGTTCCTCGCCTCCCGGGTGCTCGGCCAGTACGAGACCTTCGCCCCCGCCACCCGCGAGCTGCCCGCCTCCGCGACCGGCGGCGGACGCCTGCTGCTCGTCGCCCCCAACATCGTCCACGTCGAACGCGAACTGGACGTCGCCCCGCACGACTTCCGGCTCTGGGTCGCCCTCCACGAGGAGACCCACCGCACCCAGTTCACCGGCGTGCCCTGGCTCCGCGACCACCTCCGGGGCGAGATCCAGACGTTCCTCGACGAGACCGACGTCGACCCGGCGACCTTCGTGGAACGGCTCCGCGAGGCGGCCCAGTCCCTCTCCGGCGGCCGCCCCGAGGGCGAGGAGGGCGACCGGGACGACCGCAGCCTCGTCGACGTCGTCCAGACCCCCGCCCAGCGCGAGATCCTCGGCCGGCTCACCGCCGTCATGTCCCTGCTCGAAGGGCACGCGGACTACGTGATGGACGGCGTGGGCCCCGAGGTCGTCGGCTCCGTCGCCGAGATCCGGGAGAAGTTCCAGCAGCGCCGGGCCCGCGGCGCCGGACGCCTCGACCAGGCCCTGCGCAAGCTCCTCGGCCTGGACGCCAAGCTCCGGCAGTACAAGGACGGCGAGAAGTTCGTCCGGTCGGTCGTCGACGAGGTCGGCATGGACGGCTTCAACCGGGTCTGGACCTCGCCCAACACCCTCCCGACCAAGGCCGAGATCGCCCGGCCCGCCGACTGGGTCGCGCGCGTGCACCGTAAGGCCGAATCCTGACCATCGGGCGGCGCGGATACTCCCCGGGGACCGGAATTCGCCCCCTAATCACCCATCCGAGGGACCATAGGGGCATGGGAAGGCGTGCAATGCTCGATGAACAGCTTGCCTCTGTCACCATCGACGCACTCTGAGTGACGGGACTCCCGCGTTCCGGCGCTCGACGCACCTCCCGAACTCCACGAAGGGCACCGGACATGGGTCCCCATCCTGCGGTCGCGGCGATACGCCTGGCGGTCCGCCGCGTACTCCACGACGTCCTCACCGAATTCCACCGGCACGCCGACCCCCACCGGCCCGCCGGAGCGGCCAGGCCCCCCGCGCCCGCCGCCCGCCCCCGCTACGCCGAAGCCGGCGCCGCGGGCGCCCCGGCCCTCCCCGGCCGGACCGCCCTCCCCGAGCGCCCCGACGCCCCGCTCGTCCTCGTCGCCTGCTCCGGCGGCGCCGACTCCATGGCGCTCGCCTCCGCCCTCGCGTTCGAGGCCCGCAAGCTCTCCGTCCGGGCCGGCGGCATCACCGTCGACCACAACCTCCAGCACGGATCCGACCTGCGCGCCGCCGAGGTCGTCGCCCGGCTCGCCGCCATGGACCTCGACCCCGTCGAGGCCGTCGCCGTGCACGTCGGACGCGACGGCGGCCCCGAGGCCGCGGCCCGCGACGCCCGCTACGCCGCGCTGGACGCCGCCGCCGAACGCCACGGCGCCGCCGCCGTCCTCCTCGGCCACACCCGCGACGACCAGGCCGAGACGGTCCTCCTCGGCCTCGCCCGCGGCTCCGGCATCCGCTCGCTCTCCGGCATGGCCGCCGCCTCCGGACCCGCCGGCCGCTACCGCCGCCCCTTCCTCCAGCTCGACCGCCAGACCGCCCGCAAGGCCTGCCTGGTCCAGTCGATCCCCGTCTGGGACGACCCGCACAACACCGACCCCGCCTACACCCGCTCCCGGCTCCGCCACGAGGGCCTGCCCGCCCTGGAGAAGGCGCTCGGCAAAGGCGTCGTCGAAGCCCTCGCCCGGACCGCCCAGCTCTCCCGCGACGACGCCGACGCCCTGGACACCTGGGCCGCCGAGGCCGAGCTGTCCGTACGGGACGAGACCGGCGGCCTGGAGTGCGCGGGCCTCTACGCCCTGCCGCCCGCGGTACGCCGCCGGGTGCTGCGCCGGGCCGTCATCGAGGCCGGGGCGCCCGCCGGTTCCCTCTTCGCCCGGCACATCGAGGAAATCGACCGCCTGATCACCGGCTGGCGCGGCCAGCGAGCCATCAACCTGCCCGGCCGCGTCGAGGCCCAGCGGCAGGGTGGCAGACTGGTCATCCGGCAGAGCTGACGCGCGAGCGGCTGAAGTGCGGACGAACCGCCGCCGGTCCGGGTCCGCCCGGACCGGCGGGCAGGGCGTCGGCAGCACAGAAAGAGACGTGGGTGAACGAGAAGGACATGGGTACCGACCTTCAGTCGGTGCTCCTCACCAAGGAAGAGATCGACGCGAAGCTCGTCGAGCTGGCCGCGAAGATCGACGCGGAGTACGCGGGCAGGGACCTGCTGATCGTCGGCGTCCTCAAGGGCGCGGTGATGGTCATGGCGGACCTGGCGCGCGCGCTGTCCACCCCCGTCACGATGGACTGGATGGCCGTCTCCTCGTACGGCGCGGGCACCCAGTCCTCCGGTGTCGTCCGGATCCTCAAGGACCTGGACACCGACATCAAGGGCAAGCACGTCCTGATCGTCGAGGACATCATCGACTCCGGCCTGACGCTGTCCTGGCTGCTGTCCAACCTGGGCTCCCGGGAACCGGCCTCGCTGGAGGTCTGCACCCTGCTGCGCAAGCCGGACGCCGCGAAGGTCGCCATCGACGTGAAGTGGATCGGCTTCGACATCCCCAACGAGTTCGTCGTCGGCTACGGGCTGGACTACGCGGAGAAGTACCGCAACCTGCCCTTCGTCGGCACCCTCGCGCCGCACGTCTACGGCGGCTGACCCTCGCCCGAACGCGCGGGAACCCTCATCGCCTTCGGGGCGTTGAAGCTCTGAAAGCAGGTTTCTCCGCCGCACCCAGCGGTCGCCGGTGCCCATGCTGGGGTACCGTCCGAAGAACACTCTTTTCAAACAGCAGCATTTCACTACTGGGCAGGAGGAACGGAGCGACTTCGCTCCGTGTGGATGGACGTGAAGCGATACTTCCGTGGGCCGGTCATGTGGATCGTGCTGGCCGTCCTCGCCGTGGTCGTGTTGATGCAGGTCGTCGGCTCGTCGGGCGGCTACAAGACGGTGGACACCGCCAAGGTGGTCCAGGCGATCAGTAAGAACCAGGTGGAGCAGGCCAAGCTGACCACCGGTGACGAACAAATCCTCAAGGTCGAGCTGAAGAAGGGCCAGAAGCTCCAGGGCGAGGACGGCAGCAAGTTCCAGGCGAGCTACATCGGCAACCAGGGCGTCGAGCTCGCCGACACGCTCCAGCAGAAGTTCGAGAACGGCGACATCGAGAAGGGTTACACCATCTCGCCGTCGAAGCAGTCCCCGTTCGTCTCGATCCTGCTCTCGCTGCTCCCCTTCGTCCTCATCGTGGTCGTCTTCCTGTTTCTGATGAACCAGATGCAGGGCGGCGGCTCCAAGGTCATGCAGTTCGGCAAGTCCAAGGCCAAGCTGATCACCAAGGACACCCCCAAGACGACCTTCGCCGACGTGGCGGGGTCCGACGAGGCCGTCGAGGAGCTCCACGAGATCAAGGAGTTCCTCCAGGAACCGGCGAAGTTCCAGGCCGTCGGCGCCAAGATCCCCAAGGGTGTCCTGCTCTACGGTCCGCCCGGTACGGGCAAGACGCTCCTCGCGCGCGCCGTCGCGGGCGAGGCGGGCGTGCCGTTCTACTCGATCTCCGGCTCCGACTTCGTGGAGATGTTCGTCGGTGTCGGCGCCAGCCGGGTCCGCGACCTCTTCGAGCAGGCCAAGGCGAACGCCCCGGCGATCGTCTTCGTCGACGAGATCGACGCCGTCGGCCGCCACCGCGGCGCCGGCATGGGCGGCGGTCACGACGAGCGCGAGCAGACGCTCAACCAGCTGCTCGTCGAGATGGACGGGTTCGACGTGAAGGGCGGCGTCATCCTGATCGCCGCCACCAACCGCCCCGACATCCTCGACCCGGCGCTCCTGCGTCCGGGCCGCTTCGACCGGCAGATCGCGGTCGACCGCCCCGACATGCAGGGCCGCCTGGAGATCCTCAAGGTGCACCAGAAGGGCAAGCCCGTGGCGGAGGGCGTCGACCTCGGCGCCGTCGCCCGCCGCACGCCCGGCTTCACCGGTGCCGACCTGTCGAACGTGCTCAACGAAGCCGCGCTCCTGACGGCGCGCAGCGACAAGAAGCTCATCGACAACGAGAGCCTCGACGAGGCGATCGACCGGGTCGTGGCGGGTCCGCAGAAGCGGACCCGGATCATGTCCGAGAAGGAGAAGAAGATCACCGCGTACCACGAGGGCGGACACGCCCTGGTCGCGGCGGCCTCCCCCCAGTCGGACCCGGTCCACAAGATCACGATCCTCTCCCGCGGCCGCGCCCTCGGTTACACGATGGTGCTCCCGGAGGAGGACAAGTACTCCACGACCCGCAACGAGATGCTCGACCAGCTGGCGTACATGCTGGGCGGGCGCGCGGCCGAGGAGCTGGTCTTCCACGACCCGACCACCGGCGCGGCCAACGACATCGAGAAGGCCACGGCGACGGCCCGCGCGATGGTCACGCAGTACGGCATGACGGAGCGGCTCGGCGCGATCAAGTTCGGCGGCGACAACTCGGAGCCCTTCCTGGGCCGCGAGATGGGCCACCAGCGCGACTACTCCGAAGAGGTCGCGGCCCTGGTGGACGAGGAGGTCAAGAAGCTCATCGAGACCGCCCACAACGACGCGTGGGAGATCCTCGTCGAGAACCGCGACATCCTCGACCACCTCGTGCTCGAACTCCTGGAGAAGGAGACGCTCGGCAAGGACGAGATCGCGGAGATCTTCGCCCCCATCGTCAAGCGTCCCGCCCGCCCGGCCTGGACCGGCTCCGCCCGACGCACCCCGTCGACGCGCCCGCCGGTCCTCTCGCCCAAGGAGCTGGCCCTGACCAACGGCAGCGCCAACGGCTCGGCCACCCCGCCGGAGATCGCCCCGACGGACCTCACGAAGGACATCACCCCGTCCACCGAGGCGATCCCCGAGGAGCGCCCCGACAACAACGGCTGACCCGCTCCCCGCACCAGGTGAGACACCCGTCACGGGCCGCCCCACCTGCTTCGGAATGCACGCCGCGCCCCCCAGGTTCTAGCCTGTGGGGGCGCGGCTTTTCCGTATGCCTGCGATGTCCGCGTGCGATCCGCGCACGGGGCAGCACAGAGGAACGAGGCACAGATGACCGACCCGGTGACGCTGGACGGCCAGGGTTCGATCGGCGAATTCGACGAGAAGCGAGCCGAGGCCGCCGTACGCGAACTGCTCATCGCCGTCGGCGAGGACCCGGACCGCGAGGGCCTGCGGGAGACCCCGGGGCGGGTGGCGCGGGCGTACCAGGAGATCCTCGCCGGTCTCCGGCAGGAACCCGAGGATGTCCTGACCACGACCTTCGACCTCGGACACGACGAGATGGTCCTGGTGAAGGACATCGAGATCATGTCGCTCTGTGAACACCACCTGCTGCCCTTCCACGGCGTCGCGCACGTCGGCTACATCCCGGCCGACTCCGGCAAGATCACCGGTCTGTCGAAGCTGGCCCGCCTGGTGGACGTCTTCGCCCGCAGGCCCCAGGTGCAGGAACGCCTCACCACACAGGTGGCGGACTCCCTCATGCGGATCCTGGAAGCGCGGGGCGCGATCGTGGTGATCGAGGCGGAGCACATGTGCATGTCGGTACGGGGCATCCGCAAGCCCGGGGCGAAGACCACGACGTCGGCCGTACGCGGCCAGTTGCGCGACGCCTCGACCCGCGCCGAGGCGATGAGCCTCATACTGGCGCGTTAGCCAGCTTTGTCAGTGGTGCCCGATACGCTCCTCGGCCTGTGACGGTGAGCAGGCCGAGGAGCGACGTATGAACGACGGGTTACCGAGCAGGCAGACCGTGAACGCGGTGGGAGGGCGCCTCCAGGCCCGGGAGGTCACCGTCGGCGCCAAGCTGTGGACGCTGGACGGATCGCGCACGGCACAGACGACGGTCACGGGCGTGACGGCCGTCAGGGCGCGGACGGTCGTCGAGGTCGTCACGAGTCACGCGGCTTTCACGGTCTCCGGTGACCTTCTGCTGGCCACTCCGGGCGGCTGGATCCGTGCCGAGGACGCGGCGGGCAGGACCGTCGCGTGGACGCACGCGCGCAAGCTCTGCCGTGAACGCCTCACGTTCCGCATGGGATACGCGTTCGGCTATTTCGTCGGGGCCACCTGTGCCGACGGCACGGTGGGCAAGAACTACGTCTCGCTCGTCGTGAACGACGAGGCGTTCGCCACCCGGTACGCGCGCAGCCTCAGCGAGGCGACGGGTCTGACAGCCCGGCTCCAGCCCGTGACCCGGCCCTCGGGCTTCCTGGGCCGGGAGATCCCGGGCTTCCGGGTGCGGGTGGTGTCCTCCTACCTCGCCGACGCCTTGCGCCAGTACGCCGGCGGCGACGCGCACCACATGAGGCAGGCGTTTCCTCGTGTGGTGCTGCGGGACCGCGAGGTCTTCGACGGTTTCCTCGACGGCTACGCGGACGGTGACGGGTGCCGTGCCAAACACTGGGCCGGCCGGATCCTGGTCAGTGCCAATGTGCCGTTCCTCGTCGACCTCGCCGAGATCATCGGCGCACGGTTCACCCCCGCGAGGAAAGGCCTGGCGTCGCATCTGGTCCTGGTGGACCGCTGGGCTGCCCGCGGCACGTTCCGGCCGGAATGTCACGACGCCGATCCCGTGGAATCCGGCTGGGTGACCGTCGAGTCCGTGCGGCCCCGCCTCGCGTCCGGCAAGCCGTTCACCGTCTACCGATACCGGCTTCGGCCGCATCCGGCGTTTCTGGTCAACGGGCATCTGGTCCGCGCGGCGGCATGACCGCCCCCGGACCCCCACGGCGCGCCGCCAACCGGCCTCGCATCGGGGGCTATGCCGCCGCCGCGCCTGTGCCGTCGTGGTCGTCGCCGTCCTCGGGGAGGCGGCAGACGCGTTCCAGGAAGAGGGCGGCCGCGACGACGCCGAGGCCGGCGAGCACCGCGGCGGCGGCGTAGATGGCCTGGTCGCGGCGGGGCGGGACGTCGAGGAAGCCGAGGAGGAAGACGCCGACGCCGCCGTACATCCCGGCGACCAGGGCGGTGACCAGGGCGCTCGCCTGGCCGAAGACAACCGCGCGGGCCGCGAACAGCGGCTCGACGCCCTTGGCGCCGGGGCGGCGTTCGCGCTGGGCGCGGAGGCGGGCCCGGGTGGAGAGCGCGGTGGCCAGGAGGATCACCGCGATCACGGCGAGCACGATCGCCGCGGCCAGCGGGACGCTCGGCAGGGTGCCGAGGGAGTCCCAGAGGCGGGCCCCGCCCCAGGAGAGGACACCGGCGGCGGCGAACAGGCCCGCCAGTACCCCGAGCCGTAGTTGCTTCACCGAGTGAGCCGCCCTTCGCGCCGCCTGTGCCCGGTCCGGCCGTGCGCCGGACCGTCGTCCGTCGAGCCTAACGATTACTCCGGCAGGCGCAGTTCCAGGTCGGCGCGGGGCAGGACGCCCTGACGGCCGACTCCGTCGAGCAGCTGGGCGACCGGCCCCGCGCCCGGCAGCTGGGCCTCGGGGTCCATGTCGTGCCAGGGGGCCAGGACGAAGGCCCGCTCGTGGGCGCGTGGGTGGGGGAGGGTGAGCACCGGGTCGTCGGAGCGGACGTCGGCGTACGACACGATGTCGACGTCGATCGTGCGCGGGCCCCAGCGCTCCTCGCGGACCCGGTCGAAGGCTTCCTCGATGGCCTGGCCGCGCTCCAGCAGGGACGCCGGGGGCAGCGTCGTCTTCACGACGATCACCGCGTTGAAGTAGGCGGGCTGGGTGTCCGGCTCGACGCCCCAGGGCTCGGTCTCGTACACCGGGGAGACGGCCTTGACCCGCAGGCCGGGGGTGTCCTCCAGGGCGTCGACGGCCCCTTGGAGGGTCTCCAGACGGTTGCCCAGGTTCGACCCGAGGGCGATCACGGCCATCTGCGGGTTGGACAGGGTGATGTCGGCGGCGTCCACCTGCTTGACGACGGCGGTGGGCACCGGCTGTACGGTCGGGTCGCTCTGCCCCTCGGTGGAAAACGCAGTCATGCTCGGCTCCGGGTGATGGTGATGGTCACGTCGTCGAAGGGGACGGTGATCGGCGCGTCCGGTTTGTGTACCACGACCTCAACCTCCCGCACGGCCTCGTGTGTCAGGCACTGCTGGGCGATGCGTTCGGCGAGCGTCTCGATCAGGTCGACCGGTTCGCCGGTCACCACGGCGACGACCTCCTCGGCGACCACGCCGTAGTGCACGGTGCGGGCCAGGTCGTCGGCGGCGGCCGCGGGGCGGGTGTCGAGGCCGAGCACCAGGTCGACGATGAAGGTCTGGCCTTCTTCCCGCTCCCGGGGGAAGACGCCGTGGTGTCCACGGGCCTTGAGGCCGCGCAGCGCGACACGATCCACGCGAATCACTCCTGCTGTCGTTGGTCCTGCGGCACCCGGCCGCGTGCGGGCGGTGAGGTGCCGTCCGGTGAATCTACCCGCGGGCGCCGACGACGTTCGTCCGTGGGGGGCCCGGGTGCTCCCGCACCGGGCCGGGCCGCCTCCGGGCGATGGGCGCGCCGGGGGCTTCCCGAGGGTCCCGTACCCACTCAGGCGGGCGTTTCCCCGTCCTCGTCCTCGTCGGTTTCGGCCAGGACGGGGGAACCGTGGTGAGACCACAGTTTCCAGCCGTCGGGTGTGCGCCGGAACACGTTCGTGGCGACGACGAGCTGGCCGACCAGGGGGCCCAGTGCGTTGCCCTCCTCGGCGGGGCCGCCGCTGAGGATGTTCTCGGTGCAGGTCACCAGGGCGGTGTCGCCGGTCATCGCGACGTTGACGTCGGTGAGGAAGAACTGGATGTACTCGGTGTTCGCCATGATCAGCGCGTAGCTGCGCAGCACCTCGCCCCGGCCCGTGAGCACCGGCCAGCCGGGGTGGACGCAGGAGACGGTGAGGTCCTCGCCGGGCAGCCAGCTCTCGGAGAGGTTCTCGTAGTCGCCCTGTTCCAGCGCCTCGTAGAAGGCGGTGTTCGCCGCCTCCACCTCCGCGATGTCGGCGGCGGCCCGTGCGTGCTCCTCGTTCACTCGGCTCCCTCGACCGCGCGGGCGACCCGGACCGCGTCGGCGGTGGCCCGTACCTCGTGGACCCGTACCGCCCAGGCGCCGGACCGGGCGGCGAGGGCCGAGACGGCCGCGGTCGCCGCGTCCCGTTCGCGGGCGGGCGGCGGGGAGGCGTCCGGGGCGGCCAGGACGTGCCCGAGGAAGCGTTTGCGGGAGGCGGCGACCAGCAGCGGGCGGCCCAGGGCGTGCAGTTCGGCCAGGTGCGCGACGAGCGCCAGGTCGTGGGGCGCCTGCTTCGCGAAGCCGAGGCCGGGGTCGATCACCACGCGTTCCGGAGCGACGCCGCCCGCGATCACCGCGTCCAGGCGCTGCCGCAGTTCGTCCAGGACCTCGGCGACGACGTCCCCGTACACCGCGCGGCTGTTCATCGACGCGCTGAAGCCGCGCCAGTGCATCACCACGAACGGGATGCCGGCGGCGGCGACGGCGGGGATCATGTCCGGGTCGGCGAGGCCGCCGCTGACGTCGTTGACCAGGACGGCCCCGGCCGCGACGGCCCGGTCGGCGACGCGGGCGCGCATGGTGTCCACCGAGACGGTGACGCCTTCGGAGGCCAGGCCCTCGACGACCGGGATCACCCGGCGCAGTTCCTCGGCCTCGTCCACCCGGCTGGCGCCGGGGCGGGTCGACTCGCCGCCCACGTCGACCAGGTCCGCGCCCTCGGACACCAGGTGCAGGCCGTGCTTGACGGCGGCCGTGGTGTCGAACCAGCGGCCCCCGTCGGAGAAGGAGTCGGGCGTCACGTTGACGACTCCCATGACTCCGCAGCGGTCCCACTCCGGCAGCCCATGGACCGTGCCCCGCGCGTGTGACGTACTCATGCCACCAGCCTAGGCCCCGAACGGGCCCGGACGGCCGCGTACGGCGCGCCGGTGCCGCGCCTACGCCGCGCTCACCTCGTGCTCCGGGGCGGTGTCACGGGTGTGGCCGCAGGGGCGCGGGCCCCGGGAGCGGAACGGGCGGGGCCGGGAGACGTTGACGAAGCCCTCGGCCCGCATGGCCGCGATCCCGATGCGCGGCAGGTCGCGGCTGGTACGGAAGACCATGAAGCGGGGCTCCCAGCGCGGCTTGAACTTGGCGTTGAACTTGTACAGCGACTCGATCTGGAACCAGCGGGAGAGGAAGATCAGCAGCCCGCGCCAGCAGCGGAGCACCGGGCCCGCGCCGAGCCGTTCGCCGCGGGCCAGCGCGGAGCGGAACATCGCGAAGTTCAGCGAGACCCGCTCGACGCCGAGCTTCCCGGCGGCCTGGAGCGAGGCCACGATGAGCAGTTCGTTCATGCCGGGGTCGGCGGACCGGTCCCGGCGCATCAGCTCCAGGGACATCCCGTCGCGCCCCCAGGGGACGAAGTGGAGGACGGCCTTCAGGTCGCCGTGCGCGGCGGTCGTGGAGCCGGGGAGGTGGGCGGTGGCGATCACGCAGTCCCCGTCGGCGGGGTCTCCGATCCGCCCCAGCGCCATGGAGAAGCCGCGCTCGGTGTCGGTGCCGCGCCAGTCGGCGGCGGCCCGGCGGATGCGGTCCAGTTCGGGCCCGCCGATGTCACGTGCCCGCCGGACCCGGGTCTCGTAGCCATGGCGTTCGATGCGCTTGACCATCTGGCGCACGTTCCGCATGGCCCGTCCGGCGAGGGAGAAATCCGCGGTGTCCACCACCGCCTCGTCGCCCAGTTCCAGGGCGGTGAGTCCGGTCTCGCGGGTCCAGACCTGGCCACCGGTCTCGCTGCACCCCATCACGGCGGGGGTCCAGGAGTGGGCCTTCGCCTCGTCCATGAACCGTTCGATAGCGCCCGGCCAGGCCTCGACGTCCCCGATCGGATCGCCGCTGGCGAGCATCACCCCGGAGACCACCCGGTAGCAGACGGCGGCCTTGCCGCTGGGGGAGAAGACGACGCCCTTGTCGCGGCGGAGCGCGAAGTGGCCGAGCGAGTCGCGCCCCCCGTGCGTCTCCAGCAGCGCCCGCAGCCTGCTCTCGTCGTCCTCGGTGAGGCGGGCGGCCGGGTGCTCGGGGCGGAAGGCGAGGTAGATCGTGGTGACGGCGGTCAGCAGGCCGAGCGCGCCCAGGGAGTACGCCACGGTCCAGGTGGTCCGCCCGGCGTACTCGACGGGGCCGTCCATGCCGAACAGGCCGTACAGCACGTGCTGGAGCCGGTCCGCGATGGACGGGTCCCCGACCACCCGGCCCGGGTGCACGCTCACGATGATCAGGCCGAGCAGCAGCGAAGAGGCCCCGAGCAGTACGAAGTTGGCGAGCGCCCGCCAGCGGCTGCGCGGGTCGGGCAGCGCCCGGAACTGGTCCCGGTGGCGGACCAGGAGGGCGCACAGCGTCAGCGAGACCAGCACGCCGAGGACGGAGTGCCGGTACGCGAACTGCGCCACGGCCCCCGCGGGCAGCAGGATCACCGCGGCCCGCCAGGCCCGCCGCTTGTGCCGCTTCAGTCCGTGCGCGAGCAGGAGCAGCAGGATGCCCGCGCTCAGCGAGAGAGCGGCGGCGAACGGGCCGAGCGCCCCGGGGAGCACCTCGGCGACGCTGTGCATCCGGCTGTGCCGGAAGCGGGGGAAGACCCCGGCGGCGACGTCGATGAGGCCGACGACGGTGCAGGCGGTGCCGACGACGGCCGGTACGGAGTCGGGGCGCGGCCCGCGCAGCACCCGGCGGACGCCGTGCACCGCACGCGCCCGGCGCGACCGGGGCGTCCCGGGCGGAACCAATACCGACTTGTCCCCATCTAGCGTGACAGACATGGCTTCCCGTGGCTTCGCGAGAGATTCCTGGAGTCCGTCGGCCGGAGCCCCACGGACGATGTGCGCCCTCTAGGACGGGGGTGGTGGAGCGCGGGTTCCTCCACATTCCGGAAATTTCCCGCCGGGGATTTCCGTACGGCAGACGGTGCCGACAGGGCCGGGTCACGGCGTGGTGGCTGCGGCGACACGGCTTGATGGCGACACGGCCTGACGGCGGCACGGTGCCGCGTGATCAGCGAGAAGAAAGCTCACTCATGGGTCTCACCAGCACAACGGTTCTGGTCGTCGCGGTGACACTGGCCGTGGCGTCGTTCGCCGCCACGGTCGGGCTCTGGCCGCGCCTGGCCCGGCGGAGCGCCGCCGCCGTGGCGGGCCGGGTCGGGCTGCTGCTGGCGACCCAGCTGGCGCTGTTCGCCTCGGTGGGGCTCGCGGCCAACAACGCCTTCCTCTTCTACGGTTCCTGGGCCGACCTCTTCGGGCGGCAGCAGGACCTCGGGGTGGTCACCGACCACGCGGCCGGCGCGTCCGGGACGCGGCACGTGACGCGGACCGGCACCCGGCACCCGGACGTGCCGGGCGGCCGGGACCCGCGGGTCGGCGGGCGGATCGACCAGGTGGTGGTCTCCGGGCGCACGTCGGGCATCCAGTCCCCGGCGTACGTCTATCTGCCGCCGGAGTACTTCCGGAGCGCCTACGCCGGGCGGACGTTCCCGGCGGTCGTGGTCCTGACCGGCTACCCGGGGACGGCGGAGAACCTGCTGAAGGGGCTGCGCTATCCCCGGACGGCGCACGAGCGGGTGGCGGCGGGCAGGGCGCGGCCGATGATCCTGGTGATGCTGCGCCCGACGGTCGCGCCGCCCCGGGACACCGAGTGCGTGGACGTCCCGGGGGGCCCGCAGACGGAGACGTTCTTCGCGAAGGACCTCCCCGAGGCGGTCTCGGGGGCGTACCGGGTCGGGAGGAAGGCCCGTAACTGGGGCATCATCGGCAACTCCACCGGCGGCTACTGCGCGTTGAAGACCGGGCTGCACCACCCGGACCGGTACGCGGCGAGCGCCGGACTCTCCGCGTACTACCGGGCCGCCGAGGACCCGACGACCGGGGACCTGTTCCACGGGGACCAGGCGCTGCGGGACCGGGCGGACCTGATGTGGACCCTGGAGAACCGGCCGCCGTCCGGCGGGTCCTTCCTCGTGACGACGTCCCGGGAGGGCGAAGGCAACCGGAGGAGCACGATGCGGTTCATCGACAAGGTGAAGGCCCCGGCGAAGGTGTCGTCCATCGTGCTCGACAGCGGCGGGCACAACTTCACGACCTGGCGCCGGGAGATCCCGCCCGCCCTGGAGTGGCTGAGCGCCCGGCTCAGCGGGAACTGAGCCGGGTCCGCGCCGGTGTCACGCGGTCGCCACCGTCTCCACGGCGACCTCCGCGCGCGGTACGTCCTGGGCGTCCGCGTCGATCGAGCGGCGCAGGGCCTCGTGCAGCCCGGCGGGGGTCAGGACGCCGAGGAAGCGGCCCTCGCCCCCCTCGTCGATGACCGCGATCCAGCCCGCGTCGTGCTGGAGCATGGTGGCGAAGGCCTGCTTGAGGGGGGCGCCGAGCGGAAGCCAGGCCTCCATCCGGCGGGCGTGCTCGCGGACGGTGCCCTTGGCGGCGGGGGAGCCGGCGCTGTCCGTCCGGATCCAGCCGTGCAGGTTGTCCTCACCGTCCAGGACGACCGCCCAGCGCGCGCCCTCGGACCTGAGCCGCTCGGTGGCCGTGGCCAGCGGGTCGTCGAGGTGGACCACCGGCGGCTGTTCGAGGTCGCTCTCCTCGATGGGGGTCACCGAGAGCCGCTTCAGACCGCGGTCCGCGCCGACGAAGTCGGCCACGTACGGGGTCGCGGGGGCGCCGAGCACGGTGGCGGGGGAGTCGAACTGCTCGATGCGGCCCTGCCCGTAGACGGCGATCCGGTCACCGAGCCGGACGGCCTCCTCGATGTCATGGGTGACGAAGAGCACAGTCTTGCGGACCTGGGCCTGGAGTTTCAGGAATTCGTTCTGGAGGCGTTCACGGACGACCGGGTCGACCGCGCCGAAAGGCTCGTCCATCAGTAGGACGGGCGGATCGGCGGCCAGGGCCCGAGCCACTCCGACGCGCTGGCGCTGGCCGCCGGAGAGCTGTTCCGGATAACGGTCGCCGTAGACGGAAGGGTCGAGTCCGACGAGATCGAGGAGTTCGGCGGCGCGTTCGCGGCCCTTTCCGCGCTTCCAGCCCAGCAGATGGGGGACGGTCGCGGTGTTCTCCAGGACGGTCTTGTGCGGAAAGAGGCCCACCTGCTGGATCACATACCCGATCCGGCGGCGCAGTTCGACCGGGTCGATCCCGGAAATGTCGTCCCCGTCGAGGAATATCCGGCCCTCGGTCGGCTCGATCAGCCGGTTGACCATCTTCATGGTGGTCGTCTTGCCGCAGCCGGACGGTCCGACGAGCGTGACCAGCTCACCCTCGGCGACCTCGAAGGACAGGTCGTCGACGGCGGTGGTGCCGTCGGCGTACCGCTTGGTGACGTGCTCGAAACGGATCATGGTTCCCCATTGTGGAGGGTCTTCTGTGAAGTGCATGTTGCCGGAATACGACAGCCTCCGCGATTGTCAGTGGTCGAGGATAGGGTCGACAGTCATCAGTTCGATGTGACGGGGCAGGACGAAAGAGGAGGTGGGGGCGGATGGCCGAGCAGAGCTGCCTGGTGACGAACGACTGGATCTGCGGGGAGTACCTCCGCTCCCGCAGTCAGGAGCTGGTCGACGCGACCGTCCAGCACGTCGGGATCACGGTGGTCTCGGTGCTGATCGGGCTCGCGGTGGCCTTCCCGCTGGCGCTGCTGGCGCGCCGGGGCCGGGGCTTCGCCGGGCCGGTGCTGGGGCTGACGACCGTGCTCTACACCGTGCCCTCGCTGGCGATGTTCTCGCTGCTGCTGCCCCTGTTCGGGCTCTCCGCCGCGCTGGTCGTCACGGGCCTGGTGCTCTATTCGCTGACCATCCTCGTGCGGAACATCCTGGCCGGGCTCGAAGCCGTGCCCGAGGAGGCCAGGGAGGCCGCCCGGGGCATGGGATACGGACCGGCGCGGCTGCTGTGGGAGGTGGAGCTGCCGCTGGCACTGCCCGCGCTGATGGCGGGGCTGCGGATAGCCACCGTGTCGACGGTCGCGCTGACCACGGTCGGCTCGCTCGTCGGCAAGGGCGGCCTCGGCAATCTCATCGAGGACGCGCTGCCCAGCTTCTTCAAGGCGCAGGTGCTCACCGCCTCGGTGCTGTGCGTGCTGCTCGCGGTCACGGCGGATCTGCTGCTGCTCGGCCTCCAGCGGCTGCTGACACCCTGGACCCGCATAGCGAAGGGCCCGGCCCGCATGCCCGAGGCGTCCGGGGACAGGAGTTCCGGCGGCCGGAGTTCCGGTGGCGGGGGTGCCGTTCCGGGCGCTCCGGGTGACATGGCGGAGCTGTCCGCCCCGGCGAAGGCGGAGGCGGGCTGACCGTGGGAGTCATCGGCGACGCCTGGACCTGGCTGATCACCGGGGCCAACTGGTCCGGGGACGGCGGGGCCGCGCACCGGCTCGGCGAGCATCTGTACGTGAGCGGGGTCGCCCTCGCGGTGGCCTGCGCGATCGCGCTGCCGACCGCCCTGTATCTGGGGCACATCGGCAAGGGCGGGACGCTCGCGGTCAACGTCTCCAACGTGGGGCGCGCCGTGCCGGTCTTCGCGGTGCTGGCCCTGTTCATGGTCACCCCCCTGCGGAACGCGGGGTACTGGCCGACGATCATCGCGCTGGTGCTGTTCGCGGTGCCACCGCTGCTGACCAACGCCTACGTCGGGATGCGGGAGGTCGACCAGGCCGTGGTGGAGGCGGCGCGCGGCATGGGGATGTCGGGCGCCCAGCTCTTCGTCCGGGTCGAACTGCCCCTCGCCTACCCGATGATCATGACCGGGCTGCGGTCCGCGGCCGTCCAGGTCGTGGCCACCGCCTCGATCGCGGCCATGGTCGGCCTCGGCGGCCTCGGCCGGATCATCACCGCAGGGTTCAACACCTACGACACCGCGCAGGTCTTCGCGGGTGCGGTGCTGGTCGCCGCGCTGGCCCTGCTCGTGGAGGGCGTGCTGGTGGCGCTGGACCGGGCGCTGTCCCCGCTGCGCCGCCGCAGGCCCGCCTGAGCACGCCTCGTCCTCCTGCGGTCACCGCGTCCCCCGGGCAGCTCCCTCCGATCTGACCGCTTCCCCTCCCCACCGACCGTCTTCCCCCCCACCCCTCGTCTTTCCCACCCATCGCCTTCCCCCTTGGTCATCTTTCCTCTGGTCGCCACTTCCTCTGCCGGTGACCTTCACTCTGTTCGGACGGAGAACAACGCATATGAGCAGGACTTCGCGGATAGCCGGAGCAGTCATCGGCGTGGTGGCGCTGGCCGGGTCGCTCGCGGCCTGCGGCGGCGACAGCCTGGAGCAGGAGCAGGGCGGTTCCGGCTCCTCGGGCGGCGGCGACGGCAAGAAGGGGTCCCTGGTCGTCGGGTCGGCCTCGTTCACCGAGTCCAAGGTGCTCGCCGAGCTGTACGCCCAGATCCTCGGCGACGCCGGATACAGCACCTCGGTCACCACGGTGAAGAACCGTGAGCTGTACGAGCCCTCGGTGGAGAAGGGCGAGATCGACGTCGTACCGGAGTACGCCGCCACGATCGCCGAGTTCCTCAACGCCAAGGTCAACGGGGCGGACCAGGCCCAGGAGAAGCCGGTGGCCTCCGGGGACGTGGACGCCACGGTCGACGCGCTGAAGAAGCTCGCCGAGCCGCTGGGCCTCACGGTCCTGCCGCCCGGAAAGGCCGTCGACCAGAACGCCTTCGCGGTGACGAAGGAATTCGCCGAGAAGAACAGCCTCAAGACGCTGTCCGATCTCGGGAAGTCCAAGCTCAAGGTGAAGATCGCGGCGGGCGACGAGTGCGAGGTGCGGCCGTTCTGCGCACCGGGTCTGAAGAAGGCGTACGGCATCGACGTCACCGGGATCGACCCTAAGGGCGTCGGCACCCCGCAGTCCAAGCAGGCCGTCCGGGACGGAAAGGTGCAGCTGGTCCTGACGACCACCACGGACGCGGTGCTGGACGGACTGGTGTTCCTGGAGGACGACAAGAAGCTCCAGAACGCCGACAACATTCTTCCGGTGCTGAACACCAAGGACGCGGGGGACCCGGAGATCGCCGACGCACTCGGCAAGCTCACCGACGCGCTCACCACGGAGGATCTCGCCGAGCTGAACCGGAAGGTCGACGCCGAGCGCGCCAAGCCGGCCGATGTGGCCAAGGAGTATCTGGAGTCGAAGAGCCTGGTCAAGAAGTAGGCCCCGACAGAGCTTGATCAAGAACAGCGCCTGATCAGGGACAGAGCTTGATCAAGAACAGTGCCTGACCGAGAACAGCGCCTGATCAAGAAGCGAACGGTCCGGGAACAGAGGTTCCCGGCGGGTCTTCGGGGGGCCGCGAGGTAACCGGCGGAGAACAGATTGCCGGGCGGCCCCCCAAGTGGCGCGCACACACGGTAAATTTCAGGCCATGCCACGTGGACGCCACCGCCATTCGCCGCCCCTCCACAAAATCCTGCCGCCCTCCGCGGTGGCAGGCGTGTCGGTCGTCGGTGCCGCCGGCGCCTGGCTGCTCGCCGAACCCCTGGTCCTGCGCGGCCTGGTGGCCGCCGTGGCCGCCGCCGCGCTCACCGGCGCGTACCTGATGCGCAGCTGGGACCGGGCCGCGGGGCTGCGGGTCGCCGAGCTGACGCGGGCCCGCGTCAGCGACGAGTGGCGGGCCGAGGAGCGGATAGCCGAGCTGGAGCAGGATCTGGAGGAGTCGCGCGAGCTGCGCACCCGTCTGGAGACCAAGCTCCGCCGCAAGCGGGTGGAGCTCGCCGGACTGCGCGGGGAGCACGCCGGACTGCTGCGCCGCTACGCCAACGCCGAGACCGAGCGGGCCAGCGCGCTGGAGGGCCGCCGCCGGCTCGCCATCGAGGCGGCCGCCCCCCGGGAGCTGCTGCCCGCGCGGTCCACGCCGACGCCCGAGTCCTACCGGCGGGCGAACGAGGCGCTGTCGAACCTCACGCGCAACGCGGTGCTCCAGGAGGCCCGGCGTACGGCCGAGGCGGTCCGCGAACGCGCCCTCGCGACCCGCGCCGAGGCGCGGGGGGCGGAGGAGAGCCCGGGAGCGGAGGAGCGCCCGCGGGGGAAGCACGCGGCGGCCACCGGGGCGGGCGACCACCGGGACCAGCACCGCCGCCCGTCGCCTGTCCCGCCCGCTCCGTCCCCGAACGCCCCGTCCCCGAACGCCCCGGCCCCCACGAACCCCCCGGGCCGCCCGGCCACCCGGGGCCCGGCGAACCCCTCGGGCCCCGCAGTCCCCGCCGGCGGTTCGAACACCCCGGGCACTCCGGGACCCCGCCCCGCCGCGAGCGCCCCGGGACCCGTCGTCCCCACGAACACCCCCGGTGCTCCCGGCACTCCCGGCCGCCCGGCCCCGAGCGCTTCGCAGCTCCCGGCCGTCCCGAGCTCGTCGAACTCCTCGAACGCGTCGGACCCCTCGGCCGCCTCCGCTCTCGCGCGGGTCTCCGCCACGGCGGCGGAGACGCCGCGTACGGTTCCGGCCGCCTCGGCCGTCGTCCCGTACGCCTCGGCGCGCCGCACCCTTGTGCCCCAGGGCACCTTCGACTTCTTCGGCACCCAGAACGCTCATAAGGCGAGGGCCACGATCGAGGCCGTGCAGAACGAGGACCTCGCGGACGTCGTCGGCGAGGAGGCGCTGGCCGCCCACCGCACGGGAGCGGCACGGAACCAGGCCGTCGGCAAGGTCATCGACCTCACCGCGCACGACGAGACCGAGCAGATCGACGTGGCGGAGCTGCGCGGCGCGGTTTCCTGAGGCACGGCGCGGTCTCCTGAGCCTCCCGAGACCGGGGGTGGCCCCCCGGGTGTCCCCTCGGCGGCGGCCCGGGTGTCCGCTCGGTGGCGCTGTCTACTTGTCGATGTCGCCGACGACGAAGAACAGCGAGCCCAGGATCGCCACCATGTCGGCGACCAGGGTGCCCGGCAGCAGTTCGGTGAGCGCCTGGATGTTGTTGAACGAGGCGGAGCGCAGCTTCAGCCGGTACGGGGTCTTCTCGCCCTTGGACACCAGGTAGTAGCCGTTGACGCCGAGCGGGTTCTCGGTCCAGGCGTAGGTGTGGCCCTCCGGGGCCTTGAGCACCTTGGGCAGCCGCTGGTTGATCGGTCCGGGCTCCAGGCCGGCCATCCGGTCCAGGCAGGCGTCCGCCAGGTCCAGGGAGTTGAGCGTCTGCTCCAGCAGGCACTCGAAGCGGGCCAGGCAGTCGCCCTCGGTCCGGGTGACCACCCTCAGGGTGTCCCGCAGCTCTCCGTACGCGAGATACGGCTCGTCGCGCCGCAGGTCGAAGTCGACCCCCGAGGCACGGGCGATCGGCCCCGACACCCCGTACGCGTGGACCGCGTCGGCCGAGAGCACGCCCACGTCGCGCGTACGGCCCCGGAAGATCTCGTTGCCGAGGACCAGGTTCTCGTACACGTCCATCCGGGAGCGGACCGAGGCCACGGCGTCCCGGACCCGGCCCGTCCAGCCCGCCGGGACGTCCTCCTTGAGGCCGCCGACCCGGTTGAACATGTAGTGCATCCGGCCGCCGGACACCTCCTCCATCACCGCCTGGAGCTCCTCGCGCTCCCGGAAGGCGTGGAAGACCGGGGTGATGCCGCCGAGTTCGAGCGGATAGGAGCCGAGGAACATCAGGTGGTTGAGGACCCGGTTCAGCTCGGCGAGCAGCGTCCGCGTCCACACCGCGCGTTCGGGCACCTCCATGCCGAGCATCCGCTCGACGGCCATGACGACGCCCAGCTCGTTGGAGAAGGCGGAGAGCCAGTCGTGGCGGTTGGCGAGCATGACGATCTGCCGGTAGTCGCGGGCCTCGAACAGCTTCTCCGCGCCCCGGTGCATGTAGCCGATGACCGGCTCGGCGTGCTGGACGCGCTCGCCGTCCAGGACGATCCGCAGCCGGAGGACGCCGTGCGTCGAGGGGTGCTGGGGGCCGATGTTCAGCACCATGTCGGTGCTCTCCGCCGCGCCGCCGATGCCGATCGTCGTCTCCGTCATGGGGCCAGTATTCCCTGACCGTCCGACTCCCCGGCCGGGTCCGGCGGCACACGGTCGGACGCTCCCCGAGAGCCCGGGTCGGCCAGGACATCCGGGTGGCCCGGGTCGCCCGGGACATCCAGGGCATCCGTGACATCCGGGCGGCCCACGCGGTGCAGCAGCCACCCGAAGTCGCCGAGGCCGCCGCGCGCGGTCAGCTCCGCGGCCTCGCCCGCCGCCGCCAGCTCCCGTACGTAGCGGGCCGGGTCGGTGGCGGCCAGGGCCAGCGGCGGCCGCCGCCCGCCGACGCCCAAGCGCCCGAGCGCCGTCCGCTGGTCGGTGAGTTCGGCGGACCCGCGCGGCACCGCCGCCGCGCACGCGTCCAGCGCCACATGCGCGGTCAGGTCGCGGGAGCCGTCCGGCACCGGCGGCACCTCCCGCCCCTCCCGGAACGCGGTCAGGGTCCCGAAGGGCGGCCGGGCGCCCCGTACATGCGCGTAGTCGACGGCCACCGCCAGACCGGCGGCCAACGACCCGACGGCGTCCGCCCACGCCTCGTCCCGGGGGCGCCCGATCTCCGCCCGTTCGCCCGGCGCCGACAGCGGCCACCAGCGCTCCAGCCACGCCGCGTCCGCCCCGGTCACCGGCGGACCGAGACGCTCCGCGCCGTCCGAGGTCCGCACCTGGACGTACCGGGGGACCCCGTCCGCGTCGGCCTCCGCCACCTCCACCGGGACGTTGTCCAGCCACTCGTTGGCGAACAGCAGCCCGGTGACGCCCGAGGGCGGCCTCGCGCACCACTCGATCCGGGGATCCAGCCCCGCGGGCCGCCCGGCGACCTCCACGGCGTACGCGACCACCTCCACCCCCGCCAGATCCCCCAGCCCCTCCGACCTCCCCAGCCACTCCGGTTTCCCTGGCCTCTCCCGTTCTCCCAGTCCCTCCGGTCTCCCCAGTCCCTCCGGTCCCTTCCGCAGCGCGGCCAGCACCCCGGTCAGCAGCTCGCCCCGCCCCGCCCCGACGTCGACCAGCGCCACCGTCCCCGTGCCCAGTTCCCGCGCGGTCCGGGCCAGCAGCCGGGCCACCGCCGCCGCGAACAGCGGCGATGCGTGGACCGACGTACGGAAGTGGCCCGCCGGCCCCGCGGGGCTCCGGTGCGGGCTGCGGTAGAAGCCGTCGACCCCGTACAGAGCGGCCTCGGCCGCCTCCCGCCAACCACGCCATTCCTCCGTCACGTGGGCAAGTCTCCACCTTGGGGAGTACGGTCCCAGAACCCGGATCGACCCTCCGGTTGACCCGTCACCTGTTCGCTGTCCCTACGCTGGGTCACGTGCAGCGCCTCTACGATTTTCTCCGCAGACACCCGACGGGCGTCGACGTCTTCTGGGCGTTCGTCCTCCTCGGGCTCTCCGGGCTGGCGGCGGTGTCCGGAATGTACGGGAGCAGGCGCGAGGAGATCGTCGCGGTCCCGGTCGCGCTGGGGCTCTCCGCGGTGGTGGCCATGCGCCGCAGAGTCCCGGAGAAGATGCTGCTGCTCGCCATCCTGGTGGGCGTCGTCCAACTGCTCTTCGACGTCCGGCCGGGCGTCGGCAACTTCGCGATGCTGGTGATCACCTACACCGTGGCCACGGTCGGGGAGCGCTGGGCGTCCCGGCTCGCCCTGGTGTGCAGCCTGAGCGCGGCCGCCCTGTCCCAGCTGCGGTGGGAAGCCGAGCCCGGCGGCTCCTGGGCCCAGGTGCTCTTCGTCACCGTCATCCTGACCGTCCCGTTCGTGCTGGCCTGGGTGCTCGGGGACTCGCTGCGGACCCGGCGGGCCTACTTCGACCAGCTGGAGGAGCGCGCCGCCCGGCTGGAGCGGGAGCGGGAGGCGCAGTCCAAGGTGGCGGTGGCCGCCGAACGTGCCCGGATCGCCCGTGAGCTGCACGACGTCGTCGCGCACAACGTGTCCGTGATGGTCGTTCAGGCCGACGGCGCGGCCTATGTGATGGACGCCGCGCCCGACCAGGCCAAACAGGCCCTGGAGACCATCTCCAGCACCGGCCGCCAGGCCCTCGCCGAGATGCGCAGGCTGCTGGGGGTGCTGCGCACCGGCGACGCCCCGGAGAGCGGCGAGTACGTCCCCCAGCCCGACGTGGAGCAGATCGAGGACCTGGTCGACCAGGTGCGGCGGACCGGCCTGGCGGTCGACTTCAAGGTCGAGGGCACCCCGCGCCCGCTGCCCAGCGGCGTCGAGCTGACCGCGTACCGCATCGTGCAGGAGGCTTTGACGAACACCCGCAAGCACGGCGGCCCCGACGCGGGGGCCAGCGTGCGGCTCGTCTACTTCGACGACGGCCTCGGGCTGCTGGTCGAGGACGACGGCCGGGGCGCCTCGCACGAGCTGTACGAGGACGGCGGAGCGGACGGCGCGGGGCACGGCATGATCGGGATGCGGGAACGGGTCGGCATGGTCGGTGGCACCCTGGACGCCGGGCCGCGCCCCGGCGGCGGATTCCGCGTCAGCGCCCTGCTGCCGCTCAAGCCCGCCGACTGACCCGACGCCTCCCCGCCCCACCCACCCACCACGATCACCACAACTCCAGGACAGGACACGATCCCCATGGCCATGGCCATCCGCGTGATGCTCGTCGACGATCAGGTGCTCCTGCGGACCGGATTCCGGATGGTGCTCGCCGCGCAGCCCGACATGGAGGTCGTGGCCGAGGCCGGGGACGGGGCCGAGGCGATCGAGATCCTGCGGTCCACCGACGTCGACGTGGTCCTGATGGACGTCCGGATGCCCCGGCTGGACGGCGTCGAGGCGACCAGCCGGATCTGCGCCCAGCCGGACCCGCCCAAGGTGCTCATCCTGACCACCTTCGACCTCGACGAGTACGCGTTCTCCGGGCTGAAGGCGGGAGCCAGCGGCTTCATGCTCAAGGACGTGCCGCCCGGCGAACTGCTCGGCGCGATCCGCTCGGTGCACAGCGGCGACGCGGTCGTCGCCCCGTCCACCACCCGCCGCCTGCTGGACCGGTTCTCGCCGCTGCTGCCCAGCGGTCAGAAGGAGCCGAAGAACAAGCACCTCGCCAAGCTCACCGAACGCGAGCGGGAAGTCATGCTCCTGGTCGCGCAGGGCCTGTCGAACGGGGAGATCGCGTCCCGGCTCGTGCTCTCCGAGGCGACGGTCAAGACGCACGTCGGCCGCATCCTCACCAAGCTGAACCTGCGCGACCGGGTCCAGGTCGTCGTCCTCGCCTACGA
Organism: Streptomyces sp. NPDC101181; assembly: GCF_044767975.1. NCBI lineage: Bacteria > Bacillati > Actinomycetota > Actinomycetes > Kitasatosporales > Streptomycetaceae > Streptomyces > Streptomyces sp. NPDC101181. Next base: position 42,504 of record NZ_JBIWOX010000023.1, on the reverse strand, counting down.
GACCGGGCTGGTCCGTGCGGGCGGCGGCGCGGGCTGACCGGCCGCGCCGGGCCCGGGACGGGGGCCGTGGCTGGGTCCGGCGCGCCGGGGCGGGACCGGGGCGCAGCAACCGGCTGGGTCCGGAACGCCGGGTCGTGAACGCGGGGTCGGCAACGCCAGCCAGGCGCGCGTTCTGCGAGGTGTGCCCCGAGCACAGCACCCCCTCAGCGCAGCACGCCCTCCAGGAAGTCGCTGCCGAGCCGGGCGACGACGGTCAGGTCCAGCTGGTGCAGCACGTAGCGCCCACGGCGGCGCGTGGTGACCAGCCCGGCCTTCTTGAGCACGGTGAGATGACGGGAGACCTCGGGCGAGGTGACGCCGTGGGCGTCGGCCAGTTCGCCCGTGGTGTACGGGGAGCGGGCGAGGTTGCGGCACAGGCGCATCCGCATCGGGTGGGCCAGGGCCTCCATCCGGAGCTGGAGCAGTTCGACGGAGGCGGGCACCGGGAGGTTGGGCAGCTGGACCGGGTAGTGGATCACCGGCCGCCAGCCCGGGGCGTGCAGCACCATCAGGTGCGGCCAGCCGAAGCTGGTCGGCACCAGCGTCAGGCCCTGGCCGACCTCCGGGTCGGTGGCGGTGGTCCGGGCCTCGGAGAGCTTGTCGACGCTGATCCGGGCCCCGGACTCGTCCAGCGTCACGGCGGGGGACACCGATCCCATCGCGTCGGCGAGCCCTTTGCGGCGCAGCAGCTCCGTCTTGTGCCGGGCGTCGGCGGCCATCTGGACGGAGACCCGGCGCCAGGTGTCGGCGAAGAACGCCTGGTCGCAGTCCTCGAACAGGCGCCGGACCCAGCCGCGTACGGAGGCGGGGTCGGCCAGCAGCCGCCGGGTGAAGTCCAGCTGCTGCGGACCGCGCGCCGCCGCCAGGTCCAGGGCACGGCCCCGGGTTCCCGCGTCCTTCAGCGGTGACGGCGCATCGATCTCGTAGTGGCTGGCGCAGGTGAACTCCAGCGCCGCGCCGACGAAGCGTTCGTCGTCCAGCCGGTCCAGCAGGTCCAGATCCTCGGCGAGCGTCGCCCCGGTGCGCCCGTCGCCGCCCCGCACCCCGGCGAACGGCATGAACACATCGGAGAAGGTGTTGCGCCAGAGGAACTCCGCCTCCAGCATCCGGTCCGCGAGGTCGGGCTCCAGCGCGGCCGAGGTCGCGGTCGCCCAGCCGTGCAGCCCCGGGTGGTGGCCGGGCTCCGAGAGCGCGTGCAGGGCGAGCCCCAGCTCGGCGAGGGGCGAGGTCGCGAAAACGACGCGGTCGGCGGGGAGTCCCGCGATGTCTATGTGCACGCTCACCCCTCCATAGTGGGGGTACGTGTCCGGGCCGACGTGCCGTTTGACGAGGGCCGTCAAACGATGCGCGGCCCCGCCCCGGCCTGCGCACGCTGGAGGCATGAACGCCACGCAGCAGCACATGTTCGACACCTACCGTGCGGCCCGGCTGTCGGAGCCCGCGCCTCCGCTTCCGGGCGCGCAGGACCGCAGGACCCTGCGCGACCTGTACCGGTACTGGCTCACCCGCCGCCCGGCACGGGGATCCGGCCCACGGGGCGCCCCGTCCCGCTCTACGCGAGGTCTTCCAGATATCGCGCGAACCCCGCCACCGCCTCCCGTACCTCCCCGGCCGACCACTCCAGCCCCGCCCCGGCCACCGTCACCTCGGTGAACGACACCCCGGGCGGCAGCCCGCCCCCGCCCGCGCCCGCGAACCAGCGCCGGAACAGCGTCACGCCCGTCTCCTCGGCCTGCCGCACCGACGCCTCGTCCAGCGCCTCGGCGGCGTACGGCAGCCAGACCTGGAACTGGTGCGTGTGCGGCGGCTCCGGGTGGACCCGGAACCACGGCAGCCCCGCCGACGCGAACCCCTCCGCCAGCGCCCCGGCCACCACCTTCGCGTGGGCCACGTACGACGGGAGCCGGGGCAGCTCCCGCTCCAGGCCCAGCAGCGCGGACAGGGCCGCCGGATACTGCTGGAAGAGCTGGCCCCCGTAGCGGTGGCGCCACACCCGGGCCTCCTCCACCAGCACCGACGGCCCCGCCAGCACCGCACCCGACAGCCCGTCCAGGGACTTGTAGAACGACACGTACACGCTGTCCGCCAGGCCCGCGATCTCCGACAGCTCCCGGCCGAAGTGCGTCGGGCACTCCCACAGCCGGGCCCCGTCGAAGTGGACCACCGCGTCCCGCTCCCGGGCCGCCTCCACCACCGCCGTCAGCTCCTCCCACTCCGGCAGCACGAACCCGGCGTCCCGCAACGGCAGCTCCAGCATCAGCGTGCCGAACGGCTCCGGGAACTCCCGCACCTCCTCGGCGTCCGGCAGCCGGAGCGCGGCCGTCGGATGCACCGTGCGCAGCCCGCTCACCGCCCCGAGCGCCCCGCCCTCGTGCAGCTCCGGGTGGGAGAGGGGGTGCAGGGCCACGGTCGCGTCGCCCGTGCGCCCGGCCCAGCAGCGCAACGCGACCTGCTGGGCCATGGTGCCGGTCGGGAAGAACGCCGCCGCCTCCATGCCGAGCAGCCCGGCCACCCGCCGCTCCAGCTCGGCGACGACCCCGCCCCCGTACACATCGGTCCAGTCGTCCGGATCGTGTACGGACGAGGCGTCGGCGGCCAGCGCGGCCAGTCGCTCGCCCAGCGTGCCGTCCGCGCCCATCCGTGCCAGCACCCGGTCCGACCCCCGCCACGCGGTCAGCCTGCGCCGCCGCTCCTGCTCATCCACCGTCACCATGGGACGATCATCTCCCGGACCTCTGACAGCGCGCCCCCGTGAGTTCCCTCGGGTGATTTCCCTCGGGCCGGGAAGTTATCCACAGGCTGTGGGTGACCGGGGAGCCTCCTCGAAACGCTGGCGTAGCATGCAGAGAAATCGTCCGGTACCCCCTGCGGACTGGAACGGAAGGCTGTCGCCGCGTGAACGCACCAGTTTCGAAGGAACCCCTCGACGCGAGGGACCGCCCCGCCCGCCTCACGGTCGGTGTCGTGGGCGCGGGCCGGGTCGGCCCGGCGCTCGCCGCGTCCCTTCAGCTCGCCGGGCACCGCCCGGTCGCGGTGTCCGGTGTCTCCGACGCCTCCCGGCGGCGTGCCGCCGAACTGCTCCCCGACGTGCCCGTGGTGGAGCCCGCCGAGGTGCTGGCCCGCGCCGAGCTGGTGCTGCTGACCGTCCCCGACGACGTGCTGCCCACGCTGGTGGAGGGCCTCGTCGAGACCGGCGCCGTGCGGCCGGGCCAGTTGCTCGTCCACACCTCCGGGCGGTACGGGACACGGGTGCTGGACCCCGCGCTGCGCGCCGGTGCCCTGCCGCTCGCGCTGCACCCGGCGATGACGTTCACCGGCACCGCCGTCGACGTCCAGCGGCTCGCCGGCTGCTCCTTCGGCGTGACCGCCCCCGAGGAGCTGCGGCTGGCCGCCGAGGCGCTGGTCATCGAGATGGGCGGCGAGCCGGAGTGGATCGCCGAGGAGTCCCGCCCGCTCTACCACGCGGCCCTCGCCCTCGGCGCGAACCACCTGGTCACCCTGGTCGCCCAGTCGATGGAGCTGCTGTCCAAGGCCGGGGTCGCCGCCCCGGACCGGATGCTCGGCCCGCTCCTCGGCGCCGCTCTGGACAACGCCCTGCGCTCCGGCGACGCCGCGCTGACCGGCCCGGTGGCCCGGGGCGACGCGGGCACGGTCGCCGCCCACGTCGGGGAGCTGCGCGCGCACGCCCCACAGGCGGTGGCCGGGTATCTCGCGATGGCCCGCGCCACGGCGGACCGCGCCCTCGCCCACGGCCTGCTCAAGGCGGAGCAGGCCGAGGCCCTGCTCGTGGTCCTCGCGGCCGACCAAGACGCCCGCCCCACAGGCCCCGGCGGCCCCGGCCGGGGGGAGTCCTGATGACGACCGCCCGCCGCGAGGACGTGGCGCACCGGACGGCGACCGCCCGCCGTGAGAGCCCAGCACCCGGGATGGTCACCGCCCTCCGCGACGGCACGACGCGCCCGCCGACGACGACCGCCCGCCGTACGGGACCGGGGGAGCCCCGATGACCACGACCCTCCGCACCGGGGACGACGGCCCCCAGGACCCCGGAGGCCCCGAGGGCACGGGAGGCCCCGAGGGCACTGAAGGCCCCGAGGGCCCCGGAGGCCCCCAGGCTCCCGGCGCCCACCACGCCCCTGGCGCTCACCAGGCCCCCGGCGCCCCCCAGCGCACTACGTCGCCTCAGGCCGCACGCGCCCCCCGGAGCGCGCCCCCCGCCCTGCTGCGCACCGCCGCCGAGCTGGACGCGCTGGAGCGGCCCGCCGGTGCCGGGCGCGCCGTCGTGATGACGATGGGCGCGCTGCACGACGGCCACGCCGCCCTGATCCGGGCCGCGCGGGAGGCCGCGGGGCCGGAGGGCCAGGTCGTGGTGACGGTCTTCGTGAACCCGCTCCAGTTCGGCGAGGCCGCCGACCTCGACCGCTACCCGCGCACCCTGGACGCCGACCTGGAGATCGCCGCGGCGGCGGGGGCCGACGCGGTCTTCGCCCCCGGGGTGGACGAGGTCTACCCGGGCGGCGAGCCCCAGGTCCGGATCACCGCGGGCCCCATGGGCGAGCGCCTCGAAGGCGCGGCCCGCCCCGGGCACTTCGACGGGATGCTCACCGTCGTCGCCAAGCTGCTCCACCTCACCCGCCCCGACGAGGCGTTCTACGGGCAGAAGGACGCCCAGCAGCTCGCCCTGATCCGGCGCATGGTCCGCGACCTGAATTTCGGCGTCCGCATCACCGGCGTCCCCACCGTGCGGGACCCCGACGGCCTCGCGCTCTCCAGCCGTAACCGGTTCCTCTCCGCCGAGGAGCGGCGTACCGCGCTCGCCCTGTCCCACGCCCTGTTCGCGGCCCGCGACCGGCTCGCTGCGCAGCAGGCCCTGCACGAGCGGGCCAGGGCGACCGCCCCCGGCTCCGACCGGGCCGCAGGGCTCAACCGGATGGGCGAGGCCCGTGCCGCCGCCGACGCCCAGGCGGTGGCGCTGGCCCGGCCGGGCGGGATGCCGGCCGCCGTCCGGGCCACCGCGTGGGCGGTGCTGGAGGAGGCCGCGGCCCGGGGCAGGCTGCCGCTCGCCGTGGACTACCTCGCCCTCGTGGACCCGGCGGACTTCACCGAGATCCCGGACGGCCGCACGAGCGGGGAGGCGATCCTCGCCGTCGCCGCGCGGGTCGGGGAGACCCGCCTCATCGACAACATCCCCCTCACCTTCGGAGCCCTGACGTGACCGGAATACGGCTGACCGCCCCCGCCCCCGGCTGGGCCATCGACGCGGACGTCGTGGTGGTCGGCTCCGGTGTCGCCGGGCTCACCGCCGCCCTGCGCTGCGCGGCCGCCGGACTGGACACCGTGGTCGTCACCAAGGCCCGGCTCGACGACGGCTCGACCCGCTGGGCCCAGGGCGGCATCGCCGCCGCGCTCGGCGAGGGCGACACCCCCGAGCAGCACCTCGACGACACGCTCGTGGCGGGCGCGGGCCTCTGCGACGAGGAGGCCGTCCGCACCCTGGTCACCGAGGGCCCCGACGCCGTGCGCCGTCTGATCACCACGGGCGCCCACTTCGACACCACCGACAGCGGCGAGATCGCCCTGACCCGCGAGGGCGGCCACCACCGCCGCCGCATCGCGCACGCGGGCGGCGACGCGACCGGTGCGGAGATCTCCCGCGCCCTGGTCGAGGCGGTCCGCGAGGCCGCCCTGCACACCATCGAGAACGCCCTCGTGCTGGACCTGCTCACGGACGCCGAAGGCCGTACGGCGGGGGTCTCCCTGCACGTCATGGGCGAGGGGCAGCACGACGGCGTCGGTGCGGTCCGGGCCCCTTCGGTGGTCCTGGCCACCGGCGGCATGGGCCAGGTCTTCTCCGCCACCACCAACCCCTCCGTCTCCACCGGCGACGGCGTCGCCCTCGCGCTGCGGGCCGGGGCGGAGGTCTCGGACCTGGAGTTCGTCCAGTTCCACCCGACCGTCCTGTTCCTGGGGGCGGACTCCGAGGGTCAGCAGCCCCTGGTCTCCGAGGCCGTACGCGGTGAGGGGGCGAACCTCGTGGACGGCGACGGCGTCCGCTTCATGGCCGGGCAGCACGAGCTGGCCGAGCTGGCCCCGCGCGACATCGTCGCCAAGGCCATCACCCGCCGGATGCACGAGCACGGCACCGAGCACATGTATCTGGACGCCCGCCACTTCGGTGCGCGGATGTGGGAGCAGCGCTTCCCCACCATCCTGGCCGCCTGCCGGGCCCATGGCATCGACCCGGTCACCGAGCCGGTGCCGGTCGCCCCGGCCGCGCACTACGCCTCCGGCGGCGTCCGCACCGACCTCCGGGGCCGCACCACCGTCCCCGGCCTGTACGCCTGCGGCGAGGTCGCCTGCACCGGAGTGCACGGGGCCAACCGCCTGGCGTCCAACTCGCTGCTGGAGGGCCTGGTCTTCGCCGAGCGCATCGCCGCCGACATCGCCGCGACCCGCCCGCCCCGCACCGCCCCGGCCGACGCCCCCCGCACCGGGCCCCCGGTCCCGCTGCTCGCCCCCGAGGCGCGTACGGCCATCCAGCGGACCATGACGCGGGGCGCCGGGGTGCTGCGCTCCGCCGGGAGTCTCGCCACGGCCGCCGAGGAGCTGGAGGCCCTGCACCGCGAGGCCGCCGCCGAGGCGGACGGGGCCAGGGGCGCCAAGGCGGTCGTCCCCGGGGTCGAGGCCTGGGAGGTCACCAACCTGCTCCTGGTCTCCCGGGTCCTGGTCGCCGCCGCCCGGGACCGCGAGGAGACCCGCGGCTGCCACTGGCGCGAGGACCGGCCCGACCGCGACGACGTCCACGGCCGCCGCCACCTGGTCGTCCGTATCGCGCCCGACCGCACCCCGGTCGTCCACCGCACGGAGACCGCCGCATTCCCGCCCGTACGCCCGTCGGATTGAGCAGACTGCTGGAAGCAGCCGCTCCGCCGCGCACCGCACCACGGTGCCGCGCCGCGCCGGCATCGCCACCGCACGAAGCACCAGCCGCACCCGCACCACCCGCCACACCCCGAGGAGCCGTCACCGTGAGCACGCCCGAAGAGAATCCGCGCCCCACACCCGTGGACGTACCGCTGATCAGCGTCGGCGCGCCCACCCGCTCCTCGGCCCCGGAGGGCGGCTGCGGCGACGGCTGCGGCTGTGGCGGCGACGACGGGTTCGGCCCCGAGGCCCTGGAGTGCGGCCTGGACCCCGCACTCGCCCTGCTGCTGGCCGAGGCGGGTCTCGACCCGGTCCAGGTCGAGGACGTCGCGCATGTGGCGATCGAGGAGGACCTGGACGGCGGGGTGGACGTCACGACCGTGGCGACCGTCCCCGAGGACGCCGTGATCACCGGTGACTTCACCGCCCGCGAGGCCGGGGTCGTGGCCGGGCTGCGGGTCGCCGAGGCGGTCCTGTCGATCGTCTGCACCGAGGAGTTCGAGGTCGAGCGGCACGTCGAGGACGGCGAGCGGGTCGCCCCCGGACAGCGGCTGCTCACCGTCACCACCCGCACCCGCGACCTGCTGACCGGCGAGCGCAGCGCGCTGAACCTGCTCTGCCGCCTCTCGGGCATCGCCACCGCCACCCGCGCCTGGGCGGACGTACTGGAGGGGTCCGGGGCCCGGGTCCGCGACACCCGCAAGACGACGCCGGGCCTGCGCGCGCTGGAGAAGTACGCGGTGCGCTGCGGCGGCGGCGTCAACCACCGGATGTCGCTCTCCGACGCGGCCCTGGTCAAGGACAACCACGTCGTCGCCGCCGGCGGGGTCGCGGAGGCGTTCAAGCGGGTGCGCGCCGCCTTCCCCGACCTGCCGATCGAGGTGGAGGTCGACACCCTGGAGCAGGTCCGCGAGGTGCTGGACGCGGGCGTCGACCTGATCCTGCTGGACAACTTCACCCCCGCCGAGACCGCCGAGGCGGTGGCCCTGGTCGACGGACGGGCGATCCTGGAGTCCTCCGGCCGCCTCACGCTGGCCTCGGCCCGCGCCTACGCCGACGCGGGCGTCGACTACCTGGCCGTGGGGGCGCTCACCCACTCCTCGCCGATCCTGGACATCGGCCTGGACTTCCGCGACGCGGACGCCTCCCCCTCCGCCGGGGACGGGGCCGACGCCTGATGCTGCTCACCATCGACGTCGGCAACACGCACACGGTCCTCGGTCTGTTCGACGGCGAGGAGATCGTCGAGCACTGGCGGATCTCCACCGACGCCCGCCGCACCGCGGACGAGCTGGCGGTCCTGCTCCAGGGCCTGATGGGCATGCACCCGCTGCTCGGCATGGAGCTGGGTGACGGCATCGAGGGCATCGCGATCTGCGCCACCGTCCCCTCGGTCCTGCACGAGCTGCGCGAGGTCACCCGCCGCTACTACGGCGACGTCCCCGCGGTCCTGGTGGAGCCCGGCGTCAAGACGGGCGTGCCCATCCTGATGGACAACCCCAAGGAGGTCGGCGCGGACCGCATCATCAACGCGGTCGCCGCCGTCGAGCTGTACGGGGGACCGGCGATCGTCGTCGACTTCGGCACCGCCACCACCTTCGACGCGGTCTCCCCGCGCGGCGAGTACGCGGGCGGGGTGATCGCCCCCGGCATCGAGATCTCGGTCGAGGCGCTCGGGGTCCGGGGCGCGCAGCTGCGGAAGATCGAGCTGGCCCGGCCGCGCAGCGTGATCGGCAAGAACACCGTCGAGGCCATGCAGTCCGGCATCGTCTACGGCTTCGCGGGCCAGGTCGACGGGGTGGTGGCCCGGATGAAGAAGGAGCTGGCCGCCGAGCCGGACGACGTCACGGTCATCGCGACGGGCGGCCTTGCTCCGATGGTGTTGGGGGAGTCCTCCAGCATCGACGAGCACGAGCCGTGGCTGACCCTCATCGGACTGCGCCTGGTGTACGAGCGGAACGTCTCCCGCGCCTAAGGGCTGTCCCGATCCTCGGCCCCATACCGCGGTGGCACGGCCGCGCCGCGGGCCGTCGGGGGCGCCCGGCGCACGCCGCGCCACCGGCGGCCAGTTAAACGGATTTTGTCCCATTAACACGTATTGTCGCGCTATGCCCACGCCCTACGGTTCACGAGGCGGCATGGCGTTCAGCGCGGACGAGCTGCGGGTGCTCCGCCGTGCCCTCGCCATCGCCCTCCACCCCATGCCCCTGTCCGACGAGGACGTCCAGGACTGCCTGCGCCTCGCCGGCTCCGTGGACGAGGCGGTCGGCGAGGCGGGTCGGCTGCGAGCGTTCCTCCTCGCCGACCTGGCCCGCTACCGCAACGCCCTCCCCGGTTCCGTCACCGGCTACCTGGAGCTTCTCCAGGACGCCCTGGCCGCCGGATACGACCCCCGCCCGGACGATCTGGCCGCCCTGCGCGCGCTGCGCGGCAGGCCGCTCGCCGCGGCCCTCCTGGAGCGCTGCCAGATCCTCGCGGAGCGCTCCGTACGGGCCCGCCTCGCCGGGCGTTCCGCAGGCTCCGCCGCCCCCGGGCCGCGCGGCCTGCTGCTCGCCCTGCCCGGCGGCCGCGCCGCCGACCGGGACGCCGACCGGGACACGGACCGGCCCAGGACCCCGGCCGCGCCGGACCGCCCCCAGGCGCCCGGCGACCGTCCGATGCCCAAGCCCTCCGAGGTCTTCCCGCCGCGCCGCCGTCCGGTGCCGCCGCCCTCCGAGGAGCGCGCGGCGGGCTGACTCCTCCCGGCCCGGCTCCCGGTGCGGCGGCCATTCCTCCGGGAGGCCGCCGCACCGGTCCGCCGGGGGCTCGCTACTCTGGACGCCATGGACTACGTATCCGCGCTCGTGCCCCCCGTGGTGATGGCCGTCTTCTTCATCGGCGTGATCGTGACGATCGTGAAGAGCCAGGGCGGTCCGAACAAGACCAAGGAGGACGCCATCGTGGACGCGGCGCTCGCCCGCGCGGAATCCGTAAAGCAGACCGCACGTCCGGAGAATGGCTGATCGCGAGAGCGCCGGGCCCCTCCCTTACCTCCTGCGCGTACACCTCGGAGCGCACGACTCGCTGAGAGCCGTGCGCTCTTTGCTGTGTAATACCAGCTCATTCGGGACATCGGGCACTAAAGTGATGCCGTGCCCCGTCAATTGGGAGACCTGGAAGACGCCGTGATGACCCGCGTCTGGCAATGGAACCGGCCGGTCACGGTGCGGGAAGTCCTGGAACACCTCCAGCGGGAACGGTCCATCGCCTACACGACGGTGATGACCGTAATGGACAATCTCCATCAGAAGGGCTGGGTGCGCCGGGAAGTCGACGGCCGGGCCTATCGATATACAGCCGTCTCCACCAGGGCCGCCTACTCCGCCGCACTGATGAACGAAGCCTGGTCGCAGAGCGACAACCCCGCCGCCGCACTTGTCGCGTTCTTCGGCATGATGTCCGCCGAACAGCGCGAAGCGCTCCAGGATGCCGTTCGGATGGTTTCCCCCGGCCTTGCGGAAAGTGCCCCCGGCAACGCATCCGCCACCCCCGCGGAACCGACCGCCGCGGCCGCCGCGGATGCCGTCCCGGCCGATGACACGGAGCCGGAGCACGGGCGATAGCGTCGGGGCATGTCCTCTGAGCACTCGCAAAGCGTTCCGGAAACCGAACTCCATACCGACCCGTCGGTAAATAAGCCCGCCATCACCGTCCGACGAGCCAGGACGACTGATGTCGCGGCGGTACGCCGACTCCTCGACGGGTACGTGTCCGGGGGCATCCTGCTCGACAAAGCGACCGTCACCCTTTACGAGGACATCCAGGAGTTCTGGGTGGCGGAACGCGACGAGGACGCGCGGGTCATCGGCTGCGGGGCACTTCACGTCATGTGGGAGGACCTGGCGGAAGTACGGACCCTTGCCGTCGACCCCCGCATCAAGGGCGCCGGGGTGGGGCACCAGGTGCTGGACAAGCTCTTGCGGACCGCGCGGTGGCTCGGTGTCCGCAGGGTTTTCTGCCTCACCTTCGAAGTGGACTTCTTCGCCAAGCACGGCTTCGTCGAGATCGGAGAGGCTCCGGTCGACACGGATGTCTACAGTGAGCTGCTGCGTTCCTCCGACGAGGGCGTCGCGGAGTTCCTCGGTCTCGAACGAGTGAAGCCGAACACCTTGGGCAACAGCCGGATGCTTCTGCACCTGTGATCTGCACAAGTCCTGCATCCCTATGTCCGAATCGCGCACGTTTCCCGTCTTCCCGGGCCCCTGAACCTCTCCCGAGGGTTTGTGTTTTCCCGAGAAAAGCGGTTTCCTTTCCGCGTACTCCATTTTCGATGAAAGGAAATCCCGTGGCGCAGAAGGTTCAGGTCCTTCTTGTCGACGACCTCGACGGGGTCGAGGCGGACGAGACGGTCACGTTCGCCCTCGACGGCAAGACGTACGAGATCGACCTCACCACGGCCAACGCGGACAAGCTTCGCGGCCTTCTTGAGCCCTACACCAAGGGTGGACGTCGCACCGGTGGCCGGGCCGCCACGGGCCGCGGCAAGGGCCGTGCCGTGTCCGGCGGCAACAAGGACACCGCGGAAATCCGCCGGTGGGCGCGGGAGAACGGCCACAATGTGAATGACCGCGGCCGTGTTCCCGCCGAGATCCGCGAGGCTTACGAGAAGGCCAACGGCTGATCCGCCACACCTCTTGTCAGCAGCCCGGCACGGGCACGTGACAACCGGACCCAATGGCATTCGGCCGCCACGGCGTCCACCAGACGTACGAGATCGGGGGCATCCCCACCACTGCTCCCGAAGCGCGCGAGAGCCGGCAGCTCCGGCTCGGGCGTGTGCCTCGGCTCAGGGGGCCGCAGCCACACAGCGGCCCCCGGCGAGTCTTCCGGCCCGCCCCGGGATTCCGGGGCGCCGGGGCGGGGCGGCGCGGCCGGGAAGGGCGGGGCCGTGACGCCGCCTCCCGCGCCCAGCGCGGTCAGATCCAGGTCGACCGGGCCCCACTCCAGCCAGTCGAGCAGCCCCGGCAGCTCCTCGGCGCCGCCCGCGGCCACCAGGAACCCCGTCCGAGGCCCGGACAGCAGCACCGGCCCGGTCCGCACCCCGCGCCGCAGCACGGCATGACCGGCCTCGGCGGGAAGTTCCAGCACGTCGAAGCGCACCCCGGTGAGCAGCCGCAGCGGAGCCCGTCCCGCGGTGGGCCACCCCAGCTCCCGTTCGTACCGGCGCGCGAGGGCGGCGTCGGAAGGTCCCGCGGCGGCGCACGACCCCGCCGCGTCGGACGACGACCGGGGCTTCGGGACGATGGGGGCCATGTCCGATGAACCGCCGAATCGCGGCCGAAGTTACGCAGGGCTCCGAAAGGATCACTGTGCGTCGGCGCGACCGGGGCGTGCGGGAGTGCCCGGCGGCGCAAGGATGTTCGCCCGTAGCGGAGGGAACCGGCGCGCGCCGCATGGACTGTCAGTGATTGCGGGTAAGACTTTCCTAGTGGGAAGGGGCGACACGCTGGCCGAGGCGTCTCACGTTCGCCATCGGCGTACTGGCGAAAGGGGTATCTGCCTGGCCTGCGGGAACATCGTCTCGCACCATCGGGTTGGAGCAGTTGTCAGCTGTTCGGCAGTAAGAATCCCCGCTCGGCGCGGGGTGATCCGGACGGATGTCGGCAGTTGGAATGAGCTGTCCCGTCCTGCGGGACTAGCATGCGGAAGGACTGGGAGGGGACCGACCCCTCACTGACCGACCGCTCTGAGGAGCGATTAACGATGTTCGAGAGGTTCACCGACCGCGCGCGGCGGGTTGTCGTCCTGGCTCAGGAAGAAGCCCGGATGCTCAACCACAACTACATCGGCACCGAGCACATCCTCCTGGGCCTGATCCACGAGGGTGAGGGTGTCGCCGCTAAGGCCCTGGAGAGCCTCGGGATTTCGCTCGAGGCGGTCCGCCAGCAGGTGGAGGAGATCATCGGGCAGGGCCAGCAGGCTCCGTCCGGCCACATCCCCTTCACCCCGCGAGCCAAGAAGGTCCTGGAGCTCTCGCTCCGCGAGGCCCTTCAGCTGGGCCACAACTACATCGGCACCGAGCACATCCTGCTCGGCCTGATCCGCGAGGGCGAGGGCGTCGCCGCCCAGGTCCTCGTGAAGCTGGGCGCCGACCTCAACCGGGTGCGGCAGCAGGTCATCCAGCTGCTCTCCGGGTACTCGGGCGGCAAGGAGGCGGCCACCGCGGGCGGCCCCGCCGAGGGCACGCCCTCCACGTCCCTGGTGCTCGACCAGTTCGGCCGGAATCTCACCCAGGCCGCTCGTGAGTCCAAGCTCGACCCGGTCATCGGGCGCGAGAAGGAGATCGAGCGGGTCATGCAGGTGCTGTCCCGCCGCACCAAGAACAACCCGGTGCTCATCGGCGAGCCCGGCGTCGGCAAGACGGCGGTCGTCGAGGGCCTGGCCCAGGCGATCGTCAAGGGCGAGGTGCCCGAGACCCTCAAGGACAAGCACCTCTACACCCTGGACCTCGGCGCCCTCGTCGCCGGTTCGCGCTACCGGGGTGACTTCGAGGAGCGCCTGAAGAAGGTCCTCAAGGAGATCCGCACCCGCGGCGACATCATCCTGTTCATCGACGAGCTCCACACCCTGGTCGGTGCGGGCGCCGCCGAGGGCGCGATCGACGCGGCGAGCATCCTCAAGCCCATGCTGGCGCGAGGCGAGCTCCAGACCATCGGCGCGACCACGCTCGACGAGTACCGCAAGCACCTGGAGAAGGACGCGGCCCTGGAGCGCCGCTTCCAGCCCATCCAGGTCGCGGAGCCGTCGCTGCCGCACACCATCGAGATCCTCAAGGGTCTGCGCGACCGCTACGAGGCCCACCACCGGGTCTCCATCACCGACGAGGCCCTCGTCCAGGCCGCGACCCTGGCCGACCGGTACATCTCGGACCGCTTCCTGCCGGACAAGGCGATCGACCTCATCGACGAGGCCGGGTCGAGGATGCGTATCCGCCGGATGACCGCGCCGCCGGACCTCCGCGAGTTCGACGAGAAGATCGCCGGTGTCCGCCGGGACAAGGAGTCGGCCATCGACTCCCAGGACTTCGAGAAGGCGGCCTCCCTCCGCGACAAGGAGAAGCAGCTGCTGGCGGCGAAGGCCAAGCGGGAGAAGGAGTGGAAGGCGGGCGACATGGACGTCGTCGCCGAGGTCGACGGCGAGCTGATCGCGGAAGTCCTCGCCACCGCCACCGGCATCCCGGTCTTCAAGCTGACGGAGGAGGAGTCCTCCCGGCTGCTGCGCATGGAGGACGAGCTCCACAAGCGCGTCATCGGCCAGAAGGACGCCATCAAGGCCCTCTCGCAGGCGATCCGCCGTACGCGAGCCGGCCTGAAGGACCCGAAGCGCCCCGGTGGCTCGTTCATCTTCGCCGGTCCGTCCGGTGTCGGTAAGACCGAGCTGTCCAAGACGCTCGCCGAATTCCTCTTCGGCGACGAGGACGCGCTGATCTCCCTCGACATGTCGGAGTTCAGCGAGAAGCACACGGTTTCCCGCCTCTTCGGCTCGCCCCCCGGTTACGTGGGCTACGAGGAGGGCGGCCAGCTCACCGAGAAGGTGCGCCGCAAGCCGTTCTCCGTCGTCCTCTTCGACGAGGTCGAGAAGGCCCACCCCGACATCTTCAATTCCCTGCTCCAGATCCTGGAGGACGGTCGCCTGACCGACTCCCAGGGCCGGGTCGTGGACTTCAAGAACACGGTCATCATCATGACGACCAACCTCGGGACCCGGGACATCTCCAAGGGCTTCAACCTGGGCTTCGCCGCCCAGGGCGACGTCAAGACGAACTACGAGCGCATGAAGGTCAAGGTCAACGAAGAGCTCAAGCAGCACTTCCGGCCGGAATTCCTCAACCGTGTCGACGACACGGTGGTCTTCCACCAGCTGACCGAGGAAGACATCATCCAGATCGTCGACCTCATGCTCGCCAAGGTGGACGAGCGTCTCAAGGACCGCGACATGGGCATCGAGCTCAGTGGCGAGGCCAAGACGCTGCTCGCCAAGAAGGGCTACGACCCGGTGATGGGAGCCCGGCCGCTGCGCCGGACGATCCAGCGCCAGATCGAGGACGTCCTCTCCGAGAAGATCCTCTTCGGTGAGCTGCGCCCCGGTCACATCGTGGTCGTCGGCGTCGAGGGCGAGGGTGACGACAAGACGTTCACCTTCCGCGGCGAGGAGAAGTCGGCTCTGCCCGACGTCCCCCCGATCGAGCAGGCAGCGGGCGGCGGCTCCGGCCCGAACCTGACGAAGGACGCGTGACACGCGCGTAGGGCCTGAGCCCGAGCGTTGAGGGGCTGCCCCGGACCGGTATCCGTACCGTTCCGGGGCAGCCCCTTTTTCCGTGCCGCGTCTCAGCGTGGGGTGGTGAGCCGGTGGCGCGACTCCTCACGGGTCGTGACGAGCCGGTCGCCCAGCTCCTCCGCCCCGATGAGGCGGGGCCGCTCCAGCCCCCTCACCCGGACCCGGAGGTCCGGCCAGGCGTGCAGCGAGGTCAGGTCCAGGACGTGGCGCGCCGAGGCGTCCACCGTGAGCCGGGCGACTCCGGGGAACAGCCGGCGCAGCAGGCCGACGTCCTCGGTGTGCGAGGGGGCCTGGACGGACAGGTCGGTGACGGCGGGGGCGTGGAGGTGGGGGTCCGGCTGATGGGCCCAGGGGAACGCGGTGAGGGAGAGGCCGGTGATCCGGGGCCGGTCCCGCAGCGCGACGAGCGCGTCGTCCAGTGACACCGGTGCGGAGACGCTCAGCTCCACGAGCGAGGTCCAGCCTTCCAGGCCGTCCAGGGCGAGCGGGCGTTCGCTCCGCACGGTCAGACGCCGTACGCCGGGGTGCGCGGCGATCTCTCCCAGGCCGCCCACGGTGAGGTGGTCCAGCGTCAGGTTCTCCAGCGAGTCGAGTCGGGTCAGCGCGGCCAGCTCGATGGAGCCCAGCGCCTGGGCGTCCAGGTCGAGGGTGTCCAGGCGGTGGAGCCGGGCGAGCGGCGTCAGGTCCCGCACCCCGGGGCACGCGGCGATGGCCAGGGCCGACAGGGTGTCCGCGAGCGCTTCGAGGTGCGAGAGACGGACGAGCGAGGCGTTCGTCTCCATGGTGAGCGCCTCGACCGGCCGGCCGCGCAGCGCCGCGGCGATCTCCTCCTCGGGCAGGTCCGACGTCAGCGTCAGGCCCCTGACCGCCGGAATGTGCCGCAGGGCCCGCAGCCGCTTCCGGTCGCTCACCCAGAGGGCCATGTCCGGGCTCTCGCAGTGGGCCAGCACGTCGGCGGCGTACTCCTCGGGCGGGAAGAAAGGCCAGGCGGCACAGAAGAGGCCTGCCAGGCCCGGGTGGGACCGCAGCCAGGCACCCGCGTACGGAACGGCGGGGGCGCCCCCGACCCGGACGATCAGCTTCGCCACGCTCTCGACGCGCGGGTCGTCGGGGGCCGTCCGGTCAGGTTCGGGCAGGAAGTCCAGCGCCGCCGACCCCAGCCGGACCAGGGCGCGCACCTGCTTCTCGTCGGCGGGCGGGAACAGCGCCGACGTACTGAGCCGGACCCGTTCGCTCACCGCTCCGTCCAGGTAGGCCGCGTGCTGGGCGCAGAGGTCGGCCCGGACCCACAGCCGCATGCGCTCGATCGACCCCTCCGGGTGCTTCTCCCCGGCGTCCAGCAACCCGCGCACCAGCACCGCGATGTCGCGCCGGGCGCAGTGCCCGGCCGTCAGCAGGATCACGTCCTGCCACGGCTCCTCCTCCGCGTGGCCCAGCACCTCGTTCAGCTGGTCGTCCTCCACGAACTCCTTCGCGGCGAGGAAGTCCTGGAACGTCCGGTGGATGAACTGGTAGGTGTCGTCGCCGTGCTTCTGCAGCAGTCCGCTGCGGTTCAGCAGGTGGGTCAGAACGGCCTCGGAGCTGTGCTTCTCCGCCACCTGGCGCATCCCCTTCAGCGCCCGGCCGATCTGGCGCAGCCCCTGCTCCCGGGTGAACTCCGCCTGCCCGCCGCGCACCAGCCAGACCGCGATCCGCTGGAGCAGCTGGGTGTGCTGCTCGACGGTCAGGCTCACGCCCTCCGGGTCGGGAACCCGGCGCCGGATGTCGCGGTTGCCGAGCAGCATCTCCAGGGCCGAGCTGAACAACTGCCAGCGGGTCCTGGGGAGAAAGCCCTCGCTGCGGCGGTGCAGGGCGCAGATCACCGCGCAGAGCAGGGGCGTACGGGCCAGGTCGCGGAGGGTGGGGTTCTGGTCGAACTGGTGGGAGAGGTCGCGCTCCAGCACGTCCAGACGCTGGGTGCCGTCCTGCCCGGACAGCCGGGCCGCCCGGTGCCAGGAGGCCACGAACGCCTGGATGTCCTCGGTCCGCATCGGCAGCAGACGTAACTCCGTGAAGCCCTCCGACCGCAGCCAGTCCGGCTCGACGGCCAGCGGCCGTACGGTGGCCACGCACCGGGTGTCCGGGTAGCGGGCCAGCAGCCGGGCGAGCCAGGTGTGCGCCTGTTCGCGGTCCTCGGGCGGCACCTCGTCCAGTCCGTCGGCCAGCAGCAACGCCCGGCCCGACGCCAGGACCCGGCTCGCCCAGCCCTCCGGGGCCGAATCCACCACGAGGCCCGCCGCACCCGGCAGCTCCGACGGGTTCGGGAACGGGCCGCCGTGGGCGTGCAGGGTGCGCAGCGGCACGACGAGCGGGACCAGACCGTTCAGCGGCGCCAGGTGGTCCTCCAGGGTGCGGGCCGAGGCGTGGGCGGCCAGCCACCACAGCAGCGTCGTCTTGCCCGCGCCCGCCTCACCGCGCAGCAGGACCCGGGGGTGGCCGGCGAGGAGGTCGTCGATGCGCTGGGGGAGCGGCGGGCCGGGAGTCGCCCGGTCCTGGGTCTGCGCCTCCAGGCTGAGGTAGGCGGTGTCCAGGTCCCATTCTGCCTCGTCCCTGCTCAGCTCGTCCAGACCGAGAACCTTCGTCCGGCGGTAGGCGACGCCCAGCGCCTGGACGTAATCCGCCTCGTACCGCTGATCCCTCGGGAAGTGTCCGTGGACGCCCTCGTGGCGCGGTTCGAGGCCCATCCTGCGGCAGGCCCGGACGAACGGTTCCGCCGCCAGGACCGGTCCCAGCGGCACGCACTCCACCCGGCGGCCCCCGCGCTGCCCCGGGACCTGGCGGGCGATGCCCAGGAGTACGTCCCCGACGAACAGCGGACCGCCGGAGAGCCCGGACAGCGGCGGAGGCTCGTGTCCCGCGCGGGCGGCGGGCGAGCCGTCCAGGTCGCAGACCAGCAGGTCCCGGACCTCGCCCGCCAGGGGCAGGACCGTCGCGGTGTACTGGTCGGCCTCCAGCCGCCGGTCGGAGCCGTAGCGCTGGACCTCCGGGAAGCCGGTGATCTCGCAGCCGGGGACCGCCTCGCGGGTCTCCAGCACGCCGAGCCTCGCCCGGGGGACCCGGTGCACCGGTTCGAGCGCCTCCAGCAGGGCCACGTCCAGCCGGTAGTCGATCCAGGCGACGGTCGCCCGTATCCGGTCCGGGCGGGCGGGGTGGGCGATGAGGACGGACTCGGACTTGACGACGTGGGCGCAGGTCAGGACGAGCCGGTCGGTGAGCAGGACCCCACTGCCCTGGCGGATCGCGGAGACGACGACCGTACGGTCGGCCATGGACACCGCGCTCACGGCCGCCCGGCCCCGTCGCCGGTCGTGGGGACGGACGCCCCGGTCCCGGGTCCGGTTCCGGTTCCGGTTCCGTCTGAGAAGGCGCCGGGTCCGGTTCCGCCTGACAAGGCCCCGGGCCCGGTTGCGGGGGCGCCCGACCGGGCCGAGGGGGCGCTGAATCCGGTTACTGGGGCGCTGGGCTCGGCGTCTCCGCCGAACCCCGCCGTCGACCCGTCGTCCTCCGTGCCGATCGCCCAGGCCTCGCCGGTCGCCGCGTTCCGCGGGGTCAGCGTGAAGGCGACCTTGTGCGTGCGGCCCGTGGCGCGGGAGGCGTCCGCGCCCGCCTCCACGACCCAGGCCTTCACCTTGCCGCCCGCCTTGGCCTCCCGGCGCAGTTCGAAGGTGAACTCCATCTGGATGTCGCCCACCGCGAAGGAGACGGGATGGTCCGTGGCCCGGGTCGCCGCGTCGATGAGCTGGTTTCGGATGGAGGCGACGGCGTCGGCCAGCTCGATGCCGTCCAAGGCGTGGGTGTTCTCGGCTGTCATGGGTCCCCCCGGGGTGCGGCTCCGCTTCCCCTTCAGCGTAGTGATGGAGCAGGCCGAAGGTCCTGAATCGGAAGGACCAAGGTCCCACCGGCGGTGACAAGGCGCACAGCCCGAAACAGGCCTACTACCCGTGCTAGGAGAAACCGCCCGGGGTGGTTGCGGGACCTTCGGCCCGGCGTGCGCAGGACCTTCCCGCGATTCGACGGATAAGCGCGCATTGAGGCCTAATGTCCGTAAAAGTCGCGATGGACCAGGGGGTAAACCCCTGCGCCGCGAAGGATTTCGTCGTCTGGGCCACCTCCCGAAACGGGGCAACCGCGACGAATTCCCAGGGCCCCCTCTACGGCTTTTCTTCGTAGATGGGGGGTTTGGGCACCGGTGGGGGAGCGGGTTACCAAGGTGGAGCAAGCCCGGACAGCACGCCGGGTCCACTCACCTTTCGGAGGACTTCCCCGTATGAAGCGCGCATCGAACCAGCACACCAACCGCCCGTCCGTGTCCCGTGTCCGTGGCGCCGTCCTGGCCGCCGGCCTGGGAGCGTCCGTGGCGCTGGGTGCCGGCACGGCGTTCGCGTCCGGCACCACCGATGCGGCCGGTACCGCCCCCCTCTCCGCGAGCACCACCGCCGACTCGGTCGCCCAGCAGGCCTCCGCGCAGAGCAAGGCGGCCGCGGCGGCCAAGAAGATCGCGGCGCAGAAGGCCTCCGACGCGAAGAAGAAGGCCGAGGACAAGAAGAAGGCCGCGAAGAAGAACGCCGCCTCGTGGAAGACCCCGGTCAAGAAGTACACGCTGAGCGCCAGCTACGGCACCGGCGGCGCCCGCTGGGCCGCCAAGCACTCCGGCCAGGACTTCGCCGTCCCGGTCGGCACCCCGGTCACGGCCGCCCACACCGGCACCATCGTGAAGGCCGGTCCGAACGGCGGCGGCGACGGCCCCGCGTACGGCAACGCCATCGTGGTCAAGCACGCCAACGGCAAGTACTCGCAGTACGCGCACCTGTCGAAGATCAACGTGAACGTCGGGCAGAAGGTCAAGACGGGCCAGAAGATCGCCCTGTCCGGCAACACCGGGAACTCCAGCGGCCCGCACCTGCACTTCGAGATCCGCACCACCCCGAACTACGGCTCGGCGCTGAACCCGGCCGCGTTCCTCCGCTCGGTGCACGTCTCCATCTGATCCGGCGGGCGTCACCGCGCGACCCCGCCGAAGCCCGGAAGCCCGGAAGCCTGAGCGTCCGGCGGCCGCGCGGCACAACCGAAGAGAGTTCAGTGGACCCGTTGCACCCCGGTACCCGGGGCGTGCGCCCGGGTCACCCGACCGACGGCGACGTCGAGGACAGCCTCACGGCTCACTCCTCGGGGTCGCCGTCGGCGTTGCGCCCGAGGCTATCGCGGCGCGCTCCCGCCTTCCTCGGGCCCGATGCCCGGGAGCCCACCCCGGGCCCGACGCCGGGGGCCCACCCCGCGCCCGACGCCGGGGTCCCACACCGGGCCATCGCGGCGCACTCACTCCAGGCCCCGAGCTCGATGCCGGGAGCCCACCCCGGCCCCGGGAAAGCGCGTTCCCGCCCTTCCCCGCGCACTCACCCCGAGGCCTGCGGCTGGTCCGCCGTCCCCGCCCGCAGTACCGGAAAGCTTCCCGTGTTCGTCGGCGCGTGCTCCGGCAGCCACAGCACCGCGATCGCCCCGCCCGTGCCCTCCGCCGCACCCGAGGGCGCCGCGTTCCGGAAGGTCAGCCGGGCTCCCAGCACCCGGGCCTGACCCGCCGCGATCGTCAGGCCCAGACCGTGCCCGTGCCCGGCCCGGTCCACCGACCCCGTACGGAACCGGCTCGGCCCGTCCCGCAGCAGCTCCTCCGGGAAACCGGGGCCGTGGTCGCGGACCCGGACCACCCGGCCCTCGACCGTGACCTCCACCGGGGTGGAGCCGTGCTTGGCGGCGTTGCCGAGCAGGTTGCCGAGGATGCGCTCCAGGCGGCGGGGGTCGGTGGAGACCCACGACTCGTGCACCACCCGTACGGTCACCTCGGGATTCAACAGCCCGATGCGCCGGCTGACGAACTCGCCCAACGGCAGCTCCTGGAGCTCCGCCCGCTCCGACGCGCTGTCCAGGCGGGCCACCTCCAGCACGTCCTCGACCAGGGTCCGCATCGCCTGGGCCCGGTCCCGTACCAGCTCGGTCGGGCGGCCCGGGGGCAGCAGCTCGGCCGCCGTGAGCAGGCCGGTCACCGGGGTACGCAGCTCGTGGGCGATGTCGGCGGTGACCCGGCGCTCCGCCTCGATGCGCTCGTTCAGCGCGTCGGTGAGCGCGTCGACCGCTCGCGCCAGCTCGTCCGTCTCGTCGCGGACGACCCCGCCGACCGACTCCCCGACCCGTACGCCGGTCTGCCCCTGGGCCACCAGGCCGGCCGCGGCCGCCGCCTTGCGCAGCCGGCGTGAGAGCTGGCCGCCGATCAGGACCCCGAGGGCGCAGCCGCCGAAGACCACCGAGACCGAGCCGATGATCAGGGCCCGGTCCAGGTCGTCCATGATCGTGGCGGAGCGGTCCGCGAGCCGGGTGTGCAGCGACAGCACGTCGCCGCCCGCCAGGGGTACCGCCGCCCACACGTCCGGGACCCCGTCGGGGCCCTGTTCCACATGGGTGGCGCGGCGGTTCTTGCGGACCTCCTCGCGCAGGGTCGGCGGGAGCGACGGGTCGTTGAGCTTGGCGCCGAACTTCGGGCCGCCGTTCTGCACGCCGGTCGCCTCGTAGAAGCGCTGCGCGCCCAGCAGCCGTTCCAGCTGCACCTCGCGGGCGTTCTCGATCATGGAGACCCGGGCCGCGTTGTGCACCACCAGGCTCAGCGCGACCGCGACGAGGGCGCCGACCGCCGCGATGGCGATGCTGATCTTCCAGCGGACCCCCGTGCGCAGCGTCGGCCGGCTCATCCGTCTCGTCGGCCCCGTCTGTCGTGTCGGCCTCGTCCGGCCCGTCCGCTTCATCCCCGGGTCAGCCGCGCAGCTTGTAGCCGAAGCCGCGGACCGTGTCGATCCGGTCCTGGCCGATCTTGGCGCGCAGCCGCTGCACATGGACGTCCACCACCCGGGTGTCACCGCCCCAGCCGTAGTCCCAGACCCGCTCCAGCAGCCGGTCCCGGGACAGGACCGTGCCCGGCGCGGACGAGAACTCCAGCAGCAGCCGCATCTCGGTGGGCGTCAGCGCCACCTGCTCACCGGCGCGCCGCACCTCCATCCCGTCGGTGTCGACCTCCAGGTCACCGAAGACCAGCACGCCGCCGAGTGCCTGGCCCTCCCCTTCCGTACCGCTTCCCGGCTGCGGACCGCCGTCCGGCCCGGCCGCGTGGCCGAAGCGGCGCAGCACCGCGCGGATGCGGGCGACCAGGACCGCGCCGTCGAAGGGCTTGGTGACGTAGTCGTCGGCTCCGGCCTCCAGGCCCAGCACCACGTCGATCGCGTCGGCCCGCGCGGAGAGCATGATCACGGGGACGGTCGACTCGTCCCGGATGCGGCGGCACAGGCTCACCCCGTCCAGGCCCGGCACCATCACGTCGAGCAGCGCGATGTCCGGCCGGTCGGCCCGGAACGCCTCCAGGCCCAGCAGGCCGTCGGGCATGGCGGTGACCGTGAAGCCGACCCGCTCCAGGGCGAGCTGGGTGGCCTCACGGATGACGTCGTCGTCCTCGACGAACAGGACGTGGGTCTCGGCCATGGACGCTGCTTCTCGCTTTCGGTTCCTGCTCGCTCCCGCGGGGGCGGGGCGCCGCCTCAGTTCCTGCCCGGGTCCGGCTGACCGACCGGGTCCTCCGGTTCCGCCGGCACGGACAGGTCGCCCGCGCCCGTGTAACCGCGGCTGAAGTCGTTGTGCACCCGGTCGTGCTCGGTGAAGCGGTCGTCCGCCCAACGGTAGGTGACCACCTCCGAGCCGGAGGGGTACGCCATCGGGTCGTCCTCCCCGTAGACCTGGGTCGTCACCACCAGGTCGCCCCGGTCGATCGTGCCGTAGACGGCGGGTACCTCGACGGTGAAGACGTTCTCGTACGAGCCGTCCTCGCCCGCCCGGTACGCGTAGGTCCCGAGGCCCACCGAGTCGGCGCAGCTCATCACGTTGACCACGACATCGGCGGCCGGACCGCCGGTCAGCGATCCGTAGGAGGTGTCGACCGGGTAGGTCTTGCCCGCGCAGGGCTTCAGCGCCTCCTTGACCCGCTCGCCCACCTTCGGGTCGTTCTTCAGGAGCCGTACGCTGTCGATCCGCCGGGTGGCCTTCGCCGTACCGGAGGGGCTGGCCTGCGGGGTGATCTGGGCGACCGGCTGACTGCCCGCGGGTCCCTCGTCGCGGGTGCCGGTGCCGCCGGTGGCGCAGCCGGCGCTGAGCAGCCCGAAGGCGACGAGCCCGGCAAGAACCGTGCCGCTCGCCGCCCTGCCCGGCCGCAGCCGGAAGAACCGGAACCCGAACCGGTCACCGCGGCCGGATCTCCCCGAGGCGCCGTCGTCGTCGCCGGTGTTGCCGGGGTGGTCCCCGGCGCCGGAGGTGTCACCGAAGCCTCCACCGGTGCCGCCTCCGTCACCTTTGGTGCCGCCCCCGCCCCCGCTCCTGCTGCCCGTCAGGCCGCGCACCGCTCCCGCCCCCGCTCGTCGTGACGCCCGTCCCGCTGCGCCGGTGTGTGTGCCCGGCCGCCCGGCACCACCGTGACCGGCGACCGCCGGGCGGCGGCGCGGGGAGCGGCGGCCGGGCCGGCCGCGCGGTGGCCACCGGTCTCCCGGGCGACCGCCTCGCGGCTGTGCAGCTCGCGGCTCTCCAGCTCCTGGCGCAGCCGCGCCAGAGCCCGGTGCAGCGTGCTCTTGACCGTGCCGGCGGACATGCCGAGCGCCGCCGCCGTCTCCTCCGTGCTCATCTGCTCCCAGTGTCGCAGCACGACGACGCTGCGCTGCTTCGGAGCCAGGATCCCGAGGATGTCCATCAACAGGGCGCGGTCGGCGCGCTGTTCGCTGCCGTCGTCCACGCTCGCGTCGGGCAGCTGCTCGGTGGGGACCTCGTCGAGCTTGCGCGCCCGCCACCACTCCGTACGGGTGTTGATCATGACGCGGCGCAGGTAGGCGTCGGCCAGGGACTTGTCGGCGATGCCGTCCCAGCGGCCGTACGTGCGGGCCAGGGCGGTCTGGAGCAGGTCCTGCGCGTCCACCGGGTCGGGCACGAGACGGCGCGCGCTGCGCAGCAGGGCCTCCTGCCGCGTGCGTACGTAGTCCTCGAACGCGAGCACCTCGCCCTGCGCCATGACAACCGCCTCCGTCCCCGTCGATCCCCGTGGGCCCTGCTGTCGGAGACGCTACGGAGGCGTTGTCACGGCGATGTGCGGGGCAGCCGTAGGCCGGTGCACGGCTGCCCATCGGTTGTGTAACAGCGCGAGGCCGGGGCCCCGCAGCCCGCGGGGCCGGGTCAGGTCAGCGGCAGCCGGTACCGGCCGTCGGCCAGCGGCTCGACCAGCCCGTCCGCCACCAGCCCGTCCAGCGCCCGGGCCCGCTGCACCGGCTCGTCCCACACCGCGTCCAGCGCGGCCTGCGGCACCGGGGTCAGCGCGTCCCGCAACACCGCGAGCAGCCGCCCGCGCACCTGGCGGTCCGTCCCGGCGTACGTCTGCCCCTTGCGCGCGGGCCCCTCGTGCGCGGGCTTCCCGGCCAGCCGCCACGCGCACTGCGCGGCGATCGGGCAGCGGTCGCAGTCCTCGTTGCGCGCGGTGCACACCAGCGCGCCCAGCTCCATGGTGGCCGCCGCCCACTTCGCCGCGCGCTCGTCCCCGTCCGGCAGCAGGGCGCGGGCGAGCTTGCGTTCGGCGGCGGTGGTGGCGTTCGGCGGGTACTGGATGCCGGTCGCGGCGCGGGCGAACACCCGGCGGACGTTCGTGTCGAGCACCGCGTGCCGCTGCCCGTACGCGAACGAGGCGACGGCCGCCGCCGTGTACTCGCCGATCCCGGGCAGCGCCAGCAGCTGGGCGTGCTCGCTCGGTACGTCACCGCCGTGCCGTTCCGTTATCGCCTGCGCGGCCCCGTGCAGGCGCAGGGCGCGGCGCGGGTAGCCGAGCCGGCCCCAGGCCCGGACCGCCTCACCGGGCGCCTCGGCGGCCAGGTCGGCGGGGCGGGGCCAGCGGGCGAGCCACTGTTCGTAGACCGGGAGGACCCGGCTCACCGGGGTCTGCTGGAGCATGAACTCGCTGACCATCACGCCCCAGGCGCCCGCTTCGGGGCGGCGCCAGGGCAGATCGCGGGCGTGCTGCTCGAACCACCCGATGACGGGGGTGTGGAGGGAGGCGGCGGCGGGGGGCGTCTGGGGTGAAGTCGAAGTCATGGCTGTCATCGCACGGACGATCCTGGCACGGAAGAGGGGGCGACCGGTCACGGGCGCGGGGTGTCGACCCGTACGGGCGGCTCAGCGAGTGACAACGGCCACCCGTTCTGTCCCCTGCGGCGGTGTCGCGTGGTTCTCCGCGCCGGTGCCGCGTTGTCCTCCGCTCCTGTGCCGCGTTGTCCTCCGCTCCTGTGTCGCGTTGTCCGCTGCGCCGGTGTCGCGCGGTTCTCCGCGCCGGTGTCGCGCGGGCCGGAGCCGCTCGTGTCTGTTTCGTCGGCCTTGTGGTCATGTCGCCGTCCTTCGCGACCGGGTCGCCCCTCCGCCGGGAGCCGCACCCGTGATGATGATCCGCAAAACTTGTGCGTCTGGCGGCGGGTGGGGCCCGAGCGGCCCTGGATCTCTCGTACAGTTTGCGCCGTGGGATCTATGCGTAATCCGGTCGGTCCGCTTCCCTCCAGCATCTACTGGCGACGGAGGGCGGTAGCGGCGCTTCTGGTTGCGCTGCTCGCCGTGCTGATCGCCTGGGCGTTCACCTCCGGCGGCGGTGGGGGGAGCAAGGACGACGGCAAGCCGGGCGGCTCCGATCCGGTGGAGTCGATCACCCCCGGCCCCTCCAGCAGTGGTCCCGCGATCAGTGAACAGCCCGGCGGGCGCGACGAGTCGGGCGAGGACGGCGGCTCCGAGGGGTCCGGCGGCTCCGGGGGCTCCGGCAGCGGCGACGGCAAGTCCTCCGGTGGCGCGGGCGGTGACGGTGCGTCATCCGACGGAGCGTCAACAGGCTCCGGAGGTACGGGCGGTGCGGGTACGGGCGGTGGCGGGGCGGGCGGCCAGCAGGTCCCGGCGAACTCCTCGCTTCCCGACTGCAAGCCGAACGCGGTGCGGTTGAGCCTGCGGACGAAGGTCAGTTACGCCCCCGAGGACAAGCCGAAGTTCGAACTGGTCGTCAAGAACACCTCGTCCGCCACCTGCAAGACCGACCTCGGGCCGAAGAACGTGGTCCTCACGGTCACCGAGGCGGGCGGTGACGAGAACGCCGACGCGGTCTGGTCCTCGAAGGACTGCCCCGCCCGGCCCGGCCCGCTGTTCCTGAAGGTCCCCGCGGGCGCCACGGTCGTGCACACCGTGGACTGGAACCGGGTCCGCTCCGCCCCCGACTGCGCGACCCCGCCGCCGGGGAAGGCGTCCCCAGGGACGTACCTGCTGGAGGCGGAGTCGGACGGCGGTACGGTCCAGCCCGCGTCGTTCGTCCTGGCCAAGGACTGAGCCCGCTCCGGACGCGCGCCGGACACCCAGCTGAGCCCGCGCCGGACGCCCGACTGAGTCCGCGCTGGACGCGCACCCGAGTCCGTCCGGAGCGCGCACCCTCAGTCCGTCCGGGAAGACCGGCCTCTCCGCCGGGCGGCGACACGCGAAAGGGGGGCCGCCCCGCAGGACGGCCCCCCATCGCACGACGTCAGACGTACCGCTCCAGGATCGACGACTCCGCCAGCCGCGAGAGACCCTCGCGCACGCTGCGGGCCCGTGCCTCGCCGACGCCGTCCACCGTCTGGAGGTCGTCCACGCTCGCCGCCAGCAGCTTCTGCAGGCCCCCAAAGTGCTCCACCAGCCGCTCGATGATGGTGTTCGGCAGCCGCGGCACCTTCGCCAGCAGCCGGAAGCCGCGCGGGGAGACCGCCGAGTCCAGCGTCTCGGGCGACCCGCTGTAGCCCAGTGCCCGCGCCACCACCGGCAGTTCCAGCAGCTCGGTGTGGGTCAGCGAGTCCAGCTCGGTCAGCGCCTCGGTCACCGTACGCGACCGTTTCGCCGTCGGCTCGGGGACGTAGTCGCGGACGACCAGCTCCCGCTCCGGCTCCACCCCGGCGATCAGCTCGTCCAGCTGGAGCGAGAGGAGCCGCCCGTCGGTGCCCAGCTCGACCACGTACTCCGCGATCTCCGTGGCGATCCGCCGCACCATCTCCAGCCGCTGGGCCACCGCCGTCACGTCCCGCACGGTGACCAGGTCCTCGATCTCCAGCGCGGACAGCGTGCCCGCCACCTCGTCGAGGCGGAGCTTGTACCGCTCCAGGGTCGCGAGCGCCTGGTTGGCCCGGGACAGGATCGCCGAGGACTCCTCCAGGACCCGCCGCTCGCCGTGCACGTACAGCGCGATCAGCCGCATCGACTGGGAGACCGAGACGACGGGGAAGCCGCACGCCTTGGAGACCCGGTCCGCCGTACGGTGCCGGGTGCCCGTCTCCTCCGTGGGGATCGAGGCGTCCGGGACCAGCTGCACTCCGGCGCGCAGGATTTTGGTCATGTCCTTGTCGAGGATCAGCGCTCCGTCGAGCTTGCACAGCTCGCGCAGCCGCGTCGCCGTGAACTCCACGTCCAGCACGAATCCGCCGGTGCACATCGACTCGACGGTCTTGTCCATCCCCAGGACGATCAGCCCGCCGGTATTGCCGCGGAGAATGCGCTCCAGGCCGTCCCGCAGGGCCATGCCGGGCGCGACCGCGCTCAGCGAGGCGCGCATCAGCGCCTCGTTGCCGGTGCCTTGGCCGGACTTTCCGGGCGTCGTCGCCCGGTCGTTGGCTGCCACTGCACTCCTCCGGTCACAGGTTTGCGGTGCCCTTGCGTCCGCCATGCCGTGTCCACGGGCGGGCGAGACCAGGGCAAAGTCTACCGGCGCGCCCCGTCCTCCTGTGGTGCCTCCTTGCGAGAGCGGGACGGGAGGACCCGCAGGGCGTCGCCCATGTCGGCGACTTCTGTGACCTTCATACCGGACGGGACCCTTCCCGGGTCGGTCGGGACCAGGGCGTGGGTGAAGCCGAGGCGGTGTGCCTCGGCCAGTCTCCGCTGCACCCCGGTGACCCGCCTGACCTCGCCCGCGAGCCCCACCTCGCCGATCGCGACCAGGTTCTTCGGCAGCGGGGTGTCACTGGCCGCACTGGCCAGGGCGAGCGCGACGGCCAGGTCGGCGGCGGGCTCGGTGAGCTTCACCCCGCCCACCGTCGCGCTGTAGATGTCCCGCTTGCCGAGCGCGCTGATCCGGCCGCGCTGCTCCAGCACGGCGAGCATCATCGACACCCGGGAGGTCTCCAGACCGGAGGTGGTGCGCCGGGGCGAGGGGATCTGCGAGTCGACGGTCAGCGCCTGCACCTCGGCGACCAGCGGCCGCTTGCCCTCCAGCGTCACGGTGAGGCAGGTGCCCGGCACCGCCACGTCGCGGCGGGTGAGGAAGAGGCCCGAGGGGTCGGCGAGACCCGTGATGCCCTCGTCGTGCAGTTCGAAGCAGCCGACCTCGTCGGTCGCCCCGTAGCGGTTCTTGACGCCGCGCACCAGGCGCAGCCGGGCGTGCCGGTCGCCCTCGAAGGAGAGCACCACGTCCACCAGGTGCTCCAGCAGCCGGGGCCCGGCGATCGCGCCGTCCTTGGTGACATGGCCGACCAGCAGCGTGGCCATCCCGCGCTCCTTGGACGCCCGGATCAGCGCCCCGGCCACCTCCCGCACCTGGGCCATCCCGCCGGGCGCGCCGTCGATCTCGGGCGAGGCGACCGTCTGCACCGAGTCCAGGACGAGCAGCGAGGGCTTCACCTCGTCCAGATGCGCGAGCACCGCGGACAGGTCGGTCTCCGCCGCGAGGTACAGGTGGTCGTTAATCGCCCGGATGCGGTCGGCCCGCAGCCGGACCTGGCTGGCGGACTCCTCGGCGGTCACATAGAGCGTGCGGTGGTCGTCGCCGGCCGCCTTGGCCGCCACGTCCAGCAGCAGCGTCGACTTGCCGACCCCCGGCTCGCCCGCCAGCAGCACGACGGCCCCCGGCACCAGCCCGCCGCCGAGCACTCGGTCCAGCTCGCTGACGCCGGTGGAGCGGGCGGTGGCCGTGCGGCTGTCGACCTGGCCGATCGGCAGCGCGGCGGTGGAGACCCGCCCGGCCGCGGTCGTGCGCACGGCGGGGGCGCCGCCGAACTCCTCGACCGTCCCCCAGGCCTGGCACTCGGGGCACCGGCCGAGCCATTTGGCGGTGGTCCAGCCGCATTCGGTGCAGCGGTAGGACGGCCGGTCCTTCGCGGATTTCGTACGGGCAGCCATGGCGTCACCGTATCGGTGACGTCTGACAGTCCCGTCCGCCCACCGCTGGCAGCCCCGCCCGCCTGTCCCGCCCGCCTGTCCGGCCCGCCCGTCCGCGCGGGCCGGACGGGGGGACGGAGGCGGAGTCGGCCCGCCGCGGGCCCCGGGGGCGCGACGGGATCGCGCGTCGGTGCGTCCGCACGGAGGGCGCACGGAAGCACTCCGGAGCATGCGCGGAGCACGCGCGGGCGGGAAGCTTCGGCCGCTGTCCTCTTTCGAGGGATACCTTCACTCGTAAGGATTAAATGTACTCAAGGGGTATTAAGGGGATGCGCTCCTCTGCCTACGGTCGCCGGGTGACGAGCAGCAGGCTGGAGACCCCCACACACACCACCGGCGCACACCGGGCGCACCGCCGGGACCACGACGCGGCGGCACAGCGGACGTCCGCACGGGGCGAGCCGTATCTCGACGGGCTGTTCACCTACTGCCTCTCCGTGCTCTGCGACCACGACGCGGCCACCGAGGCGCTCGGCGCGGTCCTGGCGGTCGCGGAGCGGCACGAGGCCCGGTGCCCCGCCGCCGAGGAGGAAAGTCAATCCTGGCTGTACGCCCTGGCCAGGTGGACCTGTCTGCGCACCCTCACCGAACGCAAGCGCGGCCGCCAGGCGCACCGCCGCCCATCGGGCCAGGCCGCCAAGCCCTCCCGTACGGCCAAGGCGTCCGAGCCCCCCGCGCCGCCTGTCCCGGGGGCCAAGTACACCCCGGCCGCGCAGGCGATGAACCCCCCGGCGCCCGAGGCGAAGCACACCTCGGGCACGCAACCCGGACACGCCCAAGGCGCGCAACCCGGGCACACCTCGGGCGCGCAACCCGGACATGCCCAGGGCGCGCAGACCGGGCCCACTCCGGGCGCGCAGGCCGGGCACGTCCCGGGGCGGGGTGGGAAGCACGCCCCCGCCCGCCCCGTCATCACCCCCGAGGACGCCGCCACCCCCGACCCCACCGAGTCCCCGGCCGCCGAGGCCCGCCGCCGGGAGCTGGCCACGCTCGCCTGGCCCGAGGCGGCGGGCACCACCCCCGAGCAGCGCGAAGCCCTCGAACTGGCCGTACGCCACCGGCTCCCCCCGCGCTCCGTCGCCGCCGTCCTCGGCCTGGAGCCCGCCACCGCCCGGGAGCTGCTGGCCGCCGGGGCCTGCGAGGTCGAGCGCACCCGCGCCGCCCTCGCCGTGGTCGAGACGGGCGACTGCCCCACCGTCTCCCGGCTCACCGGCGACCACCAGGTGCTGCTCTCCGCCGCTCTGCGCCGCGAGCTGGTCCGCCACGTCGACGACTGCCCCCGCTGCCGCCGCGCCGCCGAGCGGGCCGACGCCGCGGGGCCCTGGCCCGGGGCGGCCCTGGCCCCGACCGCCGCGCTGCCCCTGGTCGAGGCCCCCCGCCCCTCCGTGTACGTGGCGATGGCTCACGCCCGGCGCTCCCGTTCCGGCGGACCGCGCTTCGACCGCGCCGGCTACCCCCTGGACCCCAAGGACCACGCCGCCCGCCGGGACCGGGTGCGCGCCCGGGTCGTCACCACCACCGTCGTCGCCACCGTGGTCGCCGCCCCCGTGATCGCCCTGTGGGCCGCCTACCGCGGGGCACCCCAGACCGGCGAGGCGAACGACTCCTCCTCCGTCACCGCCACCGAGGTCGACGGCGCGGGCGGGATGAGCGGCGATCCGTACGAGAAGACCGGCAGCGCCCGTCCGGGCGACCGGTTCGGGGCGCGCGTCCCGGACGTCACCGCCGAGGTCATCAGCATCGGCGGCGCCCAGCAGGGCGACGGCCGTCTCGCGGTCGCCGCCCGGACCTCCGGCGCCGTCACGACGATCACCCTGACCGCGTCCGGCGGCTCCCCGGTCACCTGGTCGGCGGCGACGGACGCGTCCTGGCTGCGCCTGAGCCGGACGTCCGGGACGCTCGCGGCCGGGCAGTCCACGACGCTGGTGGTCTCGGTGGTCCACGCCGCGCAGCCGAGGGGCCCGTGGCGGGCCCGGATCTCGGTCAACCCGTCCGGTTCCGCCGTGGTCATCGACGGCTACGGAGCGGCCCCGCCGACCACGGGCGGCCCGCGCCCCACGCGCCCCGGGACGGGCTCGCCCCGCCCCACGGACCCGGGTCCCACCGACCCAGGACCGGACCCGACCAGCCCCGGCCCCACGGACCCGGGCCCCGACCCCACCGACCCCGGTCCCGACCCGACCGACCCCACGGACCCGCCGGACCCGACCGGACCGCCGGACCCCACGGACCCGCCGGAGCCGACCCCGGACCCGACCGATCCGACGGACCCGGGCCCCACCGACCCGGGCCCGACCAGCCCCGGCCCCTCGGACCCGGGCCCCTCTGACCCGGGCCCGACGGGCTGAACCACCCGCCGCCGCGCCCGGGGAGTGCGTCCACGGGCGGCCGACGCCGACGACTCGGCCGACGCCGATGCCGACGATTCGGCCCACGCCGACGATTCGGGCGACACCGACGGCTCAGCTGACGCCGACGACTGGGCCTACGCCGACGCCGACGATTCAGCCGACGCCGACGACACGGTCGAAGGAGCGGCCGAGGGAGACCGGGCGGCCTCCTAGCGCCTCTTCTTCGCCGGGGCCTGCGGCGGGTCGGCCGGGTGCGGGGCCATCGGCAGCAGTGCGGACAACCGCTCCTCGCACAGTTCGGCGAGCCGGTCGTAGCCCTCCTTGCCCATCAGCTCGACCAGTTCCGGGCGGTAGGAGACGTACACCGGCTCCCCGGCCCCGTGCGCCGAGGTCGCCGAGGTGCACCACCAGTGCAGGTCGTGTCCGCCCGGACCCCAGCCCCGGCGGTCGTACTCCCCGATCGTCACTTGAAGGACCCGGGTGTCGTCGGGCCGGTCGATCCAGTCGTACGTCCGCCGCACCGGCAGCTGCCAGCACACGTCCGGCTTGGTCTCCAGCGGCTCCCGGCCCTCGCGCAGCGCCAGGATGTGCAGCGAGCAGCCCGCCCCGGCGGCGAACCCCGGCCGGTTCTGGAAGATGCAGGAACCCTCCCAGCGGCGCGTCTGGCGTTCGCCGTCCTCGTCGACGCCGACCCAGCCCGTTCCCGTGCCGACGTCGTGGAACTGCCACAGCTCCGGGGTGAGCCGCGCCACGTGCTCCGCGACCCGCTTCTCGTCGTCCTCGTCGGAGAAGTGCGCGCCCAGCGTGCAGCAGCCGTCGTCGGCCCGGCCCGCCTGGATCCCCTGGCAGCCGCTGCCGAAGATGCAGGTCCAGCGGGAGGTCAGCCAGGTCAGATCGCAGCGGAAGACCTGCTCGTCGTCGGCCGGGTCCGGGAACTCCACCCAGGCCCGCGCGAAGTCGAGCCCCTTCTCGTCGGCCGGATCAGGTCCGCCCGCCTCCGGCTGTGTCGTCCCCTCGTTCGTCTTCGGCTTCTTCGTGGCTTTGTCCTGCTTAGCCTTTTTCGTCTTTGGCACGCGGACAGCGTAAGTCCGATGGAGCAGTAGCGTTCCCCTATGAGACTCGGAGTCCTCGACGTGGGGTCGAACACGGTTCATCTCCTGGCGGTCGACGCCCACCCCGGCGCCCGCCCGCTGCCCGCGCACTCGCACAAGGCCGAGCTGCGGCTCGCCGAACTCCTCGACGAGACCGGCGCGATCGGCCCGCCGGGCGTGGACCGGCTCGTCGCCACGATCGCCGGGGCGGTCCAGGCCGCCGAGGACAAGGGGTGCGAGGACGTACTGCCGTTCGCCACCTCCGCGGTCCGCGAGGCGACCAACGCCGACCAGGTGCTGGAGCGGGTCCGGGAGGAGACCGGTGTGGACCTCGCCGTCCTCAGCGGCGAGGAGGAGGCCCGGCTGACCTTCCTGGCCGCCCGCCGCTGGTTCGGCTGGTCGGCGGGGAAGCTGCTGGTCCTGGACATCGGCGGCGGCTCGCTGGAGATCGCCTTCGGCATCGACGAGGAGCCGGACACCGCGGTGTCCCTGCCGCTCGGCGCGGGCCGCCTCACCGGCGCCTGGCTCCAGCAGGACCCGGCCGACCCGGAACAGGTCAGGGCGTTGCGCCGGCACGTGCGGGCCAGCATCGCCCGCACCGTGGGCGAGTTCAGCCGGGCCGGGCGGCCGGACCACGTCGTCGCCACCTCCAAGACCTTCAAGCAGCTCGCCCGGATCGCCGGAGCGGCCCGCTCCGCCGAGGGGCTGTACGTCCAGCGCACCCTGACCCGCGAGGCCCTGGAGGAGTGGGTGCCGAAGCTGACGACGATGACCGTCGAGGAGCGCAGCCGTCTCCCCGGGGTCTCCGAGGGCCGCGCCGCCCAGCTGCTCGCCGGGGCCCTGGTCGCCGAGGGCGCGATGGACCTGTTCGGCGTCGAGGAGCTGGAGATCTGCCCCTGGGCGCTGCGCGAGGGCGTCATCCTGCGCCGCCTGGACCACCTCCCGCCGCAGCGGATCGCGCTGCCGGGGTGACGGACGGTCACACGCCCATGGCCCTGATCACTTTCCGCCAGGGGCCCTCGGCGCGGCGCACCGCTGCCCGTACGCTGTCCAGGTGGCAGAACCAGTGGTGCGCATCCCCGATGCGAAGGTCGCCCTGTCCACGGCCTCGGTCTACCCCGAGTCCACCGCGACGGCCTTCGAGATCGCCGCGCGCCTGGGGTACGACGGCGTCGAGGTCATGGTCTGGACCGACCCCGTCAGCCAGGACATCGAGGCCCTGCGCCGCCTCTCCGACCACCACCGGGTCCCGATCCTCGCGGTGCACGCCCCCTGCCTCCTGATCACCCAGCGGGTCTGGTCCACCGACCCCTGGGTCAAGCTCCAGCGGGCCCGCGCCGCCGCCGAGAAGCTGGGCGCCTCCACCGTCGTGGTGCACCCGCCGTTCCGGTGGCAGCGCGGCTACGCCCGGGACTTCGTCACCGGGATCTGGCGGATGGCGCACGAGACGGACGTCCGGTTCGCCGTCGAGAACATGTACCCCTGGCGCTACCGGGACCGCGAGATGCTCGCGTACGCCCCCGACTGGGACGTCACCAACGACGACTACCGGCACTTCACGGTCGACCTCTCGCACACCGCGACCGCCCGCACCGAGGCGCTCGCCATGGTGGACCGGATGGGCGACCGGCTCGCCCACGTCCACCTCGCCGACGGCAAGGGGTCGGCCAAGGACGAGCACCTGGTGCCGGGCCGGGGCGACCAGCCGTGCGCGGAGCTGCTGGAGCGTCTCGCCCGCACGGGCTTCGACGGCCATGTCGTCATCGAGGTCAACACCCGGCGCGCGATGTCCTCCGCCGAACGCGAGGCCGACCTCGCCGAGGCGCTGGCCTTCACCCGCCTCCACCTCGCCACGGCCGTCGCGGCCCCCCTCGACCCCGGCCCGTCGACCCCGGCTCACCACCCGTGACGGGGGAGCCCGACCCGCGGGCCGTGACCGGGTAAACCCGGGCCATGGCCGAGGTCGCGTCCGTCGGCCACCAGGGCAGCCCGCCACCAGGGCAGCCCGCAACCGGGGCCGCCCCTCCCGCAAGGTTGCCGCCGGGGGGCGAGGGGCGCGGGGATGGTGCGGGGCCGCCCCGGAGCGCGGGGGGACCGACCACCCACCGACCATCGTGTCCCGCATTCCGGACAGCCTGTCCAGATCTTGGATTCGAGGCGTACGCTCGAAAGACAGTCTTTTCTGCCGAAGGAGCGAGCGACGATGCCCGAGCTGAGGTCCCGCACGGTCACCCACGGACGCAACATGGCGGGCGCGCGCGCCCTTATGCGCGCGTCGGGCGTAGCGAGCGCGGACATCGGCAAGCCGATCATCGCCGTCGCCAACTCCTTCACCGAGTTCGTCCCCGGCCACACCCACCTCGCCCCGGTCGGCCGGATCGTCTCCGAGGCGATCGCGGCGGCGGGCGCGGTCCCGCGCGAGTTCAACACCATCGCCGTGGACGACGGCATCGCGATGGGCCACGGCGGGATGCTCTACAGCCTGCCCTCGCGCGACCTGATCGCCGACTCCGTGGAGTACATGGTCGAGGCGCACTGCGCGGACGCCCTGATCTGCATCTCCAACTGCGACAAGATCACCCCGGGCATGCTGAACGCCGCCATGCGCCTCAACATCCCGACCGTCTTCGTCTCCGGCGGCCCGATGGAGGCCGGCAAGGCCACCCTCGTCGACGGAACCGTGCGCAAACTCGACCTGGTCAACGCGATCAGCGACGCGGTCGACGAGTCGATCTCGGACGAGGACATCCTCCGCATCGAGGAGAATGCCTGCCCCACCTGCGGCAGCTGTTCCGGCATGTTCACCGCCAACTCGATGAACTGCCTGACCGAGGCCCTCGGCCTCTCCCTCCCCGGCAACGGCTCGGTCCTCGCCACCCACACCGCCCGCAGGGCGCTGTACGAGAACGCGGGCCGCACGGTCGTCGAGATCACGAAGCGCTACTACGAGCAGGACGACGCCACGGTCCTGCCCCGCTCCATCGGCACCCGCGCCGCTTTCGACAACGCCATGGCGCTGGACATCGCGATGGGCGGCTCGACCAACACGATCCTGCACCTGCTGGCCGCCGCCCAGGAGGCCGAACTGGCCTACGACCTGGCCGACATCGACGCCGTCTCGCGCCGGGTCCCGTGCCTGTCCAAGGTCGCCCCGAACGTCGCGCCCGGCGGCACGTACTACATGGAGGACGTCCACCGGGCGGGCGGCATCCCCGCCCTCCTCGGCGAGCTGCACCGCGGCGGACTCCTCAACGAGGGCGTCCACTCGGTGCACTCCGACACCCTCGCCGAGTGGCTGAAGACCTGGGACGTGCGCGGCGGCTCCCCGTCCGCCGAGGCCGTCGAGCTGTGGCACGCCGCCCCCGGCTGCGTCCGCTCCGCCACCGCCTTCTCCCAGTCCGAGCGGTGGGACACCCTCGACCTGGACGCGGCCGGGGGCTGCATCCGCGACGTCGAGCACGCCTACTCCCAGGACGGCGGCCTCGCCGTCCTCAAGGGCAACCTGGCCGTGGACGGCTGCGTCGTGAAGACGGCCGGTGTCGACGAGTCGATCTGGACCTTCGAAGGCCCGGCCGTCGTCTGCGAGTCCCAGGACGAGGCCGTCGACAAGATCCTCCGCAAGGAGATCACCCCGGGCGACGTCGTCGTCATCCGCTACGAGGGCCCGCGCGGCGGCCCCGGCATGCAGGAGATGCTCTACCCCACCTCCTTCCTCAAGGGCCGGGGCCTGGGCAAGGTCTGCGCCCTGGTCACCGACGGCCGCTTCTCCGGCGGCACGTCGGGCCTCTCCATCGGCCACGCCTCGCCCGAGGCGGCCTCCGGCGGCACGATCGCGCTCGTCGAGGACGGGGACCGCATCCGGATCGACATCCCGGGCCGCTCCATCGAGCTGCTGGTCGGCGACGCCGAACTGGCCACCCGCCGCGAGGCGTTGAACGGCGTCTACGCGCCGAAGAACCGCGACCGCAAGGTGTCGGCCGCGCTGCGCGCCTACGCGGCGATGGCGACGAGCGCGGACCGGGGCGCGGTCCGGGACGTCTCCCAACTGGGCTGACCCCGCCGCCCGGCCCCCGCGCGCGAGGAGACGGCGCGGCGGCAGGACCGCGTCGCGGGGACCGTCCACCCCGGAGTGGTTCGCCACCCAGGGACCGGCCCCCGCGCGCGCCGGGACTCCGCGTGGACCACCTCGGGCCCCCCGGTGTCCGCGCGCACCGGGACACGGCACCCGCGCCCTCGTGTGGTTCGCCAGCCAGGGCCCGGCCCCCGCGCGCACCGGGACGCCGCCTGGTCCGCCCCCGGGCCCCCGGACCCGGCCGGTGGCGCCCGCCGTACGCGTTACGCGGGTCGGCATCGGCCCTCGGACCGAGCCCCGGGCGGCCGACCCCTGGGCGGCAGCCACTCACGTACGTACCCCCGGCAGCCCCTCAGCCGCCGGGACCAGGACGGCAGACACCTACGGACCCGCCTCCGGGCCCCGGGGCGACGGCCTCACCAGCCGCCCGGGTCCGCCGTGTCCAGGGCGAAGACCGACCCGTCCGGCGCGCTGCCCACCACCATGCGCCCCGTCACCACCGGCGCGGGCAGATCCGAGGCGTACGCCAGTTTCCCGCCGCTCAGTCGCGCCCGGCTCTGCCCCACCAGCGCGCCCCGGGCGGTGTCGACGGCCAGCAGCCGCCCGTCCGCGGCCGAGAAGTACAGCCGTCCGCCCGCACCGGCCACCGGTGCGGACGCCCGTCCGACCCCGGTCTCCAGCCGCCACAGCTCCGCCTTCTCCCCGTCGCGCGCCGTGGTGTCCACGGCCACCAGCGAACCGCCCCGGCCCAGCAGGTACGCGGCGTCCCCGGCCATCGCCACCTGCGGCCCGTCCAGCGTGAAGGGCAGCGCGACCCGCACGGTGTCCCCGCTGCCGGGTGCGTACCGCACGAGCCCGGAGGTGTCGGAGTTCGCGTCCATCTCCGTCAGCACCAGGTCCCCGGCGCCCGCCGTGCCGACCGGGGTGAGCATCCCGTCCAGCCGCCGCTGCCACGACGCCCGGCCGTCGGCCGCGTCCACCGCGGTGACCAGGGTCGAGGCGCCGGACGGGGCGTGCTCGACGGCGTAGGCGAGCCCGGACTCCTCGTCGTACAGCGCGAAGTCGGGCCGGGTGTGTCCCGCCACCGGGCTCTTCCAGCGCACCTCGCCGCTGCCGCCGTCGAGCGCGGTGACCGTCCCGTCGTCCGCGACGGACAGCAGGGAGTCACCGGCCGGGAACACGCCACCCGGGCTCGCGGGGAGCGCGGTGTCCCGGAGTGCGGTGCCCTTGCCGGGGTCCAGCGCGCGCAGCTTCCCGTCCGGGCCGGTGCTCAGCACGGCCCCGCCCGAGACGATCGGCGCGGCCGTCTCCCGGGCGGCGGACCCGGCCGACCACAGCACCCGGCCGTCGGCCGGGTCGATCCTGGCCGTGCCGGTCCCGGCCACCGAGCAGTACAGCGCCGCCCCGGATCCGGCGGAGGAGCAGACGGGCGTGGCGCCGCCGTCACCCCGCAGCTCGGTACGCCACGGTCCGGAGCCGGAGCCGGTGGTGCGCCCCGGCCCGGTGCGCTCCGGCTCCGCACGCCCCGGCGTCGCGGACTCCCGCCCGTCCCCGCCGCCCCACACCGCGTACGCACCGGTACCCGCCCCCGCCACCAGCAGGAGCAGTGCCGACGCCAGGACGATCCGGGTGCGCGGCAGCCGTCGGCGCCGCGCGGGGCGCCCGCCGCGCACATGCGTGTCCTCCTCCGCGCCCGCCCGCTCCCCGGCCACCGGGACAGCGGCAGCGGCACCCGGCCGCCGCCGCCCCGGTACGAACGCCGCGGCCTCGTACGACGGGGGCCCCAGCGCCGCCATCACCTCGTCCGGCGTCGGCCGGTCCGCCGGGTCCTTCGCCAGGCACCGGGCGACCAGCGGGGCCAGCTCCTCCGGCACCCCGCCCAGATCGGGCTGGTCGTGCACCACCTGGTACGCCACGATGTACGGGCTGTCCGAGTCGAACGGCCCGCGCCCGGTCGCCGCGTGCACGATCACGGCCCCCAGCGCGAACACGTCGGCGGGCGGGCCCACCTCACGCGGCCGCTGGAACTGCTCGGGGGCCATGTAGGGCGGCGAGCCGATCAGCTTGCCGGTCTCGGTGCGCAGATCGCTGTCGTACGGCCGGGAGATTCCGAAGTCGATGACCTTGGGGCCGCCGTCGGTCAGCAGCACGTTGCTCGGTTTCAGGTCGCGGTGGATCACGCCCGCCCGGTGGATGTCCCGCAGCGCCTCCGCCAGTCCGGCGGTCAGCCTGCGCAGCTCGGCGGGGGCCATCGGGCCGTTCCGCCTGACCTGCTCGGAGAGGGTGGGGCCGGGAACGTAGAGCGTGGCCATCCAGGGCCGTCCGGCCTCCGGATCGGCGTCGACGACGGGCGCGGTGAACGCCCCGCTCACCCGGCGCGCGGCCGCCACCTCCTGCCGGAACCGGGCCCTGAACTCGGGGTCCGCCGCATAGGGGGCGTGCACCACCTTCACCGCGAGCTGCAACCCGGAGGCCGAACGCGCCAGATGGACGACCCCCATGCCGCCCGAGCCGAGACAGGCCTCCAGGCGGTAGGAACCGGCGTACCGCGGAAATTCCGCTTCCGGATGCGCTCCGGGCTCTCGCAGCGGCGGCATCGCCCACCCCCGTGTGTTCGTGCGCATGCGACCGTGCGTTCGAGTCGCACGCGACGCACGGAGCCTAGTCGATGGTGCGTGCGAGAAGCACGGGGGTTGCTAGCCTGCGCGTCGTACGCCGCGAGCGCGTACGCGTTGGTCAACGGGGGAGGCCCGAGTGGGCGTCGAAGAGCAGACACAGGAACCGACGGCGGCCGGGGCGACGGCGCGGACAGCGGTGGAGACCGCCGACTCCGCCACCCGCTACCCCGTCGCCCCGGGCTACCGGGTCAACGTCCGCAGCGGACCGGGCACCGGCTACCGCATCGTGCGGACCCTGCCGTACGGGCAGAAGATCCCGATCTACTGCCAGAAGCCGGGGGAGCAGGTCACCGGCCCCTACGGCACCACGAACCTCTGGGACAACATCGCCAACGGCCAGTTCGTCTCGGACGCCTACGTCTACACCGGCCGCGACGGCTACGTCGCCCCGCGCTGCGACTGACCCGCTCCCGGCCGACACCGGGGACGAGCGGGCATGGCGGATAATCGACCCCGTGAGCGAGAACAGCGAAGCCCCCGGCACCCCGCCCGCGGGAGGGAAGCCCTCCGGCGGCGCCCCGACGACCCCCGGCCCGCAGCCCGAGCCCATCCGCTTCTTCGGGACGACCTGGGTCGACCACGACGGCGGCTACGGGCTGCGCCGCGCCGGGGTCGCGGTCGGCTCCCTGGCCGCCGCGGCAGCCGCCTGCTTCGTGCTGCGCTTCGCCTTCCAGGGCCTCCAGATCGCGGAGGTCGGCAGCCTGGTCGGGATGCTGGTGATCGTGATGTTCGCGGTGTGCAGCGCGATCGCGTTCCGCAAGACCTGGGAGGGCTTCGGTGCCCGCCCCAAGGACCCGGCCCGCGAGGACGCCCTGCGCGGACTGAAGTCGATCGGGTTCATCGGCTCGCTGCTCGCCTACTTCGTCCGCTCACTCACGGAGGCCCCGGGCGAGAAGCTGCGCCGCACGGAGTACGAGACAGCACGCGCCCAGTACGACAAGCGCCGCTCGTCCCGCACCGGCAACCCGGCCGCCCGCAAGAACTCCGGCCGCAAGCGCCCCAAGCGCACCTG
Organism: Streptomyces sp. NPDC101181; assembly: GCF_044767975.1. Taxonomy (NCBI): domain Bacteria; kingdom Bacillati; phylum Actinomycetota; class Actinomycetes; order Kitasatosporales; family Streptomycetaceae; genus Streptomyces; species Streptomyces sp. NPDC101181. The sequence continues at coordinate 1,720 of NZ_JBIWOX010000023.1, read as the reverse complement.
AGCACCCCCGACCCGCCCCAGCCGCCGCACACTCCCTCAACCCCGGCCCGTACCACGGCCACCGCGGCACGCGCCCCGCGCCAACTGCCCCACGACCGCCGGACACTCACCCCCTCCCCCTTCTGGTCCCGGTCGTCCTGACCACCTTCCGCCGCCGTACGCCGTGACAACTCCGATGCGAGGATGACGGGGAGAGCACAGCCCAGCACAGCCCGGAGGGTGAACGCATGACCCAGACAGTCGCAGTCCTCGGCACCGGCAAGATCGGCGAGGCCCTGCTCAGCGGCATGATCCGGGCGGGCTGGCGACCGGCCGACCTCCTGGTCACCACCCGCCGCGGCGACCGGGCCCAGGAGCTGCACACGCGGTACGGGGTCGAGTCGGTCACCAACGCGGAGGCGGCGAAGAACGCCGACGTCCTCATCCTCGCGGTCAAGCCGCAGGACATGGGCAGGCTGCTGGACGAACTGGTCCCGCACGTCACCGCCGACCGCCTGGTCATCAGCGCGGCGGCGGGCATCACGACCGCGTTCATCGAGGACCGGCTCACCGAGGGCACCCCCGTCGTGCGGGTCATGCCCAACACCCCGGTCCTCGTCGACGAAGGCATGTCCGTCATCTCGGCGGGCAGCCACGCCACCCCCGCCCACCTCACCACCACCGAGGAGATCTTCGGCGGCGTCGGCAAGACGCTGCGCGTCCCGGAGTCCCAGCAGGACGCGGCCACCGCCCTCTCCGGCTCGGGTCCCGCCTACTTCTACTTCCTGGTGGAGGCCATGACCGACGCGGGCATCCTGCTCGGCCTGCCCCGGGCCCAGGCCCACGACCTCATCGTCCAGGCGGCCATCGGCGCCGCCGTGATGCTCCGGGACAGCGGAGAACACCCGGTCAAACTGCGCGAGGCGGTCACCAGCCCGGCCGGCACCACCATCAGCGCCATCCGCGAACTGGAGAACCACGGCGTCCGCGCGGCCCTCATCGCCGCCCTGGAAGCAGCCCGCGACCGCAGCCGCGCCCTGGCCTCCGGCAACGGCTGACCAGGTGATTCCGCCGGGGGTTGACACACCCCCGGCGCGTCCGTAGTGTGCTCCGAGTTGTCCGACGTGAGCGCTGACTCCGGTCGGTCCCCGGACAACCATTCCGCAGTAACTACGAGAAGACGAGCGACTTCGTGTCGTATGTCTTTTCGTGCGCCTGCGCGAAATGAGGAAACCGGGTTCGAAGGAACGCCCCCGATTAGCGTCGGGGGCCAGGATTCCGCTAAAGTCTCACTCGTCGGAACGGCCCAACGGCCGTAATGGCAAAGCCCGCTGACTGGGAATCAGGCCCGAAAGGATCTGATAGAGTCGGACTCGCCGGAAAGGGAAAGCGCGAAAGCGAAGAACCTGGAAAGCGAAACTGTATGGCCCGCTTCGACCGGGAATCGGGCACTGGAAAGTGTCTGGTAGAGTCGGAAACGTAAGAACGGTAAGACTGAAGGGAAGCGCCCGGAGGGCCCGGTGATACGGGGCTGAAGGAAGCGTCCGTTCCTTGAGAACTCAACAGCGTGCCAAAAGTCAACGCCAGATATGTTGATACCCCGGCCTGCACCTGGTGCAGGTTGGTGGTTCCTTTGAAAGCCCTGTCGGGTCTGCTTCGGCGGCCGGGCAGGCAAGAACACAGCGAGGACGCTGTGAACGACTGGTCTTATTCCGGCTGGTTGTTCCGCTCTCGTGTGTGT
>NZ_JBIWOX010000022.1:0-116470 GCF_044767975.1 Streptomyces sp. NPDC101181 | reverse complement strand
GCCGCCCCCCCGTGTGTGGGGTGGGCGCCCCGGGTAATCCCCGGGGGGGGGGGGGGGGGGGGGGGGGGGGGGCGGGGGGGGGGGGGGGGGGGGGTGGGGGGGGGGGGCCGGCCGGGGGGGGCGGGGGGGCGGCCCCCCCGGCCGCGCAATCGAGGAGGTCGGCGCTACCGCACCGGGGCCGAGCGGAGCAGCTCCTCCAGCACCACCGCGATGCCGTCGTCCTCGTTGGACGCGGTGACCTCGTGGGCGACGGCCTTGAGGGAGTCATGGGCGTTGGCCATGGCGACTCCGTGGTGCGCCCAGCCGAACATCGGGATGTCGTTCGGCATGTCACCGAAGGCGATCGTGTCGGCCGCCTTCACGCCGAGCCGACGGGCGGCCAGCGAGAGACCGGTCGCCTTGGTCAGACCCAGCGGCAGGATCTCGACCACCCCGGCGCCGGCCATGACCACGTCGACCAGGCTGCCGACGGCCGTGCGGGCGGCGAGGGCGAGCGCGTCGTCGTCCAGCTCCGGATGCTGTATGTAGACCTTGTTCAGCGGGGCGGTCCACATCTTGGAGGCGTCGTCCACGAAGACGTACGGCAGCGGCCCCTCGTGCACCCGGTAGCCGGGGCCGACCAGCACCTCCCCGTCCAGCCCGTCGCGGCTGACCGACAGGTGCAGCGGGCCGACCTCCGCCTCGATCTTGGCCAGCGCCAGGCCCGCGAGCTGCCGGTCCAGTGTCAGCGAGGTGAGCAGGCGGTGCTCGCCCGCGTGGTAGACCTGCGCGCCCTGGCCGCAGACGGCGAGGCCCTGGTAACCGAGGTCGTCCAGGACGTGACGGGTCCAGGGGACCGCGCGTCCGGTGACGATGATGTGCGCGGCGCCCGCCGCGGTGACCGCGGCCAGGGCCGCGCGGGTGCGCTCGGAGACCGTGCCGTCGTCCCGCAGCAGCGTGCCGTCCAGGTCGGTCGCGACGAGCTTGTAGGGGAAGGTCACGTGGCGACCGGTTCCAGGATCTCGCGCCCGCCCAGGTAGGGGCGGAGCACTTCGGGGACCCGGACCGAACCGTCGGGGAGCTGGTGGTTCTCCAGGATCGCCACGATCGTGCGCGGTACGGCGCAGAGCGTGCCGTTCAGCGTGGCCAGCGGCTGCACCTTCTTGCCGTCGCGCATCCGGACGGACAGCCGGCGGGCCTGGAAGCCGTCGCAGTTCGACGCGGAGGTCAGCTCGCGGTACTTGCCCTGGGTGGGGATCCACGCCTCGCAGTCGAACTTCCGCGAGGCCGAGGAGCCGAGGTCGCCGGTGGCGACGTCGATCACCTGGAAGGGCAGCTCCAGGCCGGTGAGCCACTGCTTCTCCCACTCCAGGAGCCTGCGGTGCTCGGCCTCGGCGTCCGCCGGGTCGACGTAGGAGAACATCTCCACCTTGTCGAACTGGTGGACGCGGAAGATGCCGCGGGTGTCCTTGCCGTACGTACCGGCCTCGCGGCGGAAGCAGGGCGAGAACCCGGCGTACCGCAGGGGCAGCTTGTCGGCCTCGATGATCTCGTCCATGTGGTACGCGGCGAGGGGGACCTCGGAGGTGCCGACCAGGTAGTAGTCGTCCTTCTCCAGGTGGTAGACGTTCTCCGCGGCCTGGCCGAGGAAGCCGGTGCCCTCCATGGCGCGCGGGCGGACCAGCGCCGGGGTCAGCATCGGGACGAACCCGGCCTCGCCGGCCTGGGCGATCGCCGCGTTGACGAGGGCCAGCTCCAGGAGCGCGCCGACGCCCGTGAGGTAGTAGAACCGCGAGCCGGAGACCTTGGCCCCGCGCTCCATGTCGATCGCCCCGAGGGCCTCGCCCAGCTCCAGGTGGTCCTTGGGCTCGAAGCCCTCGGCACCGAAGTCCCGGATGGTGCCGTGCGTCTCCAGGACGACGAAGTCCTCCTCGCCGCCGACCGGCACGTCCTCGTGCACGAGGTTGCCGAGCTGGAGCAGCAGGCGCTTGGCGTCGGCGTCGGCCTCGTCCTGGGCGGCGTCGGCCGCCTTCACGTCGGCCTTGAGCTGCTCGGCCTTCTTCAGGAGTTCGGTGCGCTCCTCGGGGGTGGCCCTGGGGATCAGCTTGCCGAGCGCCTTCTGTTCGGCGCGGAGTTCGTCGAAGCGGGCGCCGGACGACCTGCGCAGCTCGTCGGCGGAGAGCAGGGCGTCGACGAGGCCGACGTCCTCTCCACGGGCGCGCTGGGAGGCGCGAACACGGTCGGGGTCCTCACGGAGCAGGCGAAGGTCAATCACCCCCCCAGGCTACCGGTGCGCGGTTCTGGCACTCGAACCGATATTGCCGTGCGTGTCACTATGACCGAATTGCCGCAATTGATATTTCTAGGGGGGAATCGGAAGTGATCGTCGCCGGGCTGCGCGTCAAGGTCGGCAGCCGACTCCCCTGAACAGGGCTGTGGCGCGCTCCTCCTTGACGCACCGGCCTTGGCTGGAGCGGTAGTTGAGGGGTGGGGCGGGGCTCGTTGTCCACAGGTGCGTGATCGTCGAATGGTTATCCACAGGCTGTGAAGAAGTTCTGTGGATGTCGGAAGTGATTGTTCCGGATGTCCGGTGACGTCCGTTCCATTGCTCGCTCAAACCCTCATCGGACGCTCTTTCGGGTGGGAATTCGGCACCCAAAGAGTTGATCAAGGGAATTCGGCTGACTCGGGGTGGCTCGTGGGGTCTGGCGCCGCTGTGGACGGTTGTGGGGTCACGGGGGTGATTTGTCGACGATATCGCCTTGCGGTGTCGACTTGTCCCCAGGTCGAGAAGCCGCCCTGTGGATAACTTCCCGGGATGCGTGACTATCCGTAGATCGCACCGCTGCGGAGCGCGCGGGAGCCGGTCTCCTGCGGTACGGGTGCCCCGAACGTTGCTTACGGATGCCGCGGCGAAGGTTCCCGGCGGATGCCTCGCGTCAGAGCCGGCCGTCCTGGCTGCGCGCCAGCCAGTCCGCCGCCTCCGTGAACGCCGTGTCCGAGGTGCCCGCCCGCAGCGGCCGGATCGCGTCCGCGGACACGTCGGCCCGCGGGTACGAGCCGAGGAACCGCACCTTCGGGCAGATCCGCTTCAGCCCCATCAGGGCCTCCCCGACCCGCCGGTCCGCGATGTGCCCCTCCGCGTCCACGGCGAAGCAGTAGTTGCCGATGCCCTGGCCGGTCGGGCGGGACTGGATCAGCATCAGGTTGACGCCGCGCACCGCGAACTCCTGGAGGAGTTCCAGCAGGGCGCCGGGGTGGTCGTCGCCCAGCCAGATCACCACCGAGGTCTTGTCCGCGCCCGTCGGCGCCGAGGGCCGCGCGGGGCGGCCCACCAGGACGAAGCGGGTCTGGGCGTTCTCCGCGTCGTGGATCTCCGTCACCAGCGGTTCGAGGCCGTAGGTGGCGGCGGCGAACTCCCCGGCGAACGCGGCGTCGTAGCGGCCCTCCTGCACCAGCCGGGCGCCGTCCGCGTTGGACGCCGCCGACTCCCACACGGCGCCCGGGAGATGGGCGGCCATCCAGTTGCGGACCTGCGGCTGGGCGGCCGGGTGCGCGGTCACCGTCTTGATGTCCGACAGCTCGGTCCCGGGGCGCACCAGCAGCGCGAAGGTGATGGAGAGCAGCACCTCGCGGTAGATCATCAGCGGTTCCCCGCTGGTCAGCTCGTCGAGCGTCGCGGTGATGCCGCCCTCGACGGAGTTCTCGATCGGCACGAGCGCTGCCGCGGCCTCCCCGTTACGTACGGCGTCCAGGGCGGCCGGTACGGAGACCATCGGGGCGAGTTCCCGGGTGGCGGCCTCCGGGAGCGTGCGGAGGGCGACCTCGGTGAAGGTGCCCTCGGGGCCGAGATAGGCGTAGCGCGTGGCTGACATACGGTCACCCTAATGCGCCCCGGGAGGGCCGCCGCGCTGTCTCAGGATGCGGGCGCGAGCCCGCGGCCCCCCTCGGTGAGGGCCGGGCGAACCCCACGGACCGTACGGGTGACTACGCCTCCAGCAGCCGCTGCCCCACGTACTCGCCCTCCGCCGCCCCGCCCGGCACCGCGAACACCCCGCTCGCCTCGTGCCGGATGAACGGCGACAGCGCGTCACCCCGGTCGAGCTTGCGCTGCACCGGCACGAAGCCCCGGAACGGGTCCGCCTGCCAGCAGACGAACAGCAGCCCGGCGTCCGGAGTGCCGTCCTCCGCGATGCCGTCGTGGTACGAGAACGGGCGGCGCAGCATCGCGGCCCCGCCGTTCTCCTCGGGGGAGGAGATCCGGGCGTGGGCGTTGTCGGGGATCACGAGCCGCCCGTCCGGGCCCGCCTTGCCGAGGTCCATCTCCGTGGTCTCGGTGCCTCCGCTGAGCGGCGCCCCGTCCGCCTTGCGCCGCCCGATGACCCGCTCCTGGCGGTCCACCGGAAGCTTCTCCCAGTCGTCCAGCAGCATCCTGATCCGGCGTACGACCGCGTACGAACCGCCCGCCATCCACTCCTGCGGCTTGCCGGGGGAGGCGGGCACGAAGACGCGCCGGTCGAAGTCCTCCTCCGACGGCTTCGGGTTGCCGGTCCCGTCGACCTGGCCCATCAGGTTGCGGGCGGTCATCGGCCGGGCGGTGCTGCCCGGGGTGCGGTTGAAGCCGTTCATCTGCCACCGCACCCGCGCCGTACTCGCGGCCTCCTTCTGGAGCGCGCGCAGCGCGTGGAAGGCGACCAGCGCGTCGTCCGCGCCGATCTGCACCCACAGGTCGCCCCCGGAGCGCCGGGCGTCCAGCTGGTCGGAGGAGAAGGCGGGCAGCGGGTCGAGCGCGGCGGGCAGCCGGGAGGCCAGTCCGGTGCGCCCGAAGAACGTACGGCCGAAACCGAAGGTGACGGTGAGGGAGGAGGGGCCCGCGTCCAGGGCGATCCCGGTGTCGTGCCCGGATCCCTCGGCCGCACCGCCCGCCGGGCGGCCCTCCATCAGCTCCCGCGCCACCGCCGACCAGCGCCGCAGGAGCGCGGCCGCCTCCTTGCGGCCCGCGCCCGCCGCCAGGTCGAAGGCGACGAGGTGGCCCCGGGCCTGAAGCGGAGTGGTGATCCCCGGTTGATGTTTCCCGTGAAACATCGCCTCGGTGGAGCCGATGGACGTCACCGCGGCCGGGGCGTCGGAGCGGGTCGCCGCGTACCCGGCCGCGCCGCCTCCGGCGCCCAGCACCAGCCCCGCCGCGCCCGCCGCCCCCGCGGTCCCCAGCAACCGCCGCCGCGAGACCCCGGACGCGGGTCCAGGATCGCGGTCGGGTCCGGACCCACGGCCGGCCCCGGGATGGGGTCCGCCCCCCGACCCGGGCTCGGGGTTGGTGCCGGGACCGGGCGTGACCCCGGACCCCAGGCCCGACGGTGCGCCCGCACCGCCGGCGCTGGACCCCGGGCCCCGCGTGCTCAGCTTCCTCTTGTCGTTGCTCACGTTCCTCTTGTTGTTGCTCACGTGCTCAGCTTCCTGGTGGTGCTCACGTGCTCAGCCGATCTTCGCGTTCTTGTCGATGGTCACCTGGTCGATGTCCGACGTCCGTACCGTCACGTCGATCTTCCAGTCCCCCGCCATGGGGATCTGGACGCCGCTCGCCGACCAGTGCCCCTCGGCCAGCCGGTCCGGCGCCACCGGCAGCGGGCCGATGTCCTGGGCCTCCAGGGTCAGGGCCACTTTCAGCTCGGGGACGTCCATCGGCTTGCCGTCGCTGCCGTCGACCCACACGTGCAGCTCGTTGGAGCCGGTGCGGCCGGGGTCGATGTCGATGCGGACGGTCCCCTTGCCGTTCTGGCCGCCCGTGTCGAACGGCATGCTCAGGTTGACGGGTCCCCCGGTGGCGGGAGCGGCCGCGGCGGCGGTCCCGCCCGCCGCCTCCTCCTCGGTGCGGCCCGGTTCCGTGGAGGTCAGCACGGTGGTGACGGCCAGCAGGACCACGGCGACGGCCGCCTCGGCGAGGACCGAGCGGCGCAGCCCGGAGCGCTCCGCGTCGGCGTCCCGTATCCGCTTCTTCCGGGTCGCGGTCAGGGCCGCCCGCTGCCGGGCCAGTTGGGCGGCGCGCTCGGGGCCGACGTCGTCCGGAGTGTCCTCGATGGCCGCTCCGGCACCTTCGGCCGCTCCGGCACCTTCGGCCGCCCCGGCCCCTTCGGCCGCTCCGGGCTTCCCGGCCGCTCTGGCCTTCTCGGCCGCCCCGGCACCCTCGGCCTCACCGGCCGCCCCGGCCGCCCCGACGGCTTCGGCCTCCGTATCACCGGCGAGCGCCGAGTCCTCGTCCTCGTCCTCCGCCTCATCGGAAGCGGCCGTGCGGTCGGTCAGCCGTCCCGTCCAGCGGCGGGAGAACCAGGCGACCGCGAGCAGAACGGCGATCAGCGCGATCTTGAGGATGAGCAGCTGTCCGTAGCGGGTGCCGGTCAGCGCCGACCAGGAGCCGACCTGCCGCCAGGACTGGTAGATCCCGGTGGCCGCCAGCACCACGACGCTGCCGAACGCGACCGCGGAGAACCGCCGTACCGCCGCGCTGTCGATGTCCGGCGTCCGGTACAGCGCCACCAGCAGCGCGGCGAGCCCGCCGAGCCAGGCGGCGACGGCGAGCAGGTGGAGGACGTCGACGGGCATGGCGATGCCCGCCTGGATACCGGTCGAGGCGTGCTCCGACATGGCCCAGGTGGCGGCGATGCCCGCCGCGACGACCCCGCCGCCGACCGCGAGGCCGAAGGTGAGGTCCTTCTTCTCGCGCTCGTCCTCGCGCCGGGCGTACGTGCCGAACAGCACGGCGATGAACAGGGCGGCGGCCCCCAGCAGGAGCAGCCGGGAGACCAGGGCGGCGCCGGGTTTGGTGTCCAGGACGGCCTGGAGCCCGCCGAGGTCGAAGGCGTCGCCGAACCGCCCGCTGCCGGTGTACGGGTGGCGGAGCAGCAGCATGACCAGGGTCGCCGCGGTCAGCGTGACCCAGCCGCGTACCACCAGCCGCTGCATCGGCAGGGCCCTCGCGCCGCGCTGCCAGCAGCCGAGGACGAAGGCGCTGCCGCCCGCCAGCAGGACGAACCCGGCGTACGCGGCGTAGCGCGCGATGCCGTAGACGACGCCGACCGGTCCGCCGCCCGCCTCCTGCGCGGGCAGGGCGACCGTCGTGTCGGACGGGGCGCCGATGGAGAAGGTGAACGCACCGGAGATCGGGTGGCTGTCGGCGGAGATCGCCTGCCAGGCCACCGTGTAGGTGCCCTGGGGCAGTCCGGAGTGCAGGGAGACGCCGTAGCGGACGACCGGACCCTCGGACAGGTCCTGGGGCTCGGCCCCGGTGTCGGCGCGCTTGCCGCTCGGGTCCAGGACCCGGATCGAGTCGTCGCCGAGGGCGATCGCCTCGGAGAAGCTGAGCGTGACCTCCTGGGGCGCGGTGTCCACCACCGCCCCGTCCTGCGGGTCGCTCCCGGTGAGGGCGGCGTGCGCGGACGCCGGGCCCGCGCCGGCCAGCAGCAGCCCGAACACCAGGCTGACCAGGGCGGCGAGGAGCGCGGCGGCGGCGAGCGGCCGTCGTATCGGGGACGGCCCGAGGGGCGGGGCGGTGGCAGACGTCACGGTCGGTCCCTCACTGCTTCTTCGGGTTGTGGGTGGTTTCCTTCACCGGCAGGTCGACCGTGATGGCGTCGGCCTTCTCGAAGTGCAGCTCGACGGAGACCTTCTCGCCCTGCTTGGGCTGCTTCTTGAGCTTCATGAACATGATGTGGTTGCCACCGCGTTCGAGGTCGAGCTCGCCGTTCGCGGGGACCTCGAAGGACGGGACCTCCCGCATCTTCTGGTCCTTCGTCTCGTGGATCGTGACGTCGTCGGAGAGCGGGCTGGTCACCGAGGTGAGCCGGTCACCGGCGTCCCCGCTGTTGCGAACGGTCAGGAATCCGGCGGCCATGTCGCTGACGGGCTGCGGCAGATACGCGCCGGTGACCTCCAGCTCGGGCCCGCTCCCGGAGGAGCACCCGGCCAGACCCAGCCCGGTGGTGAGGGCGAGGACGCCGACGAGGGCCGTGCGGCGGCGGTTCACGGGGTCTCCCCCTTGATCAGCTTCGGCAGATCCTTCGCGTACTCGTCGGCGGTGGTGTCCTCGCCGTAGATCACATAGCCCTCGTCCGTCTTCGGGGAGAAGGCGACGACCTGGGCGCCGTGCATCGAGACGACGGTGCCGTCCTTCTCCTTCTTCGGCGCGTCGATGCCGATGCCGATCTGCCGCGCCCCGGCCTGGATGGTCGGGAAGTCGCCGGTGAGACCGGTGAAGGTGGGGTCCTGGGCCTTGAGCCACGTGCCGAGCGAGGCGGAGGTGTCGCGCTCGGGGTCGGTGGTGACGAAGACGACCTGGAGCTTGTCCTGGTCGGCCTTGGGCAGCTCCCGCTTGGCGAGCGAGATGTTGCTCATGGTCAGCGGGCAGACGTCGGGGCAGTTGGTGTAGCCGAAGTAGATGAGCGTCGGCTTGCCCCGGGTCGTCTCGCGGAGGTCGTACTTCTCGCCCCGGGTGTCGGTGAGGACGAGGTCGGGCTTGGTGAAGGGCTGATCGAGGACGGTGGCGGCCTTGGTCTTCGGCGCGGCGCTGACGTCGGCGACGGACGCGGAGCCCGCCGTGTCGTCACCGGAACCGCAGGCGGAGAGGGCCAGCGCGGCCGCGGCGGCGAACGCCACGGCCGTCACTGCTTTTTTGCTGCTACGCATGAAAGGGGTGTCCTGAGTGTGGTGCGGGTGGTTGAACCGGCGGGTCAGGCGGTGCGGCGACGGCCGGCGAGCACGCCGAAGGCGACGCCCGCGATGCCGACGACGATGCCGATGATGCCCAGCGTGCGGGCGGTGGTGTCGCTGGAGGAGGACGCGGCGTGCTCCGTGTCGTCGCCCTTCGCCGAGGCGTTGGTGCCGGCGGCCTTGGCGTCGCCGTCCTTCGCGTCGTCGGCCGCGCCGCCGCCGTGGTGGTCGTCGCTCGCGGCGGAGAGCGCCAGGACGGGGGCGGGGCTGTCCGGCTCCTCGCCGCCCTCCTTGGGCTCCTCGATCCAGCGGACGACCTCCTTGTTGTCGTACGTCTGGATCGCCTTGAAGACGAGCTGGTCGGCGTCCTCGGGGAGCTGGCCGACGGAGACCGGGAACTGCTGGAAGTAGCCGGGCGCGATCTCGCTGCCGTCGGCGGTCCAGGTGACCTTGGAGACGGCCTCGGTGACCTTGTTGCCGTGGACCTCCAGCGGCTTGTCGAGCTTGCTCTTGTCGATCGCGATCTTCCAGCCGGGGACGGCCTCGGGGGTCACGGAGGACAGCGGGTGGTCGGCCGGGAAGTTGACCTCCACCTTCACGGTCGAGGCCTGGTCGCGCTCGTTGGGGACCTTGAAGTTGAGCGTCGCGTAACCGCCCTTGGCGGCCTCGCCCTGCGGCTGGACGCTGACGTGCGCCGCGGCCGGTCCGGCGATCAGCAGGACGGTGGACGCGGCGACACCCGCGGCGAGGGCGATACGGGAAGGCTTCATGGCAGGAATCACTCCACAGGGAGACGGAACTCGGTGAACGGAACGTGGTGCTCCGGCGCGCGGATGCACGACGGCGTCACGACACCTCGTCGTCCGGTTCCGTGGGAGCGCGCGGGCACGGATGGGTGCTCGGGCGGCCCTGCGGGGCGGCGGGGAGGTGTCGCGTCAGGCTGCGAGGGCGTACGGGGCCGGAGGCCCGCGCCTGATCACCAGGTGCTGGAGAGGATCCCCGGCCGCGGGCAGGGCGTCGTCGGCGGCCGTCCGCACCGCGCGCGGCCCGGCCGTCCGCTGCTCGCGCGGGGCGGCCCGCAGCGCGCGGACGAGGGCGAGCGCTCCCCGCAGGGAGCGCAGCCGCGCCCCGGCGGCCAGGGCCTGGGCGCTGTACGCGGAGAGCCGGGCCAGCCGGAAGAGGGCCGTCTCGCCGCGGCGCAGCAGCCAGCCGGTGGCCAGCGCGACGAGGAGGTGGGCCAGGAACATCGGCAGGCTCGGCAGCAGCGCGGTCACCGTGGCGCACACCGCCGCGATGCCGGACGCGCCGTCCCCGGCCGCCGCGCTCGCCGCCCCGGCCGCGTCGGCCGACGCGAGGTGGCCGTGGCCCCCGGTGAGCGTGGCGGGGTCGATGCCCGCCGTGGAGACGATGCGGTGTGCGTCGGCGGCGTCCAGCCGCTCGCCGCCGCCGCCCCCGCACACCAGGTCGGCGGCGAACCGGATGAGTGTGCTGTCGCCGCCCATGGCCCCCGCGGTGGGGGAGGCGCCGCCGTGTCCGCCGGACGCGAAGAGGGTGTGCAGGGCGAGCTGACCGCCCGCCAGCGCGCCCGCGATCGACGGAAGGGAACGCTCCCGTCCGGCGAGGACCGCGGCGACGGCGAAGACGCCGAGGAACGCGGCGAGCAGCGTCCACGCGGGGACGGCCGCTCCGGCGGCGAGGACATGTCCGCCCGCGGACAGCACGACGCAGACCGCGGTGAACACCGCGGCCCTCATGAGCCGCAGACCGGCTCCGGCGCGTGCGCGAGGCGTGGACATGGCCGGGACATCATCGCACTGAGCGCCCTCCTCCGGTACGGCAGGTCCGGAAGATCAGCCTCCGTCCGCAAGCGCGCTTGTTACGCCTGTTCGCGGGGGATGTACGCACCGGGGCACACACCGGACCCGGACGGGGGCGCACTCCGAGCTGTCCGCCGCGACGGCGGCCCCTTACACCGGCCGGTGGAATGTACACATCCGCCGATCGAGCGCTCTGCGGCCCGATCCGTGCTTACGAAGGGCCGAGGGCGGCAATACGTATCGATACGTCGAGCCGCAGCCAGGAGGCTGGAATGGGCATCTGGTGGTCTCTCCATTTGCGGCGCGAGGCTGCGAGCGTTCCGCTCGCCCGTCGTTTTCTGCTCGGCACCATGGAAACCGCGGGGGTCGATCCGGACATCTCCTTCGACCTGTCGCTCGCGCTCAGCGAGGCCTGTGCGAACGCCGTCGAGCACGGTGGTGACCGCACGGCCCCCGGTGAACACGGGCCCGGGAGCGGGGTCGAGGGATGCGGACACACCCCGCCGGACGCCGGGCAGTACCAGGTCACGGCCTATCTGGACGGTGCGGTCTGCCGTATCGAGGTCAGTGACTCGGGGCCGGGTTTTCCCGCCCGGCGCGCGCTTCGCCCGGCCGCACACCTCCCCTGCGTCGCCGAGAGCGGCCGGGGACTCGATCTGATCGAGCAGCTCTCCGACCACGTCCAGTTCGCCAACGGGCCGGGACGCGGCGCTGTGGTGAGCTTCGACAAGACCCTGAAATGGCGCGAGGGCGCGCTGCTCACGGTGTAGCGAGCGGCGCGCCCCGGCGCGTGTACGTCCCTCCTCCGGCGCGTGCGGAACGCCCCGGCGCGCGTACGAACGCCTCCGGCGCGCGTACGTACGGGAAGGAGAGGACGAAGGGTCAGCCCTTCAGCCGGGCCATCCAGGCCTCGACCTCGTCGGCCTGGCGGGGCAGCGCGGCGGAGAGGTTCCGGTTGCCGTCCTCGGTGACGAGGATGTCGTCCTCGATCCGGACGCCGATGCCCCGGTACTCCTCCGGCACCGTCAGGTCGTCGGCCTGGAAGTACAGCCCCGGCTCCACCGTCAGGCAGACGCCCGGCTCCAGGGTGCCGTCGACGTACGCCTCCCTCCGCGCGGCGGCGCAGTCGTGGACGTCCATGCCGAGCATGTGGCCGGTGCCGTGCAGGGTCCAGCGGCGCTGAAGGCCCAGCTCCAGGACCTTTTCCACGGTCAGGTCGCCGAGCAGGCCCCACTCGACGAGCTTCTCGGCGAGCACGCGCTGCGAGGCGTCGTGGAAGTCGCGGAAGGAGCCGCCGGGCTTCACCGCGGCGATGCCCGCCTCCTGGGCCTCGTACACCGCGTCGTAGATCTTGCGCTGGAGCGGCGAGAACGTGCCGTTGATCGGCAGGGTGCGCGTCACGTCGGCGGTGTAGAGGTCGTTGGTCTCCACCCCGGCGTCCAGGAGCAGCAGCTCGCCCGCGCGGACGGCGCCGTCGTTGCGGACCCAGTGCAGGGTGGTGGCGTGCGGTCCGGCGGCGCAGATCGAGCCGTAGCCGATGTCGTTGCCCTCGATGCGGGCGCGCAGGAAGAACGTGCCCTCGATGAAGCGCTCGCTGGTCGCCTCGGCCTTGTCCAGGCTCCTGACCACGTCCTCGAAGCCGCGCGCGGTGGCGTCGCAGGCCTTCTGGAGCTCGGCGATCTCGAAGGCGTCCTTCACCAGGCGGGCCTCGGAGAGGTGGACGCGCAGCTCCTCGTCGCGCTCGGCGGTCACCTTGTCGGTGAGGGCGGCCTCGACGACGGCGTCGTGGCCGCGCACGTTACGGACCGGACCGGTGGCCTCGGCGAGCGCGGCGGCCACTTCCCGGACGTCCTTCGCGGGGATGCCCAGCCGCTGCTCGGCCTCGGCGAGGGAGTGGCGGCGGCCGACCCACAGCTCGCCCTGGCCGTCGAGCCAGAACTCGCCGTTCTCCCGGTCGGAGCGGGGCAGCAGGTAGATGGTCGCCCGGTGGCCGCTGTCACCGGTGGGCTCCAGGACGAGGACGCCGTCCTGGGTCTGGTCGCCGGTGAGGTACGCGTACTCGGTGGAGGCCCGGAAGGCGTACTCGGTGTCGTTGGAGCGGGTCTTCAGGTTGCCCGCGGGGACGACCAGGCGCTCGCCGGGGAAGCGGGCGGAGAGCGCGGCGCGCCGGGCGGCGGTGTGCTCGGCCTGGGCGATCGGCCGGAGGTCGCGCAGCTCGGTGTCGGCCCAGCCGGACTTCATGTTCTCGGCGAGCTCGTCGGAGACGCCCGGGTACAGGCCGTTCTTCCGCTGCTTGATCGGCTCCGCTGCCTCGTTCTCTTCGGTCTCCTGCTCCGGGGTCTCCGGAATGAGCTCCTCAGACACGATGTGACTCTCCTTGATACGACACTGGACCACCCCCCATCGTACGGGCGTACGGAAGGGGGCCCAGGGCCGAAGGACCTCTTACCGCGGCGGGCGGGAACGGCTCACCGGGCCGGGCGCGGGACAGCGCGAGTCGACGTGCGCGGCTCGGCCGACGTGCGCAGCTCAGTCGAGTCGACGCACGCGGCTCAGCCGAAGAGGACAGCTCAGCTGAGTCGAAGTGGACAGCTCGGCCGAAGTGGGCGGCTCAGTCGAAGTGCGCGGCGAGGATCACGACGTCCTCGGCACCGTCGCCGCGGTCCAGGCCGTCGGGGAGCACCGTGCGCAGGACGTGGTCGGCGACGGCCCCCGGATCGTGCCGCTGGGCCTTCGGTACGCAGGAGGCGGCGGCGTGCAGCCGCGCGAAGGCACGGTCCATCGGGTCGCCGGTGCGGCGCAGCAGCCCGTCGGTGCACAGGAGCAGCGTTTCGCCGGGCGCGGGGCTGAACTCCACGCTCGGCGCCTCCCAGCAGGCCAGCATCCCGAGCGGGGCGGAGAGGGTGGTCTCGACGAACTCGCACCGCCGGTCGCCGAGGATCAGCGGCGGGGTGTGCCCGGCTCCGGCCAGCACCACCTTGCGCGCGGCGGGCTCGCAGTAGGCGAACAGGGCGGTCGCGGTCCGGGCGGGCTCGGTGAGCCGCAGCAGCAGTTCCAGATCGGAGAGTACGGCGACGGGGTCCTCGCCCTCCATCACGGCGTACGCCCGCAGACTGGCGCGGAGCCGCCCCATCGCGGCCATGGCGCTCGGCCCGGACCCGCCCACGGAGCCGACGGCGAGCCCGAGGGCGTGGTCCGGCAGCGGCAGCGCGTCGTACCAGTCGCCGCCGCCCCGGGGGCCCGTCCGGTGCCGGGCGGCCAGCTGGACGCCGGGGATCCGGGGCAGCCGGCTGGGAAGCAGTTCCTCGGCGACGGTGGCCACGTCGGCGCGGGCGCGCTCCAGTTCGGCCAGGCGGGCCAGGTGCTCGGTGGCGTAGCGGACGTAGAGCCCGACGAGGTGGCGCTGCTTCCCCGTGGGCTCGGCGGGCTCGTCGTAGAGCCAGACGACCGCGCCGAGGCGTCCGGCCGCCTCGGAGGAGAGGGGGAGGGCGTAGCTCGCGGCGTAGCCGAGCCGGGCGGCCACCTCGCGGTGGCGGGGGTCCAGGCCCGGGTCGCCGGGGAGGTCGGGGCTGGCGACCCCGTCCGCCGTGCCGGGGGCGCCGTCGAGGGCGCGGCCCAGCGCGGTGGCGGCGCGCTCCACGGTCTCCAGCAGTCCGAGGTCCGCGTGGGCGAGCCCGAGGCCGAGGGTGGTGGAGGGGCCGCGGCCGTCGTCCGGTTCCAGGACGAGCAGGCCGCGGCGGGCGCCGACGAGGGCGGCTCCGGCGCGCAGCAGTTCGTTCAGCGCGCCGTCGAGGGTGTTCGTCCCCGCCAGCCGCTCGGTGAGTTCGTGCAGAGTGGTGAGGTCGGAGACCCAGCTCGCCAGCCGGTCCTGGAGGAAGGCCCCGGGCGCTGCCGGAACCTCCGGAAGGGGAGCAGGAGTCCGGCTTGAAACCGGAACCCCGGAATCGATTCCAGCCACTTTCGGCAGGTGTGGGGCGCTCATGGCAGCCAGCTTTCCGACCGGTGTGTTACGTCGAATAGCATCGCAAACCCCCATGTGATTCTGCGCCACTATCAATGCATCCACATGTACACGCACAAGTAAGCAGATGTCCAGCATTGTCCCTGCGGGGTTCGAGGGATTCACGCTCTCCCAGTGTCGGGTAACTTGGCCGAAAAATGCACCCCGTGGACGTTATTTACGATCGACTGTGGCAGCTCGACAGGGGCATCTCCGGGGTACGGCTCCCCGGGGAAGCGTCATGACGGGCATGCTGGGTACGTAATCGTTGCCGCACGGGGGCAGTTGTGATCGCCCGGAGGCATCGCCCAGGAACCCGGCAGCGGGTTCGGGCGTCCTAACCCGTGACGATGACGCCTCCGCCGGAGCGGCGGGGTGCGCACCGGAGCGGCGGGCGAGGCACGTGCCCCCTCGCCCTCGGGTGGCAGGCCCGGCCCGCCCGGTTCGACACAGCTCGACTCTGCTCGGTTCGGCCCTGTTCCACCCCGGATCGGTTCTCCTCGGATCGGTTCCGTCCGGCTCGACTCGACTCACGCTCGGTACCGACGGCACACCCTCGCACCGCCCCGTACCGCAGAACTGATGAGTACGTACGCACAGCGAAGAGATACACGCGTGGTGCGACACACGCGTGGTGTCATGTGGACTCGGCGTTCAACGGAAAGGAACGAGCGCTCATGCGCGAGATCCTCGGAAGGCGACGCAGGCTCCGGCTCCGGCGCAAGGAGGGGGCCGCCCGGCTCGACGCGGCCCTGACCTGCGCCACCGTCTGGCAGTGGCCCGTGCTCCCGGGAGCCGGGACGGCACCCGCCGCCCCGCACGGCGAGCGCGGCCAGGGCTGCGCCTGCCCCGAACCGGACTGCGTCGTACCGGGCGCACACCCCTTCGAACCCGGCCTGCTGGCGGCCACCACCGACGAGCGCATGGTGCGCTGGTGGTGGACCGGCCGTCCTGCCGCCCCGGTGATCCTCGCGACCGGGGGCCGCGCGCCCTGCGCGGTGAGCCTGCCCGCCGTGGCCGGCGCGCGGGCGCTGGGTGCGCTGGACGCCCTCGGCATGCGGCTCGGCCCTGTCGTGGCGACGCCCACCCGGTGGTCGCTGCTGGTGGCCCCGTACACCCTGGAGCGGCTCGGCGAACTGCTGTACGCGAAGGACTGGGTGCCCAGTTCGCTCCGGTTCCACGGCGAGGGCGGCTACATCGTGCTGCCGCCTTCAGCGATCGGCACGGGCCAGGTCCGCTGGGAGCGCCCGCCCGCGCCGGGACCCTCCCCCGCCGCTCCGGTGGGCCCGGTGTCGTCCCGGAGGCGGTCCTGGGGCAGGGCCCCCGTCGTGCCCCAGGCCCCCTGGCTCCCGGATGTCGAGGCGGTCCTGGACGCGCTGGTGGAGGCCAGCACCGGCGCCCCGGGCGGCGGCAGCCGACTGGCGTACTGACGGCGTACGACGGCCGACGCGCATCGCACGACGTGCGACGGACGTATGACGCGCATCGCAGGACGTGCGACGCACATCGCAGGACGGCCGTCGGACCTGGCAGGACGCGCGACGGGCTTCGGGCGCCGGGGAGTTGCTGACGGCGCCCGGCTCACTCGTACGGGTGCGAGCCGGGCCGGATCCGCGGTGAACGGGTGCGGAGGGGCCCGGTGGTGCGTATTCCGCCGATATCGTCGCCCCGTCGTCAGGAATTCCGCGCAGTCGCCGGGTGGGCCACCATGAACCTCCGCATGATCGGCTTCGCGGCCGTCACCGTGTCCGCGTGTCTGGTTCCCCTGATGGCGGCCGCGGACCCGGTGGCCACGCCCGTGGCGGCCGAGGGCGGCGCGGGAGCGGGAGAATCTTCTGGCACATCACCAGAAAGCCACCGGAGAAGCATTTCTGACGACCTGTCCGGAAACGGGGGTGCGCGTTCTTCTCCGGTGCCGCGGAAATCGCCGTCGAAAAGGGAAGCAGAAGGCGGATTTCTGTCTGAATTCGACCGCGCGGCCGTTCCCGGTGGCGCGGCCGCCCGGTGCGGTCCCGAGCTGGTCGCGCCGGAGGGCGTCGAGGCGCAGACCTGCGTCCTGAGCCGGGGCGGCGAGACCTGGGCGCGTACGTACCACCGCAACACGACCGGTGAGGAACTCCGTTCCGTGCTCACGCTGATGGCCCCGGGAGGCCGGACCGTGGAGCTGCACTGCGCACTCGCCGCGGACGACGAACCGGGCAGTTGCGAGACGCCGCGCGAGCCGTCGGCGGGGAAGCTCTCGGCGTACCGCGCGGTCGCGGAGTTCGCGGGCGCGGGCCCGGTGGAGGAGGCTCCGCTGCTGCTGCGCGCCGGATCGGACCGGGCGCCCGGCGACGCGGACACCGCCGCGGACTGAGCACGCGGCGGGCGGGTGGGCCGGACGGGCCTGCCTGGCCGGGGAGCGGGCCGGGGACGGGCGGCGGCGGAAAACGAAGACGCCCGGTCGCTGGCGACGGGGGATGCACCAGCGACCGGGCTTTTAGAACCGTAACAAGAGATCTGCCGTTCGCAAATTCGATCTCGGCTCTGGAGACAGGGATTTACTTACGGGTACGGCGAGTTGTGACGCGGGTCACCGCCTGCGGCCCGTTCCGGTCACGGTCAGCTGAGCGTCACCTGACGGTTGGTGAGCCCGCTGCGGGCGCGGCGCTCCTCGGCGGTGAGCGGCGCGTCGGACGCGAGCGCGGTGGCCAGCCGCTCGGCGAACGCGACGGCGGGCTTCTCACAGGCTTCGGCGCCCATCGAACTCGGCAGGTCCCAGACCGGGACGACCAGTCCGTGCGCCCGGAACGAGCCGACGAGCCGGGTGTCCTCGCCGAGCGAGGACGTGCCGGCGGCGTGCAGCCGGGCGAGGGCGTCGAGGAGCCGCTCCTCGGGGTGCGGCATGACCCACCGCAGGTGGTTCTTCTCCGGGGTCTCGCACCAGTACGCGGCGTCGACGCCGGACAGCAGCGTCGTCGGGATCGCGGCCGCGTTGGCGCGCTCCAGGGAGGCGGACACCTCGGGCGTGGCGTTCTCCGCGTCCGGCACCCAGAACTCGAACCCGCTGTGCACGTCCGGCTCGAACGCGGCGTCGGGGGCGAGGAGGTCCTGCAGCCGGGGGCCCTCGGCGGGGACCCGGCGGGCGGCCACGGGCGAGCCGGGCTCGGTCTCCAGCGCCCGCTGGAGGGTGTCCGCGAGGTCGCGGCTGAGGTCGCCGGAGGAGGTGTCGTTCTGGAGGGCGAGCAGGACGGAACCGTCGTCGCGGCGCAGCGCGGGCCAGGCCATCGGCAGGACCGTGGCGAGCGTCACCGACGGAACCCCGTCGGGCAGCCCGTCCTTGAGGGTCAGTTCGACCGTGGCGGCGGGCACCAGCTCGCGCAGCGCGACCCAGTCGCACTCGCCCGCCAGTCCCTCGAAGGGCCGGGGCACGAGCTGGGTCACGGCCTGCGCGGCGGCACGGCCGTGACACGCCTTGTACCGGCGGCCCGAACCGCACGGGCAGGGCTCACGGGCCCCGACGACCGGAATCTCACCGCCCTGGAGCTGCTGCTTCCCGGCCTTGGTCTGAGGGCGCTTCTTCGCCATGGTGGGCGTTCTCCCGAGTGCGACGGTGCGGTGACGCGACGGTGCGCGTTGCGGTGGTGCGGCGACGCGGTGCGGCGTCGCGGTACCGGCGCGAGCCTAGCCGTACGGGAGGACACGGCGGGACCGTGCCGTGCCGTCGGCCGGGGCACGCCGCCCGTCGAGCGCGCACAGGAAGGCCGTGCGTGTACGGGAGTCGGGGCGCACCGGGCCGCTGCCGTACGGGAGTCGGGGCACACCGGGCCGGACGGGAGTCGGGTGGGTCCGGGGGCCCTGTGTACACGGCAGTCCGTGCACGGCGTAACGGGAGAAGAGAAAAAGGGGGGTCAGCTCACGTCGTCGAAGGCTTCGGAGAGATCAAGCCCGGGGAACGGGGCGGGCCCGCCGACACCGGGCGGCCCGCCTACGCCCGGCGGCTTCTGGCAGGAGACCAGGGCCCAGACGGTGACCTCGCCGGAGGCGCCGTCCCGTACGCCCCACTCCTGGGCGAGAGCGCTGATGATGTTGAGCCCGCGGCCCCCGCGCGCCGTCACCGAAGGGGTGGCCGGGACGGGACGGGTGGGACCGCCGCCGTCCGTGACCTCCACCGTCAGGACGCCGCCCGTCTCCACCCGCCAGGCGGCGCGGATGTCGCCGTCACCGACGTCGGTGTGCCGCCCCAGGGGCCTGCCGTGCCGGCAGGCATTGCTCAGAAGCTCCGAAAGGATCAGAACGGCGTCGTCGACGACCGCGTCCGACACGCCGTTGCCGCGCAACTGCTCACGCATCCGGTGTCGTGCCTGTCCCACGCCGACAGGGCCGTGCGGTACGGCCATGCTCGACGACGCGGGCACCTCTTGTGCCACCACCAACGCCACCCCCGAGACCTCCTTCGTCCCACGCCAGGGGTTGGATGCCCCACCGAGCCGTACCGGAAACCGGCCGATGCGCCGCCGGTGACGCACTCGTCACGCTCGACCGCGCACCGAATGCGCCGGTGTACTCCCCGTCACGACGGCTGCGGGGCGAGGGGCTTCCGTACTAAATGCGGCCCAGTTGGGACAGAACCTGCTTCGGGCGGTTGGTGATGATCGCCTCGACGCCGAGTTCGGCGCAGAGTTCGACGTCGGCGGGCTCGTTCACGGTCCACACGTGCACACGCTGGCCCGCCCGGTGCAGCCGTTCGATGTAGCCGGGGTGGCTGCGCACGATCCGCATCCCGGGCCCCGCGATCCGGGCGCCCGCGGGCAGCCGCCCGTCCCGCAGCCGGGGCGAGACGAACTGCATCAGATAGACCGTGGGCAGCGTGGGCGCGGCCGCCTGGACGCGGTACAGGGAGCGCGCGGAGAAGCTCATGACGCGGATGGGCGGGGGCTCGTCGGGGGCGGGGACGGCGGGCGGGTCGGCCAGCCCGAAGCGCCGCAGCAGCTCCAGGAGGCGCTCCTCGACCTGCCCCGCCCACCGGGTGGGGTGCTTGGTCTCGATGGCCAGTTGCAGCGCGCGCCCGGTGGCCCGTACCTCGGTGAACAGCTCCAAGAGCCGTTCCAGGGTGAGTACGGAGGTGAGCTCGCCCGGTACCGGATCCCAGTCGGGGGACTCCTCGCGGTCCTTCCAGGAGCCGAAGTCGAGGGCGGCGAGGTCGGCCAGTTCCAGGGCCGAGACGGCGCCGCGCCCGTTCGACGTACGGTTCACCCGGCGGTCGTGGACGCATACGAGATGCCCGTCGGCGGTCAGCCGGACGTCGCACTCCAGGGCGTCGGCCCCGTCCTCGATCGCCTTGCGGTAGGCGGCCAGAGTGTGTTCGGGGGCGTCGTCGGACGCCCCGCGGTGGGCGACGACCTGGATCGAGCTGTGCGGGCTGCGCCGCCGTGCGTGGGTCACCCGGGCCATGGTGTCACCGCCACGGGGTGGGTGAGCCCATGTCACCCTGGAGGTCTGTTTTGTCTGATGTAAAGATTGGTGTGCGGATGCACAGGTCCTGCTTACAGTGACCCGACGTGCTGTGGGAAAAGCTGACCGCAGACACCTGCACAGCGGATTTCTTGCCGAAGACCGACTGGATGCCGAGTGGAACCGAGGAGCAAAGAGCTGTGAGCACCGAGAACGAGGGCACCGAGGGCAACGCGGTACCGGCCGTGCCGTCTGTTCCGCCCGCACCTCCCATGCCGCCCGCCACTCCCGGGTCGGCCCCTGACGGAGCGGCGCCCTCGTCGCCGTCCCCGTCGGCTCCGCCCCAGGACGCGTCCGGCGCGCAGGACGCCGCCACGGCGCGCACGCCGAGCGCCTCGGGGGCGTACGGAGACGGCCCCGAGCCCGGCGACAGGCCCGTGCACGGCGACGGTCCCGTAGCGGCCCCCGGCGACGGATTCGCGTCCGGTTCCGGTGACGAGACCACACCCGGCTCTCACGGCGCGCCGTCCACGCCCGCGGCGCACCCCGCGCCCCCGGCGCACGCGGAGGCGCCGCGCCACGACCCGACGCACCAGGGCGCGCCGCAGGGTGCTCCGCACCACCAGGGCACGCCGCCCTCCCACCCGCCGCAGCACTCCCCGTACGGCGCGGCGCCCGAGCCCCCCGCGGGCGCCGCCGCCTGGCCGCCGCCCCCGCCCGCCGTCCCCGCGTACGCCGGCGGGGAGGCCCACCACGCGTCCGGACACCCGGCCGGTCCCGCGGCGGGTCACGCGTCCGGCGCAATCGGCGGCGGGAGCGGCCACGGACCGGTCTGGGGCGCCCCGGTCCCGCCCGGCTCGGAACCGGCGCGCGGCAAGCGCCGGGGCGGCGGGCTGGTCGCGGCCGTCGCGGTGGCCGCGCTCGTCGCGGGCGGCATCGGCGGGGCCCTCGGCTACGTCGCGGCCGACCGTAACGACAACGGCTCCTCCGGCAGCTCGACCACCGTCGCGGCGTCGGACAGCCCCAGGGACCTGAAGCGCCCCGCGGGCACGGTGGCCGGGGTGGCGTCCAAGGCGCTCCCGAGCGTGGTCACGATCGACGCGCAGGGGGACGGCGGCGAGGGCGGCACGGGCACCGGCTTCGTGTACGACAAGGAGGGCCACATCCTCACCAACAACCACGTGGTGGCCTCCGCTGCGGAGTCCGGCGAACTGTCGGCGACCTTCTCCGACGGCAAGAAGTACGCGGCCGAGGTGGTCGGCCGCGCCCAGGGCTACGACGTGGCCGTGCTGAAGCTCAAGAACCCCCCGGCGGGCCTGGCGCCGTTGCCTCTCGGCAACTCGGAGAGCGTCGCGGTGGGCGACTCGACCATCGCGATCGGCGCGCCCTTCGGCCTCTCGAACACGGTCACCACGGGCATCATCAGCGCCAAGAACCGCCCGGTGGCGTCCGGGGACGGCCAGAGCAACAAGAACTCCTACATGAGCGCCCTCCAGACGGACGCCTCGATCAACCCGGGCAACTCCGGCGGTCCGCTGCTGGACGCGACGGGCGCGGTGATCGGCATCAACTCCGCGATCCAGTCCTCCGGCGGCGGCCTCGGCCAGTCCCAGGCGGGCTCCATCGGCCTCGGCTTCGCGATCCCGGTCAACCAGGCGAAGAACGTCGCGGAGCAGCTGATCAAGACCGGGAAGCCGGTGTACCCGGTGATCGGCGCGACGGTCACGATGGAGGAGAAGACCGGCGGCGCCGCCATCTCCGCCGAGGGCGCGGGCGGCACCCCGGCGGTCACCCCGAACGGCCCGGCCGCCAAGGCGGGCCTCAAGTCGGGCGATGTGATCACCAAGTTCAACGACACGGTGATCGACAGCGGCCCCACCCTGATCGGCGAGATCTGGACCCGCAAGCCGGGCGAGAAGGTGACCCTCACCTACGAACGGGACGGCAAGGAGGCCACGGCCGACGTCACCCTGGGCCAGCGCGAGGGCGACAGCTGACCGGCTAGGCTGTCCCACGCGTCGATCCGGCCCCACCCGGGCCTGACGGCCCCTCGGCCTGCACAGCCCCGGGACCGCCGACGCGGGGTGGGTTGCCCGAGCGGCCTAAGGGAACGGTCTTGAAAACCGTCGTGGCAGCGATGTCACCGTGGGTTCAAATCCCACACCCACCGCCAGGTGAGAGAAGTAGCAGGTCAGAGGGCGGGTCTCCGAAATGGGGGCCCGCCCTCTGTGCTCACCTTGTCTCACCTCACGCCCCTGATTCCCGATCCCGACCAGGGTGTGTGGGCCATACGTGGGCCAGGATCGGCCCTACTCCTCGGCGCGAAGCCCCAGCTCAACGAGGCGGTTGGCCGCTGCCGAACCGCCCTTGAGGAGCTTGGCGTAGAACCGGTAGAGCACCGCGAGACTGTGGCCGGCGCGGTAGGCGGCTTCCACCGGGTCCATGCCGGATTTGATCCACAGCGAGATCGCGGCATGCCGCAGGGAGTACGGGACCTCTGCCAGCGCAGTCCGAAGCTCCTGCTCGCTGAGCACCGCCTTCCGCGCCTCGCTCCAGACCTCGGAGTACTCGTTCGACGTCAGACGACCGCCACGCACCGCCCGAAACAACCGGCCGTCCGGTGCGACGCCGAAGCGCGCGATGTGGGCGCGGACCATGCGTACGTATATCGGCGGGACGGGAACGGCGCGTACAGCCTTCCGAGCCCGGTGCTTCAGGCCGCGCTCGTCGTGGGACTTGCCGCTGTCGGTCCAGCCGCCCCCGACTTCCGGGTGGCTCTCCGAGACCAGCACTTCGCCCCACGCTTCCGGCTCGCTCTCTGGCGGCAGGATGAAGTCCGCTTCCTTCAGTGCTGCGGCCTCGCCGGGGCGTGTCGCCACGTAGTAGACGGCTCCGTAGAACGCCTCCAGTTGCTCACCGCGTTCTCCCTGCGCGGCCACGGCGGCGAGCAGAGCGCGAGCGAGTCGGGGGCCGGGCACCCACCGAAAATCGACCTCGTCCGAGGTCTGCGGGGCGGCCCAGTCCACCGACAGGAACGGGTGGCGGGTGAGGAGGGCCCGTTCCTCAACCGCGTAGCGGAAGGCGTTGCTCAGCACCATGCGCTTCCGGTTGGCGGTGTTCTCCGCCGCAGGCTTCCCGTTCAGGAGCCGGGAAAGGGCCGTGAGCGCCGCTCGCACGTGCTCCGGCTTCGCGGCTTCGTCCACCCGCATCGAGTGTTGCCCAACCCACTCCAGTGCCTTCCGAACTTCGTCGGGAGGTTCTTGGGCTTCGGCGCGCGAGACGAGCTGATCCTTCGGACCGTCCACGGCTCGGAACGCCCACTGGTACAGAGCGGCACGGAGGACGCGGGCGTCGGGTCGGATGCCGCTGCCTGTCGTGAAGACGGGCGTCACGACCGCGAGGGATTCCGCGATGCTCGCTCGATGCTTCGCCGCCGCCCCGGGCCACTTCATCAGCGCGTACGCCTTGGCGTGCTCGAACCACGTCGGCATCGCGAGGGCGGCAAGCTCCTTCTCGGGGAGCCCGGTCTCCTCGTCGAACTGCTGCCCCGCTCGAAGAGCGGCCATGAGCTGGGAGCGCCGACCGTCAGCCTGCGGTTTGAGTGTGAAGCTCTTCGAGTGCCCCTCGGCTCCGACGCGCCAGCGGACCTCCCAGGGCTTCGGCCGGCCTTTGCGCTGCCGGATGGACCAAATGACGACGTCGAAGGTGAGCATGTCTCTCCATGAAGAGAGGGCCCGCCATGGCGGGCCCTCTCAGATCTGGTTGGTGCGGACTCAGGCGGCTTCCTCGTACCTGGCGAGCCAGGCGTCAAGGTCGGCGCGACGTACACGCACCTGGTGGTTGGGGAGCTTGATGAGCTTGGGTGCGAGGCCCCGGGCGCGCAGGCGGTAGAAGGCGGCGCGAGACATGTTGAGTTCGTCGAGGACTTCGGGGAGCTTCAGCATCTGGGGGCGGGCCACGGTGCGACTCCTTCGGCATTCGGCTTCATGGGGTCGGTTACATCGGTTACGTCGGTTACATCGCAGGTCAGGGGCCTGTTTTCTGTAACCGGTGGGTGGGGTGTAACCGATGGCTTGCGGTTACAGGGGGTGGGTTGGCCGGGGTGGTGTAACCGGGGTGTACCGGTTACACCACCCCGGATCGGTTACGGCTGCGTCGCAGGTCAGGCGGGCAGGGTGAGGGGTGTAACCGATGTAACCGTGGTTTCCGGAGGCGGGGGGCAGTACCGGTTCCAGGCGTCGGTGAGGTCGTCTCGGTGGTAGCCCTTGACGACCTGTCCGCCGATGCGGAGGGGGCGGGGTGAGATGGGCTTGTTCTTCGCGGTGACGTACTCCTTGAGCATCTTGGACAGGGCTCGTGCGGTGAGCTGCTGGCCGTCGAGGTCGCCCCAGGGGGATTCCTCCATGGCGTTGAGCATGTGGAGCATCTCGACGGTGGAGACGGTGTCGGTGCCGGGGAAGACGTGGTCGCGCAGGTCGGTGAGGAGCTTCACTCCGAGCGAGGCGCGGTCGTCCTCGTTGACGGCGGTGACCAGGTCGACGCACGCCTGGCGGGCACGCTGGGGCCAGTCGCCGCCCGCGGCGTCGGCCACGGCGAGGAGCGGTTCCCAGACGTCGGCGGGCCGGTCGGTGATGCCGTCGGGCATCTCGGGCCAGGCGCCCTCGATCTGGTCGCGGACCTGGTCGGCCCAGGTGGCGAGCTGGTCGCGCAGGGCGTGGCCCTGGGGCTCGTGGATGCGGGCGCGGAAGGGTTCCACGGTCTCGGTGCGGGCCCTGCGGCGCATCCGGATGATGACCGAGCGGGCCAGGATCGTGTCGGGGAGCGATCCGAGTCCGCCCATGGCGACGGCGCAGTAGGAGGGGAAGGCGACCACCGTCTGGTTGCCGCCGTCTCCGACGCACCGGTAGGAGACGCCGCTCCTGCGGTGTCCGGCATTCAGCAGGCCGCGCAGGTCTTCGTTGTCCTTGGCTTTGGGGCCGAAGACGGTGTCGATCTCGTCGAAGAGGATGGTGGGCCGCCCGGCGGTGTCAGCGACCGCGCGGAAGAGTGCGGCGGGGGAGGCGTTGACCGCGTGCATGGGGTGGGGCACGAGGGTGCTGATTACTTCGAGTGCGCGGGTTTTGCCGCTGCCCGGTTCGGGGCTGAGGAAGGCCATGCGCGGGGTGGAGTCGAAGGCGTCGAGGAGGTGGGTGTGTGCGTCCCAGAGGGCGACGGCGACGTAGGCGGCCTCGGTCGGGAAGGCGTTGAAGCGGCGGTGGAAGGTCTCCACCTCGTTGAGGAGGGCGGCGCCGTCGACGGGCTGTGTGGTGGGGGTGGCGTTCATGCGGCGGCGCCTTCCTGGGGGGTGCGGAGCGGGCAGAGGTCGCGGTGGCGGGTGTGGTCTTCGATCAGGGCGAGGGCCAGGTGGTGGCCTGCGGCGAAGAGGTTGCGCCCGCACTGGCAGACGCTGGTGACGGTCGGAGTCGCGCCACGGGGTGCGGTGATGGTGAGCCAGGCGACGGCACGGCGGCCGTCTCCGGTCTGCTGGTCAGGGCGAACAACAGTGGGGACGCCTTCGGCGACGACCTCCGGCGCACCATTGCCGGATGCGGCGGGGGCCAGATTGGCGAGTCTGAGCTGGGGAGTGGGCGGATGGCCTTCCAAGCGGGGGCGGTACGGGGTGCTCATGCCGTTTCCCGGGGCCGGGCGGTGCGAATGGAGCTGTCCAGGGCGCTGCGGATCGTGGCGCGGCACTCGGCAGCGGTGAGTCCCCGCGTCTCTCCCGCCCCTTGGAAGGCCTCCTCAACCTCGTGCCGGGCGAGGTCGCCCCACGCGACGAAGCGCCCCACCTTGAACGCGCTGCGGTTGAGCGTGTTGTTGCCCTGCTTCTCCGGCGCCGCGACAACCCGCCGGCACTCCCGTTCCAGAGCGGCCCGACCGGCGCGGCTGCCACTGACAACCGGCACGGCCAACGGCCCGACCGGCTGGCGGGGTGTGGGCTGGAGGAGGGTGAGTAGCCAGTCGGGCAGCGGTGCGACGGGAGCCGGGTCGATGACCTCGTACCGGCCGCCCGGTGTCGCGCTACCGGCAGCGACGACGTATCCGCCCCATGCTCGGGTGTCCACCAGGGGTGCCAGGGTGCCCGCGGTGTTGCCCAGCCGGGTGCCGGGTGGGGTGGTGAAGTACAGGTGGTGTCCGCCGGACGCGGTCCGGGTGCGGTAGGTGGTGGGGACGGGCTGCCCGGCGCGCTCGCAGAGCGCTTTGAAGGTCGTCACGCCGGGAGGCGTGTCTGTGCTGCTGTTCCGCTTGGGCATGTCCAGGTCCACGACCAGCAACCCGGAGGGTCCGGTGGCAATACCGATGTTGAACGGCCGGTCGGCCCAGGCGCGGCGGATGCGGTCGGGGTCGGTGGTGGCCCGGTACTCCCACTTGCGGTGTCCGCCCGCGCAGTCCCCGGTCAGCGGGCACGCGGCCTCGCCGTGGAGGGCGGGGCGCTTGTCCGCGGGGCGGAGCGGGAAGAGGTGCCAGCCGTGCTCGGCGGCGGCCAGGGCGGCGGAGAGGTGTGCGCCCTCTCGTCGGATGGGGACGGGGTGGGTCATGCTGGTGGCCTCCACTGTTGAGTTGGGTGGAACGAGGGCGGCCCCGGATCTTTGGTCGGATAGGGGGTCGCCCTCGGCGTGTCGGTGAGCTGTTGGCCGCGGGGCCCGTGGTGGGTGTGGCCTGGGGAAATGGGAAGGCGCGGTGTCAGTGGTGGGGTCTAGGGTCGTTGGCATGCTGACCACCGCTGATCTTGTGCCGGGCCTCGTGACGATGCGCGATGACGTCGCGGAAGCCTTTGGCTGCGGGACGTTCCAGGGAATCGAGCCGGCTTCGGCCGCGAAGAAGGTGTTCGTCTACTCCGACCCGGCCGCGGGCGAGGAGTACGGCTACACCTTCGATGGGCGGGGCGAGGACGACGAGTTCGGGCCGCTCTACCTGTACACCGGTGCCGGCGCGAACGGCCCACAGACCCCGACCGGCCGTAACAGCTCTCTGCTGACCGCGAAGGCGAAGGGCCGCGAGATTCACCTGTTCGTCGCGCACGGGGAGGTGTCGCCCGGCGGCGCGATGAGGCAGCGCTACATCGGGCAGATGGTGCTGGACCCCATCACCCCGTACGTCGTCCGCCGCGGTCCCGGCAAGGACAAGGTGATGCGGGACGTGTTGGTCTTCCGCTTCCGCCCGGCGCCGGGCACGACGCCGGCGTGGACGGAGGCGGACAAGCAGCCGCCGGCCACGAAGACGACGACGGAGATCACCGACCCCGCGGTCACGGTGCCGGCGCCGATCGTGCTGCCGAAGCAGAGCGGGGCGAAGGTCAAGAAGACCGAACAGCACAGCACGTCGGAGACCGTCGCGGACATCCCGGCCGGTCAGCGCAAGGTGAAGCGGCGCGAGGGCGAGCTCGTGAAGGCATTTATCGCGCACCTGACCGCGGCGGGACATAAGACCCACAGCTTCCAGTTCACGATCGCGGGCGAACCCGGGACGCTCACCCCCGACCTGTACGACGTGAACGACCACGCCCTGTACGAAGCCAAGGGGCTCACGACCCGGGCGAACGTCCGCATGGCCATCGGGCAGCTTGCCGACTACCGCCGGCGCGTACCGAACAACAAGACCCTGCGCGTCGCGGTGCTGCTGCCCACCGCCCCCACCCCCGACGTGCAGGAGCTCCTTGCGGAGCAGAACATCGCGCTGGTCTACCAGACCGAAGACGGCTTCGCCGGCTGGCCCCTCACCTGACCTACGAAGCGGGGCTGCTCCTCAGTTGATGCGGGCGGCGCTGCCGGTGATGTCCCCGTCGCGCAGGTGCGGGTGCCTGCGGATGATCTCGGTTCAGTTGGGTGGAATGTGGGCGGCCCCGGTCATTGGCGTGAGGGGGCCGCTCTCGGCGTTTGGTGGGGTTCAGCCGTGGAAGTGGCTGCGCTTGATGACGGCCTTGCGGATGTTGACCGTGGTCCCGGTGCGGCCGGTCGGGCGGGCACGGCGGCTGGTGAGGAAGAGGGCCGCGAGGACGGCGAGGACGGCGATGGTCATGACGGCCTGTCCGAGCGCGGCGAGGATGTCGTCGATGTGGGCGAGGCCGGGTGCGGCGGCGCCGATGCCGTATCCGGCGAGGGCGACGAAGCCGCCGGTGGACAGGGCAAGCGCGCTGTACTGCCACACCCACCCGGGCACCCCCGTGGGGGCGGGGGCCTGCTGCCGGGCAGGGTTGGTGAGGGCGGCGGGCGCCGGGGGCGTGGCCTGGTGGTGGGCCGGGGTGGTCTGTCCGGTGCGGGTTTCCTCTTCGCGGCGGATGAGGGACCAGACGCGGGCCATGTACAGCTCGTCGGAGAGCAGTTCGTGTGCCTCGGCCGGGTCGATGGGCGCGCGGTCGGTGACGGCCGGGGTCCGGTGGGCGGGGGCGAAGGTGGTGTCGGTGTTCACGCGGGGCTCCTCGGTTGGTCAGGCGGTGAGCTGGGCGAGGGCGGTGATGACGCTGTTGAGCGTCTGGTTGATGGCGGGGGCGATGCCGGTGGATGCGGTGAAGAAGCCGAGCAGGGCGGCGGCGAGGGCGGCGCCGAAGCGGAGGTAGCCGGTGCGGAGCATGATCAGGACGATGATCAGGAAAAGGACGACGGCGGACACGGTCAGAGCCATATGGGGCGACCTCACGTGAGTTTTTTGGTTACCGGGAGTGATGTGTGGGGTGTGGGGCCACACGGCCCGCTGAGAGGCCCCGGAACCCTCTTGGGGGAGGGGGTTCCGGGGTTGTTCCGGCGGGGGTTGTGTGTGACGCACACGCCCCACACGGGCAGGTCAGGGACCTACACGCCCGTGTGTGACGCACACGGGCTGTGTGGGTCGGGGCGTGTGGGCCTGTGTGGGTCGGCTGTGTGGGTCAGGTGCCGGGCTGGGTCACTGTGTGTTGCGGTAGCACTGGATGGCTTCGGCCAGGGTCTCGGCGAGGTAGCCGCTCTTGGACTCGTCGCCGATCCGGACCGTGCCGACTCCGGGGCGCTCGACACCGACGTCACGCAGCAGACGGTTGAGCTCGGTGCCGAAGGCGCGGGGGTCCAGGCCGTGGGCGGCGGCGAGGTCGCTGCTCCACATCCGCCCGCCCGCGGCGACGACGTGCTGGTGCGCCTCGGCCAGGAGTTGGGGGACGGGGCTGGGTCGGTCTTCGGGAGTCCCGGCCTGCTGGATGACGCGGCCGAAGTCGGCCCGGATGACCGTCGCGTTGTCCCCGTCGGTGGTGGTGGCCGGGGTGGGGGTGGTGCGGGCGGCGGCGAGCATGGTCGACAGCAGATCGCTCCCGACCGTCGGTTCGGGCCAGGCCGCTCCCTGCGTGGCCGCGGCGACGACGCGGGGAGCGGGCGCGTTCTCGTCTTCGGGGTCGGTGGCGGTGGTGATGGGGATGCCGGTGAGGGGGTTGATCGGCGGGTAGAGGGTGTCGCCGCTGGTGTAGGGGGTGGTGGTGGGGGCGAGTTGGGTGGGCTTGTAGAGGCGGGGCAGGATGCGGCCCCACCGGCTGGCGTAGTACTCGCCCGGCTCGGTGTCGAGAAAGACGTCTTCGAGCTTCGGCCGGCGCTCGGCGTAGGTGACGGACAGGGCCCGGATCTGCTTCGGGGTGATCCGGTAGGCCTTGAACGCGGTCGGGTCGGAGACGACGTCGTCGGCGTCGGGTGAGGAGTAGAACCCGCAGCCCTTGTACGGGGCCGACTTGGGGTTGATGCGGGCCCCGCCGGTCGGGAACAGGTGGGAGAGCTCCTCGGGGTCGGAGACGCGCATCCCGACGCGGCCCCGGGACTGCTTCTTCATGGCGGCGGTGATGACGTCCTGGGTGGCGCGCAGTCCGCAGATCAGCACGCGGACGCGGACGGCGCGGCCGGTGTTGACGATGGTGTCCAGCTTGCGGAGCAGGGCGGGCGGGAGTTCGGCGATCTCGTCGACGACGACGAGGACTTCGGGCAGGTCGTGGGTGACGGTGAGTTTGTCGTCCTCGGTGAGCCTGTCCTGGTGCCCGGTCTTGCGGGCGCCGATCCCTGCGATGACGGTGTCACACAGGATGTGGGCTTCTTCGACGGTGTCGGCGGTCCAGTCGATCAGCGGCACCCCCGCGGTTCCCTCGGCGGCCCAGGAGTGGAGCCAGGGCAGGCTGATACCGGCGCCGGTGACGTCGATGTGCATGACAATGGTGTTGTTGGTGCGCAGGGCCCCGGCGTTGGCCACGTTGACGGTGTTGGTCTTCCCGGACCCGGTCTGGCCGACGACCAGGACGCAGTCGTCGACGACCGCGATGCGGGCTTCCTCGGCGTCGGGCTTGAGGCCGAGGGGGATGCCGTCGTAGATGCTGGTGACGGTGGTGTCCGGCGGGGTGTCGGGGTGGTCGATCTGCTGGGCGAGGACGTCGACGGCGGTGACCCGGATCAGGGTCTGCCCGTACGTGTCGCCGTCGAGGATCTGGATGCCGCCCCCTTTGGGGAGGCGGAGGTCGACGGCGAGCTTGCGTACGGCGTCGGCGGGGAGTTCGGGGGTGTCGGAGGGCATGGTGACCAGGACGGTGTAGCCGACGTCGCCCTTCCAGGGGCGGACACCGTCGACCTGGTGGCCTTCCAGGCGGAAGAGGCGCTCCAGGCGCTCGTGCCATTCACCGGCCTGCTTGTTGGCCCACTTCTGCAACCGTCGCTGGTGGCGTTCGGTGCGGGCGGTCTCCTCGGCGCGGACCAGGCCGCGGGCCAGGGTCATGCCCGCCACGGTTCCGGCGGCCCACCAGCCGGTCATGCCCCAGGTGAGGGGAGTGTGGTCGGCCAGCGCGGACGCGGTCCAGCCTCCGGCGGTGAGCCAGGCCGCGCAGCGGGCGACGATGTGGCCGGCGGGCCGGTGCTGGACCAGGTCGGCCAGGCTCTGGGCGGCGGCCCCGGCCCCGGCGACCATGAGGGCGTGGCTGGGGGGCAGGCCGGTGACGGACCCGGTCGCGGCCAGCGCGTAGGCGCCTCCGGCGACCAGGGCGGCGGACGTTGCGGGTGTGTGGTTCCAGCTCCAGTCCAGGACCGGAGCAGCGGCGGGCTTGGCAGCCATCAAGGCTCCTTCGACGAACACAGATCAGGGCAGGGCAGGGGGAGGCGTGTGGGCCGTGCACCGGCTGGTGCACGGCCCACACGCGTTGAGCGGGGTGTGGTGGTGGTTCAGGTGGTCAGACGTCCCACATGGCTTCGGACTCTTCGCCGTTGCGGGGGGCTTCGTGGCGGGCGATGTCGGGGGCGTGCAGACGCCGGAAGGACGGCATCAGCTCCTGCGCGGCGGAAGCGGCCTGCATGAGGATCTGGTGGACGTCCGTGATCGCGTCCACCACTGCCTTGTCGACGGGGTAGCGGTCGTTGGAGCGGACCTGGAGCAGGCTGACCGCGGCGGCGATGTTCTCGATCCCGGCCGGGATGCCCTCGTACTCGGCGGCGACCTGGTTCATGTGGCCGGGCTCGTAGCGGGCGTAGACGTGCGCGACGTCCTGGGCGACCGCGACGAACCGGGAGGGCTCACGCTGGTCGAACCCACCGTCCGGGCGGCGCTCCAGGATGTTCCACATGTGCTCACCCGGCCGCGGCTCCTCGAAGCGGCGCAGGTCGTTCTCGTGGACCTTCGCGAAGAGGGGGCCGACCTCGGCGGCCTTCTGGGCGGCCTGGTGGAGCAGGGCGTAGACCGCGGCGACCTGGTCGGCCATCTTCGCGTCGGCGGGGTACTTGTCGGCGGTGTTGACCGCGAGCTGCCGTACCGCCTCGGCCACCGAGGTGACGCCCTCGGGCAGGCCCCAGTACTCGGCGGCTACGGCGAGCATCATCGGCGGGTCGTAGGCCGCGTACGCCTCGCGCACGGCCTCGGTCTCGGTCTGGAACACGGACACGAGGTTTCCTCCGAAGTAGTCGGCACCGAACGGGTCGTCCGCGGTGAGGGGGCGGGTGTGGCCGGGCTCGTCGAATTCGGTCAGGACGTCCGGCCGGGTCTCGGCGACCAGCTGCTTCTTCGCCTTGGTCATCAGCCGGGTGTGGACCTTCTTGGCCAGGTGGAGGGACCAGCGGGTGAAGTAGATCCCCCACTTGGCCCCGGTGCGCGGGGCCAGGCGCAGCAGCCGCAGGAGACCGCCCATCGCGGCGGCCCCGGTCCGCAGCACCAGCCCCGGGATCACGGCGAGGGCGCCGACCGCACCGGCCGCGACCTTCGCCGCCGCACTGCGCAGCACGTACCGCACCCCCGCCATCCCCTTCTTCACCAGGCTCCGGCGCCCGGAACGGATACGGTCCGACAGAGCACGACCAGCCGCGGAGTCACGGGCCGTTCGCCCCGCACCCACGGTCTTGGCGAGGGTTCGCATCCCGGACCGGGCGGCCCGCCGGGTCCACGCACCGACCGTCGACCGCCCCGCACCACCACGGCCACCACCCGACGCCTTGTCCTTGGACAGTGGCCCCGAGCCCCCCGAACCGGAAGGAGCACCGGACCCACCACCACCGTTGCTGCGCTGGGAAAGACGCCGCAGCAGACCACCCCGACCACCAGAGGCCGACCCCGTACCGGGGCCGGACGGCGAACGGCCGGCGAACCCGCCCGCACCGGCTCCGCTGCCGCCCGCGCGCTTGTTCATCCTGTTCAGCCCGGGGCTTGTCCTGGTGGGCGAGGTGGAGGAGATGGGGGACGGGCGGGAGCCGTTGCGAGGAGAAGAGGCCCCGGAGCTGACCGCACCAAGCCCGGAGGAGCGCCCCCGGCCTCCCGTGCGGTGACCACGACCGCCACCCGTCCCCAGCCCGGTGCCACTGCCACGGCCGCCGGAACGGCCCCGGCCCGACAGAGCGTTGGACGTCGCGCGAGGACCGGAGGGGCGCAGTACCCGCCCGCCGGGCCTCTTCGGGCTGGTGGTGCGGGAGCGGTAGGCGGCCACCCCGGCGGCGATCAGACCGCCTCCGACAGCAACCCCCGCAGCCGCCAGCACGCCCGCCGTCCCGGCCGCAGCGTAGGCGGCTGATGCCCCGGTGGTGGCGGCCTCGGTGCCGAACAGTGCCACCGGCCACGCCCGCAACCGCCCCGCACCCTCCTGAGCAGGCACAGGCCCGGTGCTGTCGGCGGGCTGCTGGCTGAGGGTGATCTCGATCGGCACCGACTGACCGTCCGGCCCGTCGACCGACGCCAGCACCCCGGACTCGGGCGGGGTGTCGGGCGGCGCTTTCGTACTCGTCTCGGTGGTGGACACTGGTCACGCTCCTTCAGGAGTGAACGGCGGGTGCCCGGCCGGGCCCTGGAAAGCAGGCCGGGCACCCTCGGGGGTGTCATGGCAGGTCACGCACATACCGAGAGAACGCGGGATGCAATACCCCACGTCCACCAGGCAGTTGGGGCAGGTGCGGCGGGCCCGCATCGCCGCGGCGAGCGCTGCGCGGCGGGCCGGGGTCATGGGCCGGACCGGACGAGCGCAGTCGATGCGGTAGAGGTAGGCCACCAGCGGAGCCCGCCGGCGGCGCGGCCGGTGAACCTCCGCAACGACGTCCTGACCACCCGGCCGCAACCCCAGCGCACGGAGCTGACGGCGGGTAGCCAGCCCTTCAGGGGCGAGGTGCCACCGGTAGCTGGGCAGGGTGCTCATGGCCTCGGGGTGCCGAAGGGGA
This sequence comes from Streptomyces sp. NPDC101181, assembly GCF_044767975.1. NCBI lineage: Bacteria > Bacillati > Actinomycetota > Actinomycetes > Kitasatosporales > Streptomycetaceae > Streptomyces > Streptomyces sp. NPDC101181. The sequence goes on along the minus strand of NZ_JBIWOX010000022.1, from coordinate 82,883 downwards.
GGGGCTGAACCCGCCAGGTGACCTCCCATGCCGAGGGCATCGCGGCCCCCGGGGTGTGGGTGGTCCAGCCCGAGGGCGGCGCGCCCTCGGCCTCGGCGGCGATCTCAGCGGCTTCCACCGTGGGGTGGACGCTGTGAAGGCGGCCCTGGTGGAAGAGCGCGTAGACGCGGTCGGCCCGCTGGTTCTGCTTCCGGGTAACACGCAGCAGCGTGCGCAGCGCCTGGCGATCTTCGGTGTCCAGCAGCACCTGGGCCCACAAGACTTCCAGCTCGCCTTCGAGCCGCGCCGCATCCAGCCGGGACTGGGCCAGGTCGGCCCGAAGCCCGTCCGCCACGTCGTCGGCATGGGTCAGGTGGTCGAGCATGGCGCCGCTCTGCTCCAGGCACGCGTTCGCCTCAACACGGGCGGCCTGGGCTTCCGCCTCGGCTGTGGCGAGGTCGGTGCGCAGGGTGTTCAGGGCGCGATTGCGGATCAGGGTGATCATGCGGTGACCTCCTCAAGGTCCGGAGCGGAAGCGCTGGCGCCGGCGGTGGTGTCGCGGTGTTCCTGGTAGCGGGTGGTCACCCACCCGACCGACCAGCCGCACAGCTCGGCCGCCTGCCGGATCGGCAGACCGGCGTCGAACGCGGCCCGGATCGTGGCCCGCGCCAACGGCTCCTCCTGCCGCTCCTCGGCGGGCCCGGCTGACAGCAGGGCCTGGCGTTCACGCTCGGCCCGCTGCTGTTCACGCTCGTGCTCACGGCGCTCACGGGCCTCCCGCTCCCGGGCCTCCAGCTCCCGCCGCTGAGCCGCCTCCCGCTCGGTGCGTTCACGCTCGCGCTCACGCTGTTCACGCTCGGCCTCGCGGCGCTCACGCGCTTCACGCTCCGCCTGCTCCTTGGCCTGGGACCGCTCGCGCTCCTCACGCCGCGCGGCCTCTTCCCGGGCGGTCTGCTCACGGGTCAACAGGGCTTCGTGGTCGCGCTGTTCACGCGCCAACTGGGCCGTGTGTTCACGCTCCTCACGGCGTCGGCGCTCAGCGGCTTCCCGGCGCTCCTCGGCAGCCCGCTCCCGCTCCGCACGCTGGGCGTTGAGCTGTGCTTCACGGGCGGTTCGGGCGGCGGTGATGGCCTTCCGGTAGGCGAGACCGGTCTCAGCAGTGACGATCAGCAGCAGAGGTGCGACCGAGTGGACCGCCACCCCGACCAGGTCTTTCTTCAGCGCGCTGTCAGCGATGTTCAGGGCCAGGGTCATGCATCCGGTCATCCACCGCAGCGCGATAGGCCACCGGCCACCGTCCCCGCCCAACGCGGCCAGCACCGAGTCGAGACGGACCACGATCACCACCGCCGCATCCACCACGAGCGGCAGGATCGGGGCCGTCCACTCCCACCCCTTCGGGCTGTGGCGCTCCATCAGCGGCGTGACCGTGAGGATGGAGAACAGCATCGCCCCGCCTACGATCAGCCACGTGCCGACCGACAGGGCGCGTTCCGCTGAACGGATCTGAATACTGTTCACGACAGGCCCCCGTCCCGTGAACACACCCGGACCGAAGCCAGCAGGAGGACCGGCGACGTGTCGTCGCCCGGCCTCTCCGGGTACTCCTCCCACGCCCACTGGGCCCCGTCCATGAACACGAACCCGAGATCGGTGAGCGCCCGTGAACGCTCCGCCGGGGTCGGCGTCACCCCGCTTCCGAAGTTGTGCTCCGGCCACTGCGACACCGGAACACCCATGAGGGCGACGTACAAGGTCCACCGGCCGGTGCGGATGGACAGTTGCGCGGTGTGCTCGCTCATGCGGCCACCGCCGCACGCTCGTGCACCGGACGCCGGACAGCCGCGCGACGCGTACGCCGGCCGGAGGTGCGGGACTGCTTCAGCGGGAGAGCCCGCAGCAGGCTCTCCGCGTAGGCCGCGGTCTCCGGGTCGCTCTCCCGCAGCTCCGCGAGGACCTCGTGGGCGACGTCCAGCCGGGCCGCCCGGTCCATGACGGACTCATTGGGTGAACCGGTGAACAGCTCCAGGTCGATCCCCAGAGCCAGCTCAACGAACTCGGTCGCGGTAACAGGCTCGCGACCAGCAACGATGGACTTCATGAGTTGTTCCTCTCCGACAGGAACGGCTCACCACGAACCCCCGGAGCAGCAACTCCGGGGGTTCTCGCCGTTGGAACCAATCCGGCTCCCCTCAACCCCGCCCGTACGACACCGCCACCAGTCGGGCCGGACGGGCGAGGGAGGCAACCGGCGCGGCGATAGCCGCCGCGAATGGGTGGAAGATGACCGGCCGCCCACAGAGCCCGGAAGCTCTAGCGCGCGAAGTGAAGTGGCGCTGCCCTACCGGTCTGTCACGGGAGCGCCCTGGTATGTAACTGGATCACTTGATGACACCTTCATGCCGCTGAACAGGGGATATGCACTGCAAGGGGGACCGCGTCCCCACTCTCCGGCCGTTGCTCGCGGTCGCCGGGCCACCTCGCCAGTCGGGCCGAAGCCCATTGCGTCCTACCTGGCCTTTAGCGGGATTGCAGCGTCCCCGCCCTCTGCGTTCGTGCATGTCGAAGCAGCCCAAAGAAGGCCCCTTCTGCGTGGTTCACCGCCCTTTCCGGAAGTTCCGGATCGGGCGATGGCCACAACCAAGAGACTGGACCGGTGGACCGGTCCAGTCAAGCCGTGAGCTTACGCTGCGTCGTGTCGTAGCGACGGAAAGTGCAGGTGGAGCGGCATTTCGAGGCAATAAAAAAAGCTGAACCGGTGGACCGGTCCAGCAGTTTCTTTTTGCCGCTTTCTGCCTACATCGCGTAGGTGTCGACCTGTTCGAACAGTGAGGACGGTGTCACTCCTTCCTCGCAGACCAGCGGCTTCCCCTGCTCGTCGTAAGCGGTGTGCAGCAGCACGGCCACCGGCGTCCCTTCCGGCACACCCAAGCGCTCCGCCTCCGTCTCCGATGCGCCTCGCACGGTGGTTACGTCCACGCCTTCGGCCGGGCCCCGCCCGGTCTGACGTCGGACGTAGCGAGTCGTCCCTTCTGCGATCGGGGCGGTGTCTGCCAGGCGCGGCGAAACCTCCGCGACCTCCGGCGGGAACCACGCCTCAACGCAGCTATTCGGCGTTCCGTCCGGGAGCTGGAGCACGCGAACGCGCCGGAGCGCCTTCCCCCCGGGTGAGAGGCCAAGGGTGGCGGCGACGCGGGCGGGGGGTTCCGCCCAGTCGGGCTCGCCGACGCGCAGGAACGGCATCCCGCCCAGGATGCGCGCCGACCCAGCACGGCGAGCCCCGGCGGGGCGAGCAACAGGCGTCTCCGTGACCACGAACCCGGTTCCCTGTTTCGCCACGACCACGCCATCGTTTCGCAGTACATCGACTGCCTTGATGGCGGTGGCGCGTGACACATCCCACTGCTCGGCCAGCTCTCGACCGGACGGAATCGTGTCCCCGGGCGCGATCTCACCAGCGGCGATGCGGGCGCGCAGGAACTCTGCGATCTCTTCGTACTTCAGGACTGCCATGGCTTCCCCTATTTCCCGCACTGGACTGGTCCACCGGTACACACGATACTGCGAACATGTCGAATCTCGAATTGGCTCCCTCCGTGATGCGGTTCTATGGCGAGACGGTCAACGAGGACAGCCGCCTGCGCAGCTCGGCAGACGGTCGGATGGAACTGGTCAGAACTCAGGAACTCCTCCGACGTTTTCTGCCCCCCGCGCCGGCGCGCGTGCTCGACGTGGGCGGGGGGACCGGGATTCACGCTGAATGGCTAGTGAAGGACGGCTACGACGTCGCCCTGGTAGATCCAGTGCCCCGTCACGTTGAGGCCGCGTCGGTGGTGTGCCCGGCGGTGGTCGGTGACGCGCGCGACCTGCCCGAGCCGGACGACACATTCGACGTCGTGCAGCTCCTCGGACCGCTGTACCACCTGCCCGACCCCACCGACCGGCAACGGGCGCTTGCGGAAGCCTCCCGCGTGGCAAAGCCCGGCGGACTGGTCGCCGCTGCCGCGATCAATCGCTATGCGTCGCTCTTCGAGCACGTCACGTACGCCCACCTGCACAGCGAGCGGATTCACAACTCCGTCTCCAAGATTCTGGAGACGGCGGTCTACGACGGATCGAGGGGGTTCACCCTGTCGTACTTCCACCGGGCCGAAGAGCTGGTGACGGAGTTGGTCGCCTCCGGGCTTGAGAACGTGCAGGTCTTCGGCATCGAGGGCCCGGCTTGGTCGCTGGTGAAGGCGGCAGAACAGCAGCCGGGCGAAGGTCCCACGGATGAGCTGATCGCCTCAGCCATGGACGCAGCCCGCATGGCAGAGCCGTACCCGGAACTCCTCGCCGCCAGCTCGCACCTCCTGGCTGTCGGCACTGTGCCCGCCTGTCCAGTCCGGCTGCCCTGATCTGTCGCATGTGCGCGCTGCTCCTATCGATCAGAGGAGGGCCAGCAGGCGGCCACAACAGCCGAAGAAGCCGGGCGTGGGAGCCAACAGAAGCAAAGGTGGAGCTACCACTACTTTCCCTGCTTGATCAAGGCGGCTCGCTCCGCTCGCCGCGCGCTCCCCGGCTCACTGCCGGGGCCCGAGACTCCTGCCTTCGGCCCGCTCTGGCTACGCCGGTCGCGCGGCTGGAGTGAGCACCATGGTGGGAAAGAAACCCGCTGGGGCTGGAGTGATCGGCTCCACGGCGTCACAACGGTGCCTCCGGTGGGGGCGCTCAGGGTCCGGGATGGACGGGGCACCGTTCGCGAGTGCCGGCCGGAGCGGGGCGAGCGTCGTGGGCTCCCCATCCCGACCGCCTTCGATCCAGGCAGAGCCGAGCAGTCGCGGCCAAGGCAGCAAGGTCGTTCGTACAGTGGCGCGGTCCACCTTGACGCCCTGAACCACGACCGCTCCACGACGTGTGGGTCGAAGGTGGACGGGATGGGAACCAGGGCGACTGGTTGGCGCGGCTAGCAGCGCCCAAGCCCCTAGATTCTCCAAAACCACCCAGAGCCAGCCCACATGTGGCAAAATTTTGCGAAATGATTTCCTTTTAGCACTGAGGAGTCGAGAAAAGTATGACTGCACCAGAGCCTTGGGACAGTGGTTCCTCCTTGTGGCGTGACTGGAACTTCCCAAGTCCAGACGGACGCGGAATCGAGTCTCTTCTGTGGTCAGACCGAGAATTCAGCGACGCTGAAGATACACCGAGCTGGGATGGGCCGCACCAAGTTTTCGGTCCGATCGTTCTTTGCCCTACAGGTACAGCTACTTACCAGGAGGGCACACTCCGCCCCAGCCTGGCTGCAAGAGTTCTGACAGAATATGTAGGTCCCATCGATTCAGAAAACGCCCGTCGACACGCTCAACACGACACAGGCTTGAGTTCGGGCGATGAAATATGCGCCCTGATTTCTCTTCTTCTTGGAGTAAGAATCCGAAATGGCGGGCCGGTCAGGGTCTATCCCGCTGACGGTGATCCTGCCGGATTTCCGTGGTACGGGCACCATGCACCGCCCGTTCTCATGGAATCCCCTGTACACGCTCGCATATTTCCCGCCCTTAACGATGCTTCTGTAAACCTCGAAAATTGCGATCCACTATTGTCCACTTTTGGCGGTCTGCCCCCTGCTATGTCCGCAGTGCTAGTGAAGGCCGCCCACCATTACGCTGAGGGGCTCTGGATAGCCGAAGCTCATCCCCAGCAGGCCTGGTTGAATTTTGTTACCGCAATAGAGGCAGCAGCCGTTCACCATCAGGATGAAACTGTCGATCCTGTAGATGCGTTCCGAACCGCCTACCCCGGAGCTGCAAAAAATATTGAGAGAGCCGACGTAGAAGGGCTGCTCAGCAGCGTCGCAAAGGATTTCCGACGACTTCTTTCTGCTGGGCGTAGAGTTCAGACGTTCATAGGCAGGTTCAATCCAGGCCCGCCGAGAGATCGTCCCGAAATGACCTCCGCCCGAGTCGATTGGGAGAACGAGCTGCTTGACCATATCAAGAAGATCTATACCTTGAGGTCCAGCCTGCTGCATTCGGGGGCTCCTTTCCCTGCACCGCTTCTAGCGGGAATCGGCTCTGATTTTGACGATAACGGTATCCTCCCAGAGAGGCCGGAAGGAATTTGGGGCTCGGGAGAAAGTGAGTGGGATGCCGCTGAACTTCCCATGCACATACACATTTTCGCTCACACAGTGAGAGGCTCTCTCCTTAACTGGTGGGCAGCCGAGACACTTGAAAACCAAACACCCTCGAGCGAATAGGTTTCCACCAGAATCAATGAGCGATAATCACGAACTCCACACCTTCCTAAAGCAGGTAAGCGAAGAAATGAGGAGCGAGTATGAAAGGATATACAAAAGAACCCGTGAGGATCCCGGTACCGCCGGGGACGAGGGGGAGGCCAATTGGGCGCGCCTCCTGAAAGATTGGCTACCTGCCGATATTCACGTCGAAACCAAGGGGAGAATCCTCGCAGCGGACGGTTCCGCCAGCCCGCAGTTGGACGTCGTACTCTTGGCGGGCGACTACCCCCGCAAGCTGAGAGACAAAAAGCTTTACCTGGCGGGAGGTGTTTTGGCGGCCTTCGAATGCAAAAACACACTACGAAAGCCGCATCTTTCGAAACTCTTCTCCACGGCAAAAGCGATAAGCCGCATGGCGCCAGGGCGAAAAGGGAACTTTTACGGAGAGTCCTTTAGTCCGATCACATACGGGCTACTCGCCCATAGCCACGAGTGGGCGCCTGGAAATGCTGCAGATTCGATTGACAGAGAAATAGCGCGCCTTCACGGATCTGCTGCACACCCCCGGGAGATTCCTGCCGTAATCAGCGTGAGCGACTTGCATACGTGGGAGCACTCGCTTAGCCCACTCAATCCCTTGGTCACCGAACCTGACTGGAGAAAAGATGCCTTGATCTCTGCTGGCGCAGGAAAGTGGAGCTACTTTATCGAGAGCAACTACATGCGATGGCGCCCACTTCCCTGGAGCTACGCACCAGGGGAAGGCCCTCAAATATCGAAAGAGAGGCCTAATCCAATCGGAGAATTGCTTCTTTGTCTTTTGCGCCACCTTGGCCAAAGGGGCTTCGACAGGGCTGGCATGGCAGATTATTACAGAAAGGCCCATCTGTCTGGGGGAGTCGGGGGTATTTCAGTCAGATATTGGGATCCGCCAGCGGTCTATAGCGACCTGATACTGGGAATATTGAAATCCAATGATTGGTCAGGCCTTGAAAGGCATGGGAATATATTTGTGCGGCAGCTTCCATGAATGATTGACGCCGAGCCATTCTCTTCGGCCTCATTCATGACCGCACGACGCTGCGCCCAAAAGCGACCCTTGGGCCCAGGGACTCGACTTCGGCACCGACTTTCCTGAGGAGTTGCGACGTAGCTCCCCAATCCCGGTCGTCAGTGGCGTGATCCTGAACATGCCGGAGGCCTTGTGGCTCGCCCCCTGCTTCTCTACGCCGGAGATGCTCTGGCGAGGTGTTGAGGTTCCGAGATGAGAGAGCTGCTGACCACAGCTCGCGGACGGGCTGCGTGCGACTGAGTGCCTAACTGAGTGACAACCACGGCGCACAACCGCCAACATGGTGGACATCCGCGGACCATCAACGCAGGTGACAGGCACGGCAGCCCAAGGACAGCGGCTGTCCCGAGTTGCTTCGGGACGAAGGGGGCCGCGCAGGAGAACGTCGATACTCGTTCCGTGTCGGCTGTGGGCCATGTGCGGGCCAGGAGAGGTGCGCAAACGGCGATGTCTGCCTACGACGCAGGTCAGCGCCGTTGGAACTGGCAGGGGTGGCCGGTCTTGAAAACCGTCGTGGCAGCGATGTCACCGTGGGTTCAAATCCCACACCCACCGCAGAGGAACGGCCTCCGACCAGATGTATCGGTCGGGGGCCGTTCGCGTGTCATGTGCGGGCTGCTCCGTCGATAAGGGGCGCCGATCACGGTGGTGCGATGCTGACGACCTGGGTCGATGGTCGGCGGGCACACAGCTGCGGGGAGCGTTTCGTGCCATCGCGTGTCCGGGGCGCCCTGCGGCGCTCCAAGATCATCTATTCGCCAGGATTCGCCACCCGCGCCTGTCTTGACCTCGGATTCCCCGGCGTTAACGGGGGCTAACCAAAACAGGAATCCGCAGCTCAGAGCGGGCTCGGTGGGGGCGGCACCGCTACATTGAACCGTGTACCGCACGCGAAGGCCTGGCCCCGGTCGCATCCGGAGCCAGGCCGGTCGTGCGGGCGGTTGGGCCCGGTCGAGCATCCATCGGCCGGGCCCGGCTCTCGGGCCCTTCCGACCGGGTCATGCGCGCACGATCAGAGCACGAACGGCATGACGCAGCCCGCGATCGTCCCAGCCACGGCCAGGGTGTCCAGGGTCAACTGGATCCACCACTGGTGCCGCCGAAACCAATTCGGCGTCTCGGACTGGTCCATCAACTCACCTCCTGCCTCTCACAGTCCCCCCTGCTGCACGGTGAAGCAGGGGAGGCGTGGAGGGGCAGGACCGAGCCTCCGTAGCGGAGGCTATCGCGGCTCGGGGCGGTATCCGGCGGATCGAACCATTCGCCAGGGTTCGCCATACGTACGGTGCGATCGCCCGTACTCCGCGCGCGCGGCGGGCCACGCCCCCGAGGCCGGACGGAGCGCCCGCTACAGCGGTTCGCCGTCGTGTCGGGAGGTCAGCCGTGCGGCCGAGGCGATCGCGGCGCGGGCCTCGTGTTCCGGGAGTCCGGTGCGTACGGCGGCCGCGGTGAGCGCGTCGGCCAGGGCGTCGCCGAAGCCGTGCTCGTAGGCGCGGCAAGCGGCCCAGAACAGGCGGGTGTTGCGCTGGCCCTCGTGGGCGGCGAGCACGAACTGCACCAGGCCCTCGCCCCGCCGGCCGCGGTCGCCGCTCGTGCCGTGGGTGCGGGGTGCGCGTCGCGGCGGGGTGAGGAGGCGGACCAGGGCGCGCGGGCAGGGGGCCGGGGTGAGATGGGCGGTGCCTGGGGCCAGGCGGTATCTGCCGTACGCGGTGACCGAGCCGGGGCCGACCAGGTAGCCGCCGCTGCCGCGGATGTCGATGCCCGGGGCCAGCCGGCTGGCGGAGTTGGGGACCGTCACATCGGCGGGGCCGGTCAGCCAGAGATGGAGGCCACCACTCGGGGTGAGCACGGTGACGGTGGGCGGAATGGTGAACAGGTGGTGGAGCGCCAGCTGTTGGAGGGCGCCCGCCGAGTCGTTGCCGTACGCCGTGTCGACGTCCAGGTCGATGCCGATGAGCCGGTGCGGGGCCCGGCCGCAGGCGATCCCGTAGCCGGTGGCCCACGGCGCGGCGGCGAAGAGCGCCCGGACGGCCGCGGGGTCCGTCGTGGCGTCGTGCACCCCGTGGCCGGGCAGCCCGCACTCACCCCGGCAGTGCGTCGGCGCCTGCTCGCCGTGGTGGGGGGAGCGCAGGGCGGGGAGCTTGGAGGCGGACAGGGGGAAGACAGGGAGCCCGCGCTCGGCGGCGGAGAGGGCGTGGGCGAGGGCCAGGGTGGGGGTCTGCCGGTCGGTGGTGGCCATGCAGCCATTTTCGTACACACGTTCGAGTATGGGAAGGGCTTATCGGTGTGAGGGTGGCGACGGGCCGCTCGTTCTTGGCGTCGCTCCGGAGATCCGGTCTCGGGCCTCGCCGCTGGGCTCCCGGGTCTTGGCCGCTCCTGAGCTCCGTCCCATGACGGTCCCGGGTCCCGGGTCCCGTGCCGGTCCTGGGGTTCGTCCCGCGTTCCGACCGGGCTGGCGGGGACTGGCCGCGCTGATCGCGCTGACCGGACCGGCGGGGCTCGGTGGGCTGCATGCCCCGTCCTTCTTCTCTGTGGCGGGACGGAGGCCCTCGGGCGCGAGGCGCGGTCCAGTCGCTCGGACGATTCGAGAAGGAAGAGGGGGGTTGGCGGGTTTATCCGCTCTTCGTCATACGTGAGAGGGAATCGGCAGGTCGTGTGGGTTCGTCGGGGAAGTGCTGGGCAATTCTGCTCTCGCGACGTCGTGACCAGCACCGGGACGGTCGGCCAACTGGCCCGGAGACAGACGAATTTGAAGCCGCAATTCCGTTTTCTGGAGGAAATGACATGGCAAGCATCCGTACCGCTCGTGCCCTCGCCGCAGTCGCCGCTCTGCCCCTGACCGTCGCCCTCTGCGGAGGAGTCGCCGTGGCGGACAACGGGTCCTTCGCGAACGACGGATCGAACGCGGCTGTGGCGACGGTCGGCGGCAGCGGTGTCGACGGCAACAACTCCGGCAACTCGTCCACGACCCAGCAGCAGGCCGTCGGCGCCGGCGCGTCGAACCAGAACACCTCCGCCCAGGTGAGCGGATCGGCCTTCACGGCCATCGATCAGTCCGACCACAGCGTCGCGGTCAATTTCACCCCCTTCTTCTGGTGACCGGGCCCGGAGGTCCTGACCGGACCCGGAGGTTCCCCCTCTGACATCCACCCTGGTCGCCTGGGGTGAGGTGGTGGCCGGGACCTCCTGGGGGGTGGGTCCCGGTCGTCTGGGCAGCAGCCCGTGCGACGGCGCTTCGGTGCCGTCGCGCGGGCTGCTGCTGTTGCGTTCGGCGAGGCCAGAACTCCTGATAGAGCCGATATTGCCGGCGGAGCGAGCGCTCGCGAGCAGGGCGATTGCCCTTGGGGCGGGGCGGGTGCTCGTAGCGGGGCGAGCGCTCTTGACAGAGCGAACTTATCTGACGGACAGTCAGAAAGTTTTTCCGGTCGTTCCGATTCCCCTCCGGAGGTCCCGCCGTGCACCTCGCCCCGACGGAGCGCCAACAGCACCTGCGTACGGAACTGCGCGCGTACTTCAGCACCTTGCTGCCCGACCGGAGCCTCGCAGACGCCCGCGCTGTCGATGAGGTGGGCGCAGGCGCCACCGCTGACGCGGCCGCTATCGCTGATGGTCCCGCCGAACAGCGGCGGCTGCTCCGGCGGATCGGTGCCGACGGGCTGCTCGGGCTCGGCTGGCCCGAGGAGTACGGCGGGCAGGGCCGGGGGCCCGACGAGCAGTTCGTCTTCTTCGACGAGGCCTACCGGGCCGGAGCCCCGGTCTCCATGGTCACCCTCAACACCGTGGGCCCGACCCTCATGGCGTACGGGACCGAGGAGCAGAAGGCGTACTTCCTGCCCCGGATCCTCAGCGGCGATCTCGTCTTCGCGATCGGCTACAGCGAGCCGGAAGCCGGTACGGACCTGGCGGCCCTGCGCACCCGTGCCGTACGCGACGGCGACGACTGGGTCATCGACGGGCAGAAGATCTTCACCAGCAACGCCCAGCAGGCGGACTGGATCTGGCTCGCCTGCCGTACGGACCCCGACGCCCCCAAGCATCGCGGCATCTCGATCGTCCTCGTACCGACCGACGATCCCGGGTTCTCCTGGACGCCCATCGAGACGGTGGGCGGGCTGACGACCACCGCCACCTATTACGACGGCGTACGCGTCCCGACCGCCAACCTCGTGGGGGAGGAGAACGGCGGCTGGAAGCTCATCACCAGCCAGCTCAACCACGAACGCGTCGCGCTGGCCGCCATCGGCATGGAGGCCGAGGACTTCTACGCGGCGGCCCTCGCCCATGCCCGTGTCCCCGACGCCGTCACGGGGCGCCGCCGGATCGACGAGCCGTGGGTACGCGCCCGGCTCGCGGAGGCGTACGCCCGGCTCGCGGCGACCCGGCTGCTGAACTGGCGGCTCGTCGACGCGGTCGGGGCCGGGGAGCTGGCCCCCGGTGAGGCGAGCGGCGTGAAGTTCGCGGGGACGGAGAGCGCCGTCGAGGTCTACCGGATGTGCCAGGAGGCGGTGGGGGAGACCGCCTTCCTGCGGAGCGGTTCACCAGGCTGCTTCGGCGCGGGTGGTGAGGGCCGCGGGGGTCACGAGGGCCGAGAGAGCCGCGAGGGTAGTGACGGCGGTGAGTATGGTGCGGGCGGCGAGCTGGAGCGGATGAACCGGGCCGCGCAGATCAACACCTTCGGGGGCGGCGTCAGCGAGGTCCAGCGCGAGATCGTCGCGACGATGCGGCTCGGTATGACACGGGGGAAGCGGTGAACCCGCGCAGCGCGGCGGAGGCGCTGGACCCGGGCGAGGCCAAAGGGACGCCGGACCCGGGCGAGGCCGAAGATGCGCCGGACTCAAGCGACGCCAAGGAGGCGCCGGACCCGCGCAGCGCGGCGGAGGCGCCGGACCCGGGGAGGCGTGACCCACACCCCGGGCCCCGACCGGTCCCGGCCGATGCCCCGGATCCCCTGTTCACCCGGCTCGCCGCCTACGAGGGGCGGTCCGCCACGACCGGCGGCACCGGCAAGGACCCGGTCAACGAGCCCATGATCCGGCACTGGTGCGAGGCCATGGGCGACACGTCCGCCGCCTACCGTGGGCCGGACGCCGTCGCCCCGCCGACGATGCTCCAGGCCTGGACGATGGGCGGCCTGGCGGGCCATACCGAGCACCGCTCCGCTGCCTACGACGAACTGCTGGGGCTGCTCGACGACCACGGCTACACCTCCGTCGTCGCCACCGACTGCGAGCAGGAGTATCTGCGGCCGTTGCGCCCCGGCGACCGGATCACCTTCGACACGGTCATCGAAGGTGTGTCGACGCGCAAGACGACCAAGCTCGGCACCGGCTACTTCGTCACCACCCGCACCGACGTTCACGCCGATGCCGAACCCGCCGCGACGCACCGCTTCCGCATCCTCAAGTACCGCCCCGACCAGGGCAACCGCCCCAAGTGGAGCGACCACCCCGACCGCCCCGCGCAGCGGAGGCCCGCTGAAGAACATCCCCTCCGCCCCCGCCCTGTCGTCAACCGCGACAACGTCGGTTTCTGGGAGGGCGTCGCCGCGCACCGGCTCCTCATCCAGCGCTGCACCGACTGCGGGGCCCTGCGCCTGCCCTGGCTGCCCGGCTGCAACGCGTGCGGCGGCGCGGAGTGGGACACGGTCGAGGCGAGCGGCGCGGGCACGGTCTTCAGCCATGTCGTCATGCACCACCCGCCGTTCCCCGCCTTCGCCCCGGACGGCGAGGGCGGACCGTATGCCGTCGCGCTGGTCGAACTGGCCGAGGGGGTCCGCATCGTCAGCAACGTGGTCGGTGTGCACCACGACCAGGTCCGCGTCGGCATGACCGTACAGCTGGAGTTCCTCGTCACGGACCCCGAGCTGGAACTGCCGGTCTTCCGGGTGGCCCTCGGGGCGGACTCGGATGTGGACCACCGGGCGAGCGAGGAGGGTTGAGGTGGACTTCACCCCGAGCGAGGAGCAGTCCGCCGCGCGAGGGCTGGCCGCGCGGATCTTCGGCGACCGTTCCACGCACGAGCGGCTGTCGGCGGCCGGTACGGGTACGGACGCGGCGCTGTGGAAGGAGTTGTGCGTCGCCGGACTGCCCGCCGCCGTCGAGGACGTCGGGCTCCTCGGCCTCGTCCTGCTCCTGGAGGAACAAGGCCGGACCACCGCCCAGGTCCCCCTCGCCGCCACCTGCGTGTACGGGGTGCTCGCGGTCGCCGCGCACGGTACGGCGGAGCAGCGCGAGCGGTTGCTGCCGGGGCTGGGCGACGGTACGGCGGTGGCGACGGGGGCGCTCCCGGCGCGGGGTGGCGTGCGGGCGGCGGAGAACGGCGCGCTGTACGGGGCCGTCCCCTGGGTGCCCTGGCTGCGCGACGCAACCCATGTGCTGGTGGCGGACGTGGACCGGGCCCTGTGGCTCGTCGAGGCGGGCGCGCCAGGCGTCACCGCCGAACCCGTGGAGACGACCGCACCCTGGTCCGCGGGGCGGCTCGCCCTCGACGGCGTACGTGGAGAGCGGCTGGGCGACGGCGTGGGCGGTGAGTGCCAAGCCGACGCCGTACGCGGGTGGCTTCGAGGCGACACCACGACCGGGAAGCCTCCGCATACGGAACCGAGGGAGCCTTCGTGCACCGGACCCGTGCGGCCCGTGCGGCATGGCCCCGACGCGTACGCGGCCGTTCTCGCCGCCGCGCGCATCGCCTTCGCCGGGCTCCAGGCCGGGGTGTGCGCGGGCGCACTCGCGCGGGCCGTCCACCACACCGTCACCCGCGAGCAGTTCGGGCGCCCCCTCTCCACCAACCAGGGCGTCCTGCTCCGCGCCGCCGACGCCCATATGGACACCGAGGCCATCCGGGTCACGGCGTACGAGGCGGCCTGGCGGTACGACGAGGGACTGGACCACGCGGCCCAGGCGCTGACCGCCGCCTGGTGGGCTTCGGAGGCGGGCCGACGGGTCGTGCACGCCGTCCAGCATCTGCACGGCGGCACCGGGGCGGACCTGGACCATCCGGTCCACCGGCACTTCCTCTGGGGCCGGCAGCTCGACGCGTACCTCGGCTGCGGCGGCGAGGTCCTGGAGGAGCTGGGTCTGTTGCTCGCCGCCGCCCCTCAGGAGGACGCACCATGACCCGGACCTTCCGCGAGGGCGACGACCTGCCGCCCCTGGACATCCCGGTGACCCGGACCCTGATCGTCGCCGGGGCCATCGCCTCCCGCGACTACCAGGACGTGCACCACGACGCCGAACGGGCCCGGGAGAAGGGCTCCCCCGACATCTTCATGAACATCCTCACCACCAACGGGCTCGTCGGCCGCTACATCACCGATCACTTCGGCCCCACCACCGTCCTCCGCAAGGTCGCCATCCGCCTCGGCGCACCCAACTACCCAGGTGACGTGCTGCGGTTGACCGGCCGCATCGCCGAGATGACCCCCGCGCAACCGACCGAACGCGCTGAACCGTCCGAACGCGCCGAACCGATCGAACGCGCTGAACCGGCCGAACCAACCCAACCGACGGAACCAACCGACCCGACCCAACCAACCCAACCGGTCGAGGCGGTCGTCCACGTCACCGGCGACAACGGCATCGGCCGCCACGTCACCGGCACCGTCACCGTGGCCCTCACCAGCACCAGCACCAGCACCAGCACCAACACCGGCCCCGGTCCCGGTCCCGGCACCATCGGAACGGACATCGTGGCCCCGACCCACACGAAGGGTCATACGAAAGGGCAGACGAAGGGACGTACGAAGGGGGCCGGAACATGAGCATCCGCAGGGCCGACTCCCTCGGCGGAAAGGCGGCCGTCGTCGGCATCGGGGCCACCGAGTTCTCCAAGGACTCGGGCCGCAGCGAACTCAGACTGGCCGTCGAAGCCGTCCGCGCCGCTCTCGACGACGCGGGGCTCACCCCCGCCGACGTGGACGGTCTCGTCACGTTCACCATGGACACCAGCCCCGAGATCACCGTCGCCCAGGCGGCCGGGATCGGCGAGCTCTCGTTCTTCTCCCGCGTCCACTACGGCGGCGGCGCGGCCTGTGCCACCGTGCAGCAGGCCGCCCTCGCGGTGGCGAGCGGCATCGCGGACGTCGTCGTCTGCTACCGGGCGTTCAACGAGCGCTCCGGCCGCCGCTTCGGCTCCGGCGTCCAGTGGCGCGAGCCCACCGCCGAGGGCGCGGCGCTCGGCTGGAACCTGCCGTACGGGCTGCTGACCCCGGCTTCCTGGGTGGCGATGGCGGCCCGGCGCTATCTGCACACCTACGGTCTCGACCCCGGGGTCTTCGGGCACGTCGCGGTCCTGGACCGGCGGCACGCCGCACGCAACCCGGCGGCGTACTTCCACGGCAAGCCGATCAGCCTCGCCGACCACGCCGCCTCCCGCTGGATCGTGGAGCCGCTGCGGCTGCTCGACTGCTGCCAGGAGACCGACGGCGGCCAGGCCCTCGTGGTGACCAGCGTCGAGCGGGCCCGCGACCTGCCCCGGCCGCCCGCCGTGATCCTGGCGGCGGCCCAGGGCGCGGGCCGCCGCCAGGAGCAGATGACGAGCTTCTACCGGGACGGGCTGACCGGCCTGCCGGAGACGGCCGTGGTGGCCCGGCAGCTCTGGCGCGGCTCCGGACTGACACCGGCCGACATCGACGTGGGCATCCTCTACGACCACTTCACCCCGTTCGTCCTGATGCAGCTGGAGGAGTTCGGCTTCTGCGGGCCCGGGGAGGCGGGCGACTTCGTCGCGGCGGACGCGCTGCCCCTGAACACCCACGGCGGTCAGCTGGGGGAGGCGTACCTCCATGGGATGAACGGCATCGCGGAGGCCGTCCGGCAGCTCCGGGGCACCTCGGTGAACCAGGTGGCGGGCGCGGCGCGATCGCTGGTCACGGCCGGTACGGGGGTCCCGACGTCGGGGCTGGTGCTCGGGGCCGACGAGTGAGCCTCCCCGCCCAGGGTCGAGGGTGGACCTTGACGGAGGTGCGACGGCCCGTCCACCTTCAGGAGGTGAAGGCCGTCCGGCCCCTACAACCTGAGGCGGACGCGGCTTCGGGACCTGGGGCCGATCCCCCGGACGGGCCCCGCTCCTAGGTTGAGTACATGACCACGCCAGTCTGCACGGCCGCCTCCCGGGCGGCCTCCGCCACCGCCGGCCACCACCCCCACACGCTGTACGCGTCGTTCTCCTCCTACGTACGGGCCCGGGGGCCGGTCCTGCTGCGTACCGCGCGCTCGCTCACCGCGAACCCGTGCGACGCGGAGGACCTGCTGCAGACCGCGCTCGCCAAGACGTATGTCGCGTGGGAGCGGATCGAGGACCACCGGGCGCTGGACGGCTACGTCCGCCGCGCGTTGCTGAACACCCGTACCTCGCAGTGGCGCAAGCGCAAGGTCGAGGAGTTCGCCTGCGAGGAGCTGCCCGAGCGGGAGGCGGTCCCGGCGCCCGACCTGGCCGAGCAGCAGTCGCTGCACGACGCGATGTGGCGTGCGGTGCTCAAGCTCCCGGACCGCCAGCGCGCGATGGTCGTCCTGCGCTACTACGAGGACCTCAGCGAGGCCCAGACGGCGGAGGTGCTCGGCGTCTCGATCGGCACGGTCAAGAGCGCCGTCTCCCGCGCCCTCGGCAAGCTCCGCGAGGACCCGGAGCTGACCCCGGTGCGCTGAGCGCACGCACCACCTTGTACGCAGCACGCCCTTCGTCCCACGCCGCGCGCGCCATTCCCTACGCGCCACTCCATACGCGCCACGCCGTGCGGACCCCTCCGGCCGCGCCGCGGACGCACCGCCGCAACTGGCCCCGGACAGGAATTTTCTCCCGCGAGTAGTGACATACCGCGTGGTATGTGAGCAGAATCAGCGGAACCCTACTGCCGCGTAGCGCCCACCGGGAGGACGCCGTGCTGAGCACCATGCAGGACGTACCGCTGACTGTCACCCGCATCCTGCACCACGGGATGACGATCCACGGGAAGTCGCAGGTCACGACCTGGACCGGCGAATCCGAGCCGCACCGCCGCACCTTCGCCGAGATCGGCGCCCGCGCCACCCGGCTGGCCAACGCGCTCCGCGACGAACTGGGTATCGACGGCGACCAGCGGGTGGCCACCCTCATGTGGAACAACTCGGCGCACCTGGAGGCCTACCTCGCGATCCCCTCCATGGGGGCCGTGCTCCACACCCTGAACCTCCGGCTCCCGCCCGAGCAGCTCGCCTGGATCGTCAACCACGCGGACGACAAGGTGGTCATCGTCAACGGTTCGCTGCTGCCGCTCCTCGTGCCGCTGCTGCCCCACCTGCCGGGTATCGAACACGTCGTGGTGGCCGGTCCCGGCGACCGCTCCGCCCTCGCCGGGGTCGCGCCGCGCGTGCACGACTACGAGGAGCTGCTCGCGGGCCGCCCGACCACGTACGACTGGCCGGAGCTGGACGAGCGCCAGGCCGCGGCCATGTGTTACACCTCCGGCACCACCGGCGACCCCAAGGGCGTCGTCTACTCCCACCGCTCCGTCTATCTGCACTCGATGCAGGTCAACATGCCCGAGTCGATGGGGCTGACCTCGAAGGACACCACGCTCGTCGTCGTGCCCCAGTTCCACGTGAACGCCTGGGGGCTGCCGCACGCCAACTTCATGTGCGGCGTCAACATGCTCATGCCGGACCGCTTCCTCCAGCCCGCTCCGCTCGCCGAGATGATCGAGCGCGAGCGGCCGACGCACGCCGCCGCCGTCCCCACCATCTGGCAGGGGCTGCTGGCCGAGGTCGCCGCCCACCCGCGTGACCTCTCCTCCATGGCCAACGTGACCATCGGCGGCGCGGCCTGCCCGCCGTCGCTGATGGAGGCGTACGACAAGCTCGGCGTCCGGCTCTGCCACGCCTGGGGGATGACGGAGACCTCGCCGCTCGGCACGATGGCCCACCCGCCCGCCGGGCTGAGTGCCGAGGAGGAGTGGCCGTACCGCATCACCCAGGGCCGCTTCCCGGCCGGCGTCGAGGCCCGGCTCCTCGGCCCCGCCGGCGAGCACCTGGCGTGGGACGGGGAGTCGGCCGGTGAGCTGGAGGTCCGGGGACCCTGGATCGCGGCCGCGTACTACGGCGGGTCCGACGGTGAGCACCTGCGCCCCGAGGACAAGTTCAGCGAGGACGGCTGGCTGAAGACCGGCGATGTCGGCGTGATCAGCCCCGACGGCTTCCTCACCCTCACCGACCGGGCCAAGGACGTCATCAAGTCGGGCGGCGAGTGGATCTCCAGCGTGGAGCTGGAGAACGCCCTGATGGCGCACCCCGATGTCGCGGAGGCGGCGGTCGTCGCCGTACCGGACGAGAAGTGGGGCGAGCGTCCGCTCGCGACGGTCGTGCTCAAGGAGGGCGTCACCGGGACCGACTACGAGTCGCTGAAGGCGTTCCTCGCCGACTCGGGCATCGCCCGGTGGCAGCTGCCGGAGCGCTGGTCGGTGGTCGAATCCGTACCGAAGACGAGCGTCGGCAAGTTCGACAAGAAGGTGATCCGGAAGCGGTACGCGGACGGGGAGCTGGACGTCACACAGCTCTGAGCGCTTGCGCCTCGCTCTGTTTCACGTGAAACAGAGCTGTGAGCCGGGGCGGTACGGCTGCGAGACGGGGCGGTAGTGCTGTGAGTCGGGGCGGTACGGGGGAACTCCGTACCGTCCCGCCTTAGTTGGTGCCTATCTTCGCCAGCAGATCAACGATCCGGGACTGCACCTCGTCGCTGGTGGACCGCTCGGCCAGGAAGAGAACGGTCTCCCCGGAGGCCAGCCGCGGCAGCTCCGACGCGTCCATCCCGGCCGAGGTGTAGACGACCAGCGGGGTGCGGTTCAACTGGCCGTTGGCGCGTAGCCAGTCGATGATCCCGGCGCGTCGACGGCGTACCTGCATCAGGTCCATCACCACCAGGTTCGGCCGCATCCGGCTCGCCAGGTCGACGGCCTCGCTGTCCGCCGCCGCGTGCGCCACCTGCATACCGCGCCGTTCCAGGGTGTGGGTCAGCGCCGCCGCGATCTCCTCGTGCTCCTCGATCAGGAGTACCCGGGGCGGATGCTGGTCGCTGTCGCGCGGGGCCAGCGCCTTGAGCAGGACGGCCGGGTCGGCGCCGTACGCGGCCTCCCGGGTCGCCTGCCCCAGACCGGCCGTGACCAGGACCGGGACCTCGGCGGCGACGGCGGCCTGGCGCAGCGACTGGAGGGCGGTACGCGTGATGGGCCCGGTCAGCGGGTCGACGAAGAGCGCGGCGGGGAACGCGGCGATCTGGGCGTCGACCTCCTCGCGGGAGTTCACGATCACCGGACGGTAGCCCCGGTCGCTGAGCGCCTGCTGGGTCGGTACGTCGGGGGCGGGCCACACCAGCAGTCGGCGCGGGTTGTCCAGCGGCTCGGGCGGCAGCTCGTCGTCGACCGGATACGGGTGCGGCCGGTTGGCGACCTCCACCGCGCCCCCAGGCCCGTCGAGCGGCTCGGGGCCCTCGGCGGCGTCCTCGTCGGGTGCCCCTATGGCGTAGGCGCGCCCCTCGGAGACGGGCGGCGCGAGCAGTCGGCCGTCGCCGTAACCGGGCGGGGGCACGGGGGCGGCGCCGTGGGTGCCGGTGCCGGTACGGCCGCCGGTGGATGCCGGGGGGTTGGCGCCGGGCGGGCCGTGCTGACCGGCGCGGGGATCGGGAGGGCTCTGCGCCGCCGCAGCACCGGGCTGCCCGGACCGGCCCTGACTCGGAGCTTGCTGCGGGCCCGACCGGCCCTGTCCCGGAACCTGCTGCTGCCCGGACCGGTCCTGGCCAGGAGCCTGCTGTGCTCCGGACCGGTCCTGGTCCGGAATCTGTCGCGCTCCGGGCCCGTCTTGCTGCGGCGTGGGCTCCGGGCCGCCTGCGGGGCGGGCCGGGGAGCGGTCGCCCTCGGGCGGGGCGGCGAGCTTGCGCCGCCGACCTGCGCCGCCGAGGCTCTGGTTCTGCTGGTTCTGCTGATGCGCCAGATGCTGGGCGAAAGGCACGCCCTGGCCCAGCGTCCGCACGCTGAACGCCCGCCCCTGTGTCGAGTCCGGGTTCCCGCCCGGCATCGGCTCCTCGGCGGGCAGCGGCTGCCGCCGGGCGTCCGGAACCGGGACACCGATATCGCCGTCGGCCGGATGCGCCCCGGGCGCGGCGGCGGGGCCGGTCTGCGCGGTGCCGGTGGTGTGGGCGGTGTCGGCGGGATGGCCGGTGGTGCCGGGGCTGCCGTTGCCCTCGGCGTCGGCGAACTCCGGGCCCCCGGAAGCCTGGCCGACTCCGACACCGACACCGGCACCCGCATCGGCTACCCGGTCAGTTCCGGCTCCGGCGGGGGCGTTGGCGGCGCTACCGGTGGGTGCGCCCGCGGAGGTGCCGGTGGGCTGGGCGGTCGGACCGGCGTCGCCCCAGGGTGCGTTCTGCGGCGCCGGGGCCGGGCCCGTCGCGTGCGCTACGCCGCCGTGCTGGGCGCCCGGGAGGCTCTGGGCGGCCGGTGCGTGGCGCGGGTCGCCGGGGTGCGCCGGGGCGACGGGGTGCGCCTGCGGCGGCGTGTGACCGGCCTCCGGGGCGCTGCGGCCGTGGTGCGTGGCGCCCTCGTCGGTCCGGGCGACCGGGGCGTCGGGGTGCAGGGGGGCCCGGTCCGCGTCGGCCGGGGGCAGGGCGAACGTGGTGCGCGGACCGGCCTCGGCGGCGGCGCGCTCCTGGGCGGCGGCCAACGCGCGCCGGGCCCGCCGCCCCCCGGGCTGCTGCGGCTGGGCCTGGGGGTGCGCCTGCTGAAGGTGCTCCGCACCCGTGGTGTCGGCTCCTGTGGTGTCGGCACCTGTGGAGTCCGCGCTCATGGGGTGGCCGGGGGCGTTGCCGGAGGCGAGGGCGGGGAGCGCACGGTTCCCGCCGTCCCGCCGGGCCCGGCGTCCGGTGGGCGGTACGGGCTGCTGCGGGTCCACCGGGACACCCTGCGGCGGCACCGTCGGCCCGAGCTGCGGCCGCGTACCGGCCCCCTGAGCACCCTCGGCGGCCGTCACGACGGACCCCTCGGACGGTGCGGGGGACGACGGTGCGGAGGTCAGGGCCAGGGCGCCCCGCTGGACCTGCTGCTCAGGACGGACGGCTTCGGCGCCCCCCGGACCGGAACCCGGACCCGGAAGAGCCCGTGGTCCGACCTCGGCCTCCGCCGGGCTGGGGCGGCCGCGGCGTCGCCCGGACCCCTCACCCTGCTGGGCGGGGATCAGCTCGGGAGCCTGCTCCTCCACGGCGGGCGCTCCCCGGCGGGCCCGCCGCCGCCCGGTCGGCTCGGCGTCGACGCGGTCCGGGACGTTAGCCCCGCCGCCCGGCCCGTTCGAACCGTCCGGGCCGCCCGGTCCCGCCGGACCACCCGGCCCCTCCTCGCCCTCCGGCGTACCGACGGGGCTGTCCAGGAACGCGTCGGTGGAGGACCGGCGGGCCCGCCGCCGCCCCCCGCTGGTGACGCCCGGCGCTCCGACACCCTCCGGCGAGGAGGGAGCGACCGGGGCGTGCTCCGGTGTCTCCGGGGGCGTGATGGAGCCCGCGGCCGCGCCGATCGGCACGTCGAGGACGTACGCGCTGCCACTCATGCCCGGCATCTCATGGGTCTGGAGCACCCCGCCGTGCGCCCGGACGATGCCGCGCACGATCGGTTCGTGCACCGGGTCGCCCCCGGCGAAGGGCCCGCGCACCTCGATCCGTACGACGTCACCGCGCTGGGCGGCGGCCACGACCACGGTCGAGTCGACGTAACCGCCCCCGGGCACCGACCGGGTCTTGCCGGTTGAGTCGACACCGCAGACGTCGGCGACCAAGTGGGCGACGGCGGTCGCGAGCTGACGTGCGTCGACCTCGGCCTCGATCGGCGGGGTGTGCACCGCGAACTGCGCGCGCCCGGGTCCGATCAGCTCGACCGCCCCGTCGATGCCGCCCTTCACGATTCCCTCGACCAGCGCGGGGGCCTTGTGCAGCCCCTCCACACCCGCGTCCAGGCGCTGGTAGCCGAGGACGTTGTCGACGAGGGTGGTCATCCGGGCGTACCCGGCGGCGAGATGGTGCAGGATCTGGTTGGCCTCGGGCCACAGCTGCCCGGCGGGGTCGGCGGCCAGTGTGGACAGTTCGCCGCGCAGCTCCTCCAGGGGGCCGCGCAGGGCGCCGCCGAGCACGGCGGTCAGCTGGGAGTGCTGGGCGGTCAGGGCGGCGATCCGCTCGGCCTGCTCCTCGGCCTCGGTGGTGTACCGCTCGCTCCGGTCGGCCAGTTCGGCCGCGTGGGCCTCCTTGAGGGCCTCCAGCTCCGTGGCGTGCGCCTCGCGGAGCGCGGTGACCTCGGCGGAGTGGCTGGCGGTGAGTTCGGCGACGACGTTCTTGTGCTGGGCGGACAGCTCGTCGTACGGGCGGCGGTCGGTGAACGTCATCACCGCGCCGACGAGCTGGTCCCCGTCCCGTACCGGCGCGGTCGTCAGATCGACCGGCACCCGCGCACCGCTCTTGGACCAGAGCACCTGCCCGCGCACCCGGTGCTTGCGCCCGGACTTGAGGGTGTCGGCGAGCGGGGACTCCTCGTACGGGAACGGCTCGCCCTCCGCGCGCGAGTGCAGGATCAGCGGGTGCAGCTCCTGGCCACCGAGGTCGCTGGCCCGGAACCCCAGGATCTGGGCGGCGGCGGGGTTGACGAGGACGACCCGCCCGTCGGTGTCGGTGCCGACGACGCCCTCGGAGGCGGCGCGCAGGATCATCTCGGTCTGCCGCTGCGAACGGGCCAGCTCGGCCTCGGTGTCCACGGTGCCGGAGAGATCCCGTACGACGATCATGAGCAGCTCGTCGCCGGTGTAGCTGGAGTGGATGTCGTTGTACGCGGCCTGCCCGCTCTCCAGGCTGGCGCTGGTGACCTCGACCGGGTACGCGTGCCCGTCGGTGCGCCGCGCGGCCATCCGCGTCGGCTTGGTCCTGCCCTGCTCGTCCGCCGCCTCGGGACGGCGCATGGAGCCCGGGATCAACTTGGAGTCGAACTCCGGAAGGAGGTCGAGCAGCCCGCGGCCGACGAGCGCGGTGCCCGGAGTCTCGAACATCTCAAGGGCGATGGAGTTGGCGTTGACGACCGTGCCGTTGCAGTTGACGAGCAGCAGCCCGTCCGGAAGGGCATCGAGTATGGCTGCGAGGCGAGCAGTGCCTCGGGATGGCCTGCTGCTCACGACGACGCTTCCTCCCTGATTACCGCACCTTGCCGACAGAAGGCCCCATCTTGCCCCTCGGGCCGCAGACTGTCACGGGAGGAGTCTAAGGGCAGGGGAGCCCCGGACGGCGGCGGATGAGGGGGAGCTCTCACCAAGGTTCTGTGCGCGCGGTGTACGTCGCGAGCCCAGGGCGTGAGCGCCCGCGCACCGTGTGACGTGCGCGGACGCCGCAGGGACGGTCCGGCCCCGGGGGCCTGCGGGGCGCCCGGGGCCGACGTGCCCGGACGAACACTTTTACGCCCCGGCACGCCCTTTTCACACCCCTGCCCGTGTGATTACCGGAGGTCGGGCAGCACCGGCACGAGGCGGTTCCAGCGGGCGATCTCGCACCCGTCGGAGCGGCTGGCGGTGGTGTCCACGGCCCGGCCCTCCCAGGTGCCGACGATGCGCGCGGTGGCATCGCCGCCGTAGATCATGGTGCACATGCTGCCCTCGGGCGTCGGCTGGAACAGCTCCTGCCGCCCGGCCCGGGTGGACCCGGCCTCCGCCAGCCGGTCGCAGGCGGCCTGCCCCCGCGGGTGGCTGCCCCCGGTGGGCCCGCACTCCAGCTCGAACGTCCCGTCGCCCCCGGCGACCCCGGTGTTCTTCACGGTCACGGTGAGCCGGGTCCGCGCCTCGTCCGCGGGGCCGGTGCCCTTCCCGCCGTCCAGGAACCCCGGCAGCGGAGGAAGCGCCAGCGGGAGCGGCCCGAGCGCGGGGCGGGCGGCGGCCAGCGGCCCGGAGGTCGGCTGGGCGGAGGGGACGGGCCCGGAGGCGGTGGCGGTGGACGCCGGCACGGTGCCGGCGAGCACGGCGAGCGGGACGACGGCGGTGAGGGCGAGACGGCGCATCATGCGGAAGCTCCAGAATCTCTGTGCCGCGGTCGACCGGGCGGCCGGGCGCGACCACTCACGGGCACACCCCGCCGCGACGGCGGACGGACGGCTTGACTGACGACGACGGCTGACGAAGACCGCAGCCCCCATCCCTTTAACGCGCACCCCGCCCGGACGTTGCGCCGCCACGCCGAACTGCTTTGCCCAGGCCCCCGACGGACTAGTAACGTGGTTGCCGATTGGTGGCACGACGCTCGACTGTGTCATCATCTGCACGCACCACTCGCGTCCGCGCGAGGCGTGTGTGGAGGAGGCGTCGCCTAGTCCGGTCTATGGCGCCGCACTGCTAATGCGGTTTCGGGGTAACCCCCTGATCGAGGGTTCAAATCCCTCCGCCTCCGCTCCACCCCCGAAGCCCCGCGTCCCTGGCGCGGGGCTTCGGCCGTTCTAGCTCCGGGTCGATCCGCAGGGCGGCTGAGATCCCCGTCGTGGGGCCGTTTCCGCAGCTCAGCAGCGGTATGACTAATGGATTTCGCGTCCCGGCGCAGGTCATGTAATGTTGTTCCCGCAACGCCAACCGGGAAGAAAACGCCCGGAACGCCAAGCACTCGTAGCTTAACGGATAGAGCATCTGACTACGGATCAGAAGGTTGCAGGTTCGAATCCTGCCGAGTGCACAGCAGGTCAGAGGCCCCCAGGAGAAATCCTGGGGGCCTCTGGCGTTTGCAGGCGGCCGGTGGCGGAAGCGGTGGGAGCTTGATCTGGTGTGTTGGGGCGTGGTGGCGGTGGACTGGCCCTGGGGCCGTGGGGGTCAGGTCGCTTTGGCCGGGTCGGTCGGGGGCGGTGTCCTGGTTGGGGGTGGTGTCGCCCGGCGGCGGCGGGTCGGGAGGGCGAGGGTGGGGTGGGCCACGCCCCAGGCCGCGCCCTTGCAGACCAGCTCCTTGTAGAGGGCGGCCAGGCGGCCCGTCAGGGCGGTGTCGCGTGAGCGGTCGTCGGCGGTGACGTACTGGATCAGGCCGTCCTTGCGGCCCAGCGAGACGCACTGGTTGACGTAGCGGATCGGGATGTTCGGGAGCTTGGTGCCGGTGAGGCGGGCCGCGATGGCGTCGGCGGCCTGCCAGGCGCTGGGGACGCCCGAGGCGCAGGACATGCGCAGCGGTGTGCCGCCGGGGCCTGACGCCAGGGCCGCGTCGCCGATGGCGTAGACGTCCGGGTGGGAGAGCGTGCGCAGGGTGGCGTCCACCGGGATCTGGCCCGTCGCTGTGGTGCGCAGAGCCGATGCCGTCGCCAGGGGGTGGGTGGCGAAGCCCGTCGTCCAGACCGTGGCCGCCGACGCGATGTCGCCCTCCGTCGTCGTGATCCGGTCGGCCGCCACCGCCGTGACCGCCGTGGTCTCGTGCACCGTGATGCCCAGGCCGGCCATCACCCCGCGCAGGTGGCGGGCCCCTTTGGCGGAGAGCCAGTCGCCCAGGGTGCCCCGGGTGGCGAGGGTGACGGCGAGGTCCGGGCGGGCCTCGGCGATCTCGGTCGCCGTCTCCAGGCCGGTGAGGCCCCCGCCCACGACCACCACGGGCTCCCCGGGGCCCAGGGCGGCCAGGCGGGCCCGCAGGCGCAGGGCGCCGGGGCGGCCGCTGACGTCGTGGGCGTGCTCCGCGACACCGGGGACACCGTGGGTGTCCCAGCCGCTGCCCAGGGCGTAGACCAGGGTGTCGTACTCCAGCGTCTCCGGCGCCCCGCCCACCGCGGTGAGGGTCACCGTCCGGCCGATCACGTCCAGTTCCGTCACCCTTCCCACCTTCACCGCGACGCCCGTACCGGCGAACATCCGGCGCAGCGGGCGGGCCTTCAGCTCCTGGCCCGCCGCCAGCTGGTGCATACGGACGCGTTCGGCGAAGTCCGGCTCGGCGTTGACCACGGTGATCGCGACGTCCTCGCGGCGCACTCGCCTGGCCAGACGGCCCGCGGCGGTCGCTCCGCTGTAGCCGGCTCCGATGACGATGACCCGGTGCTGTCGCTGCCTGTTCCGCTGCATGTCCTGCACTCCTGTCTCGCGCGGTCTCGCCCCTTGAACCGGGCAGACCGTCGTTTCCTGACAGGGGCGACCGTGACCTGCGTCACAGAGCGCTCAGAGGGTGCGGACCAGCGTCGCTCCGCGGGGCGTCGCCGACCACTGCCGCGTCGCGCGTTCCAGCTTGTCGGGGTTGGCCTGGCTGCGGAACGCGACGATGCCGTCCGCCGTGACCTCCAGGCACATGACGCCGATGACCCGGCCGCCGACAACCACGACCACGGCGGGGACCTCGTTGGCCGTCGTGAGGTGGATCTCCGCGGGACCCCCGAGGTGCTTGCGCAGCGCCTCGTTGGGGGTGAACAGGCTCCGCATGAACCGCGCGACCGCGAGCGCGCCCACGAAGGGGCTGGTGCGGGCCGGGACCTTCCCGCCGCCGTCGCCGACCGCCACGACGTCCGCGGTGAGCAGTTGGACGAGCGGTTCCGTCTGGCCGCCGGCGGCCGCGGCCAGGAACTCCTCGGCGATCCGCCGGGCCGCCGCCTCGTCGGCCCCGGCGCGGGTCCTGCCTTCCGCCAGGTGCTTCCCGGCGCGGTGGAACAGCTGCTGGCTCGCGGACTCGGTGGTGTCCAGGATCTCGGCGATCCTTGCGTGCGGATACCCGAACGCCTCCCGCAGGACGTACACCGCCCGCTCGTTGGGGGACAGCCGCTCCATGAGGGTGAGGACCGCGTACGAGACGGACTCGCGCTGCTCGGCGGTGTCGGCGGGCCCGAGCATCGGGTCCCCGGCGAGCAGCGGTTCGGGCAGCCACTGCCCCACGTACGTCTCGCGCCGGGCGCGGGCCGAGGCCAGCTGGTTGAGGCAGAGGTTGGTGAGGACCTTCGTCAGCCAGGCCGCGGGGACCTCGACGCGCTCGACGTCGGCGGCCTGCCAGCGCAGGAACGTGTCCTGCACGGCGTCCTCGGCATCGCTCGCCGAGCCGAGCAGACGGTAGGCGATGGCCTTCAGCCGCGGCATGGCAGCCTCGAACAGGTCCACCTGGTCCCCGGTCAGCGCCATGCCCCGGATCCTAACGGGAGCGGGCGGCGTCGTTCGGAGGGGCGGGGGCGGGGTAGCCGAAACGGTACGGGCGTGCCGGGCGCCCCTCGGTTCGGAGGTGGACGATGGGGGCGAAGAGACAGGCGTACAAGGAGCGTTGGCGCGACCAGTGGTGGGCCGTCGGACTGCTGGTGCTGGTGATCTGGGTCCTCGTCCGGCTGGCGTTCCGCGGCTGGTCCGCGTGGCCGGGGATCCTGGTCGGCGGTCTCGTCTACGCCGGTCTCATGACGTGGTTCCTGATGCGGCGCAGGCGGCGCGACGCGCGGGCCGTGGGGACCGAGCCGGGGCGGGTGCCGGAGCTGGAGCGCCGCATCGCGAAGAACGGCGAGCTGCCCGACGATCCGGCCGAGCGGCAGGCCATGATCCGGCTCATCCGGCGGCGCGAGGAGAAGCTGCGGCGCAACCGGTGGTGGGCCTTCCCGATGCTCGGGCTGATGTTCCTCGGGCTGCCGTTCCTCTGGTTCGCCTCCGGCAACGTGCCGGCCGGGCTGTGGATGCTCGGCTTCGGTGTGGCGTTCATGGGGTGGATGATCTGGTTCAACCGGCGCTTCGTGCGCCGCATGACCGCGATGCGGCGGCGGATCGAAGGTGTCGGAGGCTACGCGTAGCATCCGCCGGGTGAGGTATGGGGACGACCGGGCGTCCGGCGGTGGCGGCGGGTGGCGGTGCGACGGCGTCCGGTGGCCGGGCCCGGCCCCGGAGCTGACGTGGCGGCGTGACCGCGAGCCGCCGGTGGGCGGTGCGTGGGGCGGGAGCGGTGCGCCCGGCCGCGAGCCGCGGGGAAGCGCGGCCGACCGCGAGCGGGGCGTGCATGGGCGTGAGCGGGACGCGCGCGGGCCGAGGTCTGGGCGGGACGTACGTGAGCCAGGGCTTGAGCAGAGTGCGCGCGGGCCGGGGACCGAGCGGGATGTGCGCGGGCCGGGGACTGAGCAGGGCGTACGGGGGCCGGGGGTCGAGCGGCGGGTGAGTGTGCTCGCGTACGGGGCCGGGATCGGGTTCCGGGCCCTCGGGGAGCGGCACTGCGTCGGGGCCCGGGGCAACGTCTGCCCGCTGGGGGCCGTCGTGCCGGGGCGTTCCACCGGGGGGCGCTGCGCCGAGTGCGCGCGGCTGGACCGGGCGCATTCGGTGGCCGCCGACACGATGGCGGACGACCCCCGCACGTACCGCGTCTACCTCGCCTGGTTCGGCCCCGGCCTCGTCAAGGTCGGGATCACCGGCGAGGAGCGGGGCGCCGCGCGGCTGCGGGAGCAGGGGGCCGTCGCGTTCAGCTGGCTCGGGCGGGGGCCGCTCATGGCGGCGCGGCGGACCGAGGAGGTGCTGCGGGCCGCCCTCGGGGTGCCGGACCGGATCCCGTACGCCCGCAAGCGTGCCGTACGCGGCAGGCTGCCGGAGGAGGCGGAGCGGGCCGGTGCGGTGGCGGAGCTGTACGCGCGGGCCGCCGGGCTCGAAGGGCGTGGCTGGCCCGAGTCGTTGGAGCGGCTGCCGCTCGATGTCGTCGACCAGGTCGGGGTGTTCGGCCTCGACGGGGCCGAGGCCCCCGGCCGTTCGGTGCGGGAGCTCGTCGCCGGGGGCGTCGTCGCCGGGCGGCTCGTCGCGGCCGCCGGGCCCGATCTGCATCTGGCCGTGGACGGCGGTTCCGTCGTCGTGCTCGACACCCGGCTGATCACCGGCTGGGAGCTGGCACCGGTCTCCGGTGCCGGGCCGCTCGGTGTGCCGGTCGCCGAGATCGGCGGGGGCGGTGTGCAGGGTGGGCTGTTCTGAGGCGGCGACCAAGGACCAATGACCAAGGGCCGGTGGCCGGTGACCAAGGGCCGGTGACCGGTGACCGGCGGTGGCGGAGGGGGTGGGCGGGCGTGGTGGACGGAAACGACGACGCGGTGCGGTTCGCGGAGCGGCTCGGGCTGCCCGGGATCATCGACGTGCACACCCACTTCATGCCCGAGCGGGTCCTGCGCAAGGTGTGGGCCTACTTCGACGCCGTCGGACCGCTCACCGGCCTTCAGTGGCCGATCAGTTACCGGTACGAGGAGGAGCGGCGGCTCGCCGTGCTGCGGTCGTTCGGGGTGCTCCGGTTCACCGCGATGCTCTACCCGCACAAGCCGGGCATGGCCCGCTGGCTCAACGGCTGGGCCGCCGGGTTCGCCGCCCGCACGCCCGACTGCCTGCACACCGCGACCCTCTTCCCCGAGGAGGGCGTCCAGGCGTACGTGACGGAGGCCGTCGAGGCGGGGGCCAGGGTGTTCAAGTCCCACCTCCAGGTGGGCGGCTACGACGCCAACGACCCGCTGCTGGAACCCGTCTGGGGGCTGCTCACCGAGGCCGGGGTGCCGGTCGTCATGCACTGCGGGTCCGGGCCCGCGCCCGGGGCGTACACCGGGCCCGGACCGATCGGGCGGCTGCTGGCCCGGCATCCGCGGCTGCGGCTGGTCGTGGCGCACATGGGGATGCCGGAGTATGCGGAGTTCCTGGCGCTGGCGGAGGCGTACCCGCAGGTGCGGCTCGACACGACGATGGCGTTCACCGACTTCGGTGAGCGCTTGAGCCCCTTCCCGGTGGCGGAGCGCGGACGGCTCGCCGGTCTCGGCGACCGCATCCTGCTGGGGACCGACTTCCCGAACATCCCCTACCCGTACGCGCATCAGCTCCAGGCCCTGGAGCGGCTGGAGTTGGGGGACGAGTGGCTGCGGGCGGTCTGCCACGGGAACGCCGCCGCCTTGTTCGAGCTGCCGGAAGCTCAGCGAGAAACCCCCTAGGGGCTGCTGCAACCCGGACCGCTTTCTCAGGGAATTCACAGGATCGGGTCAGGCTTCTCTCACGGACGCCTCACAGAGTGGGCCCATGACGACGACGACCTCGCCCCAGGGGCGTACCGAACTGCTCCGGCCGGACCGTACCCCCGTGCGGGTCCTGGTCGTGGACGACGAGGCTCCGCTCACCGAGCTGCTCTCGATGGCCCTGCGGTACGAGGGGTGGGAGGTGCGCAGCGCCGGGGACGGGGACGCCGCGGTGCGGGCCGCCCGGGACTTCCGTCCGGACGCGGTCATCCTCGATGTGATGCTCCCCGACATGGACGGGCTGTCCGTGCTGGGCCGGATGCGCCGCGAGTACGCCGACGTCCCGGTGCTCTTCCTGACCGCCCGGGACGCCGTGGAGGACCGGATCGCCGGGCTCACCGCGGGCGGCGACGACTACGTCACCAAGCCGTTCAGCCTGGAGGAGGTCGTGGCCCGGCTGCGCGGGCTGATCCGCCGCTCGGGGTCCGCCGTGGCCGCCGGGCGCGGTGATTCGACGCTCGTCGTCGGGGACCTGGAGCTCGACGAGGACAGCCACGAGGTGTGGCGCGGCGGGGACGCGATCCACCTCACGGCCACCGAGTTCGAGCTGCTGCGCTTCCTGATGCGCAACCCGCGGCGGGTCCTCAGCAAGGCGCAGATCCTGGACCGGGTGTGGAACTACGACTTCGGCGGCCAGGCCAACGTCGTCGAGCTGTACATCTCCTACCTGCGCAAGAAGATCGACGCCGGACGGACCCCGATGATCCACACCCGGCGTGGGGCGGGGTACCTGATCAAGCCGGGCGAACCTCATCAAGCCCGCTGAACAGGCCGGCCGCCGGGGCGTGCCGCGCCGTCCGTGGACCCTGCGGACCCGGCTCGTCGTCTCCGCGGTCTCCCTGATCGCCGTCGTCGCCGCCGTCATCGGGACGGTCACCGCGATCGCCTTCCGCAGCTACCTGTACGACAAGCTGGACGACCAGCTGCACTCCATCGCCGTCCGCGCGGAGCGGCCACCGGGCCCCGGCCCGCTGCCCGAGGAACTGCGCGCGGCCGGGCCGCTGGCGTTCGTCGGCGGTGGCGGGCAGCCCTTCGGCACGTTCGGGGCGGTCGTCGGCGGCGACGGGGACGTCACCGCGTCGAAGGTCGTCGAGGACAGCGGGCAGCGCGCCCAGGACGCCCAGGAGAGTGCCAAGCCGTTGAGCGCGGAGCAGACGGAGGCCCTGGAGAGCGCCGCGCCCGGCACCGGTGAGGGGGCCCGGAGCGTCGAGCTGCCGGGGCTCGGGGGCTACCGGGTTGAGGCCGTCACCACCGCCGAGGGGCACACCGTCCTCGTCGGCATCCCCAGCGCCGAGGTCGGCGGTGCGCTGAACGCGCTGATCCTCGTCGAGGTCTGCGTCACCGCCGCCGGGCTGCTGGCCGCCTCCATCGCGGGCACGGTCCTCGTCGGGGTCGCCCTGCGGCCGTTGCGCCGGGTCGCCGCCACGGCCACCCGGGTATCCGAACTCCCGCTGCACAGTGGGGAGGTGGCCCTGGTCGAGCGGGTCCCGGACGCCGAGGCCGATCCGCGTACCGAGGTCGGGCAGGTGGGAGCGGCACTCAACCGGATGCTGGGACACGTCGGTTCGGCGCTCGCCGCGCGGCAGCGCAGCGAGACGCGGGTACGGCAGTTCGTCGCCGACGCCAGTCATGAGCTGCGCACCCCGCTGGCCTCGATCCGGGGGTACGCCGAGCTGACCCGGCGGGCCACGGGGCCCGACGAGCCGGAGCCCGGCCCGATGACCCGGCACGCCCTGGGGCGCATCGAGTCGGAGGCCGAGCGGATGACCGGGCTGGTGGAGGACCTGCTGCTGCTCGCGCGGCTCGATGCCGGGCGCCCCCTGTCGTACGCGGCCACGGATCTGCTGCCGCTGGTCGTGGACGCGGTCAGCGACGCGCGGGCGGCGGACGCGGCCACAGCGGTCGGCGGGGCCGGTGCGGCCGCCCTGGCCGGTGCTGGTGCTGGTGCTGAGGCCGGGGCGGGTGTGGCCGTGCGGCCCGGTGCCGGTGCCGGTGCCGACGCCTGTTCCGGCGCCGGTGGGGCGACGGACGCCGGGGCTCCGCATCGCTGGCGGCTGGAGCTGCCCGCCGAGCCCGTGACCGTACGCGCCGACCCCGCGCGGCTCCAGCAGGTGCTGGTCAACCTGCTGGCCAACGCCCGTACCCACACCCCGCCCGGCACCACGGTGACGGTCGGGGTGCGCACGCCGACCGCCGCGGGGGAGCCCGTCACGGTGGAGGTGCGCGACGACGGGCCCGGGATTCCGGACGCCCTGCTGCCTCATGTCTTCGAACGGTTCGCCCGCGGGGACGCCTCCCGGACCCGCGAGACGGACTGGGGGCGGGAGTCCGGGTCCACCGGGCTCGGCCTCGCCATCGTGCGGGCCGTCGTCTCGGCGCACGGCGGGAGCGTACGGGTGGCGTCCGAGCCCGGACGGACGGTCTTCACGGTCCGCCTCCCGCTTCCGGCACCGACCGGGACCGGCACGGACTCACAGGTCGGGGACAGGCTCACCACACCGGCGTGACAGCGCCGTTGGCGAACGTCGGGGTATGACAACCGACAGCCTCCACAGCGCACCCCCCGCGGGCGGTGGCGGACACCGCGGCGGCCGCCTCCCGGTACGGGAGCACCTCCCGGCCGGGGGCGCCGCCCCCGGCTCCGGCAGCCCCGTGCTCGACGTCGTGATCCCGGTCTTCAACGAGGAGAAGGACCTCCGCCCCTGCGTCCTGCGCCTCCACGACCACCTCGCGCGGACCTTCCCCTACCCCTTCCGGATCACCGTCGCCGACAACGCCAGCACCGACTCCACGCCCGCCGTGGCCGCCGCGCTCGCGGAGGGGCTGCCGGGGGTGCGGTCCGTGCGGCTGGCGGAGAAGGGGCGCGGGCGGGCGCTGCGCGCGGTGTGGTCCAGCTCCGACGCCCCGGTCCTCGCCTACATGGACGTGGACCTCTCCACCGACCTCAACGCCCTCCTCCCGCTGGTCGCCCCGCTGATCTCCGGCCACTCGGACCTGGCCATCGGCTCGCGGCTGAGCCGTAGTTCGCGGGTGGTGCGGGGGCCGAAGCGGGAGTTCGTCTCGCGCGCCTACAACCTGATCCTGCGCTCCTCGCTGGCCGCCGGGTTCAGCGACGCCCAGTGCGGGTTCAAGGCGATCCGCCGGGAGGTGGCCGAGCGGCTGCTGCCGATGGTGGAGGACAGCGGCTGGTTCTTCGACACCGAGCTGCTGGTCCTCGCCGAGCGGGCCGGGCTGCGCATCCACGAGGTGCCCGTCGACTGGGTGGACGACCCCGACTCGACCGTCCACATCGTGCGCACGGCCGTCGACGACCTGAAAGGCGTGTGGCGGGTGGGGCGGGCACTGGCCGTCGGGTCACTGCCGCTGGACCGGCTGGCCCGTCCCTTCGGGGACGACCCCCGGGACCGGGCGCTGAGCGGGGTGCCGCGCGGACTGGCCCGGCAGCTGGTCGGGTTCTGTGTCGTGGGAGCCCTGTCCACCCTCTTCTACCTGGTGCTGTACTCCCTCTTCCGGCTCGGGGTCGGCCCGCAGGCCGCCAACGCCGGGGCGCTGCTCGTCTCCGCCGTCGCCAACACCGCGGCCAACCGCCGCCTCACCTTCGGGGTACGCGGCCGGAGCGGCGCCGTCCGCCACCAGGCGCAGGGTCTCGTGGTCCTCGCCATCGGCCTCGCCCTGACCAGCGGCTCCCTGGCGGCCCTGGGCGCGGTCTCCGGATCGCCCTCGCACGGCACGGAACTCGCCGTGCTCGTCACCGCCAACCTCGCGGCCACCGTGCTGCGCTTCCTGCTCCTGCGCGCCTGGGTCTTCCCGGCCGGCGTCCACCGCGCTCCCGACTCCGAGGAACTCCGATGACCACGATCACCGCCCCCGCGCCCCCGGCCTCCGCGCCGCCCGCGCCGGACCGTGGGCCCCGCTGGGCCCGGCCCGCGCTGTACGGGCTGCTGCTGGCCGTCGGGCTCGCCTACTTCGCCGACCTCAGCGCCTCCGGTTACGCCAACTCCTTCTACTCCGCCGCCGTCCAGGCGGGCAGCCGGAGCTGGAAGGCGTTCTTCTTCGGTTCACTGGACTCCGCCAACGCCATCACCGTCGACAAGCCGCCCGCGGCGCTGTGGCCGATGGCCCTGTCGGTGCGGGCCTTCGGGCTGAACTCGTGGGCGATCCTGGCTCCTCAGGTCCTGATGGG
This sequence comes from Streptomyces sp. NPDC101181, assembly GCF_044767975.1. Taxonomy (NCBI): domain Bacteria; kingdom Bacillati; phylum Actinomycetota; class Actinomycetes; order Kitasatosporales; family Streptomycetaceae; genus Streptomyces; species Streptomyces sp. NPDC101181. The sequence continues at coordinate 48,466 of NZ_JBIWOX010000022.1, read as the reverse complement.
CGTGGCCACGGCGGCCGTGCTGAACGCCGCCGTACGCCGTCGTTTCGGGCCGGTCGCCGGGCTGATCGCGGTGGGCGTCTTCGCCCTGACCCCGGTCGCCGCGCTGATGTTCCGCTTCAACAACCCGGACGCGCTGCTCGCGCTGCTGATGACGGTCACCGTGTGGTGCGTGCTGCGGGCGCTGGAGCGGGGCCGGACGATGTGGCTGCTGTGGGCGGGCGCGGCGGTCGGGTTCGCGTTCCTGACCAAGACCCTCCAGGCGTTCCTGATCCTGCCGCCGCTGGCCGTGCTGTACGCGGTGTGCGCACCGGTCTCCGTACCGAAGCGGCTCGGGCAGCTCGCCCTGTCCGCCCTGACGACGGTCGTCGCCGGTGGCTGGTGGGTCGCGGTCGTCGAGCTGATGCCCGCCGCCTCGCGGCCCTACGTCGGTGGCTCGCAGGACAACTCCTTCCTGGAGCTGACCTTCGGCTACAACGGGCTCGGCCGGATCAACGGCGAGGAGACCGGGAGCGTGGGCGGGGGCGCGGGCCCCGGCGGCGGCGGTGGCTGGGGTGAGACCGGCCTCGGCCGGATGTTCAACTCCGAGATCGGCGGCCAGATCGCCTGGCTGCTGCCCGCCGCGCTGATCCTGCTCGTGGCCGGGCTGTGGCTGACCCGGAAGGCGGCGCGGACCGACGCGGCGCGGGCCGCGTTCCTCGCCTGGGGCGGTGCGCTGGTGATGACGGCCGCGGTGTTCAGTTTCATGGCCGGGATCTTCCACCAGTACTACACGGTGGCCCTCGCTCCGTATCTCGCGGCGCTCGTGGCCATGGGGGTCACGGTGCTGTGGGAGGAGCGGGGCGCGTGGTGGGTCCGGGCGGTGCTCGCGGGCACGGTGCTCACCACGGCGGCCTGGGCGTACGTCCTGCTGGGCCGTACCCCGGACTACCTGCCGTGGCTGCGGTGGGCGGTGCTGGGCGCCGGGGTCGCCGGGGCGCTCGGGCTGCTGGCCGTGGGGCGGTTCGGCGGGCGGGGCCTGGCTCTCGCCGTGGTCGGGCTGAGCTGCGCGGCGTCGCTGGCGGGCCCGGCGGCGTACACCGTGAGCACGCTGGCCTCCGGCCATCAGGGGTCGATCGTGACCGCCGGGCCGTCGTCGGCCGGCCGCTTCGGGGCGGGCGGCCCCGGAGGTCCTGGCGGTCCCGGCGGTGACGGGGGAGCCGGGGGCGGTGGCCAAGGCGGCGGCGCACAGCCTCCGGGCGGCCAGGGGCAGTTCCCGGGACAGGGGCAAGGCCAGGGGCAGGCCGCGGGGCAGGCACCGGGCCAGGGCAGCCGGCAAGGGAGCCAGCAGGGCGGCGCGACCGGCACCGCACCCGGAGGCATGCCCACCGCTCCCGGCGGCACCCGCGGAGGCGGAGGCGGCGGCATGGGCGGGCTGCTCAACGGCGCGTCCGTCGACACCGAGGCGAAGGCGCTGCTGGCGAAGGACGCGGACGCCTACACCTGGGTCGCCGCGGCCGTCGGAGCGCAGAACGCCGCCAGCTACCAACTCGCGACCGAGGAGCCGGTGATGGCGATCGGCGGCTTCAACGGCAGCGACCCGTCCCCGACGCTCGCCCAGTTCACGGAGTACGTGGCGGAGGGGAAGATCCACTACTTCGTCGCGAGCGGCGGCACGGGCGGCGGCATGAACGGCGAGGGCGGCGGGGGCGGCCGGGGTGGCGGTCCCGGAGGCTCTTCCGGCACCTCTTCCCAGATCTCCTCCTGGGTGACGGAGAACTTCACCGAGGTCACCGTCGACGGCACCACGTTCTACGACCTGACGCGGCCGGTGAGTTGACCAGCCGGTGAGTTGACCACCGGGAGGCGACGGGACGTACGCGGGAACGGGACGTACGCGGCCGGAGTCAGAATCCGGCCGCGTACGTCCAGAAGTCCCGCATCACCTCGGGCGCGGCCGGTCCGCCCAGCTCCCTCTGCGTGAGCAGGACGGCGACCGTGCCCGTGGACGGGATCACGTGCGCCGTGGTGCCGGTGCCGCCGACCCAGCCGTACCGGCCGAGGACGTTCCACGGGGCCGTGGTCGCCACGTCCACCGCGCCGCCGAACCCCCAGCCCTGGCCCTCCGTGAACAGTCCGCTCGCGGCCCGCTGTCGCGGGGTCAGGTGGTCGCTGAGCATCTGGCGGACGGACTCGGCGGCCAGCACCCGGCCGCCGTCGTCCGCGAGGCCCCCGGCGAGCAGCATCCGGCCGAAGGCGGCCCAGTCGTCGGCCGTCGCCACCAGGCCGCCGGCGCCGGACGGGAACGCGGGCGGGCGGCTCCACTGTCCGTCGGGCGGGTCGACCAGCTCGGGCACCCCGGGCGAACCCGCCGCACCCGCCCGGTAGTAGCTCGTGAACCGGCCCAGCGCGGCGGGCTCCACGAAGAAGGCGGTGTCCGTCATCCCGAGCGGGCCGAACAGCCGCTCCGCCAGGTACGCGGGCAGCGGGCGGCCGGTGACCCGGGCGATGAGGACCCCGAGGATGTCGGAGCACGTGTTGTACAGCCAGACCTCGCCCGGCTGGTGCAGCAACGGGACACGGGACAGCGCGGCCATCCAGGCGTCCGGTGCGGGCACCGCCTGCGGACGTGGAGGGCCCTGCCCCAGGTCGGCGAAGAGGGCGGCGACGGCCGGGAGCGAGACGTCGGACGGGAAGCCGTATCCGGCCCGGAAGGTCAGCAGGTCCAGCAGGGTGATCGGGCGCACCGCGGGCACCACGTCGTCGAGCGGGCTGTCCGGGGTCCGGACCACCTGCGGCGACGCCAGCTCGGGCAGCCAGGGGGCGACCGGGTCGGCCGGGGCGATCAGGCCGTCCTCGACCAGGGTCATGGCGGCCGCGGCGACGATCGGCTTGGTGATCGAGGCGAGGCGGAAGAGGGAGTCCCGCCGCAGGGGCGCGGTGCCCGCCAGGTCCGCCGACCCGGCCGCCACCGCCTCCACCCGCTCTCCCCGGGCGACCAGGGCCACCGCCCCGGGCATCGACCCCGCGGCGATGTGGCGGTGCAGCAGTTCGTCCAGCGCGCTCATGGCCGTCTCCCTCGTGGTCGTCCCCCTCGTGGTGGGGCCCGCTCCGGCAGCGGCCCGCGGCTCCTCTCCTGCCGCCGGTCGTGGCGGCGGATTCCGGGCCCGGAGGTAGGACTCCCGGGCCCGCCCGGACTCATCGCCCGCGCCCGCGCAGCACCAGGTCCGCGACCACCGCCCGGTGGTCCGACGCCGTGCTCTCCGGCACCCACGCGCGCCGCACCCGGACCGTGTCGGACACCGCCACGTAGTCGATCCGCTTGACCGGGGCCTGCGCGGGGAAGGTCGGCGCGCCCGGGTCGGCGTCCGTCAGCTCCCGCCACAGCGGGGCCAGCTCCGGGGCGGCGGGCTCCGCGTTCAGGTCGCCGAGCAGGATCTTCGGACCCCGGTCCTCGGCCATGATCCGCCGGGTGTCGGCGACCTGGGCCGACCGGACGGCGGGGTCCGGGCGGTAGTCGAGATGGGTCGTGTACACGTGCACGGGGTGCCCCTTCACCCGTACGACGATCTCGCCGAAGCCCGGGGCGGGAGCGGGGACCGGGTCCGGGTCCTGGGTCGAGAGCCGGGTGATCTCGTGGTTCTCGGCGGCCAGGACCGGGGTGCGGGAGAGGAGCGCCACGCCGAACTCCCTTCGGGGGAGCCCTGGTTCGGCCGGGTCCAGGCTGTAGATCGGGGCGAGGAACACGTGCATGCGCAGCCGCCGTGCCAGCTCGCCCGCCAGGTCCCGCCACCGGCTGCGCTCGCCCCAGTGCCGGTCCACCTCCTGAAGGCCGATCACGTCGGCGTTCAGCGAGCGGAGTGCGGCCGCCTGACGGTCCAGGGCGAAGACGTCGTCCAGGTCCGTCCCGGCGTGGATGTTGTACGTGGCGACGCGCAGCGGCACGGCGTCGGACGCGACGGCCTGAGCCGGGGTCAGGGCCAGGGAGGCCGCCAACAGGGCTCCCGCGAGGAGGGCTTGAGCCGTGGGGCGGCGGAGGTGAAGAGGGTGGCGAAGGGGACGAGAGCGGCGGAGGTGACGGGGGCGGCGAAGGGGACGGGGCGACATGGCTCTCCAACCGGCCGGTGGTTCGCGCGGGGTGTCGGGTCCGGACCGGGAAACCGTAGCGGCTCGACCCCGCCGGGTCCCGTGGCGCGGCGGTGTGGCGGCGCCGCCTCGCCACTTGTACGGCGTACAGGGATTGCTCTACGGTGTATGTCCTCAGCCCTGTACACCGTATAGTCACGCCTCGCGCAGCGGAAAGCCGCAGCGGACGGCCGCACCGGAAAGCCTGGCGGGAGAGCCGCGCCGGAAGGCAGCAGCGGGCGCCGCGCCGGGGTCCCAGGAATCCGTAGGAGCCCGTATGACGACGCCCGCCGCCGCTCAGCGGCACGACCGCGCCCCGCAGGGGTATCCGCAGCGCTGGCTGATCCTCGGCGTCATCTGCCTGGCTCAGCTCGTGGTGCTGCTCGACAACACCGTCCTCAATGTCGCGATCCCCTCCCTCACCGCGGAGCTGGACGCCTCCACCGCCGATGTGCAGTGGATGATCAACGCCTACTCGCTCGTCCAGGCGGGACTGCTGCTCACCGCGGGCAGCTCGGCCGACCGCTACGGGCGCAGGCGGATGCTGCTCGTGGGTCTCGTGCTGTTCGGCGCCGGTTCGCTGGTGGCCGGGCTCGCGCAGTCCTCTGGCCAGCTCATCGCGGCCCGTGCGGGGATGGGCGTCGGCGGGGCGCTGCTGCTCACCACCACCCTCGCCGTCGTGGTGCAGATCTTCGACGACACCGAGCGGGTCAAGGCCATCGGCATCTGGTCGACGGTCTCCTCGCTCGGCTTCGCGGCGGGTCCGCTGTTCGGCGGATTCGTCCTCGACCACTTCTGGTGGGGCGCGATCTTCCTCATCAACATCCCGGTCGCCGTGATCGCGCTGGTCGCCGTGGCCCGGCTGGTGCCGGAGTCGAAGAACGCGCGGGGCGACCGGCCCGACCTGCCGGGGGCGCTGCTCTCGACCGTCGGTATGACGGCGGTGGTGTTCGCGATCATCTCCGGCCCGGAACACGGCTGGACCTCCGGCCGGGTGCTGATGTCGGCGTTCGCCGGGGTCGCGGTGCTCACCGGGTTCGTCCTGTGGGAGCTGCGCGTCCCCTTCCCGATGCTCGACATGCACTTCTTCCGGAACCAGAAGTTCATCGGCGCGGTGGCGGGCGCGCTCCTGGTCGCCTTCGGCATGACCGGCTCGCTCTTCCTGCTCACCCAGCACCTCCAGTTCGTGCTGGGCTACGGGCCGTTGGAGGCCGGGCTGCGGACGGCGCCGATGGCCCTGACCGTGGTCGCGATCAATCTGACGGGGCTGGGCGCGCGCCTGGTCGGCAGGGTGGGGACGCCCACCGCCATCGCGGCCGGGATGAGCTCGCTGGCCGCCGGGCTCGTGGCCATCGCGGTGCTGGGGCGGCACGGGTACGGCGGGATGCTGTTCGGCCTGATCGTGATGGGCGTCGGGATCGCGCTGGCGATGCCCGCGATGGCCAACGCCATCATGAGCGCCATCCCGCCGGAGAAGGCCGGGGTGGGCGCGGGGGTGAACGGCACGCTCGCGGAGTTCGGCAACGGGCTCGGGGTCGCCGTGCTCGGCGCGGTGCTCAACGCCCGCTTCGCCGCGCTCGTACCGGCCGCCGTCGGCGCGGGTTCGCTGCCCGCGGCCCTGGCGTCCGCCGACGGGCCCGGGGAGCGCGAGCTGATCAAGGACGCGTTCGCCTCGGGGCTGGAGACCAGCCAGCTGGCCGGTGCGGTCGCGGTGCTGGCGGGCGGGCTGCTCGCCGCGCTGCTGCTGCGGAGGGCCGAGCGGGCGGAGGCGGCGGCGCGCCCGGTCCAGGCGGCTGACCAGGTGGAGAAGGCCGGGGAGCGGGCAGAATCGACGGGACCGGCGGCATAGCATCGGACGGGACGCGCGTACCGGACGTCGACCGTCCGGTACGCCGCTCCGCCCCCGGGGCCGCGCGAGACGAGGAGAGTGCGCCATGGTGTCCGCGTCAGACCGCGGGTCCGCGTCCGGCGATGCGTCCGTGTCAGGAGCCCGGTCCGCGTCCGGCGGCGGGTCCGCGTCCGGCCCGGAGTCCGCGTCCGGCCGCGGGGACGTTCCCGCGCGGACGAGCGTCTGGCTGGAGCGGCGTACCCCGTCGCGCTCCCGCAGGTCCGAGTCGCCGGCCGGGCTCGACCGCGACCGGATCACCGAGGCATCGGTCCGGCTGCTGGACGCCGAGGGCCTCGCCAAGTTCTCCATGCGCCGGCTCGCCGCCGAGCTGGACGTCACCGCGATGTCCCTCTACTGGTACGTCGACACCAAGGACGACCTCCTGGAACTGGCCCTGGACGCGGTGTACGCCGAGGTCGCCCCGCCCCCCGAGGACGCCGACTGGCAGGTGCGGCTGCGGGAGTTCGCCCGCAGCTACCGCGAACTGATCGTCCGGCACATCTGGATCTCCCCGCTGGCCGGGACCTTCCTCAACATCGGCCCGAACGCGATGCTGTTCGCGTACGCCGTCCAGGACATCGTCCGGGCCACCGGCCTCCCGCTGGAGCGGCAGACGGGCGCGCTCGCGGCGGTCTTCCAGTTCGTGTACGGGTTCAGCACCGTCGAGGGCCACTTCAAGGCCCGGTGCGACGCGACCGGGATGACCCAGGACGCGTACCACCGGCGGGCGATGGGCGCGATCCGCTCGCAGCCGGACCTGCGGCGGATCGCCGAGTCCTCCGAGGACCTGGCGGCGGCCCGGGGCGGGGACACGGTCGAGGAGATGCGCGAGCGGGACTTCGTCTTCGCGCTGGACCTGCTGGTCGCGGGCATCGAGGCGATGCGCGACCGGGCCGCGGCCCCGCGGTAGCGCGGCCGGGGCGAGGCCCCGCGGTACCGCGACCGGGGCGAGGCGAGGCCCCGCGGTACCGCGACCGGCGCGGTGCGGCGGGTCCCCCTGCCGTGTCCGGCGCCTCTCAGTACCCGCGCCCCACGTCCACCGCCAGCTCCGGGCGGCGGCCCGTCGTCACGGCCGCCCAGCACGCGGCGAAGTCCACCGCCACGTCCTCGTCGGCGGTGATCCCCGCGGAGTGCGAGGTGATGACCGTACGGGGCAGCTTCCAGACCGGGTCGTCGGGTGCGGCCGGTTCGCTCGGCAGCACGTCCAGGACCGCCCGCCGCACCCCGCCGTCCCGCAGCGCGTCCGCCAGCGCCCCCAGGTCCACCGTCACACCCCGCCCCACGTTCACGAACGTCGCGCCCCGCACCGCGCCGAACCGGGCCGCCCCGAAGAAGCCCTCCGTGGCACCGGTCGACGGGAGCGTGGAGACCACCCACCGCGCCCCGCCCAGCGCCTCCCGGTCCGCCCCGGCCCCGATCACCCGGTCGAAGCCCGCCGCCGCCCCGGACCGCGGAGTCCGGGCGACGCCCACCACGCGCACCCCGCAGCCCTGGAGCAGCCGCCCCACGGCCGAGCCGATGCGGCCGGTGCCGTAGACGAGGGCGGTCTGTCCGGCGGCCAGTTCCGCAGGCAGCCGCCGCCACTCCGCGCGGGCGTGCTGGGCGGTGAACTCCGGGACCTCCTGGCACTCGGCGAGCACCCAGGCCAGCACGTACTGGGCGATCCGCTCGCCCATCCGGCCCACGGTCCGGGTCAGCAGCGCGGAGGCGGGCCAGTCGCCCGCCGAGAGCAGCGCGTCCGTACCGGCGTTGACGCTGTGGAACCACAGCAGCCGTCCCGGGTCCGTCCGGAGCGCGTCGGGCAGCCGGTCCCCGACACAGAGCACGGGGTCGGCGAAGGGCGGCGGCGGGTCGGTCAGGGGCTCGGCGCTCCGGCCGGTGATCCGCTCCAACTCCCGTACGAGCGTGCCGTCCAGGCCGGGCGCGACCAGCAGCCGGGCCCGCGCGAGGGCGTCGGACGCGGGCAGCGGAGCCGCCGCCCCGGGACCCTCGGGCCGGACGGCCGCCGTCTCGGGGGCCCCGGGCGGACCGGACGCCGCCTCGGCGTCAGCGTCCTGCGGCATCGCGGGGTCAGTTCTCCGGGGCGAGGTGGGCCGGGAAGCCGCCGGTGGCGATCGGGCTCCAGCGCTCCGGGGTGACCCGGATGATCGACTTGCCCTGCTTCAGCATCGCCGCCCGGTACTCGTCCCAGTCGGGGTGCTCGCCGGAGATGGTGCGGAAGTACTCCACCAGCGGCTCGACCGAGTCCGGGGCGTCGATCACCTCCGCCGAGCCGTCGACCTGGACCCACGGTCCGTCCCACTCGTCCGACAGGACGAGCACGCTGACGCGCTCGTCGCGCCGCGCGTTGCGGGTCTTGGCGCGCTCCGGGTACGTCGACATGACGATCCGGCCCGCGTCGTCCACGCCGCAGGTCAGCGGGGAGCCCTGGGGGCGGCCGTCGGTGCGGGTGGTGAGCAGGAGGGCCCGGTGCCGGGGGCGTACGAACGCCAGCAACTCGTCCCGGTCCACTGTCGTGTTGGTCGCGATCTTGGGTGCCATGCCCGCCACCCTACGACCGGTCGGGGCCGTGGTGCGGCGGGCGTGCCGGGCGCGTCCCGGGGTCACACGCCGGGCAGGGCCTCGCCCTGGACCGCCTGGATGTCCAGCTCCACGCGCAGGGTCGTGCCGATCGCGGAGATGCCCGCCTGGACGACCTGGTTGTAGTTCATCGCGAAGTCGTCGCGGCGCAGTTCGGCGGTGGCGTGGAAGGCCGCCCGGACCCCGCCCCAGGGGTCGGGGCCGGTGCCGAGGTAGCTGAGGTCCAGGTCGATGGGGCGGGTCACGCCGTGCAGGTTCAGCTCGCCGTGGACGGTCCAGCGGTCCGGGCCCGCCGGGGTGAGGGCGGTGGAGCGGTAGGTGATCTCCGGGAAGCGGTCCACGTCCAGGAAGTCCGGCGAGCGCAGATGCTTGTCCCGCATGCCGTTGCCGGTGTCGATGCTGGCCGCGCCGATCACCGCGTCCACCCGGGAGCGGGTGACGTCCGGGGCGATCTCGATCCGGCCGCCGAAGTCGGTGAACCGGCCGTGCACGCTGGAGATCCCCAGGTGCTGGGCGACCGCGCCGACCGAGGAGTGAGCCGGGTCGAGCGACCAGGCGCCCGGCGGCGGCAGCTCCACCCCGCCCTGGCGGGCCAGCACGATCTGCCCGGCCTCGATCCGGCCGCTCGCGGTGACGAGGGCGGTGGAGGCGGCGGGGGCGTACCCGACCGCGGTGACGATCACCGTGTACGCACCGGCCATCAGCGAACCGTCCGTGCGGACGGCCCCGTTCTCGTCGGCCGCGGCCCGGAGCACCTGGGCGCCGGTCATGTCGGTGACCGTCACGACGGCGTGCTGCACCGCCCAGCCGTCCCGCGTCCGTACCTGTGCGCGAAGTCCCATCCGTATCCCTGTCCCTCTGCCTGTCCCATGTCCGTGCCCGGCGCCGTGTGCGTGTCCGTGCCCGGTTCCCTGTGCGTGCCCGCGCCCGGTCCCCGTCCGTCCCGGAGGGGCGAACGGGCAGGCCCCGGGGCGGAGAGCGGCGGGCCGTCCCCTGCCCGCCGTCCCCGCCACCGGGGCCCCTTCCTCCGGTCGCGACAGCCTCTCCGCAAGAAGCGCTGTGCGACCAGGGGTCTTCGCGATCCCTTCACCTGGGGCGGGGATCAATCACTCACCCGGGTGGGCGAGTTCGATGTCGTGCCCGTCGACGCCCGGCCCGCTCACGGTGAGCGCGCCCGCCACCGGCGGGTAGCCGGTCGCGATGAGCGAGTAGTCGCCCGCGTCCAGGTCGGTGAAGGCGTACACGCCGTCGTCGCCGGTCGTGGCCGTGGCGACCACGTTGCCCGCCGCGTCGATCAGCGTGACCCGGGCGTCGGTCAGCGGGTTCCGGGCGGACCCGGCCCGCACCACGCCCCGCACGGTCGCGCCGGACCGCAGGACGGCCTCGACGCGGGTGACGCCCTGGCCGCCGATCTCCACCGGCAGGGCCAGCGGGCGGAACCCGGCCGCGTTGACCGCGACGGTCACGGCGCCCGGGACGAGCTCGCCGAAGGCGAACTCCCCGGCGGGGCCGGACGTCCCGGTGGCCAGGACGTCGCCGCGGACGTCGGTCACGATGACCATCGCGCCCGGCACCGGAGCCCCTTCGCCCTCCGACCGTACGGCTCCGGCCAGTCCGCTCGTACCGGACAGCAGGATGTCGAAGGCCAGGGGCTCCCCGCCGACGACCACGGTGGACGCCTGCGGCTGGAAGCCGTCGGCGGAGGCGATCAGCACGTAGCTGCCGGCGCCGGGGGCGTCCAGGGTGTAGCCGCCGTCGGCGCGGGCGACGGAGCGCCCGAGCTGGCGGCCGCCCAGCGAGATCAGGGTGACAGCCGCGCGGGCGACCGGTGCGCCCTCCGCGCCGCGCACCACACCGTTCACGGGGGTGCCGTGGGTGCTCGGCGGGTAGGGGGACGCGTCGGCGGGGTCGGCCTCGGACGGGTCGGCCGCGGTCACCGCGGCCGTGCCCTGCGGGGCGGGCCCGGTGGCTCCGACCGCGGCCGGGACCCCCGCTTCCGCGGCGGCCACCGCGGCGGGCTCCGGCGCCTCGTTCCCGGCGCTGGACTTCAGGGCGACCTCCTTGATGAAGAGCGTCACGACGAAGGCGACCAGCGCGCACGGGGCCGCGTAGAGGAAGACGTCACCGACGCCGTGCCCGTACGCGGCCTCCATGACCAGCCGGAACGGCTCGGGCAGCTTGTCCAGGTCGGGGATGCCCCCGCCGCCGGTCCCGCCGTGGCCGAGCTTCGCGCCCTCGGGGCCGAGGGCGGCGAGGCCGTCCTGGACGTAGTGGGTGACCCGGTTGCCGAGGACCGCGCCGAGCGCCGAGACGCCGATCGCACCGCCCAGGGACCGGAAGAAGGTGACCACGGAGCTGGCCGCGCCGAGGTCCTCGGGGGCGACCTGGTTCTGCGTGGCGAGGACCAGGTTCTGCATCATCATGCCGATGCCGAGACCCATGACGAACATGTAGACCGCGACGTGCCAGTACTCGGTGTCGTAGCGGATCGTGCCGAGCAGCCCGAGCCCCGCCGTGACCAGGAAGCCGCCGCTGACCAGCCACGCCTTCCAGCGGCCCGTCTTGGTGATGACCTGGCCGGAGACCGTCGAGGAGAGGAAGAGGCCCGCGATCATCGGGATCGTCATGACGCCCGACATCGTCGGCGACTTGCCGCGCGCCAGCTGGAAGTACTGGCTGAAGAAGACCGTCCCCGCGAACATCGCGATGCCGACGAACAGCGAGGCGACGGAGGCCAGGGTGATGGTGCGGTTGCGGAACAGGCGCAGCGGGATGATCGGTTCCTTGGCCCGCGACTCGACGAACACGAAGACCAGGCCCAGCAGGACCGAGCCCCCGACCATCGCCCACGTCTGCCAGGACAGCCAGTCGTACTTGTCGCCCGCGAAGGTGACCCAGACCAGCAGCAGCGAGACGGCGGCGCTGATGAAGAACGCGCCGGTCCAGTCGACCCTGACGCCCTCGCGCTTGACGACCGGGAGCTTCAGGGTCTTCTGGAGCACGACCAGGGCGATGACCGCGAACGGCACCCCCACGTAGAAGCACCAGCGCCAGCCCATCCAGCTGGTGTCGGTGATGACGCCGCCGAGCAGCGGGCCGCCGACGGTGGCGACCGCGAAGACCGCGCCCAGGTAGCCGCTGTAGCGGCCGCGCTCGCGCGGGGCGATCATCGCGGCCATCACGATCTGCGCGAGGGCGGAGAGCCCGCCGACGCCGATGCCCTGGACGACCCGGCAGGCGATGAGCATGCCGCTGCTGGTCGAGAGCCCGGCCACGACCGAGCCCGCGACGTAGATGACCAGGGCTATCTGGACGAGCAGCTTCTTGCTGAACAGGTCGGCGAGCTTGCCCCAGAGCGGGGTGGTCGCGGTCATCGCCAGCAGTGAGGCGGTGACGACCCAGGTGTAGGCGCTCTGGCCGCCGCCGAGGTCGGAGATGATCTCCGGGAGCGCGTTGGACACGACCGTCGACGACAGGATCGCGACGAACATGCCGAGCAGCAGCCCGGTCAGCGCTTCCATGATCTGCCGGTGCGTCATCGGCGTGCCGTCGGCGGCGCCGGAGGCGGCGTGGCCTCCGTGGCCGCCCTGGCCTCCGTGCTTGGCGTGGCCGCCCCGCACACCGGTCGGTGTGGTCGTAGCCATTGAGTTCCTTATCCGTGCGTGTTTGCTTCGGTTAGACAGGTGTACGGGTGTGAGCGTCCTCGTCGGGCCGGGTGCGGCACTCGCCGGTGTGGCTTCCGGGGGCGCAGCCGCCGGACCCGCGGCAGGCGAAACTGTCGCGGAGCCGGGACAGCAGCGCGATCAGCAGTCCGACGTCGTCGTCGGACCAGTCCGCGAGGTTCCGGGCGAACATCTCGGTGGTGCGCCGGCTCAGCTCGTCGAGCTGAGCGCGTCCGGCCGGGGTCAGCCGCAGGATGCGGGACCGCTTGTCCGCCGGGTCCGGGGACCGTTCGATCCAGCCCCGCTCGGCCACATGGGCCACGTGACGACTGGTCACCGAGATGTCCACGGCCAGCAGTTCGGCGAGTCTGCTGATCCGCATCTCGCCGTGCCGGTCCAGCAGGGTCAGCACGGCCGCCGAGCCCGGGGGGCAGTCGGCGGGCAGTGTGCGGGCGAGACCCCGTTTGACGGCCCCGATGGCGCTGAGCTGCCGCGCCAGTTCCTCGTAACCACTCCGAGCGGCCACGGGGCCTCCCATCGCACTGACGCCTATGTTGTTGCTTAGGGCAACCATAGAAGCTGTTGGTTGCTACAGGCAAACGAAAAGGGGCCTGCGGGAGTAAAGGAAGGCAAAAGCCTCCGTAGGCTCCAGGTCAAGGGCGGTCCCGGGTGCTCCGGGGCGCTCGTGCGGCGGCCCCGGGGGTTGGGCCGGGGAGCCGAGTTCGCTAGGGTCCTGCCCCATGGCACACAACCCCCATGCCCCGCAGCCGGGCCCCGAGGGCAACCCCGACCCGGCCGGTTCCACGCAGATGTTCCGGGCCTTCGTCGACGAGGGCGAACCGCAGCGCAGGCAGCAGACGCCGGCCGCCTCCTCCGGGCCGCGCGTCGGGGTGATCGCGGCGGTGATCGCGGTCGTCGTCGTCCTCGGCGCTGTGGCCTGGCTCGCCCTGAGCTGACCGGCCAGGAGTACGGGAGCGCCGGGGGCCGGGAGCCTCCGGGCCGGGAGGGCCTGGGCCGGAAGTTCCGGGCCGGGAGCCTCTTGGTCGGCCGTCCTGCTCCTGCTCTTCGCTCTTACGTGGGCGAGGAGGTCCCGGGGCTCAGCTCCAGACGGCGGAGACGTCCCTCGTCTCCACGCGCATCCCCAGCGGCACCCGCCAGGACTCCACGCACACGGTGTACGTCCGGGCCCGCACCGCGCCCGCGCCGATGGGCGCGGGCAGCGGCTGGTCCGTCCTGATCGTCGCCCAGTCGACGCCGAGCGCGCCGATGACGTGCGTGGCGAAGGTGACGGTGCCGGAACGGGCCGGTGAGCCACCGGTGTTGCGGAACTCCACGGTCACCTTCTCGCACCACCGCTTCTCCGCCGCCGCCCGCTGCGGGGCGCTCAGCTTCAGTGCCGCCGGGGTCGCGGGCGGCTGCGGTGCGGGCGGCGGCGGTGTGCCTGGCCCGGGGGGTTCGCCGCCGCTGCCGTCGCCCGGTCCCGGGGCGCCCGGCCCCGGTGGTCCGCCGGGGCGGCCGGACGGCGACGCTCCGGGGCCGTCCGCCGGGGGCTTCGCGCCGGGGCGCCCGGGGGAGCCGCCCCCCGGACCGCCGGGGGCTCGCGTACGTTCCCCGGCGCCCTCCCCGACTCCGCTCCCGTCCCCGTCGCTGTCGGCCGAGCGGTTCCGGGTGGTCCGGGCCGCCGCGTCCGGCGACGAGGCGCTGTCCGTGCGGGGCGATCGCTCCGTTTCCCGGCCCGCGCCCCCGGCTCCGTCGAGCGGGGTCAGCGTGACCGCTCCCGAGGGGACCGCGGACCCGTCCGACGGCCGCTTCCCGTCGTCGGCGGGCGCGCCGACCGCCGCGTAGCCCTCTCGCCCGTCCGGGCCGCCCGTGCAGGCGGTCAGCGCGCCGCCCAGACACAGCGCGGCCGCCGAGGCGACGATCGCGGTGCCCCGGCGGCCGGTGGAGCCGAATGTCCGACGTCGCATCGCGCCAGTGTGGCTGACGGTCCGTCACATATGAACCCTCGTGAACCGCTTTTCCGGCTCAGTCGGCGATGAGCCCTTCCCTGAGCTGGGCGAGCGTGCGGGTCAGCAGCCGGGAGACGTGCATCTGGGAGATGCCGACCTCCTCGCCGATCTGTGACTGCGTCATGTTCGCGAAGAACCGCAGCATGATGATCTGGCGTTCGCGCGGGGCCAGTCGGGCCAGCAGCGGCTTCAGCGACTCGCGGTACTCCACGCCCTCCAGCGCCGCGTCCTCGTAGCCGAGGCGGTCCGCGAGCGAGCCCTCGCCGCCGTCGTCCTCCGGCGAGGGGGAGTCGAGCGAGGAGGCGGTGTACGCGTTGCCGACGGCGAGGCCGTCGACCACGTCCTCCTCGGAGACCCCGAGTGCGCGGGCCAGCTCCGGGACGGTCGGTGAGCGGTCGAGCTGCTGGGCCAGTTCGTCGCTGGTCTTGGTGAGGGCGAGCCGCAGCTCCTGGAGGCGCCGGGGCACCCGGACCGACCAGGAGGTGTCGCGGAAGAACCGTTTGATCTCACCGACGACCGTGGGCATCGCGAACGTGGGGAACTCCACGCCCCGTTCGCAGTCGAACCGGTCGATCGCCTTGATCAGGCCGATCGTGCCGACCTGGACGATGTCCTCCATCGGCTCGTTGCGGCTGCGGAACCGGGCCGCGGCGTACCGCACGAGCGGGAGGTTGAGCTCGATCAGTGTGTCCCGCACATAGGCCCGTTCCGGGCTGTCCGTTCCGTCGGGACCCGAGGCGGGGCCGAGCGCGGCGAGCCGCAGGAACAGGGAGCGGGAGAGCGTGCGGGTGTCGATGGCTTCCGGCGAGCTGGTGGGCTCGGCGGGTACCGGCACGCTCTTCGTGAGCGTGAGCACCTTCGAGCTGCCCTGTTCTGCGGACATGCCACCCCCTTGAGGTCGCGGACGGTCGCGGTGGCCGCGACCATCGGAGGAACGCAGCCTCCACCTGAATACCGGCGGTGGGGCTGCGGCAAACACGCTTCGAGCAGAATGTCACATGTCGGCAACACGCTGTAGTGACATGTCGACAAGTCAGCGCCGTATCCGTCCTGGAAACAAGGGGTGCGGGGCTTTTGCCCCGTCGAAAACGCTCTCCGGACGGTCTACCCGTTCCGGTTACGCCTCGATCCTGTTTGCGGATCTCAGTCGGGCGAAACTTCGGGCCAGGAGTCTTGACACGTGCATCTGCGAGACACCTAGTTCCGCGCTGATCTGGGACTGCGTCAGATTGCTGTAGTAGCGCAGGAGGAGGATGCGCTGCTCGCGCTCGGGGAGCTGGACGAGGAGGTGGCGTACGAGGTCGCGGTGTTCGACGCCCGCGAGCGCGGGGTCCTCGTAGCCGAGCCGGTCGAGCAGTCCCGGCAGTCCGTCGCCCTCCTGGGCCGCCTCCAGCGAGGTCGCGTGGTACGAGCGCCCGGCCTCGATGCAGGCGAGCACCTCCTCCTCGGAGATCTTCAGCCGCTCGGCGATCTCGGCGGTGGTGGGGGAGCGGCCGTGGGCGGTCGTCAGGTCCTCGGTGGCGCCGGTGACCTGGACCCACAGCTCGTGCAGCCGGCGGGGGACGTGGACGGTGCGCACGTTGTCCCGGAAGTAACGTTTGATCTCGCCGACGACGGTGGGCATCGCGAAGGTGGGGAACTGGACCCCGCGCTCCGGGTCGAACCGGTCGATCGCGTTGATCAGCCCGATGGTGCCGACCTGGACGACGTCCTCCATCGGCTCGTTGCGGCTGCGGAACCGCGCCGCCGCGTACCGCACCAACGGGAGGTTCGCCTCGATCAGGGCGGCCCGGACCCGGCGGTGTTCCGGGGTGCCCGGCTCCAGGTCCTTGAGCTGGCCGAAAAGGACCTGGGTGAGCGCCCTGGCGTCCGCGCCCCGGGGTCTGGCGGGGGCGGCCGAGGGGTCCGGGGTCTCGCGGACGTCCTCGGTCTGGACGTTCTGGGGTGGCACTTGAGGCGCTGTACTGGCCGGCACGGTGACGCCACCCCTTTACGGTCAACTACGGTCAATTCATCCGTCAAAAGCGGTCATAGCATCACAAGACATGTCCACTGTGTGCAAGCACCGCAAAACACCGTGTTGACCTCATAAAGCCATAAACAGAACGGCGAAACCCCCCGCCTGAAGGGCGAGGGGTCGACAAGGGCCCGGCCGGGCCGGTGGGCGGGGAGGGGTCAGAAGGGGTAGTCCGCGATCACCCAAGTGGCGAATTCCCGCCACTGTCCGGCGGCGGCCTGGTGGGCCGGGTGCTCGATGTAGCGCTTGAGGGCGTCCGTGTCCGCGACGGCGGAGTTGATGGCGTAGTCGTACGCGATCGGCCGGTCGGTGATGTTCCAGGCGCACTCCCAGAACTCCAGCTCCGGGATCTGGCCCTTCAGCTCCTGGAAGGCGCGGTCACCGGCGACCACCCGCGGGTCGTCGCGCTCGACGCCCTCGTCGAGCTTGAAAAGGACCAGGTGGCGGATCATCGGTATCCCTCTCGCTGCTGCTCGCTACTTGACCAGTTCGGTCATGAAGTCACCGACGCTCTGGGCGGCGCTGGAGATGCCCTCGAACCCTACCTGGACGAGTTCGGCCGACCGCTTGGGTGAGGTGATGATCGTGTACAGCACGAAGACCACCACTATGTAGAGCGCGAACTTCCTCGCCTGCGCCACTGCCCGTGCCTCCCCGTAGACGGCTGGTGCCTCGCCTGCATCCCGGTGTGATCGCGTGATTGTATCCGCACGTCCGGCCGGATCCAGGGGCCGGGAGGGCCGGGCCGTCCGGAGCGGAGCGCCGTCCGCCCGGCCGGTCGCTGACACGGTCTTTAGGGACCTACGGCCCGGCCATCGGGGTCTTTCGCCCGCCGCCGGAGCCGCCTCGGGCGCGGCAGGATGGATACCGAGCCCGACGGACCCGGCAGGAACCGGAGGGCCGGAACAGGGCCCCTCTGTGGGGTCACCCGCCGCGCGATACCCCCCTGACCGCGGTGGAGGACCAGTGGGTTCTGTTCTCACCGGGGGAAGCGGCTTGTCCCCCCGATGCCGCTTCCCCCGACCTGACTTCCCCCTGTCTCTGCATACCGACCAGGACCCGGGCACCTCCTCGTGCCCGGGTCCTGGTCCTGCGGTCCCGGCGGTCTCCGACCCGGGGCCGATGACTCCTCCCCGTACAGCGGCGATCATGGTGGCTTTACCGACCGGCCGAGGAGGAACGATGCAGATCGAACCGGTGGACTGGGTGGAGATCCCCGCCGGAGTGCTCCGGCGGGGCACCCCCACGCAGGACATCCCGCTGGTGGCCGAGCGCTACGCGGCGACCCGGGTGCCCGAGGAGTGGTACCGCAAGGAGGCCCCCAGCGCCGAACTGGACGTCCCCGCCTTCCGGATCGCCCGGACCCCGGTCACCGTCGCCCAGTGGGCCGTGTTCGCGGACGCCACCGGCAGGCCCGCGCCCCGCGGCCCCGGGGACCACCCGGTCATCGGGGTCGGCTGGGACGAGGCGGACGCCTACTGCCGCTGGCTGGGCGAGCGCACCGGTGAGAGCGGGTTGCGGCTGCCCACGGAGGAGGAGTGGGAGCGGGCCGCCCGCGGCGACGACGGCCGGGAGTTCCCCTGGGGCGACGAGTACCGCACGGGCCTGGCCAACCTGGTGGACCTCGGCGTCGGCACGACCACCCCGGTCGGCTCGTTCCCCGAGGGCGCGAGCCCCTTCGGGGTGCTGGACATGGCGGGCAACGCCGACGAGTGGACCGCCACGCTGTACGCCCCCTACGCCGGGGCCCCCGAGGGGGTGCCGGAGGTCGAGGACTGGGCCTTCGACCCCCACATCACCCGGGGCGGCGCGTTCCGTCACGACGTGGACCTGGCCCGCTGCGCCCGCCGCCACGGCGCCTACGAGGAGGACCTGGCGGCCATCGGCGTCGGGTTCCGGCTGGCTGCCCCGGCCGTCCCGTAGGGCCCGGGAAGCCGTCCGGTCAGCCCGCGCCGACGAGGAGTTCGGCGGCGGCGATGCCCGAGACCCGGGTCGCCCCGTGCGTGGTCATGTGCACCGCGCCGGGGCGCTCCCCGCCGGGGACGCCCATCTCGACGACCAGCGCGTCCGGGCGGTGGCGTACCAGACCGGCCAGGGCCTGCGACATCCAGCGGTTGCGGGAGGCGTCCCGCACCACCACGACCAGCGGGCGTCCGGCGGCGGGCGCCAGCGCGGCCCGGTCCAGCAGGTCCCTCTCGCCGCGCAGTTCCGACTCGCCGATCCGTACGGAGGTGGTGCCGGGCCGCAGCGCGCGCAGCGGACCGGCCACGCCCCAGGGGGTGGAGCCGTCGATGGCGAGGTTGGTCACGGGCGACAGCTCCACCACGTGGGCGTCGGCCACCAGCGGGAACTCGGCGGAGGCGTCCCCGTTGCGGTGGACGGTGACCGCGCGCCGGGCGGCCACCAGGCCGATGTCCGCGCTCCGGCCGTCGGGGGCGGCGTCGCGGGCCAGCTTCCCGGACCAGTCGGCGAACTCCTGGACGCGGGAGGCCGCTTCGGCCAGCCGCTCCTCGGGGACGGTGCCGTCGAGCACGGCGCGCACGATCGCCTCGGTCAGCTCGACGGTGGTGGACTCCTCGGCGCTCTCGCCGCCCACGCACACCGCGTCGCACCCGCCGGCCAGGGCCTTCACGGTCGCGCCCGCGATGCCGTAGCGGTCGGAGACGGCGCCCATCTCGATGCCGTCGGTCACCACCAGGCCGGTGAAGCCCAGTTCGTCGCGGAGCAGATCGTTGATGATCTTCTGGCTGAGGGTGGCGGGCAGTTCCCCGTCGTAGGCGGGGGTGAGCATGTGCGCGGTCATGACGGTGCGGACGCCCGCGTCCATGGCGGCGATGAACGGCGGCAGCGCGGTCCGGGCGATCGCGGAGGCGTCCGCGCGGGCCTGCGGCAGCCCGTGGTGGGAGTCGACGTTGGTGTCGCCGTGGCCGGGGAAGTGCTTGGCGCAGGCGGCGACCCCGGCGGACTGGAGGCCCCGGATCCAGGCGGCGGTGTGCCGGGAGACGACCTCGGTGCGCGGGCCGAAGGAGCGGACGCCGATGACCGGGTTCATCGGGTTGGAGTTCACGTCGGCGCTGGGCGCGTAGTTGAGGGTGACCCCGGCCTCGCGCAGCGCGTGGCCGATGTCGCGGGCGACCTGCTCGGTCAGGTCGATGTCGTCGACGGCGCCGAGGGCGAGGTTGCCGGGCCAGGAGGAGCCGTTGCGGGCTTCGAGGCGGGTCACGTCGCCCGCCTCCTCGTCGATGGCGACGATGAGGCCGGGGTTCTCGGCGCGCAGCTGCGCGGTGAGCGCGGCGACCTGCTCGGGGGTCTCGATGTTGCGCCCGAACAGGACGACGGAGCCGAGGCCCTCACCGATCCTGCGGAGCAGCCAGGTGGGTGCGGAGGTCCCGACGAAGCCCGGCTGGAGCACGGAGTTGGCCAGCCTCATGAGTCCGGGGTGGCTGCTGTCTGCCATGAAGATCCTCAAGCTCGGGCGACGATGCGGGCCGAGGGAGAATGCGTCCCCTCGCGGCAATCATGCAGGATGAAGGGATGTTGGCCTATACCAATCTGCGGTGTCAAGGCAATCGCCCGGCCGGGAGGCGGCTGACCCGCAGGTATTCCCCCGGCGCGAAATCGCGCTGATAGACCGTCAGTTGAGCCGTCCGGGCCGGGCCGGACCCGGGTTGACGCCACCGGGGCCCTGTGCAAACCTCCCGGTGCTTCACTTCGGGCGACGGGGGAGAACGATGCGAGCCGCCACGTGGACACCATGAGCACGCCCGGCTCCGGCGGGGTGCTCTCCCGCCCGTACCGGGCCCGCACGCTGGCCGTGAGCAGCACGTTCGTCCTGGTCGCCTTCGCGGGCCTGGCGATGAGCACGGTGATGCCGATCGCTGTCCAGGACCTCGACGGACTCGGCCTGTACTCCCTGGCGTTCGGCGGGTTCCTCACCACCGGCATCATCGGGACGGTCCTCGCGGGCGGCTGGTCCGACCGCCGCGGCCCCGCCCCCGCGCTCTGCGCCGGGCTGCTCCTCTTCTGCGGCGGCGCGCTGCTCTGCGGTCTCGCGGACGCGATCGTCCCCTTCCTGCTGGGCCGGTACGTCCAGGGGCTCGGCGGCGGCGCGGTCACCGTCGCGCTGTACGTCGTGGTGGGGCGCGCCTATCCGGCGGCGCTGCGGCCCCGGATGTTCTCCCTGATCACCGCGTGCTGGATCGTTCCCTCCATGGTGGGCCCGCCGGTCGCCGGGGCCGTGGCCGAACGCTTCTCCTGGCACTGGGTGTTCCTCGGCATCGCCGCCCTCGGGCTGTTCGCGCTGCTGCTGCTGGCCGGCCCGCTGGGGCGGCTGCGCCCGGCCGCCGACGAGGGGGCCGACGAGCCGGCCGGACTGCGGCCGCTGCCCGCGCTGGCGGTCGCCCTCGGGGCGGGGCTGCTCCAGTACGCCGGGTCGCAGACGGGACTGGCGCGGCTGGTCGCCTCCGCCGCCGGGCTGGCCCTGCTGGTGGTGTGGCTGCGGCCGCTGCTGCCCGCGGGGACCCTGCGGTCGGCTCCCGGCATCCCCTCGCTGGTGCTGCTGCGCGGGGTGTCGGCCGGGGTGTACTTCACCATCGAGACCTACATCCCGCTGATGCTGGTCAACGAACGCCAGTGGTCGCCGGGGACCGCCGGGCTGTCGCTCGCCGGGGCGGCCCTCACCTGGTTCGCCGCCTCCTGGCTCCAGGGCCGCCCCCGGCTGCCCTGGCCGCGCGAACGGGTCGTCCTGGCCGGGGCGTTGATCCATGTGGCGGGCGCGGCCATCACGCTGGGCGGGGCGCTCCGGGCGATGCCCGCGGTCACCGTGGCCGTGGGGCTGGTGGTCGCCGGGTTCGGCATGGGCCTGCTGCTGCCCGGGGTCGGCGTCCTGACCCTCGAACACTCGCCGACGGCCCGGCAGGGCCGCAACTCGGCCTCGCTCCAGCTGTCCGACAGCCTGTCCAGCGTGCTGCTCGTGGGCCTGTGCGGGGCCCTGTTCAACGCGGCGCACATCGCCGCGGGGCGGGACACGGCGGCCTTCGCCGCGGTCTTCGGCACCGCGCTGGCCCTCGCCGCCGCGGCCGTCCTGATCGCCCGCAGAATCGCGGTGCCGCACCCGGAGGAGAAGAGGAACCATGCGACGGTATGAGCTGGTCGGCAGACGCGACATCCGCCTGGTCACCGACGCCCCGGTGCCGGTCCCGGGCCCCCTGGAGGTGCTGGTGCGGGTGCGGGCCTGCACGGTCTGCAACCGCAGCGACCTGGCGTACTACCACTACTACGGCGAGCGCGAGCACTGCTCCCAGGGCTGTTTCGGCCACGAGGTCGCCGGGGTCGTGGAGGCGACCGGACCCGGTGTCACCCGGGTCCGGACCGGGCAGCGGGTCTTCGTCCGCACCCCGCTCACCACCGGCTACGCGGAGTTCGCGCTGGCCCGGGAGATAGCCGTCGGCGCCCTCCCGGACGAGATCCCCTTCGAGCAGGGCGCGATCCTGCAACTGCTGCCGCTGGCCGTGCACGCCACCCGGGGCGTCCGCCTCGGCGACCGGGTCGTGGTCGTCGGACAGGGGCCCGTCGGGCTGATGGCCCTGCGGATGGCGGCGCTGCGCGGCGCCTCCCACATCACCGCCGTCGACCTGGACGACTGGCGGCTGGAGCGCTCGGCCCTGCTCGGCGCGGACACCGTCCGCCGGGTCGACGGCACCGCCGCCGCCCTGCGCGAGGTGGCGGCCGGCGCCGACGTGGCGATCGACGCGGTGGGCACCCCGACCACGCTGAACGCCTGCGTCGGCCTGGTCCGGCAGAACGGGCTCGTGGTGATGCTCGGCACCCACCACGTGGACACCCACGTCACGCTCGACCTGGTCGCCTGGGAGCGCAAGGGGCTGCGGGTGCACAGCTCCGCCGAACCCCTGGACACCGCCCGCGCCGAGGCCCTCGACACCGCCGAACGGCTCGCGGGCGCCAAGGAGTTGTACCTGCCGCAGCTCCTGACCCACACCCGTCCGCTGGAGGAGCTGCCCCGGGCGATGGAGCAGCTGTCGGCCAGCCGCGTCCTGTACCCGGACGGTGGGCGGGCCCCGTACGACGGTCCGCCGAGCCGGACGCTGAAGGTCGCGATCCTCCCGTGAGGTGGTCCGTCGCCGGGCACGGGGACGTCGTGGCCCGGCGGGTGCTGCCCGCGCTGCGGGCGGCGGGCCAGGAGCCGGTGTTCCTGTGGGGGCGGGACGCCGGGCGGGCGGCGGCGGCCGCCCGGCGGTGGGGGGTCGGCCGGTCCGGCAGCGACCCCCGGGAGCTGCTGCGCGGCACCGACGCGGTGTACGTCGCCACCACGGTGGACCGTCATGTGCCGCTGGCCGCGATGGCGTCGGCGGCCGGGCTGCCGGTGCTGGTGGAGAAGCCGCTGGCCGGTGCGCTGCGGCCGGGGGGCGCGGCGCTCGCCACCGGCCGGGGGCGCGTGGGCGTCGCGTACTACCGGCGGCTGGCCCCGGCCGTACGGGAGGTGCGGCGGGAGCTGGCGGGGTGGCGGCCCGAGCGGGTGGAGGTGCGGTTTCGGTCCGCGTTCGCGCCGGGGCCCGGCCATCCGATGCGGTGGCGCACCGAGCGGGCCGTGGCGGGCGGCGGGGTGCTCGCGGACGCGGGCAGCCACCGGCTGGACCTGCTGCTGGCGCTGTTCGGGCCGCCCGCCGAGGTACGGGCCCGGCTGGGCGGTCACTTCCCCCGGGGCGCCGAACGCACCGCGGACCTGGAGCTGGTGTGGGCGGACGGGCCGCGCGCGCACTGCGCGGCCGCCTGGGGGGACGGGCCGCCCCGGGACCTGTTCGCGCTGTACGGCGGCGGCCGCTCCCTGGTCCTGGACCCGCTGGACGCCGGGGAGTTGGTGATCCACGAGCCCGGCGGCGGCGTCCGGCGGAGGGTGTGTCCGCCGGACGCCAACCCGCATCTGCCGCTCGTCGCCGACTTCGTCGCGGCGGTGGCCACCGGGCGGCCCCCGGTGTGCCCGGTGGCCGAGGCCGTCCTGGTGGACGACGTCCTGGTGGCGGCGGAGCGGTCCGACGCGCTGGGCGGGGCGCCGGTCAGGCCGTGGCCGCCGCGGTGAACTTCTCCCGGTCCCCGTAACCGTGCTCGCGGGTCCAGCTGACCGGCTCGATGTGGGCGTTGAACGGCTGCCCGTCCTCCCGGGTCATCGCGGGCCTGGGGTGGTCCAGGTGCAGCAGCGGATCGTCGTAGCGGGTCAGCGGGGCCGCCGCGGACAGCCGGGCCACCACGTCGTCGTCCTCGCCGCCCCAGCCCTCGAACCGCTCGTCGAAGCCGCCCACCGTGTGGAAGACGTCGGTGCGCAGCCACACGCAGCCGCCCGGCGGCTCCCGCAGCAGCAGACCGCGCAGCTCCGCCTCCGGCACGTCGGCGGCCCCCTGGCCGTTGCGCACCCCGATGGCGTGCAGGGTGGAGGGCCCGTCGAGCGAGAGCGACCAGCGGAACGGCAGGTGCGCGCCGAACGCGCCCTCGCGCAGCCGGGCGGTGTTGCGGGCGAGGAAGTGCCGGTCGACCAGGATGTCGGCGTCCAGGACACAGACGTACGGGGCGTCGCCGGTCGCCTCGACGACGCCGACGTTGACCGCCCACGCCTTGTTGAACAGCCCGTCCTTGCGCGCGAACACATAGCGGTCGACGGCGCCTTCGAGCAGGGCGCGGCCGCGCGGCTCGCTGTCGGTCTCCACCACCGTGACCCGGTGGCCGGGGCCGCCCTCCTGGTCCGCGAGCGCCTCCAGGCAGGCCAGCAGATTGCGGGTGCGCGGCCCCCCGGAGCGGTCCCGGAACGGGATCACCACATGGACGTCGGCGGGCTCCGGGCGCGGTCCGGGTTCCCGGGGCGTGGCGGCTGCGGGCGCCCGCCGGGCGGCGTGGTCCGCCCCGAGGTGGTAGTCGATCCAGATGTGCCGGTCGCCCTCGGCCACCGCCGCCGCCAGCTCCGCGCGCTGTACGGGGTGTGCGGCCAGCAGCCCGGCCAGGCTCGCGCGCAGGGCGTGCTGCGGGGCGGTCTCGGTGGGGGCGGCGGCGACGGCCCGGTAGGCCCGCGCGGAGTCGGGCGAGGCCGCCACCAGGGAGGCGAGCGCGGCGTCCACCGTGCGGTAGTGGTCCTCGCTCTTGGCCCAGTAGTCGGCGGCGATGTCCGGCACGGCCGGGTCGTGGGCGAGCACCGCGTAGGCGGTGAGGCGGGCGGCGAGCCGGAGATCGGCCGGGGCGGGGGCGTGGGACACGGGGGTGCTCCGATCGGCAGGGGTCGGGTTCATGCTCCGTCGTCGGCCGACCACGGGGCGAGCCACCGGGGGTCGGGTGTGTCGTCCGAGCGGACGAACCTGACGTCGGCGGACAGCCGCATGGCGTCCGTGGTGGTGTCGAGGGAGGCGTGCACGATCCGCGGGACGTGCACCACGAGGTCTCCGGCGGCGAAGTCGGCCCACAGCCAGCGGCGGCCCAGGTGGCGGGCGGTCAGCTCCAGGTCGTGGGAGATCGGCCGCCGGTCCCCGGGCCGGTCCCCCTTGTCGCGCAGCGGCTCGTACTCCTCGGGTGCCAGCGTGTGCGAGCCCTCCAGGTAGACGAGCGAGCCGGTGCGCGGCGGGCAGTCGCCCACCGGTATCCACAGGGTGAGGACCCGGGGCGCGGTGGAGAGGGCGTTCATGTAGTCGAGGTCCACATGGGCCCGGGAGGCGCGCCCGGAGCCGCGGTGGAAGTGGCGCAGGATCCGCCGGGGCAGCATCCACGCGTCTCCGCCGAGCAGTTCGCGGGCCAGGGCGGCGAGGAACGGGTCGGCGGTGAACTCCTCGAACGCGCGGGAGCGGACGAAGGCGTGCGCGGGGTGCCCGGCGACGCCGTACTCCGCCAGGCCCGCCGGGACGCGCCCGGAGAACAGTCCGTCCTCCGGGCGGCTCCCCGCGGCCAGATACCCCTCCGGCAGCAGCGAGAAGTAGGCGCCGCGCAGCCGCAGCACCGCCGCCCGGTCCAGGGCGCCCGGCAGGTAGACATACCCGTCGGCGCCCAGCCGTCTTCGCAGGGCGGCCGGGTCGTGGAGCAGATCCGCGCTCGCGCGCAGCGGGGCGAACAGGTCCGGCGAGAAGGGGATGGGAACCCCGTTGGAGTGCAGCGTCGGTTCGGGCATCAGGCGTCCTCCGGCACGGGCGGGCAGGGAATTCGGCGATCCGTGGCGCGCGGGGCGGCCGGTCAGTACACGCCCTCCACCGCCTCCTCCGCGCCGTCGCCGTCCTCCTCCAGGGGGCGCACCGCGGCCACCCCGTCCCAGGGGAACCACGGGTGCGGCCCGGTCCGGACGGCGCTGTCCCGCTCCAGCAGGTGCGGGATGAACAGGTCCTCCAGGAGCGTGGTGACCCGCACCCGCCCGCGCTCTCCGACGGCCACCTCCCGCCACGGGTCGTGCGGGTCCACGACGGTCAGCACCGCGAAGGGCGGCGGCAGGTGGTACGAGTGCGTCGCGCCCGGCGGCAGGGCGGGGCCGTCCGGCACGGCGTCGGCCTGGAGGGCGTGGCCGGCGAGCGTGTTGCCGTAGGTGTCGAGCCACGCCACGCCCGCCAGGTGCTCCTCGCGCAGGAACTGCGCCTCGGCGGGGGTGCAGGAGGTCCCGCCGGTGCAGACGGCCCGTACCCCGTACGTGTGCAGGGGCTCCGGCAGCCGCATGGCCAGCTCGACGAGCAGCCGGGGGGTGGTGAACAGGAACGCGGGGCGCTCGGCGGAGAGCAGCGGCAGCGTCTGGGCGACGAGGTGACCGGTGTAGGTGTCCGCGTCCCCGCCCGAGCGCAGCGCGGTCTTCACCCAGCGCGGGTCGAAGTCGATGGCGTGCACGGCCCCGTGCCAGGAGTCCGCGAGGGCCTCCACGAAGTGCCCGTAGGCGTGCGGGCCCATGGGGGTCATGGCGAGGACGTCGCCGCCGCTCAGGCCGCGGGCCTCCAGCACGGTCCGGTAGATCTCCACGTCGTACGCGAGGCGGGTGACGTTCACGATCCGGCAGGGGGCGCCGGTGGTGCCGCCGGTCTCGAAGATCCGGAACGGGCGGTCCCGGTAGCCGCGCGGCCGCAGGTCCCGGGCGCGGGCGGCCCGGAGGGGGGCCTTGTCGAAGAGGCCGAACAGCTCCAGGTCCGCGTACCCCTGGACGTCCTTCACCGGGTCGAAGCCGAGAGAGTCGCGGCGGGAGACCCAGAACGGGGAGCCGGTCTCCGGCGAGAAGTGCCACCGCATCATGCGGCGCGTCCAGGCGTCGAGACCGACGGCCAGCTCCGGGACGCGCTCGCGCATCGCCGGGTAGGCCGCGGCGGGCCCGCCCGGAGTGGCCCGGGCAGGCCCGGCGGTCGGTGGTGTCGTCATCGGGGATCCCTCCGGACCGCCGCCGCGGACCACGGGCGGAACACGAACAGCGAACGGGCGGCGAGGGCTTCGGCGGCCGGGGCGGTGGCGCGGGCGACGGCGGCGAACGGGAAGGGGACCTCGTGGCCGAGCAACGGGTGCTCGGGCGCCCCCGGGGGCTGATCGCCGGTCAGCACCAGATGGGGGGTGGCGTAGGTGTCGCCCCCGGTCACCACCACCGGGGGTCTGCGGGTGAGCAGCCGGTCCCCGGGGCGCATCCGCTCCGCGACGGAACGGGTGGCCCGCTCGGCGGCTCCCGGTTCCCGGAAGGCCGTCAACGGCCAGGTGGAGTCGGCCGTCCGGGGATCGATCGTGTCCAGCGCGGCGGCCAGAGCACGGGCCAGCGGTTCGGCCGGTCCCGCGGTGAGCACGGTCCGTACGTTGCTGCAGAACCGGCCGGAGTCGGCGGCGATCAGCGGGAGCAGCCAGTCGGCCGCCGCCGCGGTCGCCATCCCCGCGGGCACCAGGGCGCACGCCCGGCCGGGGCCGTGCAGGGTGAGGCCGGCCGGGGTCCGGACGGCGGCGGCGAGCGCGGAGCCGCCGTAGACCACGTGCCGGTCGGTGAGCCGGATCAGGCCGCGCAGCGCGGGCTGAGCGGTCGGGTAGAGGGAGACGCGCTCCGGGGGCCAGCCCGCCGCGAGCAGGGCGGCGACCAGCCGGGCCGCCGAGAGCGGTTCGCGTCGGCTGGGGCGGACCCACACCGCCGCCGACCGCTCGACCTGCTCCAGCACCGTCTCCAGGCAGGTGAAGGTGTTGCCGGGCAGGGACACCAGGGCCAGGGCCCGGTCCGGCGACGGCTCGGGGCGGGCCTCCAGGGTGGTCCGGAGCATCCCGCACCAGCGCTCGGCCAGCGGCCCCGGTATCCCGGCCGACTCCCACAGCGCGTCCCGGAACTCCGCGCCGCTCTGCGGCCCGAGCCCGCCGACGTCCAGGGTCCCGCGCTCGAACAGGTCCAGGGCGTCCAGCAGCAGTTCGCGCCGCCGGTCCGGGGCTGGCGGCAGCCCGGGGGCGAGGCCGTCCCAGCGGCGGCGGTCGGCGGCGGCCACGATCTCCGGGACCAGGGCGAGCCGGTCCCCGGCGCGTCCGGGCAGCGGCGCGGTGTCCAGGGACGGGGTCCAGCGGCCCCGGCGGAAGGCGTGCAGGAGGCGCGTCACGACAGCTCGCAGCGGAGCGCTGAGACCACCCGGATCTGCTCCTCGTGGGTGAGGGAGGGGTACAGCGGCAGCGCGATGTGGTGACGGGCGAACCACCGGCCGCGCGGGAACAGCTCCCCCGGGCCGGTGGCGTCCCGGAAGTAGGGGTGGTCGCACAGCAGATGGTCGTAGACCTCGCCCGCCAGCCGCACGCCGTGCCGCTCGCGGAGCCTGCTCTTCAGCGTGTCCCGGTCCACCGGTCCGTCGAGGTGGGCGAGGTACTTGTAGTAGTTGCTCCCCGCCTCCGGGGGCACCGGGTGCGGCCGCAGCGACGGGACGTCCTTCAGCAGGGTGTCGTAGTGCGCGGCGAGCGACCGCCGCGCGGACAGGGTCCGCGCGAACCGCTCCAGGTCCACCGTGCCGAGGGCGGCGTGCAGTTCGCTGAGCCGCCAGTTGCCGCCCGGCCGGTCGTGCAGGGTGGAGCCCTGGGCGCTCTTGCCGTGGTCGCGCCAGCGCCGTACGTCCTCCAGGTCGCCCGGAGCGGCGGAGGTGAGGAGCCCGCCCTCGCCGCTGAGGGCGACCTTGGTGGGGAAGAACGAGAAGGCCCCGAACCGGCCGAGGCTTCCCGCCGGTCGCTCGCCCAGCGTGCTGCCGAAGGCGTGCGCCGCGTCCTCCAGGACCGGGATGCCGTGCTCCGCGCACGCGGCGAGGACGCCGTCGAGTGCCGGGGAGAGGATCCCGCCGATGTGGACGGGTACCACGGCGGCGGTGTCCGGCCACCGCTCCAGCGCGGTGCGCAGGGCGTCCGGGTCCATGCCGAGTCCGTCCAGCTCCACGTCGACGAACCGGGCGCGGCCCCCGGCGCGCACCGCGGCGGCGGCCGTCGCGAAGAAGGTGTTGACGGGAACGAGCACCGTGCGGCCCGCCACCCCGATGGTGCGCAGGGCGATCTCCAGGGCGGCGGAGCCCGAGGCGACCGCGGTGCCCGGGGTGCCGGTCCAGTCGCGGGTCAGCTCCTCGAACCGGGCGACCAGCGGGCCCTGGGTCAGGACGCCGGAGGCGAGCGCCCCGTCCACCCGCTCCAGGACCGTGCGCCGCTCGGCGACGGTGAAGCGGACGCGCTGGGCGGGCACGGGGGCCGGGTGCGCGGGGGCCCCGGCCAGTTCCCGGGCGAAGAACTCGGCGGCGTGCACCGGGTGCGTGCCGTGGCCCATGGGGAGTTCGAGCACGTCGGGCTCGGGGGCGCCCGCCTCCTCGTACGCCCGGCGGACGCTCTCGGCGGCGGCGCGGGCGTCCGCCGTCTCCAGATACGGGTCCCGCGTGCCGTACTGGAGCTGGAGGGGGGCCGGGGCCAGGGCCGCGTAGAGGTCGGGGAGGTCGGCGTGTTCCAGGACGCCGGGCAGGGCCGCGCCCTCGAACCCGGTCAGCAGCCGCCCGTAGAGCGCCGGATAGCTGCCGAGGTGGGCGGCCGCGCAGAGGGGCAGGGGCCGGTCGGTCAGCAGCGCGGTGTGCAGGGCGACGGCCGCGCCCAGGCTGTGTCCGAACAGGCCGGTGCGGCCGGCGTCCGCCAGCGGGTGGGCGCGCAGCACCTCCAGCGCGCCGAGCGCGTCCCCGGTCAGCGCGCCCAGCAGCGAGTGGCCGGTGAGCGCGAAGGCATGGGCGAGCAGAGCCCCTTCGTCGCGGCCCGCGAGCCGGTCGGGGTCGAGCCCGCCGCCGATGCCGTGGTCCAGGGCCAGGGTGGTGAACCCGGCCCTGGCGAGCCGGGCGGCGATGTCGCGGTCGGGGTGGTCGGGGGGCGTCGCCCCGGTCAGGTGGTCCAGGCGGGCGTTCTTCCCGCCGAGGACCAGGACGCCGGGCAGCGGGGTCGGCTCCCCTTCGGTGGAGGTTTCGGAGGAGGAGTTCTCGGGGGAGAGCAGGACCGCCCGGAACGCGCCGCGCGCCGGGGAGGCGAGGGTGAGGTCCTCCCGCCGCAGCCCGTCGCGCACGGTCACGGTGGAGGCGGTCACCCGGACCTCGCGGTGCGCGGGTTCGACCCGCGCCAGGCGCTCGACGCGGGCCCGCAGCGCGGTGCGGCGCGCGGCGGACCCGGCCGGGCCGGAGGGGGCGTACGGCGCCGGCGGGGTGTCGAGGAGTCGGCGCAGGGAGCTGATCTGCATGGTGATGGGAGGCCCGGTTTCGTGAGAGGAGCGGCGGGCCCGGGAGGCCGGGCCCGTGACGTCGGCTCAGATGAAGTCGGCGTGCAGGGTGCTGGGGACTTCCACGGCGTAGGAGTCCAGGGCCCGGTCCAGCTGGATCTGACCGCGGTGCAGGTGTTCCAGCAGCTCGTTCTGCGGCCGGTAGAAGCACGACTTGCACAGGTCGGTGCGGCGGGGGTTGGCCGCCTCCCACTCGGCGCGCGGACCGCCCTCCAGCACCTGCGCGTAGCCCTGGTCCAGGACGTTGCCGATGAGATAGCGGCTGTTGAGGTGGACCTGCGGGCACGGGTAGAGGTTGCCGTCGGCGCCGACCGCCGTCACGAACCGGCTGTAGTGGCAGCGCTCGAAGTCGCCCTCGACGTCCTCGACCTGGTCCATCGGCCCCCGGTCGAGCTTGGGTACGGAGACCTCGTAGGCGTCGGTGGAGAGGGTCGCGGCCTCCCGCAGGGCCTCGGTGATCTCCGGCATCACCGCCTCGATGGTCTCGTGGCCGAGCGCGCTGTAGAACTCCGGCTCGAAGCGCACGTAGTGGGCGCCGGACTCCAGGCCGATACGGGCCGCGTCCAGGATCTCCTGGTGGTTGGCCCGGGTGATGACGAAGTTGAAGCCGATCCGGAAGTCCGGGGCCACCGCCGTCTCGCGCAGCCGTCCCACGGCCGAGACGAAGGACGCGAAGGTCTGCTCCCGGTCCCGGGTGATCTCGTTGAACGTGGCCTCGGTCCCGGCGTTGAGCCCGATCCGTACCCAGGTGTGGGTGTCCGCGACGGCCTCGGCGATGGCCGGGCGGCCGAGCCGGGAGCCGTTGGTGATCAGGCCGATGCGCAGTCCGGCCTCGTGCGCGGACCGGCTGATCTGCGCGTATCCGGGGTGGATGGTGCACTCGCCGCTGCCGCAGAAGGTCACGGCGCGGCCGTCGTTGGCGGCGAACTCCCGCATCAGCGTGACGGCCTTGTCGGTCCTGATGGAGTCCTTGAACGAGAAGAGGTCGTAGAACTGCTCCTCGTTGGGGGAGTGGAAGTTGCAGAAGTGGCAGCGCATGTTGCAGGCGCCCATGATCCCGATCCGCATGTGGATCGGCTTGAACTCGTCCCCCGCAACGAAACGCCGCAGCAGATCGCCGTGGGCCATGACCTTCTGCGGGGAATGCGCCTGGTCGAGAGTGACCGGCAACAACGGAAGGGGATCTTCCGTAACGGTCGCGGGACTGTCCTGAGCATCACCAAAGCCGTTCACGGGACCCCCAATGTGGCCGTTCAGCCGCCTGTGCGATGAGTGGTCCAGACCATAGGAGGAGCTTCTCGGGGGTGTCAACAGCCTTGGTTCGACCGGTTTTTCACAGATCCACACCCTCGTCGAGCAGTCCGGCTTTGGCGATCAGATAGGCGAGCTGAGCGCGGCTGCGGCTGTTGAAGGTCTCCGCGGCCCTGCGCACATGGGTGGCCACCGTACGGACGCTCATGCCGAGCCGTCCCGCGATGGCCTCGTCGGTATATCCGTTGACCATGAGCTGGAGAATGGACTTGCGCGTTTCGTCGGCGAGCAGCGGCGGCCGGTGGGCCCCGGGGGAGTAGCTGAGCGGAGTGGCCCGTTCCCAGGCGTGTTCGAAGATCCCCACGAGATAGCGGATCAGTCCCGGGTGCTCGATGGCCAGGGCGGTCCTGCTGCGTTGTTCACCCGGATCGGGAACAAAGGCGATGCGCTGATCGATGACGATGATCCGGTCGAACACCTCGTCCAGCGTCCTGACTTCCGCCCCCGCGCCGGATATCTGCTCGACGTAGGAGAGCGTGGGGCTGTGGGTCCGCACGGTGTGCTGGTAGATCGTCCGCTGCCGCACCCCGCGGGCGAGCGCCGGGAGGTCGCTGTCGAGCGCTTTCGCCAGCAGCTCCGGTGGGCGGCCGCCGCCGGGCTGGGCGGTCAGCAGCTCCTGCCGGCAGGAGTCCACGGCCGAGCTGAGCGTGGTGCTGATGAGGTCGGCGCCGGTGATCACCCGCGCTGCCTGGACGCCGTCCTCCCGGTAGCTGTCCCGGTAGACCTGCTCGGCCCGCTGGATCGATGTGCGTACGGCGTCGAGCGCGTGCTGCTGCCGGTCGATGGCCGCTTCCATCGGCCGGAC
The DNA here is from genome assembly GCF_044767975.1 of Streptomyces sp. NPDC101181. Taxonomy (NCBI): domain Bacteria; kingdom Bacillati; phylum Actinomycetota; class Actinomycetes; order Kitasatosporales; family Streptomycetaceae; genus Streptomyces; species Streptomyces sp. NPDC101181. The sequence continues at coordinate 16,352 of NZ_JBIWOX010000022.1, read as the reverse complement.
CAGGCTTCCCGCGGCGAGTCCCGGCGGAATGGCGACCAGCCGGCCGTCGTCGGTGCGCCGCAGAAGTCCCAGCCGCGTCAGGCACTCGGGGGATTCCCCCTTTATCGAGTGACCCTTCAAAAAGCGCGCATAGAACTCGAGCCCCCTCTCGCAGATCTCAGACGCCTGGACATTATTCAGTATGTCCGATTTCATGCACATCTGTACATCCTTCAGGTTCGCGCGATGCATGATCATGCCACACGTTTCCCCTGTCGCAAGTGAGTTTCGAACAGCAGGATTCTCGGCAGGCAACACGACAACTCGACCCGGAGTCGGCCACGGAAAAGAGGGGGGCGGCCGGACATCCGGAGGAGCTGATTCCCATAAGGCCTTCGGCGTATTTTCGCCGACGTCTTTTCGATGGTCTCGGCCGCTCCCGGATCGTTCGCCGGAATGACGCAGGAAAACGCGGTCCGTGGTCACCGCGTCTGTCGGAGGGACGAGTGAAGAGCAGAGGGAGACGGCCCTTTCGCCCCGCTCGCAGTTCCCATTTGTCAATCACGATGCAGGGTGGTCAGGAATGCGAACCGAAGGAAAAGAAGACGTCATCGACGCACCCGTCGACACCGTACGGGTGAGGGCGCGGGTCGAGGTCCCGATCAACGTTCCGGGCCTGGGGCGACGCCCGAGCACCATGGTCAGCTTTCACGGTCTGCACGACAGCCGCGAGCACATCGCGGTCCTGCTCCCGGGCTGGGAGAAGCGGAGCGACCCGCTGGTCAGAGTGCACTCCGAATGCCTCACCGGTGACGTCTTCGGCTCCCAGCGCTGCGACTGCGGCCCCCAGCTCCACGAGGCCCTCGCGATCTGCTCCCACGAGGGCGGCATCATCCTCTACCTGCGCCAGGAGGGGCGCGGGATCGGGCTCTACAACAAGTTCGACGCCTACCTCCTCCAGGACCAGGGGCTCGACACCTTCGAGGCCAACGCGGTCCTCAACTTCGGCCACGACCTGCGGGACTACCGGGTGGCGGCCGAGATGCTGCGGGCCCTGGACATCCCCGAGATCCGGCTGCTCTCCAACAACCCTGAGAAGGGGGCCCAGTTGCGGGCGCACGGCGTCGCGATCACCGAGGTCGTCACCACGGGCACCTTCGTCAACGAGAACAACCACGCCTACCTGACGGCCAAGCGCGAACGGGCCGGTCATGCCCTGGAGGTCTGAGACGCCGCCCGGCGCCGCCGCCGAGCCGACCGGTCCGGAGCGGGCCGCCATGCGCCGGGCGCTGGAGATCGCCGCGGACCGGGTGGGATCGACCGGCGTCAACCCCGCGGTCGGCTGCGTCCTCCTCGACGCCGACGGCACCACCCTCGCGACCGGCGTCCACCGGGGCCCCGGCACCCCGCACGCCGAGGCCGACGCGCTGCGCCGGGCCGGAGAGCGCGCCCGGGGCGCCACCGCCGTGGTCACCCTGGAACCCTGCGACCACCAGGGCCGCACCGGCCCCTGTTCCCGCGCGCTGATCGAGGCCGGGGTCCGCCGCGTGCTGTACGCGGTCGACGACCCGAACCACCTCGCCGCGGGCGGTGCCGCGCGGCTCGCCGCCGCGGGCGTCGAGGTGGTCGGCGGCGTCCTTCAGGAGGAGGCCGAGGCGGTCCTGGAGATGTGGCTCACCGCCGTCCGCACCGGACGGCCCTTCGTCACCTGGAAGTTCGCCACCACCCTGGACGGCCGCAGCGCCGCCGCCGACGGCTCCTCCCGCTGGATCAGCTCGCCCGAGTCCCGGGCCGACGCGCACCGCCTGCGCGCCCGGCACGACGCGATCCTCGTCGGCGCCGGCACCTGGCGGGCCGACGACCCCCGGCTCGACCTGCGCCACGGCGTCGAGGGCACCGCGCCGCTGCGCGTGGCGCTGGACGCCCGCGGTGAACTGCCCGCCGGGGCACGCCTGCTGGACGGCGAGCCGCCCGCGCTGGTGGTGACCGCGCCCGGCACCGGCATCGCGGGCGTCGACGAGGCGAACGTCCTGCGCCTGAAGACCGGCGCGGACGGGCGCTTCCCGCCGCTCGCCCTGCTCGAAGCGCTGGGCGAACGGGGCGTGCGCTCCGTGCTCGTCGAGGGCGGGCCCCGGCTCGCCGCCGCCTTCCTCACCGCCGGTCTCACCGACCGTGTCGTCGCCTACGTGGCACCGCTGCTGCTGGGCTCCGAGGGCGTCAGCGCCGTCGGTGGGCTGGGCATCGCGTCGATCGGCGACGCGCACCGGCTCCGCGTCACCGCGGTGGACCGGACCGGAAGTGATCTGCGGGTCGAACTCCGCCCCGCCGCCAGGACCAGAGGGACACAGTGACTGGATTTCTCCTCCCCAACGCCCGCCTCGTACCACGGGAACACCCCGCGACCGACGCCGGGGAACTGCCCCCGGTCACCCTGCTCATCCCGTTCTACCGGGAGACCCCCGAGATCCTGCGGCGCTCCGCCGCGATGCTCCCGGCGCTGGACTACCCGCACGGGAAGCTGTCGGTGCGCTGGCTCCTGGACGCCCGTCACCCCGAGGACGTGGCGGCCGCCGAGGCCGTCGCCGCCGCGGCCCGCCCGGACTTCGACGGCGACCTGCGGGTGGTGGCCGTGCCCACGATGACCCCGAAGGCCAAGGCCCTCAACCACGCGCTGCGCGAGGTCCAGGACCCGTTCGTCGCCGTCTACGACGCGGACACCGTCCCGGACCCGGCCCAGCTCAGGCAGGCCGTGGCCGCGCTGGAGGCCCGCGACCTCGACGTGGTCGACGCCATCGAACTGCCCGAGCCGGGCGGCGACCTGGTCAACCGGATCACGCTCGCGCAGTCCGCCGCCTTCTTCGGCGCCATGGAGTACGTCAACCGCCGCACCGGGACGCACATGCTGCTCGGCAGCTCCGTCTACTTCCGCCGCAAGGCGCTGGAGGAGGTCGGCCCGCTCCGCGAGGACGGGGTCGAGGAGCTGTACGAGTGGGCGGTGCGCGCCGCCGCCGCGGGTGTCCGCATGGGGCGCGTCGTCTCCTTCTCGTACGGCACCCGGGTCTCGCTCGTGGGGCCCGCGCTGCGCCAGCGCACCCGGTGGATCCGCGGGCAGCTCGACATCGGCTTCCGCTTCTTGCGCGGCGAGCCGTTGCCCGGCCGGCCGCGCGCCGCCGTGACGCTGATGACCCTCAGCCTGCTCGCCCAGCTCAGCGTCCTGCCCGTGACGGCCGGGGCCCTGCGCTACCGCGCGCTGCGGCTGCCCGCCGCCGCCCTGCTCGCCGGGGAGGCCCTGCGGATCCGCTCCGTCTCCCGCGACCCGGTGTGGGAGGTCCTGCGGGTCGGCTCCGGCTGGGTGTTCCTGCTGCCGTTCGAACTGGCGGAGTCGACCTCGGCCTGGCGCGCGGTGTGGGAGCTGGCCACCGGCCGCGACACCTGGCACAAGGTCCGGCCGGAGACGGCCGGGACCACCACGACGGAGGGCACGGCATGATCAACCTGGGTCTGCCCCGCATCCCGCAGCGCGGCCGCATCTTCTCCTCCGTCTTCATCGACACCTTCGGCTGGGGCCTGTTCGCCCCGCTGGCCTTCCTCTACTTCTCCTTCGGCACCGGGCTGTCCTTCTCGGCCATCGGATCGGCGGTCAGCGCCGGAACGCTCGCCTCCCTCCCGGTGGCGCTGATCGCGGGCTGGCTGGTCGACCGGTTCTCGCCCAAGTCCGTGCTGGTGGCCAGCAACCTGGTCACCGCGGTGGGCTACGGCCTCTACCCGTTCGCCTCCGAGTGGACATTGATCGCGGTCGCCACGTTCCTGGTGATGGCCGGGGACCGGCTGTACTGGGCGAGCTGGCCGGTGATCGTGGTGGACCTGACGTCGGGCCGCAAGCTCGACGCCACCTACGCGGCGGTCGGCACCATCAAGAACTTCACCGTCGCCACCGGGGCCCTCGCCAGCTCCGGGCTCACCATCCTCTTCGGCCGCGGCGCCGCCGACCTCGTGCTGGCGCTGAACGTGATCACCTCGCTGGTCGCCGCGGTGCTCCTGGCCGGGGTGAACGTCGCCGCCAGGCGCCCGCCCGAGGAACCCGCGGCCGGGGAGAAGGAGCTCGGCTGGGGGGCCGCGTTCAAGGACCACGCCTTCACCGGCTTCTGCTTCTCCTTCATGCTCCTGACCTTCGCCTGGGCCCTGCCCGCGACGATCCTCCCCGCCTATGCGACACAGATCATGAAGCTGCCCGGCTGGGCGCCCGCGTTCTTCCTCGGGATCAACAGCGTCGCCATCATGCTCGCCCAGATGCCGGTGACGGCGAAGGTCGCCCACGTCCCCCGCCAGCGCCTCATCGTCCGGGCCGGACTGATCTTCACCGTGGTCTTCACCGGGCTCTACCTCGTCACCAAGGTCCCGCCGGGCACCGCGATCGTGCTGCTCGTCCCGGTGATGCTGGTCTTCACCCTCGGCGAGATGATCGCCCTGCCCGCCGCCAACGCGCTGGTGGCGAGCAGCGCGCCCACCGCGATCCGCGGCCGGTACATGTCGCTCTTCCAGCTCTCCTGGGGGCTCTCCGGCCTCTTCATCCCGCTGCTCGCCGGGTTCGTCCTGGACCGGGGCGCCCTGTGGGTGTGCGCCGCGTTCGGCGGGATCGCCCTGCTCGCCGCCCTCGGCGTCCAGCTCACCGCGTACCGCATCGCCCCCGCCGACGACGAGGAGGCCGAAGCCCCCGGGGCGGCGGTCCCCGGCCCGGACGACGACGGCGGCCCGGACGACAGCCTCGCGCCCGTCACCACGAAGGATGTGTCATGAGCCAGACGTCCCCCCGCCCCGGCATCCGGGTCATGGCCCACCCCCGGCGACGGGCCCAGGCGCAGGACCTGCTGGACCGCGTCCCGTCCGCCGGGGGGCATCCCGCCGACGCACCGCTGCTCGTCCTCGACCCGGAACCGGACGGCCCGCCCACCCCGCTGCGCACGGCGGCGGCCGCCTGGGCCGGACCGTACGGCACGGCGAGCCACCGGCTCGTCCTCCAGGACGACGTCCTGCCCGCCGACGGCTTCCTGGACCTGGTGGCCGAGGCCGTCGCCGGCCGGCCCGAGGACCCCATCGCGTTCTACGGCAACTGGAACCACTGGAACGGCGCGGCCGTGCGGCTCGCCGCGCTCAGCGGCGCGGGCTGGGCGCGGGCCATCCCGGACGAGTACGCGCCCTCCCTCGCCGTGGCGCTCCCCCGCGACCTGGCCGAGAAGTTCGCCGCGTACGCCGCGGAGTCGCTGCGGCACGGCGCGCCGCCGGACGACGAGGCCCTGGCCGCGTTCCTCCGGGAGCGGGGGGCCGCGCTGTACATCGCCGTGCCCAACCTGGTCGAACACCGGGGCGGCGAGAGCCTGGTGGGCAACGACAACCAGGGGCCGCGGCGCTCGCCCTGCTTCGTGGGCGACGCGCCGGACGCCCGGCGCACCGGCCCCGGCTCCGGGACGCTGGAGGCGCTGGACTTCTACCCGCACTTCTTCAAGGGGCACGTCTACGGCCTCACCCCCACGGGCCCCGGCGGCCGTTACGTCAAGACGTACTGGGACGAGAGCGTCCGGGCCCTGGGCATCGACCCGGGCCGGGTCCGCGAACTGGCCCGGTGGGAGCCGGTCCCCGCGGTGCTGTTCCGCGACCTCGCGGCCGCCGGACTCCAGATCCACCACGCCACTGCGGCCTGGACGGCGGCCGTCCTCTACGGGGCCACCCTGGAGCGGCTCCCCGCCGGTGACCGCGGGCCGGACCCCGCCGTCCGCGCCCGCGCCGTGGAGACCATCCCGCTGGGCGGCCTGGCCCAGGTGGTCGGCCTGCCGCTGCTGCGCCGGGTCATGGACCCGCTGCGCAGGCTGACCGAGGAGGGGCTGAGCGCCGGGGCGGAGCTGGCCGCCGCCGCCGCGCCGCTCGGCACGCCCGGCTGACGGATCCCCCGCGACCCGGCAACCCCCTCTCCACCGCTCGCCACTTCGCTGCCTCACCACCCCGATGTCCCACCCTTTTGTCCCGCTTCACCCCACCTGCCCATCCATCTGCTCTGTCAGGAGTTCGAGAGATCATGCGGACAGTCGACGTCTTCCACCCCCGCGCCACCAGCGACACCTCCGCGGTGCACGCCTCCCCCCAGACCTCCGTCGCGTTCAGCCCGGACGGGGTCCACTACGCCAGCGCCGGTTACGACGGCCGCGTCGCCCTCTGGGACCGCACCGGCACCGCCCCGCGCTGGATCGGCCGCCACTCCCGGCTCGTCAACGGGGTGCGGTTCTCGCCCTCCGGGCGGCTTCTCGCCAGTGGTTCTGCCGACAAGACCTGCCGGATCTGGGACGTGGCCACCGGCCGCCAGGTCCAGCTGCTCGCCCGGCAGCCCGACGACCTCAACGCCCTGGCCTGGCTGGACGAGAACCGCCTGGTCACCGTCTCGCAGGACGGCACCGGCCGGATCTGGGACATCCGCACCGGCGTCCTGGAGGACGGCGTGATCTTCCACGCCGACCACTGCATGTCGGTCGACGCCGCGCCCACCGGTGTCCTCGCCAGCTGCGGCGAGGACGCCACCATCCGCCTCTGGGACACCAACGGCGCGCTGCTGCGCGACCTGCCGCAGGCCGGGCACGCCGAGATGTGCCGCTGGTCGCCCGACGGGACGCTCCTCGCGGCCAGTTGCGACGACGGCTTCGTGCACATCGTGCGGACCGACGGCGAACTGGTCACCAAGGTCGGCCCGTACACCGCCGCCGTGAAGTCGGTCGCCTGGTCGAAGGACGGCGCCCGCATCGTCATCGGCGCCTACGACAGCACCATCACCCTGTGGGACATAGCCGACTGCCGCCCCCTGGTCCGCTGGTACGGCGCGCACCTGTGGCCGCGCTCGGTGGACTGGTCGGCGGACGGCCGGACCATCATCGCCGGTACGTTCTCGGCGCTGCCCGCCGTGATCGACGTCCCCGGCATCGCGGCGGACGCCCTGCCCGGCGAGGTCCGCGAGATCATCCTGGAGGCACCCGTCTCCACGCACGGCGTCAACCACGTCTCGGCCGCGGGGGAGGTGCTGGCCGCGGGCAGCGACAACGGCACGGTCCGGGTCTGGAGCCACCCCGGGGCCACCGCGCGCGAGGTCCCGGTGGGCAACGGCAGCCTGATCAACACCGTGGCCGTGTCGGAGGCGCTGCCGGGACTCGTCGCCTACGGCTCGTTCTCCGGGCGGGTGGGCGTCGCCGACGCCGCCACCGGCGAGGACGTCGCCTTCGTCGAGCGCGCGCACCCGGTGAACCGGGCCGCCTGGTCCCCGGACGGCAAGCGGCTCGCGGTCGCCGACTACGAGGGCGGACTCGACCTCTACACCTGGACCGGCGACGACCTGGTGCCCGGCGTCCACTACGAGGGCCACGACGGGTCCATCAAGGACGTGTCCTGGGTCGACGCGGACCGCCTGGTCACCTACTCCACCGACCGCCAGGCCCACCTGATCACCGCCGAGGGCAGGCTGATCCGCTCCTTCGGCGGCCACGGCGAACTCATCAACGGCGGTTCGGTGACCCGGGTGGCGGGCCGCTCGCTCCTCGCCACCGTCTCCCGCGACCGCACCAGCCGCATCTACGACCTGGACACCGGGGAGCTGCTCCAGGTCCTGGTCGGCCACGACGAGTCCGCCAAGTGCGCGGCCTGGCACCCGGGCGGCGAACCGCTGCTCGTCACCGGCTCCTACGACTACACCGGGCGGCTGTGGGTCCTGGACCCGACGACCCTCGCCCCGCTCCACAGCCACGTGCTGGACGGCCACGGCAGCGCGGTGAGCGCGGTGACCTGGCTCGGCGACGCGGCGGTCACCGCCTCCTGGGACAGCCGGGTGGTCGCCTGGACGCCGGACGCCGACCCCGCCCGCACCCCGGTCCCGGCCGAGCTGGCCACGGACTGGACCGACACGGAGGACCCCCGATGAACGCCCTGGGCCTGAAGCTGAGTTTGCCCGCCTCCTTCACCCTGTCCGACGACGAGACGGCGGTGGTCCGGCGGGCCGCGGAGAGCGTGTGCCGCGCCGCGGGCGGCCGGCTGGACGACCCCGACACGACGGCCGCGGCGCGCGGCGCCTGGGAGGAGCTGCCGGGCCGTTTCCGGGCGGCGGTACGCGACTTCCGCCGGGACTCGGGCGACTGCGGGGCCATGCTGTTCCGCGGACTGCCCGTCGACGAGGCCCTGGTGCCGCCCACCCCGAAGGCGGACGGCTCCGTCCGCCGCGAGACGACGGTCCCGGCCGCCACCCTGCTGATGACCGCCGCCGGCGGTTTGGGCGACCCGGCCGCCTACGCCCCGGAGAAGTCCGGCGCGCTGGTGCAGGACGTCGTGCCGGTACCGGGCAAGGAGGACTTCGAGGGCAACGCCGGGTCAACCCTGCTCTCCTTCCACATCGAGAACGCCTTCCACGTCCACCGCCCGGACTTCGTGATGCTGCTGTGCCTGCGCGCCGACCACGACGGCGCGGCGGGACTGCGTACCGGATCGGTACGCCAGGCGCTGCCCGCACTGTCGGAGCGGACCAGGCAGGCCCTGTTCCGACCGGAGTTCAGCACCCAGCCGCCGCCCTCCTTCGGCTCGGCGGACGGCACCACCCCGCCCAGGCCGGTGCTCTCCGGCGACCCGGAGGACCCCGACCTGCGGGTGGACTTCTCCGCCACGACGGCCCTGACCCGTGAGGCGCGCCAGGCGCTCGTCGAGCTGGAGGCGGCCATCGACGCGGCCTCCCACACGGTCCGGCTCACCCCGGGGGACCTGGCGATCGTGGACAACCGGGTGACCACGCACGGCCGGACCGCGTTCCGGCCGCGCTACGACGGGGGCGACCGCTGGCTGCTCCGCACCTTCGCGGTGGCCGACCTGCGACGTTCCCGTAGCCATCGCCCCGGCGACGGCTACGTGCTGAGCCACTGAGCACCTCGGCGGGCCGGGGCCCGGTCCTCACGACCGGGCCCCGGCCGCTCACCCACGACAGCGGGAACGAACGCATGGCACCCATGAGCACGGGGCTCCACGTCAACGCCGTCGTCCTCGGCGCCTCCCACCGGATCTGCGCGATCTGGAAGGTGAGCGGACCGGTCGGGCGGCGGGAGGGCTGCGCGTTCCCGTTCGCGCTGCTGCTGCGCAGGCGCGGCACCGAACAGGACTGGGCGGCCGAGACCGCGCTCGGCGCGCTGGCCGGACGGCGCGCCGACGGGCCGGTCTGTGTGGACCTCACCACCACGGTGCACGGCATCGAGGTCGGCGCGCTGCGCCCGGGGCTCTGCGGGACCGACCTCCTGGAGGCGTCCCGGACGGCGCTGGGCGAGGGGCACCGGGAGTGGGCGCGGCGCGCCGACGAGGACCCGTCGGCCTTCCACGCGGCGGCGTCCGGGAGTTACGTCCTGCGGCGGCACGCGGCGGTGCTGGCGGGACAGGGGCCCCGGGGGCGCGGCGGCGGCCCGGTGCGGGTCGTCCATGAGCGGGAGCAGCCGGTGCTGCGGGCCTACGCGGCTGCGCTGCTGGCCCGGACCGGGACGGGGAGTGCCGCGTGATCATCGCCTTCGACCTGATGGACACGCTGCTGAGGGACCCCTACCGGGAGGCGCACGAGAAGGCCTTCGGCATCTCCTTCGACGAGTTCGCCCGGCGCCGCCCGGAGGGTCTTTATCACGCGCTGGAGCGCGGAGAGTTGACGGAGGAGGCTTACTGGAGTGCTCTGCGTGACGCCGGACTCACCTTCGACGTCGAGGTGTTCCACCGTACGCGCAAGGAACATTACGCCTGGTTGAACGGCATGCGAGAGCTGGTGACCGAGTGCGGACGCGCGCATCGGATTGTCGTCGCGTCCAATTACCCTGTCTGGCTAGAGGAGATTGGTACAGACCTGCTTGGCGGTACGGGCCTGGAGATTTACGGCTCGTACCGGTTCGGGGCCCGGAAGCCCTCCGAGCGGTTCTTCCGCCTCCTGTGCGAGGAGACCGACGTCGCTCTCCGGGATCTGGTCCTGATCGATGACGTGCGCGCGAACACCGACGCGGTGGCGGCACTGGGCGGGATCGGCATCCCCTTCGCATCGGCCCACGCCGCCCGCCAACAGTTGTGCCGACATGGCCTGTTGACCGGCTGACGGGGGTCGCGCCACCCGCACCGCCGCACCGATCAGCTGGGAGAGAGACCATGTCTGACCCCGAACCGCGACTGCACCGAGCGGCCTCGGACCTCGCCTACTTCAGCACCGACGGCGAGACCTACGTATCACCCGCCCCGCTGCGGGACCTGAAGAAGACCCGCCCCCTGCGCGTCCTGTCCGAGGAGGACTTCACCTTCTGGCAGACGTACGGCTATGTCGTCGTCCGCCGGGCCATCGAGCCCGCCGCCGCCCGAAGACTCCTCGACTTCGCCTGGGACTTCCAGGGGCTCGACCCCGAGCGCCCCGAGAGCTGGTACGCGGAGCGGGAGTTCGCCACCGATCTCGAACGCGACCTGTACGTCTACGGCTTCGTCGAGGCCTACCAGCACCAGTACATCTGGGACAGCCGCCAGGCCCAGCGCGTCTACGACGCCTTCGTGGACGTCTGGGACTGCGAGGAGCTCTGGGTGACCCTGGACCGGCTCAACCTCAACCCGCCCAACGTGAGGAACCGCGACCGGGCCTTGATAGCCCCGACGGACCAGGGCTTCGACATCGAGCTGCACTGGGACGTCGACACCACACTCGCCGATCCCCCGCAGCGGGTCCAGGGGATCATCGCGCTCAACGACACCCGCCCCGAGCTCGGCGGGTTCCAGTGCAACCCCGAGCTGTTCCGCCGCTTCGAGGAGTGGGCGGCCGGCCAGCCCGCGGACCGGGACCCGATCAGGCCCGCGGTCGACCGCGAGGAGTACCCGGTGGTGCGGCCCGCGCTGGAGGCGGGCGACCTGCTGATCTGGAACGGCCTGCTCGCCCACGGGGTGGAGCGCAACACCTCCGAGGAGGGCGTCCGTTCGGTGCAGTACCTCTCGATGATGCCCGCCCTCGAATCGCACGAGGAGATGCGGCGCTCAAGGATCGACTCCTGGCGCAACCTCACCACCCCCGACTGGAACAAGACGCTCGTCGGCGACGCGACGCGGCACGAATCGCAGCGCTACGGCTCCGCCGAGCTGACCGGCCTCGGCGAGAAGCTGCTCGGTCTCACCCCCTGGGGGGAGCGATGACACGCCGGATCTGCCTGGCCCTGCCCACCAACCGGGCCTGCCCCGAAACCCTCACGGCCATCGGCGCCGAGGCCGACCACGCGGCGCGGCACTTCGGTGTCGAGGTGCACCTGCTGATCCTCGACTCCTGCGACCGGCCGGTGTTCCAGGAGCACGCGGACGTCCTCGCCGCCGGGACGCGGGCGCCGGGCGTCCACGTCCACCACCTCGACGAGGACGTCCAGCGGGCGTTCCTGCGGCGGGTGCTGGAGGAGGCCCCGGAGACCGAGCGGGACCGGCTGCTGGAGATGATGCTGCCGTCCGGCGTCTCCTACGGGGCGTGCACCAACCGGGCCTTCCTGATCGCCGCCGCCCTCGGCTGCGAGTCCGTCCACCGCAGGGACTCCGACAGCGCCTACCAGCTCCAGCGGGACGGCGCCCCCGCCCACCCCGTCCACCCCGAGCTGACTTTCCTGGGCAGACGGGCCGGGGACGCGGTGGACGACGCCACCCGGTCCGAGCTGGACCCGGCGGTCGCGGACCGCGACGTGGTGCTCGCCGGAGGCTCCTTCATCGGGGAACTGTCCGTGGACATCGGCGAGATGGAGGCCCTGGACCCGGAGGTCTACCACGACGTGGTCAGCCTGTGGGCCCCGCCCGAGTGGCCGGAGAGCAGGAAGCGGGAGCTGGTCGCGGAGTCCTTCCGCGGCGCGGGCACCGAGCCCTACGTCCGGGACCACACCCTGCTGGGCGTCGTCGACCCCATGCGCGTCGACATGTGCAACATCGCGCTGCGCCGCGAGGTGTACGAGGAGGTGCCGCTGCCCCCGGCCCGCGACACCATCGGCAGCGACTACTTCCTGCTGCACCTCGTGCACGACGCGAAGCTCCCCGGTGTCCTGCACAACCGGGACATCGTCAACTTCTACACCCCCGAGCGGCGCACGGACGCCGGATTCCGCGCCTACCACCGGCGGCTGGCGAAGTTCTTCCTGTCGATGCTCCACTTCAACGACATCTACGACCGGATGGCGGCCGGGAGCGCGGACCTGCTCGACGGCGACCTCCGCGTCCGGCCCGCGGAGATAGCGCGCCTCGCCCGGCGCAGCGCGGTCCTGGACCGCTCCGACAACGTCCACCGGCTGGCGGTCATGGACCGCTCCTACCGGAAACTCGGCGGCAGGTACGCCGAGTTCGCCGACCTCCTGGCCGAGGAGGGGCCGCGCCTGCTGGACGAGGCGCGCGAGGACATCGAGGACTTCGCCCGGCTCACCGACGCGTGGGGCGCGATGGTGCGGACCGCCCGGACCGCGGGCCTCCACGAGCCCGCCGCTGCGTCCGGTCCGGGGCGCTGACCATGGACGTGACACCACGTATGCGCGCGGCCCTGGCGGCCGCCTCCGAGGACAGCGTTGTCATCGATCTGGAAGGGGTGGAGCAGCAGTACACCGCCCTGACCGGGGAGCTGCCCGGCCTGGAGGTCCGCTTCGCGATGAAGGCGTGCCCGGTCGACGAGGTGCTGCTGCGCCTCGCCCGGCTCGGCTCCGGCTTCGACGCGGCGAGCCCGCAGGAGATCGAGCAGGCGCTCGCCACGGGGGTGGCGCCGGAGAAGATCCACTACGGCAACACCATCAAGTCCGACCGCAACATCGCCGACGCCCACCGCCTCGGCGTCCGGGACTTCGCCACCGACAGCGTCGAGGACGTCGCCGCGATCGCCGCCCACGCCCCCGGGGCCCGGGTCTTCTGCCGCCTGGCCACCGACGGGCAGGGGGCCCTGTGGGGCCTCAGCCGCAAGTTCGGCTGCTCGGCGGAGGACGCCGTACGGGTGCTGGAGGCGGCCCGGGACGCGGGGCTCACCCCCGCGGGGCTCTCCGTGCACGTCGGCTCCCAGCAGATGACGCCCGACGCCTGGCGCCGCGCCGTCGACGACCTGGCCGAGGTGATCACCGAGCTGAACGGGCGCGGCATCCACCTCGACCACGTCAACCTCGGCGGCGGGCTCCCCGCCCTCGGGTACGTCGACCGCAACGGCCGGCGGCTCGACCCGCCGCTGGACAAGATGTTCACCGTGATCCGCGAGGGCATGGACCACCTGCGGGCGGTCTCGGCGTCGGAGCTCGGCTTCATCATGGAGCCGGGCCGCCACCTGGTCGCCGACCACGGCGCCATCCGGGCCCAGGTGTCCCGCCTGACCACCCGGCGGCAGCCGGACGGGGAGCGCGAGCACTGGCTCTATCTGAGCTGCGGCAAGTTCAACGGCCTCTACGAGATGGACGCGCTCCAGTACCGGCTGGTCTTCCCCACGCACTCCGCCACCGGCGAACTCGTCCCCGCCGTCGTCGCGGGCCCGACCTGCGACAGCGACGACGCCTACGCGCACGAACGCGGCCGCGTCCCCGTACCCCGCGACGTGGCGTCGGGGGACCCGGTCTGGCTCCTCGCGTGCGGTGCCTACGCCATGGGCTACATGACCCGCGGGTTCAACGGGTTCAGCCCCCTTCCCTGCACGCTGATCGATGAAAGGGCCTGAACCGATGGGCCACGACGTACACATACGCACGATCGCCGAGGACGACTGGCCCGGCATCAGCGCGCTGGAGTCCCGGACCTACACCGCGTGCGACCTCTCCGAGGACCAGAAGGCCCTCAGGTCCCGGACGGTGTCCTCCCCGGAGACCTGCTTCGTCCTGGAGCACGAGCGGCGGACCGTGGGCTACCTCCTCGCGCTGCCCTACCCCTTCCGCCGCTACCCGGACCTCGGCCGGGCCGAGGACACCGTGTTCCGCTCCACCAACCTGCATCTGCACGACTGCGTCGTCGACACGGCCTTCCGCCGCCGGGGATGGGGCACGCGCCTCATCGACCACCTGGCCGGGGCCGCCGGAGCGAAGCGCTTCGAGCGGATCTCCCTCATCGCCGTGGGCGGCAGCGACGCCTTCTGGTCGGCCCGCGGCTACCGGTCCCACACCGAGGTCCCGCTGCCCCCGGGCTACGGCGCGGACGCGGTCTACATGTCCCAGGCCGTGGGGTCCCCGGTGTCCGGGACCGCGCGCACGAACGAAGCGAGCTGATGCCGGTGTTCCGGATCAACGACGATTTCCGCCGCACCCAGGTGGCGATCGCGGCCCTGTTCTGTTTCCTCGGTTTCCAGTACGCCACCTGGGCGTCCCGGCTGCCCGCCCTCAAGTCCGAACTGGGCCTGAGCGAGGCGCAGGTGGGGCTGCTCCTGATGGCCTGCGGGGCGGGCGCGGCCAGCTCCTTCCCGCTGGTCGGCCCGCTGATGCGGCGCCTGGGCTCCCGGCGCCTTACCTTCGTCTCGGCCTTCGCGCTCGGGGTGCTGCTGCTCGCCCTGGCCGCGGCGCCGAACTACCCGGTGGCGCTGCTGGTCATCTGCCTCGACGGGGTCGCCGTCGGCTGCCTCAACGTCGCGATGAACGCCCAGGGGGCGGCGCTTGAGGTCCGCTACGAGCGCACCGCGCTCTCCCAGCTGCACGCCACCTTCAGCGCGGGCTCCCTGCTGGCGGCGCTCCTGGCCTCCGGCATGAACCTGTGGACCACGTCCCTGGCGGCGCACTTCGGGGTGGCGGCGGTGCTCCTGCTGCTCCTGGCCGCCTACGCCCGGCCGAACCTGCTCACCGAGGACCCGCGGCCCGAGAAGGCCGAGGGCGACGAGGGCCGCCGCAAGCTGACCCTGCCGACCCGGGTGACGATCTGGCTGGGCCTGGCGATGACCTTCGGCACGGTCACCGAGGGCGCCATGAACGACTGGTCGGCGCTCTACCTGGAGGACGTCGTGAAGGCCGGGGCGGAGATCGCCCCGCTGGGCATCGCGGTGGTCTCCGTGATGATGGTCCTCGCCCGGCTCTTCGCCGACGGCTGGCGCACCAAGTGGGGCGACGGCCGGGTCGTCCGCGTCGGCAGCGTGCTGGCCGGTACGGGGCTCGCGGTCGCCCTGCTCGTCGGCGGCGTGGTCCCCACGCTGATCGGCTTCGCCTGCGTGGGCCTCGGCGTCGCCGCGGTCACCCCCTGCCTCTACGTCGCCGCCGCCCGCCAGGGCCCGGACGCGCTGGCCCTGGTCGCCGCCATGGGCACCACGGGCCTGCTGGCGGGCCCCGCCCTGATCGGCTTCATCGCCGCGGCCACAAGCCTGGTGTGGGGCATGGGCGCGGTCGCCCTCTCGGCCCTCCTGGTGGCGGCCTGCGCCACCCGCATCCGCTTCACCACGAAGGAGGGGGAGCGCGAGCCGGTCACCTCCGACGTCCCGTCCGGCGCGAGCTGACCGGGCCACTGGGACGGAAACTGAGACGGAGGGCAAAGCGAAGGGCCCGGCTCACTGAGCCGGGCCCTTCGTCTACAGCGGTAGCGGTGGGATTTGAACCCACGGTGACGGGTTACGCCACACTCGCTTTCGAGGCGAGCTCCTTCGGCCGCTCGGACACGCTACCGAGAGAGAGCTTAGACCATCGTCGGGCGCGGAAAGAAATCGGTTCCGGCCGCCGCCCCGCCGATCCCTGACCCGCGGGCCCCGCAGGTCCGGAGCATCGGCCCGTACCGGGTCAGAGCGCCCGGAAGAAGGCTGTCAGCTGCTCGGCGCACGCGTCCTCCAGGACGCCCCCGATCACCTCGGGGCGGTGGTTGAGGCGCCGGTCGCGGACCACGTCCCACAGCGACCCGGCCGCCCCGGCCTTCTCGTCGCGCGCCCCGTAGACGACCCGGTCCACCCGGGACTGGACCAGGGCGCCCGCGCACATCGTGCACGGCTCCAGGGTCACCACGAGCGTGCAGCCGGTCAGCCGCCAGGCCCCGTGCGCCGCGGCCGCCCGGCGCAGGGCCAGGATCTCCGCGTGCGCGGTGGGGTCGCCGGTGGCCTCGCGCTCGTTGTGGCCGGAGGCGAGCGGCGTGCCGTCCGGGCCGAGGACGACGGCGCCGACCGGCACATCGCCGGCCGACGCCGCCCGCGCCGCCTCGGACAGCGCGCGGCGCATCGTCGCCCGCCAGGGGTCGCGTACCGGATCGGGCGGGGAAACGGGGTGCGGGGGAGGGGCTGCGGTCACCCGCGGACCCTAACGGACGACGGCCGCCGCGGCCCCCCCCCCGGCCCCGCCGGGCGGCGCGGCCCCGCCCGCCCCGGGGCCCGGGGGGCGGGGCCGCGCCGGGCCGGCCCCCCCCCCGCCACAGGCGGGCCCCCC
>NZ_JBIWOX010000021.1:0-124144 GCF_044767975.1 Streptomyces sp. NPDC101181 | reverse complement strand
CCACCGCGCAGGGCGGGGGGGTAACGTTCTTGGGGGAGGTGCGCGGTGACCCGGCGGCGGGCGCGCTGATCACGGCGATCGACGGCCCGGCCGGGGGGGGGGGGGGGGGGGCGGGGGCCCCCCCCCACAGCCGTTTCCGTTCCGCTACAGCAGGCCGAGCTGGGTGACCAGCATGGCGAACACGACCACGAACGCCCAGCCCGCGACGTGCTCCATCAGCTTCGAGCCGTCCTCGGGGCCGCCGGTGCGGGCGCGGCGGGCGTGGCGGGCGTTTCCGGTGGCGGTGGTCGCGGTCATGGCGTCTCACTCTTCGTACGGATGCGGCTGGGGTCCCCGTCCCCCGTGACCCGACCAGAGTGCCAGGAGGCCGGGGTCCTCGGAACGAGATCCGGGTCACGGTCGGGCGGCCGCGGCGGGACGGTGATCCCGCCACTCCCCCGCCACCAAGCGGATTCCATGCCTCCGCAACGGCGGTGCCCACGGGCCGCACTGTGGGCGACGCCACACCGGCTTCCCGCGTCCGGCCGGGCTCCCGCCCCCGGTGCGGGCGCCTCCCCGCGTCTGCGACGGGCACGGGAACTTTTTCGGCCACACGGCCGACTACTGCCCCATGGGAAGAGACCACGGCCGGGGACCCCGGCGCGGGGAGCGCGGCGGCCGCGTCGTCGCCCCGCGCGCACGGGGTCGCCGGGCGGCGCGAGCGGCGCGGGGTCCGCTCAGCGGCCCGGCCTCCCTCTCGCTCGGCGCGGTGGCGCATGTCGCGGCGGCCGGGCGGCTCCGGTTCGGTGCCCTGCTCGCCCGCTCCCGGCACCGGCGCGGACCTCCCCCGGCGGTCCCGGCCCGGCCACTCCGCCCGCCCCGGGCGCCGGAACGATCCGGCGCCTCCGCGGCGCGCGTGCGGGAGCGGCCGGGCCGCGCGTCCGCGACCGCCCGCCCGCCCTTCGAGGAGCACCCATGCCCCGCAGAACCGATGAACTGCCGCAGAACGACCACGATCCGGCCGGGCCGGGCACCCGGCCGCCGACCGCGGCGGATACGTCCGCCGCCGGGCCCACCGCCGACCCCGCCTCCGGCTCTGCTTCCGGCGGAAGCGACGGACGCGCGAGACCCGCGCCCGGACCGACCCCGGACGGGCGCTCCTGGCAGGCCGTGCGCCATCTCCTGGTCCGGCTCCACTTCTACGCCGGGGTCCTTGTCGCCCCCTTCCTGCTGGTGGCCGCGCTGACGGGGCTGGCGTACACCCTCACGCCCCAGCTCGACCAGCTCGTCTACGGCGACCGGCTGACGGTCGGGCAGACCGACGGCGCGCCGCGCCCGCTGGCGGAGCAGATAGCCGCCGCGCGGGCCGCGCACCCCGAGGGCGTCCTGGCCTCGGTCACCACCCCGCCGGGCCCCGAGGACACCACGCGGGTGGTGCTCTCGGTCCCCGAACTGGGCGACAAGCAGCGCACGGTGTTCGTCGACCCGTACACCGCCGAGGTCCGGGGCGAGCTGACGACCTGGTCCGGGTCGACCCCGCTCACCACCTGGCTCGACGACCTCCACCGCAATCTCCACCTCGGCGACACCGGGCGGCTGTACTCCGAGGTCGCCGCGAGCTGGCTGTGGGTGGCCGTCGCGGGCGGGCTGGTGCTGTGGCTGGGCCGTAGCCGGGGGCGGCGCGCGAAGTCGGCGAGGGGCGTGCTGTTCCCGGACCGTACGGCCCGTGGGGTACGCCGGACCCGCGGCCGACACGCGGCGGCCGGGGTGTGGCTGGCGCTGGGGCTGCTGTTCCTCAGCGCCACCGGCCTCACCTGGTCGAACCACGCCGGTGAGCGGTTCGGGCGGCTGCTGGACGCGGTGAACGGCAACGCCCCGGCCCTGGACACCGCGCTCCCGGGCGCGAAGCCCCCGGCCGGGGACCACGCGGGCCACGCCGGGCACGGCGGCTCCGCCGGAGCGACGGCCGACGCCGACCCGGCCGCCTTCGACGTGGCGCTGGCGGCGGCCCGGCAGGCGGGGCTCGGCGGCACCGTCGTGGTCACGCCCCCGGCGGAGGCGGGGACCGCGTGGGTGGTGGCGCAGGACGACAACGTCTGGCCGGTCCACTACGACCGCGTCGCCGTGGACGCCACCGACGGCGAGATCACCTCGCGCACCCGCTGGGCCGACCATCCGGCGCTGAACAAACTCAGCAAGCTCGGGGTGCAGGGGCACATGGGCGTGCTGTTCGGGGTCGTCAACCAGATCGTGCTGGCGCTCATCGCGATCGGGCTGACCGCGGTGATCGTCTGGGGCTACCGCATGTGGTGGCAGCGCCGCCCCACCCGGGGCGAGCGCCGGGCGCTCGCCGGGCGGGCCCCGGAGCGCGGCGGGTGGCGGCGGCTTCCGCTGCCGGTGCTGGTCCTCGGTGTTCCGGCCGTGGCCGCCCTGGGCTGGGCGCTGCCGGTCCTCGGGGTGACCCTGGCGGGGTTCCTCGTGGTCGACGCGGTGACCGGCGCGGTCCTCCGGAGGCGTACCGCCTGACGTGCGGTGGGGCGGGCGTCCCGGTGACGCGCCCGCCCCTCTCGGCGTCCGGGGCGGCCCGCCCCGGTCAGCTCACAGCAGTCCGAGCGACCGCAGAACCCGCTGCTGCCCGGGGGTGGGCCGCTCGGGCCAGTAGACGTAGGCGACCCCGCCCGAGCCGCTCCTGACCTTGCCCGCGGCGTCGTAGCGCTTGGTGCGGAGCCAGATGTTCTCCCAGGCACGCCGCGGATAGACGCGGCGCACGGCGTCGTTGTCGGGGGACGCGGGGTCGTTGGCGATGACGTCGCCGTCCGCGGTGAACCCGATCACCGTCATCAGGTGCCCGGCCGTGCCGTACCCGGCGCCGGGCAGCTCCTTCTCCAGGAAGGACTGGGAGGTGATGACGGGGATCGCGGCCCCGATCAGCCGCTCCACGTCGGTGAGCGAACCGAGCCGGGTGACGACGGCGTTCAGGTCGCGGTACGTGGCGGCGTAGGCCGCGTTGAAGGGCCAGTTGCCGCAGCCGCCGTACTGGTAGTCGTAGGTGAAGCGGGCGGCGTGGCAGACCTGGGGGTCGGAGAGGCCCGGCCGGACCCAGGCGAGGTCCTCGGCGGTGGGCCTGCGGCCCCAGTACTCGATGACCATCTGCGAGGAGGTGGGGCTGCACCAGGCCTCGCCGCCGTTGTCGTACTCCGGGTACCGCCCGGCGTGAACCTCCTGGGAGTAGCGCGGGACGCGCAGTTCCCGGGCGAGGGAGGGCGTGGTGGCAGGGACCGTGAAGCGGTCGGGGACGTCGGAGGCCATCGCGCCGACCCGCCAGACCGTGGGGGTCGCCCGGCTGCCGGGGGTGCGGTGGAGGGTGAGCCGCAGCCGGTAGGAGACCAGCCGGACGCCGCTCGCCGGGTCGTCGACCGAGAGGGTGTCGGTCCAGACGGAGCTGTGCGGGTCGCCCTGGCCGTCGACCGAGGTGCGGCGGATGTCGCCGTCGCCGCCGGCCCAGCGGCCCATGACGAACCAGGGGGTGTCGGTGCCGTCCGTGTAGCGGCCGCTCAGCTCGACCTTGATCCAGGTGCCGGCCGGGGTGCGGGCGTTCCAGGAGGCGATCACCTCGGTGGCGGGTACGGCGGAGCGGTGGACGGGCGAGGTCCAGGTGGCGTAGTCCCAGGCGGTGGTCGCACCGGTGTGCGGGTCGGTGTAGTCGGTGCGGCCCGCCGGGGTGGCGATCACCAGACCGGGGCGGGGGCCGGGGGCCACCCGGGTCCCGTCGCCCGAGCCGTGGCGCCAGTCGGTGTACGTGTGCCAGAAGCGGGTGTCCACGGGCGGCACCTCGGAGGGTGCGGGCGGGGCGGAGGGGCGGCCGGCGGCGGCCGCCGGGGCGGCTCCGGTCAGCGGGGCGGTGGTGGCCGCTGCCGCGAGGGCGGCGCCGAGGACGGTTCTGCGGGACGTCTCGCTGGTCATGGTCGTGCCCCCCGGTGGTGGGTGGAGTGGGCTGCGGATGCGGTGCGGTGCGGTGCGGTGCGGCAACTATCCCGGTTCCGGGCCGGATCGGGACAGCCGTCCGGCAGGAATGGCCGAACCGATATGGGTCTGGACCACTGGCAGGAGCCGGGGCGGGACCGCCCGTGTGACCTGCGGCGGCACCCCGGCGCCTTGGAGCCGGACCGTACCCTGGAGCCATGGACGACCTGGCCCGCCACGCCGATGAGCTGCGCTCGCTTCCCCCTTCCTGCGGGCCGGTGCGACTCGTCGCGGTCGACGGGCACGCCGGGTCGGGAAAGAGCACCTTCGCCGCACGGCTGGCCGCCGTGCTGGACGGCGCGCCCGTGCTCCATCTGGACGATCTCGCCACCCACGAGGAGCCGTTCGGCTGGACGGGGCGGCTGCGGGACCAGGTGCTGCTGCCGCTCGCGCGCGGCGAGCGCGCCCGGTACGCGCCCTACGACTGGACCGGGCGTCGCTTCGGTCCGGCGCGCACCCTGGAACCGGCCCCGGTGGTGCTGGTCGAGGGCGTCGGGGCGGGTCGGCGCGCGGTGCGCCCGTGGCTGGCGGCGCTGTGCTGGATGGAGCTGGACCGGGAGACCTCCTGGGCGCGCGGGCGGCGGCGGGACGGCGAGGGGCTGCGGGAGTTCTGGGACGGGTGGACGCTCGCCGAGGACCGGCACTTCACCGACGATCCCTCACGCCCCCACGCCGACGCGCTGGTACGCCAGTTGACCGAGGGATACCGGTGATCGCGGGGGCCCCGGGCGTCCGTGACGGCGCATCACTCCGTCACTCCGCGTAGCCACGACGCCCCGCCTCGCTGAGCCGCCGGGAAACGGCCCGGAAGTGCCCCGCCTCCGCTTGACCGGGGGCCCCAACTGGTCTTACGTTCTCAGGGTGCGGCTTTTCGGAGCCCCGCAGACGCGAAGCCCCCGGTCGTTCCCCCGTGACCGGGGGCTTCGTTCTGTGCTCCTGCCGCCCCGTAGCGACCACGCAGAGCGACACGACCACCCTCGGTGACCGCACCCGCGGGCCGCCCGTCCCGGCGTCGCCTGGCCTGTGCGCAGGTACGATGCTCCTCGGTGTGGTCAATTCCCTACCCTCGCGCGGTGATTCATCCCCCTCCGGTGGGCATGCTGTGCGGGCGGGACATCCTGGGGGCACGGTTTGTGGGGGACCTGATGGACATCGGCACACAGGGCGCTGGGGCCCCCGCCGACCTCGCCTGGCTGCGCGGCATGGACGCCTACACGATGGGCGCCTACCCGCAGGCCGAGGAGGAGTTCAGGGCCGCGGTGCGGTCCGATCCGGGCATGGCGGACGGCTGGCTCGGCCTCCATGCGCTGCGCGTCGACACCACCACGGCCCTGCTGCGCATGTACCGGCACCGCGACCGCTTCGGCGAACAGCGCGCCCGCCACCGCCGTACGCTCAACTCCTGGTACTGGCTGGGCTGGTGGGTGCAGCCGGTACTGGAGAGCCCGCGCGATCTGCTGCTCGCCCACGCCTCGCACTGGCTGGACGGCCGCCATGTGCCCGAGCTGGACCGGGCGTTGGCGGGGCTGCCGCCGGTGGACGCGGACCCGCAGGTGCGGTTCCTGCACGCGTGCCGCGCGTATCTGGTCAAGGACTGGGAGCAGTTGGTCCGCTCCACGGAGCCGCTCGTGGACGATCCGCTGCTCGGTATCGAGGCGGGTCTCTTCGGCGGCATGGCGCGGGTGCGGCTGGAGATGTTCGGGCAGGCGGAGCCGCTGCTGTCGGCGGCCCTGATGCGCTGCCGCAGCGAGCAGCCGCAGCGCAAGGAGCTGCGCTACTGGCTGGCGCGGGCCCACGAGGGCACCGGCCGCAGTGCGGCGGCCCTGCCGCTGTACCGGTCGGTGCACCGGGTGGACCCCGCCTTCATGGACACCTCCGCCCGGCTGGCGGCGATCTCCGAGGGCGACGGCTACGACGAGTCGGCCGACCTGGCCGCCGTGACCCTCACCGGCTTCGGTTCGCAGGGCTCGGGCGCGGAGGCGCAGCCGGAGAGCGAGGCCCTGCTGGGGACGGAGCTGGCGGACGGGCGGGAGCCGTGGCCGATCGGGGAGGGCGGGCTGCTCGACGAGGAGCCCGACCCGCTGCCCGTCAAGGCCGTCCCCGTCGTGGGCGTACGCCGCAAGGGGGCGGGCGAGCCACCCGTCTTCCCGGCCGGACCCAGCGACCCCGCCCTGCTGGCCGAGGCGCTGGCCCAGCTGGAGCGCATGGTGGGCATGGAGCCGGTCAAGCGGCAGGTCAAGGCGTTGTCGGCGCAGCTGAACATGGCCCGGCTCCGGGCCGGGCAGGGTCTGCCCGTCCAGCCGCCGAAGCGCCATTTCGTCTTCTCCGGCCCCTCCGGCACCGGCAAGACGACGGTGGCCCGCATCCTGGGCCGGGTCTTCTACGCGCTCGGGCTGCTGGGCGGCGACCATCTGGTCGAGGCCCAGCGCTCCGATCTGGTCGGGGAGTTCCTGGGCCAGACGGCCGTCAAGGCGAACGAGCTGATCGACTCGGCGCTCGGCGGGGTGCTCTTCGTGGACGAGGCGTACAGCCTGGCCAACTCCGGCTACAGCAAGGGCGACGCGTACGGCGACGAGGCGCTCCAGGTCCTGCTCAAGCGGGCCGAGGACAACCGGGACCATCTGGTCGTGATCCTGGCGGGCTACCCGGAGGGCATGGACCGCCTCCTCGCGACCAACCCCGGGCTCTCCTCCCGCTTCACCACCCGGGTCGACTTCCCCAGCTACCGCCCGCTCGAACTCACCGCGATCGGGAGCGTCCTGGCCGCGGAGAACGACGACGTGTGGGACGAGGAGGCGGTGGACGAGCTGCGCTCCATCAGCGGCCATGTGGTGGACCAGGGCTGGATCGACGAGCTGGGCAACGGGCGCTTCCTGCGGACGCTGTACGAGAAGAGCTGCGCCTACCGCGATCTGCGGCTCTCCGGCTATCCGGGCGAGCTGTCCCGGGAGGATCTGTCGACGCTGCGGCTGCCGGACCTGATGCAGGCGTACGGCGAGGTGCTGTCGGGGCGCGGCCCGGTGGGCCGGGGGCGGCAGGAGCCCGGCGGGATGTGACGCGCGCGGGGCGGGCCGGGGCGGATCCCGGCCCGCCCCGGAGGCGGCGACGCGCGGCTCTCGCTCGTGCGGAGCGCTCAGCCGTCGCCTTCGGCGGAGCGGGACTCGGTGAGGGCGCGCAGGGTGCGGGCGTCACGGATGGCCTGCTGCTTGGCGATGCCGGGCTGGATGCCGAGGGCGGGCATGCTGGTGCCGTCGCTGAGGTCGAGGAAGACCCACGGGTCGCCGGAGCGCAGGTTGACGCGGAGGATCTCCTCCCAGGCCAGCCTGCGCTTGCGGGTGAGGTTGACGACCGTGACCCCGGAGTCGTCGGCGGTGACCCTGGGCCTGCTGAGCAGGGCCAGGACGCCGAAGAAGAGCGCGGCGACGAAGACGAAGCTGGTCCGCTCCGCCGGGCTGAGCCGCTCCAGCATCAGCGCGATGACCGTGATGACGAGGAACATCGCCAGCCCCACGCCGAGCAGCACCACCCGGGTGCGGGTGGGCCGGAAGGTGACCGGCAGGGCGGGGAGTTCGGGCCTGGGCGCGGACATCGGGTCCTCTCTCGGGAGGTGCGGGCGGCCGGGCCGTCAGAGGCGGCAGGCGTGGATGGCCGTGGTGAGGATGGCGCGGGCGCCGAGCTCGTAGAGGTCGTCCATGATCCGCTGGGCCTCCTTGGCGGCGACCATGGAGCGGACGGCGACCCAGCCCTCGTGGTGCAGCGGGGAGATCGTCGGGGACTCCAGCCCGGGGGTGAGGGCGACGGCGCGCTCCAGGTGCTCGACGCGGCAGTCGTAGTCCATCATCACGTAGGACCGGGCGACCAGGACGCCCTGGAGGCGGCGCAGGAACTGCCCCACCTTGGGGTCGTCGGCGGGGGCTCCCGTGCGGCGGATCACCACGGCCTCCGACTTCATGATCGGCTCGCCGATGATCTCCAGGCCCGCGTTGCGCATGCTGGTGCCGGTCTCGACGACGTCCGCGATGACCTGGGCGACGCCGAGTTCGATGGCGGTCTCCACCGCGCCGTCGAGGTGCACGACGGCGGCGTCCACGCCCTCGTCGGCCAGGTGCTTGGCCACGATGCCCTCGTAGGACGTGGCGATCGTCATGCCGGTGAAGTCCTTGGGGCCGGTGGCCGTGCCGGGCTTCGTGGCGTAGCGGAAGGTGGAGCGCGCGAACCCGAGCTGGAGGATCTCCTCGGCCTCGGCCCCGGAGTCCAGCAGCAGGTCGCGTCCGGTGATGCCGATGTCGAGACGGCCGGAGCTGACGTAGATCGCGATGTCGCGCGGCCGCAGGTAGAAGAACTCCACCTCGTTCGCCGGGTCGACGAGGACCAGTTCCTTGGACTCCTTGCGCTGCCGGTAGCCCGCCTCATGGAGCATCGCCATCGCAGGCCCGGAGATTGCACCCTTGTTGGGGACGGCGATGCGCAGCATGAGGTCGGGTTTCCTTTGTGCGAAGGGGTGACGGACCGGGCGGGGTGGGCTCAGAGGTGGGCGTAGACGTCGTCGAGCGAGATCCCGCGGGCGACCATCATCACCTGGACGTGGTAGAGCAGCTGGGAGATCTCCTCGGCGGCGGCTTCCTTGCCCTCGTACTCGGCGGCCATCCAGACCTCGGCGGCCTCCTCGACGACCTTCTTGCCGATGGCGTGGACGCCCTTGCCCACCAGTTCGGCGGTGCGGGAGGTCGCGGGGTCGCCCTCGGCGGCCTTGAGCTGAAGCTCGGTGAAGAGCTCTTCGAAGGTTTTCTGTCCCATGATGGTCCTCAGAATACGGGGTCGGCGGGACGCGCTCAGCGCCAGGGTTCGCTGACGGTCCGCAGGGTGGCCGCGGTGGCGACGGCGGCGGTGACCGCTTCGTGCCCCTTGTCCTCGCTGGACCCTTCCAGCCCGGCCCGGTCGAGCGCCTGCTCCTCGGTGTCGCAGGTCAGGACGCCGAAGCCGACGGGAACGCCGGTGTCCACGGTGACCTGGGTGAGGCCGAGGGTGACGCCCTGGGAGACGTACTCGAAGTGCGGGGTGCCGCCGCGGATGACCACGCCGAGGGCGACGATCGCGTCGTAGCCGCGTCCGGCGAGCACCTTGGCGACGACGGGCAGTTCGAAGGAGCCGGGGACGCGGAGCAGGGTCGGCTCGTCGATGCCCAGCTCGCGCAGGGCGCGCAGGGCGCCGTCGACGAGTCCGTCCATGACCTTCTCGTGCCACTGGGCCGCGATCACGGCCACCCGCAGGTCTGCGCAGTTGCGTACGGACAGTTCGGGTGCACCCTTGCCGCTCATGTCTCTCCTGAAGCCGGTGTTGTGGGGATGGTCGTCACTGGTTGGCGCAGGTCGGCGCGGGGGCGCCGTCCAGCCAGGGCAGGTCGTGCCCCATGCGGTCGCGCTTGGTGCGCAGATACCGCAGATTGTGCTCGCCGGCCTGGACGGGCATCGCCTCACGGCCGGTGACGACGAGGCCGTGGCGGACGACGGCCGCGGTCTTGTCGGGGTTGTTGGTCATCAGCCGCAGGCTGCGTACGCCGAGGTCCTTGAGGATCTGCGCGCCCGCCGCGTAGTCGCGGGCGTCGGCGGGCAGGCCCAGCTCCAGGTTGGCGTCGAGGGTGTCGGCCCCGCGCTCCTGGAGTTCGTACGCGCGGAGCTTGGAGAGCAGGCCGATGCCGCGCCCCTCGTGGCCCCGGAGGTAGACGACGACACCGCGGCCCTCCTCGGTGACGCGCCGCAGGGAGGCGTGCAGCTGGGGGCCGCAGTCGCAGCGCTGGGACTGGAAGACGTCGCCGGTCAGGCATTCGGAGTGGAGGCGGACGAGGACGTCCTCGCCGTTCTGCTCCGTCAGGTCGCCGTGGACCAGGGCGACGTGCTCGACCCCGTCGACGGTGGAGCGGTAGCCGTAGGCGGTGAAGTCGCCGAACCGCGTGGGCAGCCGGGTCTGTGCCTCACGGCGGACGGTGGGTTCGCTGCTGCGGCGGTAGGCGATCAGGTCCTCGATGGAGATGATCGTCAGGCCGTGCTTGCGGGCGAAGGGGATCAGCTCGGGCAGCCGCAGCATGGTGCCGTCCTCCCCCGCGATCTCCACGATCGCCCCGGCGGGGCGCAGGCCCGCGAGCCGGGCGAGGTCGACGGCGGCCTCGGTGTGGCCGTCGCGGGCGAGGACGCCGCCGGAGCGGGCGCGCAGCGGGAAGACGTGGCCGGGGCGGACGAAGTCGCCGGGACCGGCGGTGCCGCCCGCGAGCATCCGCAGGGTGGTGGCGCGGTCGGCGGCGGAGATGCCGGTGGTGACGCCGTGGACGGCGGAGGCGTCGACGGAGACCGTGAAGGCGGTCCGCATGGACTCGGTGTTGTCGGCGACCATCTGCGGCAGTTCGAGCCGTTCCAGCTCGTCGCTCTCCATGGGGACGCAGATCAGGCCGCGGCACTCGCTCATCATGAAGGCGACGATCTCCGGGGTGGCCTTCTCGGCGGCGATGACGAGGTCGCCCTCGTTCTCGCGGTCCTCGTCGTCCACGACGACGACGGGCCGGCCCGCGGCGATGTCACGGATCGCCTGCTCGACCGGGTCCAGGGAGAGGTTCTCGGGGAGCGGGCCGTGGCCGGGGTGCAGCCAGGCGGGCTGGGCAGTCATGCCGTGGCTCCTTCCAGAGCGGGTGTCCGCGTACGCAGCCACCAGTCGCGCATGCCCCACAGGACGAGGGCGCCGTAGATGATGTAGACGAAGCCGGAGAAGGCGAAGCCGTTGGCGAAGTTCAGCGGGACGCCGACCAGGTCGACCAGCAGCCAGGCGAACCAGAACTCGACCATGCCGCGCGCCTGGGCGTACATGGCGACGACGGTGCCGACGAAGATGTACGCGTCGGGCCAGGGGTCCCAGGACAGCGACGGGAAGGCGGTGAACAGGCCGCCGACGGCGAGGGTGCCGAGGGCCGCGGCGCCGATCAGCGCGGCGCGCTCGCGCCAGGTGGCGAAGCGGACGGCGATGGAGCCGTCCTGGGCCTGCTGCCTGCCCCGGTTCCAGGACCACCAGCCCCACAGCGCCACGACGATGACGACCAGTTGCTTGCCCGCGCTGCCGGAGAGGTGCGCGGAGGCGAAGGCGACCAGCAGGATGGCGCCCGAGAGCAGCTGGGCGGGCCAGGTCCAGATGGAGCGCCGCCAGCCGAGGGCGAGCGCGATCAGCCCGATGACGTTGCCGATCATGTCCGACCACTTGATGTGCTGGCCGAACACGGTGAAGGCCTCGGAGTTGAGCCAGGAGGCGGCGTTCATCGCGGTTCCTCTCCGGAGCGGTCGCCGAGCATCCGCTCGACGTACTTGGCGATGACGTCGACTTCCAGGTTGACCGGGTCTCCGGGCTGCTTGTGGCCGAGCGTCGTCAGGTCGAGGGTGGTGGGGATGAGGCTGAGGGTGAAGTGGTCCGCGGCGGCCTCGACGACGGTGAGGCTGACGCCGTCGACGGTGATGGAGCCCTTCTCCACGACGTACCGGCTCAGCTCGGGCGGCAGGGAGACCGAGACGATCTCCCAGTGCTCGGAGGGGGTGCGCTCCAGAACGGTGCCGGTGCCGTCCACGTGGCCCTGGACGAGGTGTCCGCCGAGCCGCCCGCCGAGCGCCATCGGGCGCTCCAGGTTGACCCGGGAGCCGGGGGCGAGCGCGCCGAGGCTGGAGCGCTTCAGCGTCTCGGCCATCACGTCCGCGGTGAACTCGCCGTCGGCGGTGTCCACGACGGTGAGGCAGACGCCGTTCACCGCGATGGAGTCGCCGTGCCGGGCGCCCTCGGTGACGAGGGGGCCGCGCAGCCGGAAGCGGGAGGCGTCGGTCAGCTGCTCGACGGCGGTGACCTCGCCCAGTTCTTCGATGATTCCGGTGAACACTCAGTTTCCCTTCCGAGCAGGTGCGGGGACGGCGGTGACGCGCAGATCGGGGCCGATCGGCACGGTCTCGGTCACATCGAGGCGCAACGCCTGGGCGATGGTGGAGATTCCGGCGTCGGCGAGGGCGGCGGGGCCCGCGCCGAGGAGCACGGGGGCGAGATAGCCGACGACCTTGTCGACCTTTCCCGCGGCGACGAAGGCACCGGCCAGGGTGGGCCCGCCTTCGAGGAGTACGGAGCGGACGCCGCGCCCGTGGAGGGCGGCGAGCAGGGCGTCGAGGTCCAGGCCGGAGCCGCCCGCCGCCCGCGGCAGCCGCAGGACGACGGCCTCGGGGAGGTGGCCGGCCGGGGCGTCCTCGGCGACGGCGACCAGGGTGGGGGCGGTGTCGTCCAGGACCCGGGCCCCGCGCCGCACGGCGGTGGCGTGGGTGTCGACGACGACCCGCAGCGGCTGGGTGGCGCCGTCGATGCCGCGTACGCCCAGCTGGGGGTCGTCGGTGCGGGCGGTGCCGGAGCCGACGAGCACCGCGTCGGCCTCGGCGCGCAGCCGGTGGACGTCGGCGCGGGCCTCGGGCGAGGTGATCCAGCGGCTGGTGGCGTCGGCCGCGGCGATGCGGCCGTCCAGGGTGGCGGCGTACTTCCACAGGACGTACGGGCGGCCCAGCCGCACCGAGGTGAGCCAGGCGGCGTTGCCCGCCTCGGCCTCGTCGGCGAGGAGCCCCTGCCCGACCTGGACGCCCCCGGCGCGCAGGGTGTCGGCACCCCCGGTGGCCCGCGGGTCCGGGTCGCCGACCGCGTACACGACCCGGCTGATCCCGGCGGCCAGCAGGGCCTGGGTGCAGGGGCCGGTGCGGCCGGTGTGGTCGCAGGGTTCCAGGGTGACGTAGGCGGTGCCGCCCCGGGCCCGCCCGCCGGCCGCGCGCAGGGCGTGGACCTCGGCGTGCGGCCCTCCGGCGCGCTGGTGGAAGCCCTCGCCGGCCACGGCCCCGGAGGCGTCGGTGATCACGCATCCGACGACCGGATTGGGGCTGGTGGAGCCGAGGCCATGTGCCGCGAGCGTGATCGCTCGGCGCATGGCGGTGATGTCGGCCGCGGTGCCCACCGGGTCCTCCTGCCTCTTCGGGCACGGACTCCGGGGCCTGTCGATGACGACAGAGTGAGCGGTTCACCAGCGCGAACGCCGCGACCCGAGGACGGGGACGCCGCGGACACCGGGCCCGGGAACGGTGTCCCGGCCGTGCGTCCGCCGACGGCGGCGTACCGATGACGAACCGCCGCGCACTGCCTCCCATCCGGACTTTCACCGTCGGTCCAGGAATTTCACCTGGTCAACCGGCCGCTGGCTGCGGACGGGTCGCGGACTGTAACCGCCGGTTCGGAATTGCACCGACCCCGGAGTGCGCTGCTACTGGTACGGCTCCAGTCTGCCACGGACCCCTGGGGACCATGCGGGCGAGGGTTGTGGCCTGGGTCACATGAACCTGTCGTGTTTACGTCAATCAAATCCGGCGGATTCACGTCATCGGGAGACGACAACGTAGTCATCGGGAAAGTCGGCGTTTAAAGGTCCAGACCTATTGACGCACTGGTCTAGTCCTCTTAATCTCTGCGTCACCTCCGAGGTTCGGTCCGACGGTGAGCGCACACCGGGACCACGACAGACCCACCCCTTTTCCGTCAGTTGTGTTCTGCCGACCTCCCCAGGAGGAACGACCACATGCTGTCCCCCACCCGAGCGAGAGCCACGCTGCTGGCCGCGGGCGCCGCCGTCGCCGGCCTGTTGATGACCTCCCTCGCCGCCTCACCGTCGGCGGCCGCCACCGACCACGAGTCCTGTCGCCCCGACGGGCTGTACCGGACCCCGGGCGTCACCAGCCCCTACTGCACCGTCTACGACGCCGAGGGGCGCGAGAAGATGGGCGCCGACCACAAACGGCGCGTGATCGGCTACTTCACCAACTGGCGTACCGGCAAGGACGGCAAGGACGCCTATCTGGTCCCGGACATCCCGTGGGACAAGGTCACCCACCTCAACTACGCCTTCGCGCACGTCGACGGCTCCAACAAGCTCTCGGTCGGCCCGGACGGCCCCGACAACGTCTCCACCGGCATGACCTGGCCCGGGGTCGCGGGCGCCGAGATGGACCCGACGCTCCCCTACAAGGGCCACTTCAACCTGCTGACGAAGTACAAGAAGCAATACCCGGACGTGAAGACCCTGGTCTCCGTGGGCGGCTGGGCCGAGACCGGCGGCTACTTCGGCCCGGACGGCAAGCGCGTCAACTCCGGCGGCTTCTACGCGATGGCGACCAACGCCGACGGCTCGGTCAACCAGACGGGCATCGACACCTTCGCCGACTCCGCCGTCGCCTTCGTCAAGAAGTACGGCTTCAACGGCGTCGACATCGACTACGAGTACGCGACCTCCATGAAGGACGCGGGCCACCCGATGGACCACGCGCTGGCCAACGGCCGCCGCGCGGGCCTGGTCAAGGGCTACGACGCCCTGATGAAGACCCTGCGCGAGAAGCTGGACCGCGCGGGCCAGGCCGACGGCAAGCACTACCTGCTGACCGTCGCCGCCCCCTCCTCGGGCTATCTGCTGCGGGGCATGGAGACGTACCAGATGCAGAGGTACCTGGACTACGTCAACATCATGTCCTACGACCTGCACGGCGCCTGGAACGAGTACGTCGGCCCCAACGCCTCGCTCTTCGACGACGGCAAGGACAACGAACTGGCGCAGGCGGGCGTCTACACCACCTCGCAGTACGGCGGCCTCGGCTACCTCAACACCGACTGGGCCTACCACTACTTCCGCGGTTCGATGCCGGCCGGCCGGATCAACATCGGCCTGCCGTACTACACCCGCGGCTTCAAGAACGTCCAGGGCGGCACCGACGGCCTGTGGGGCAAGGCCGCCGCCACCACCTGTCCGGCGGGCTCGGGGCTGACCAAGTGCGGGGACGGCGCGGTCGGCATCGACAACCTGTGGCACGACAAGGACGACAACGGCAAGGAGTCGCCCGCCGGTTCGAACCCGATGTGGCACGCGAAGAACCTGGAGAAGGGCATCGCCGGGGACTACCTCGCCGACTACGGCTTCCCCGCGAACACCCAGCTGACCGGCGCCTACGTCCGCAGGTACGACTCGACGCTGGTCGCCCCGTGGCTGTGGAACGCGCAGAAGAAGGTCTTCCTCTCCACCGAGGACGAGCAGTCGGTGAAGCGCAAGGCCCAGTACGTCGTCGACAAGGGCATCGGCGGAACGATGATCTGGGAGCTGGCGGGCGACTACGGGTGGAACGCGGCCAAGGGCCAGTACGAGACCGGCGACACGCTGACGACCGCGATGTACGACGCGTTCACATCGGCCGCCCCGTACGGCGCGAAGCGCTCCACGGTCAGCCTGCCGACCGAGGCGCTGGACATCGACGTCTCCTTCGGGCAGTTCGCGCTGGGCGACTCCAACTACCCGATCAGCCCCAAGCTGAAGATCACCAACCGCACCCGGGCCACGCTGCCCGGCGGCACGGAGTTCCAGTTCGACTACGCCACCTCCGCGCCGGCCAACGCCAAGGACCAGTCCGGCTTCGGCACGGCGGTCATCCGCGGCGACCACACGGCGGCCAACAACGTCGGCGGCCTCAAGGGCCCCTACAACCGGGTCTCCCTGAAGCTCCCGGCCTGGCAGGCACTGGCGCCCGGCGCCTCGGTGGAGCTGGACTTCGTCTACTACCTGCCGACCTCCACCCCGTCCAACTGGACCGTGACCTTCGGCGGGAAGTCCTACGCGCTCGCCGGTGACCTGGCCCGCGGCGCCAAGCTGGTCGAGCCCGGTACGGGCACCACGCCGACGCCGACCCCGGACCCGACCGGCCCCACCCCCACTCCCACCCCGACCCCGACGCAGCCGGGCGGCACGTGCACGGCTCCGGCGTGGAACGCGGCCACCGAGTACCAGGGCGGCGCCACCGTCAGCCAGGACGGCCGCCAGTGGAAGGCCTCGTGGTGGACGAAGGGCGAGAAGCCCGGCACCACCGGCCAGTGGGGCGCCTGGAAGGACCTCGGCGCCTGCTGAGTCCCGCCCCCGAGGGCCGGTG
Organism: Streptomyces sp. NPDC101181; assembly: GCF_044767975.1. Lineage (NCBI taxonomy): Bacteria > Bacillati > Actinomycetota > Actinomycetes > Kitasatosporales > Streptomycetaceae > Streptomyces > Streptomyces sp. NPDC101181. The sequence continues at coordinate 108,137 of NZ_JBIWOX010000021.1, read as the reverse complement.
GCGGACCGCCCCGGCCCCCTGATCGCCCGGCGGTGAGCGGATCGCCCCCGTTCACCGCCGGGTCCCGCACGTCCGGCGCATCCGGTACATCCCGCACATCCCTCACGGAGCACGGCTCCGGCGTACAGCGCACAGCGCAGGCCTCCACGCCGGGGCTGTCGCCGTCTCCGGCGCACGACCGGGCCGCGGCGGCTCGCGCGCGGCCGGGGCGGGTGCGGCCGACGGGCCGACGGGCCGACGGCGGGGAGACTCAGCCCGCCCCCGCCGGAGTGAACAGCGCGTCCTGCGCCGCGTCCCGCGCGGCGAGCAGCGCCCCGCGCAGCACGGCACCGTCGCCCAGCGAACCGGCGCGGACCTCCGTACGCAGGGGGGACATGGCGGTCAGCCGCTCCTCGACCCGGGCGGCCAGTCCGTCCCCGCCCGCGTGGCCGACGGCTCCCGCCAGGAGCAGGCACCCGGGGTCCAGCACCGAGACGACGGCGGCCGCCCCGACCGCGAGCCGGTCGGCCAGTTCGTCGAGGAACGGCCCGCCCCGCTCCCCGGCCGCCAGCGCACCCCGCACCGCGTCGACGGCGACCTCGTCCGCGTAGCCCTCCGCGACCGCCCCGGGGGCCACCAGGCCGTGCCGGGCGGCGAGTTCGGCCACGGCGGCGGACCCGGCCAGGGAGTAGAAGCCGCCCGCGCAGTCGGTCGCCGAGGGCAGTCCGCCCGACCCGGGCACGGGCAGGAAGCCGATCTCCCCCGCTCCGCCGGACGCGCCCAGGCGCAGCCTCCCGTCCAGCATCACCGCCGCCCCGACGCCCTGGCCGAGCCAGAGCATGACGAAGGTCTCCCGGTCCTGGGCGGCGCCCGCCCGGTGCTCGGCCATGGCCGCCAGATTGGTCTCGTTCTCCACCAGCACGGTGGCGGGCAGCCGGCGGTGGAGTTCGCGGACGAGCGCCCGGTGCCAGGAGGGCAGCCCCGAGGTGTCGCGCAGTTCGCCGGTGGCCGGGTCGATGAGGCCGGGCGCGCCGACGCCGACGCTGTGCAGCGGTACGGGCCCGGCCGCGCGGGCGGTCCGCTCCAGGAGGGCGGCGGCCCGTTCGACGGCCGGTCCGGTGCGGACGCCGCTGCCGATGGGCAGGGACCCCTCGGCGAGGGTCTCGCCCAGCAGATCGGTGACGACCACGCTGACGCTCCCGGTGCGCACGTCGAGCGCCGCCAGGTGGGCCTGGTCCGCGACGATGCCGTACAACCGGGCGTTGGGCCCCCGGCGGACCGCCCCGGACTCTCCGACGACCCGGATCAGACCGGCGCCCTGGAGCCGCTCGACGAGGTCGGCGACGGTGGGGCGGGAGAGTCCGGTCAGCGTCTTGAGCTGCGCGGCGGTCAACGCGCCTTCCTGCTGGAGCAGTCGCAACGCGAGACGGTCGTTGATGACCCGGGCCGTGCTCGGTGATGCGGGCATACCGGGATCCTTCCAGATCGCTCCGCCGCCCCACTCCCCCGGGCCGCTCCCGTAGCGGCTCCGGTCCACTATTTATCAGGCAGGGTTCCTGATAGTTTACGCCCGGCTAGGTCGCGCGGGAGCGCCGGGACACCCGGCACCCACCGTTCCAGGGGAGGTACCACGGCATGAGGAACGACCCGGCCGGCCCGGCCCACGGCGAGTACGGCGAGGATCAGGTGCGACGCGCGCGGATCGCGGTGGCCACCGTCTTCGCCGTGCACGGGGCGGTGACCGGCAGCTTCGCGACCCGGGTGCCGTGGATCCAGGACCACGCGGGGGTGAGCGCGGGCCAGCTCGGCCTCGCACTGGCCTTTCCGGCGATCGGGGCGTCCCTCACGATGCCGCTGGCAGGCCGGATCAGTCACACGTTCGGCGCTCGGGCGGCCCTGCGCGGGCTGCTGGCGCTGTGGACACTGGCCCTGATCCTGCCGTCTCTCGCCCCCAACCTGGTCACCCTGTGCGCGGTGCTCTTCGTCTACGGGGCGTCGGCCGGGATGTCCGACGTGGCGATGAACGCGCTCGGTGTGGAGGTGGAGAACCGGCTCGACCGCTCGATCATGTCGGGTCTGCACGGGATGTGGAGCGTGGGCACGCTGACCGGTTCGGCGGCGGGCACGGTCGCCGCGCATCTGGGGACCGACGCGCGGCTGCATCACCTCCTGGCCGCGCTGGTCCTCACGGCCCTGGGGCTGATCGCCTGCCGGGGCGTCCTGGATCTGCGCGGGGAACCGGACGAGGAACCGCCGCCGCGTTTCACGCTGCCGCCCAGGTCGGCGCTGATCATCGGGGCGGTCGGCTTCTGCGCGGTGTTCGCCGAGGGGGCGAGCCTGGACTGGTCCGCGGTCTATCTGCGGGACGTCCTCGGCGGCTCGGCCGGGGTCGCGGCCGCCTCCACCACGGCGTTCGCCCTGATGATGGCGGTGGCCCGGATCGCCGGGGACCGGATCGTGGACCGGTTCGGCGCGGTGCGGACCGTACGGACGAGCGGGGTGCTGGCGACGGCGGGCGGCCTGCTGGTCGTCTTCTCGCCGGTCCCGGCGGCCGCCCTGTGCGGCTTCGGGCTGCTGGGGCTGGGGGTGGCCGTGGTGGTGCCGCTGGCCTTCGCGGCGGCCGGGCGCAGCGGGCCGAACCCGAGCCAGGCGATCGCGGGGGTCGCGACCATCACGTACACCTCGGGGCTGATCGCCCCTTCCGCGATCGGGGCGCTGGCGGAGACGACCTCGCTGGTCGTGTCGTTCGGCGTGGTGACCGTGCTGGCGTTCGGCCTGGTCGTGGGAGCCGGGGTGCTGCGGGCGGGCGACCGCAGGGTCACCGGGTCGGCGGCGGGCAGCGGGGCGAGGCCGGTCGGCCCGGCGCCCAAGCACTGACCGGGAAGCGCCTCCCGGAGCGGGGGCCCGGCCGGGGGCTCCGGGGAGGGACGGCGGGACGGGGCGGCGGACCTCGTCACGGTCGCCGTACACCGTCCCACTACCATGGCGCTGATCTTTTCCGCAGGTGGAACCCGAACACCGGATCGCAGACCGGCCGGCGCACCGAGCAGACCTTCAGGGAGCAACCATGAGCCTCGGCGTGCGCTGGACCTTGCACGGCGACGGGAAGACCCCCGCGCCCGGGGCGGTGGTGCGCCCCGACGAACGGCTCTCCTGGCCCCGTACGTTCGGGCTCGGCGCGCAGCACGTGGTGGCGATGTTCGGGGCCTCCTTCGTCGCTCCCGTCCTGATGGGCCTCGACCCGAACCTCGCGATCATGATGTCCGGCGTCGCCACGGCGATCTTCCTGCTGGCGACCAGGGGCCGGGTGCCGAGCTATCTGGGCTGCTCGCTCTCCTTCGTCGGCGTCGCGGCCACGATCCGGGCGGGCGGCGGTGACAGCGCGACCGTCACGGGTGCGGTGCTGGTGGTCGGCGCGGCGCTGTTCCTGGTGGGCCTCGCGGTGCGGCGGTTCGGCGCGCGGATCATCCACGCCGCGATGCCGCCGGTGGTCACCGGTGCGGTGGTGATGCTCATCGGATTCAACCTGGCGCCGGTGACCGCCTCCACGTACTGGCCGCAGGACCAGTGGACGGCGCTCGCGGTGATGCTGTTCACCGGGCTCGCGGTGGTGTGTCTGCGCGGCTTCCTCTCCCGGATCGCGATCTTCCTGGGGCTGGTCTTCGGATACGCGCTGTCCTGGGTCCTGGACCTCGTCTTCGGGAAGATCCACTCCCCGGCGGGCGGGGCCGAGGCCGTCGACCACTGGCGCCTGGACCTCTCCGCCGTCGGGCAGGCCGACTGGATCGGGCTGCCCTCCTTCCACGCCCCGGCCTTCGAGTGGTCGGCGATCCTGGTGGCGCTGCCGGTGGTGATCGCGCTCGTCGCGGAGAACGCCGGACACGTCAAGGCGGTCGGCGAGATGACCGGCGACCCGCTCGACGACAAGCTCGGCACGGCCATCGCGGCGGACGGTGCGGCCTCCATGCTGTCCACCGCCGTGGGCGGCCCGCCCAACACCACGTACTCCGAGAACATCGGCGTGATGGCCGCGACCCGGGTCTACTCCACCGCGGCGTACTGGGCGGCGGCCTGCTTCGCCCTGCTCTTCGGCCTGTGCCCGAAGTTCGGCGCGGTCGTCGCCGCGATCCCGGGCGGGGTGCTCGGCGGGATCACGGTCATCCTGTACGGGATGATCGGCCTGCTGGGCGCCCAGATCTGGCTCAACGGCCGGGTGGACCTGCGCAACCCGCTCAACCTCGTCCCGGCCGCCGCGGGCATCATCATCGGTGTCGGCGGGGTCAGCCTGAAGATCACCGACAACTTCGAGCTGGGCGGCATCGCGCTCGGCACGCTCGTCGTGATCACCGGCTACCACGTGCTGCGGGCCTTCGCCCCGGCCCACCTGAAGACGCAGGAGCCGCTGCTGGACTCGGGCACCTCCGCCTACGACAAGGGCGGCGAGGGCCGCGAGGACGGCGAGGCGCCGGGCGAGCGGGGCACGGGTCCAGGGAAGCCCTGAGCGTACGGAGACGGCGCGGCGCCGTGCGCGTGGGCCCGGCACTCCTCGATCCCCTTCTCCGGCGCCGTTGCTCGCCCGTTCCGGTGTTCGCCCGTTCCGATGAACCTCGGGCCGGGCACCGTCGGGGCGCGCCCGCGGCTGCGACGCTCCGCGCATGACGCAGATCGAGGAGTCCGGGCCCGCCAAGGGTCCCGGCGGCCCGCGCGCGGGCGGTGTCCCGGTGATCGAACGGATGGCGGCATTCCGCTCCCGCTGGCCCTCCGGGGACGGGGTGGCGGTCTTCAACCGGGTCTACCTGGCGGCCGTCGAGACGGCCGAACGGGACCGGGGAAGGGGCGGGTCCGGCGACCGGGAGGCGGCCACCGCCCTGGAGGTGCGCTGCGCCGAGCGCTATCTCTCGGCCGTCGAGGCGGCGACGGCGGGCGGCCGGGTGCCGGAGTGCTGGCGTCCGCTCGTCCGGTACCGGGGGCATCCCGGCGTCCGCCCGGTGCAGTTCGCGCTGAGCGGTCTCCAGGCGCACGTGGCGCACGATCTGGTCCTGGCGGTGGTGGACACCTGCCGCACGCTCGGCTGCGCTCCGGCCGATCTGGAGGGGCAGTTCGAGAGGGTGGGCGATCTCCTCGTGTCGCTGGAGGAGCGCGTCCGCGAGGATCTGACGCCGGGACCCGAGCTGCTGGTGGTCGCGGACCCGCTGACGCACCTGCTGAGCTGCTGGCACCTGGAGCAGGCCCGTGAGGCCGCCTGGACGGCGGCCCGCACGCTGTGGGAACTGCGCGGGTTCCCGTCGCTGGCCGCGGAGTTCCGGCAGCGCACCGACGCGGGCGCCGGGCTGGTGAGCCGTCTGCTGCTCACTCCGTGCCGCTGACGCCCGCGTACGGTTGCGCGCTTCGGGGCCGTACCCGCTTCAGTCCTCGGGGAGTTCCACCGGGGCGATCGTGTCGAAGACGTCGCCGGGGCCCGGGTTGGCGGGGTCGGTCGCCCCGCCGAACTGGTGCATGACGCCCCACACCGCGTTCAGCGCGGTCTGCACGGCGCCCTCGGCCCAGCCGGCCGTCCAGGAGATGTCGTCGCCCGCGAGGAACAGGCCCCGCTTGTCCTCGGGCAGCCGGTCCTGCATGAAGTGGGTGAACAGCCGCCGCTGATAGCGGTAGTGGCCGGGCAGGTTGGCCTTGAAGGCGCCCATGAACCACGGCTCGTTCTCCCAGGAGACGGTGACCGGGTTGCCGATGACGTGGCTCCGGATGTCGACGTCCGGGTAGATCTCCCCGAGCGACTTGAGCATCACGTCCATGCGCTCCTTCGGGGAGAGCGGCAGCCACTTGAGGCTGTCGTCGCACCAGGTGTAGGAGAGGCAGATGACGGCGGGCCGGTCCGGGCCGTCGTCCAGGAGGTAGGTCCCGCGGGTCATCCGGTCGGTGAGGGTCATCGACAGGGTGTCGCGGCCGGTGGCGTTGCCCTGGGCGTCGACGGCCTTGTCCAGCCAGAACGGCCGGTCGACGGGGACGAACAGCTTGGAGGACTCCATGTAGTGGGTGCGCTCCATCGCCGTCCAGTGGTCGATGGGGAAGAGCGCGTCATCGCAGTCGATCTTGGAGAGCAGCAGCCAGGACTGGCCGGTGAAGACCGCGGCCGGGAAGGTGCGGATGTCGCCGGTGGCGTCGGTGACGGTGATGCGGTTGCCCGCGGTGCGGGTCAGCCGGGTGACCGCGCCGCGCGGCTCGCCCCCGTGCAGGGAGGAGAGCGAGGTGCCCGGCGGCCAGTGGACCATCTTCCGCGGCTCGCGGTCCCACAGGCGCAGCGGGAGCTGCTGGCTGCCGCCGACGATGCCCCGGTGGTGGTCGTCGGCCTCGGTGTAGACGACGCGCAGGATCTCCAGGATGGAGTTGGGGAAGTCGGTGTCCCAGCCGCCGGTGCCGAAGCCGACCTGTCCGAAGATCTCGCGGTGGCGGAAGGACCTGAAGGCCTCGGAGTCGCAGAGGAAACCGTAGAAGGTCTGGTTGTCGAGCCGCTCGACCAGTTCCGACCAGATCTCCCGGATGCGCGGGACGTCGCGTTCGCGCAGCGCCCGGTTCATGTCGGAGAAGTCCGCCCCGTCCTCCAGGCAGGCGGCCCAGGCGTCGGCAACATCGCGGTAGACCTGCGGCAGGTCCTCGATGGTCTCGGCGTAGTGCGACTCCCCCTTGAGGTCCACGACGGTCGAGGGCGTCGCCGGGGAGAGCGGGTTGGGGAAGGGCCGGGTCTCCAGGCCCACCAGGTCGATGTAGTGCTGGAGCGCCGTGGAGGAGGGCGGGAAGCGCATCGCGCCCATCTCGGCGGTGAGCGAGGGGTCGCAGCCGTCGAAGCCGACGGTGCGCAGCCGTCCGCCGATCCGGTCTGCCTCGTAGACGACGGGCCTGAGGCCCATTTTCATCAGCTCGTAGGCGGCGATGACGCCCGAGAGCCCGCCGCCGATGACGGCGACCTCCTGGCCGTGCCCGGTCGCCGGTATCTGCCCGAGTCCGGCCGGATGGGCGAGGAAGTCGTCGTACGCGTACGGGAAGTCCGGCCCGAACATGGTGATCGGCGGGGCGGCCGCCTCGGTGTGCTGGACGGCGTTGGGCACCGTGGACGTCATGGGGTGCGGACTCCTTGCGCGGGTGGGGACGTTCGGGGAGGGGCCGGGCTCAGGCGAGGGAGCCGTAGAGGCCGGGGCGGCGGTCCCGGAGATACGGGTTGGCGGCGCGCGAGGCGGCCAGGAACTCCGGGTCCACCTCGCCGGCCACCAGTTCCTCGCCGCGTCCGGCGCGGGCGCGCACCACCCCGTCGGGTCCGGCCAGACAGCTCAGCCCGACGAACTCGAACTCCCCTTCCGGACCGGTGCGGTTGACGTAGGCGACGTACATCTGGCTCTCGAAGGCCCGCACGGGGATGACGGATGCGGCGACGAACTCGAAGGGGTGCATCTGCGCGGTGGGCACCAGCAGCAGATCGGTGCCCGCCAGGGCGTGCGCCCGTACGTTCTCCGGGAACTCCACGTCGTAGCAGATCAGCAGGCCGACGCGGACGCCGTCCAGCTCGGCCTGGACGATCGGCTGCTCGCCCGGGGTGAACCACTCCTGCTCGAAGCAGCCGAAGAGGTGGGTCTTGCGGTAGTTCGCCAGCCGGGCGCCGTCGGGGCCGATGAGCTGGGCGGCGTTGAAGATCCGCTCGCCGTCGCGCTCGGGGTAGCCGTAGAGGACGGCGAGGCCGTGGCGTACGGCGATCCGGGCGACGGCCGCCGCGGCGGGGCCGTCGGCGGGTTCGGCCAGTTCGGGGACGGCGTCGCCGATGGCGTACCCGGTCAGGAACAGCTCGGAGGTGACCAGCAGCCCGCTCCCGGTCGCCGCGGCCCGCGCGGCGGCCTCGTCCAGTGTCTTCAGGTTCTCGGCGACGACGGTCGGCCGACCGGAGCTCTGGAGCAGGGCGGTGCGCAACGGCGGCATGGCTGACCTCGGACGATGCGGGCGGGGCGGGGAGACATACCGACGGTACGCGGCGCCGATCCGCCCGGACAAGGCGCGAGTGTTGCGCGTGGACCGTCGATTCGTTGCGCGGGAAAGGGCCCTGGCGGCGAATCGTTGCGCCAGGCATCACCCCAGGTCAGCGGGGTGATGTCCGCCACTGGCCGAGCGGTCCTCAGACGGGCGGCGCCTGCGCCGGGTAGCGGCGCAGCAGCGGCGAGAGGACCAGCACCGACTTGGTGCGCTCCACGTACGGCTCCCCCGCGATGCGCTCCAGCACCTCCTCGAAGTGGCGCATGTCGGCCGCGAGGACCTGGACCACCGCGTCGGCCTCCCCGGTCACCGTCGAGGCGGAGGCGATCTCCGGGTAGCGGGCGAGGCCCTGCCTGATCGCGTCCGGGGAGGTGTTGCGGCTGCAGTAGATCTCGATGAACCCCTCGGTCTCCCAGCCGAGCGCGGCCGGGTCGACGCGCACGGTGAACCCGGTGATGGCGCCCTCGGCGCGCAGCCGGTCGACGCGGCGTTTCACGGCGGGGGCGGAGAGGCCGACGACCGCGCCGATGTCGGCGAAGGAGCGCCGGGCGTCTTCGGCGAGGGCGTGGACGATGCGTTCGTCGAGGTCGTTCAGGCGCACGTCGGGCGGTTCACTTCTCTGCGGTGGGCCGGGGCTGCGGGTGGCGGACGGTGCCGCCACCCGCAGTAGACCACGGGCCGTCGCCCGGTGCGTCGGGGCGGGCCGTCAGAAGGGGAACTGCGAGCGGCCGTGCTGGATGGAGATCCACTTCTGGGTGGTGAAGGCGTCGATCATCGAGTCGCCGTTGAGCCGGCCGAGGCCCGAGCTCTTCTCGCCGCCGAAGGGGACGATGGGCTCGTCGTGGACGGTGCCGTCGTTGATGTGGATCATGCCGGTGTGGACGCGCTGCCCGACCCGCACCCCGCGCTCGGTGTTGGCGGTGTGGACGGCGCCGCTGAGTCCGTAGGGGGTGTCGTTGGCGATACGGACGGCCTCGTCCTCGCCGTCGAAGGGGACGATCAGGGCGACGGGCCCGAAGATCTCCTGCTGGAGGACGGGCGAGTCGGGGGTGAGACCGGTGAGCACGGAGGGGCTGACCAGGTTGCCGTCGGCGCCGCCGTGCAGGAGGGCCGTCGCCCCGGCCGCCACGGTCTGGTCGACGAGCTTGGCGACGGACTCGGCCTGCGAGGAGTTGATCAGCGGGCCGATCTGGGTGGCCGGGTCTGCGGGGTCGCCGACGGTGAGCGAGGCCACCTTGGCGACGAACTTCTCGGTGAACTCCGCCTCGACGGCGCGGTCGACCAGGATGCGGTTGGCGGCCATGCAGACCTGCCCCTGGTGGACGTAGCGGCTGAAGACCGCCGCGTCGACGGCGTAGTCCACGTCCGCGTCGTCGAGCACGATCAGGGCGCTGTTGCCGCCGAGTTCGAGGACGGCGCGCTTGAGGTTCTGGGCGCAGACCGTGGCGACGTGCCGGCCGACCTTGTCGGAGCCGGTGAAGGAGATGACCTGCGGCACCGGGTGTTCCAGCAGGGTGTCACCGATCTCCGCGATGTCGGTGATCACGACGTTCAGCAGCCCGCCGGGGAGCCCGGCGTCCTCGAAGACCTTCGCCAGGAGGGTGCCGCCGCAGACCGGGGTGTTCTGGTGCGGCTTGAGGACGACGGCGTTGCCGAGGGCGAGGGCGGGGGCGACGGACTTGAGGGAGAGCAGGAAGGGGAAGTTGAAGGGGCTGATCACCCCGACGACGCCGACGGGCACCCGGTAGACGCGGTTCTCCTTGCCCTCGGTCGGCGAGGGGAGGATCTGTCCGGCGGGGCGCAGGGCGAGCTGGATGGCCTCGCGGAGGAACTCCTTGGCCAGGTGCAGTTCGAAGGCGGCCTTCAGCCGGGTGCCGCCCAGTTCGGCGACGATGGCCTCGCCGATCTCCGCCTCGCGCTCCTCGACGATCCGCAGCGCCTTCTCCAGCACGGCCCGCCTGCTGTACGGGTTGGTCTCGGCCCACGCCTGCTGGGCGCGTTCGGCCGCGCGGTAGGCCTGGTCGACCTCGTCGGCGGTGGCCACGGGGATGGAGGCGAGCTTCTCCCCGTCGAAGGGGTTGAAGTCGATGATGTCCCAGGACCCCTTCCCCGGCCTCCACTCGCCGTCGATGTACTGATGGGCCAGGTCAGTGAAGAAGGACATGAGATCCCTTACCGCAGGAGGCAGGCAGCTGAGTGCGCTTCATATTACTTAAGTCGTAAGCGAGTTGAAGTGCGGTACCGGCCAGCCCTGGAGCCTCCGCGAACGCCTCCGCCCCTCCGGGCGCGAGCGGCCGGGAGGGGCGGAGGCGTTGTCATGCGAGGGGGGCGGGAGCCTGCGGGATCAGCTCCAGCTGGCGTGCAGCGGCTTGCCCTCGGCGTAACCGGCGGCGCTCTGGATGCCGACGACCGCCTTCTCGGCGAACTCCTCCAGGGAGCCCGCGCCCGCGTAGGTGCAGGAGGAGCGGACGCCCGCGATGATCGAGTCGATCAGGTCCTCGACGCCGGGGCGGGCCGGGTCGAGGAACATCCGCGAGGTGGAGATGCCCTCCTCGAAGAGCGCCTTGCGGGCCCGGTCGTACGCGGACTCCTCCGAGGTGCGGTTCTTGACGGCGCGCGCCGAGGCCATGCCGAAGGACTCCTTGTAGAGGCGGCCGTCGGCGGACTGCTGGAGGTCGCCGGGCGACTCGTAGGTCCCGGCGAACCAGGAGCCGATCATCACGTTGGACGCGCCGGCGGCGAGCGCCATCGCGACGTCGCGCGGGTGCCGGACGCCGCCGTCGGCCCACACGTGCTTGCCGTGCTTCCTCGCCTCGGCGGCGCACTCCAGGACGGCGGAGAACTGCGGGCGGCCGACGCCGGTCATCATCCGGGTGGTGCACATGGCGCCGGGGCCGACGCCGACCTTGATGATGTCGGCGCCCGCCTCGATCAGGTCGCGCACGCCCTCGGCGGAGACGATGTTGCCCGCGACGACCGGGACCCGCGGGTCCAGCGCGCGGACCGCCTTCACCGCGCTGATCATGGACTCCTGGTGGCCGTGGGCGGTGTCCACGACGAGCACGTCGGCGCCCGCGTCCAAGAGCTGCTTGGCCTTGCCCGCGACGTCGCCGTTGATGCCGACGGCGGCGGCGACGCGCAGCTTGCCCGAGGCGTCGGTGGCCGGGGTGTAGAGGGTGGCCCGCAGGGCGGCCTTGCGCGTGAGGATGCCCACCAGGCGGCCGTCGGCGTCGACCGCGGGGGCCAGCTTGCGGTTGGCGCCGTCGAGCTTGTTGAAGGCGTCGCGGGGGTCGATGTCCGCGTCCAGCAGCACCAGGTCCCTGGACATGACCTCGGAGAGCTGCGTGAAGCGGTCGACGCCGGTCAGGTCGTGGTCGGTGACGACGCCGACGGGACGCCGGCCCTCGTCGACGACGACACCCGCGCCGTGCGCGCGCTTGGGCAGCAGCGACAGGGCGTCGGCGACGGTCTGGCCGGGGGCCAGCTCGATGGGGGTGTCCAGGACGAGGTGGCGGGTCTTGACCCAGGAGACGACGTCGGCGACGACCTCGATCGGGATGTCCTGCGGGATCACGACGAGACCGCCGCGCCGGGCGACGGTCTCGGCCATGCGGCGCCCCGCGATGGCGGTCATGTTGGCGACCACGAGCGGGATGGTGGTGCCGGTGCCGTCCGGCGAGGAGAGGTCCACCCCCTGCCGGGAGCCGACCGCGGAGCGGCCCGGGACCATGAAGACGTCGTCGTACGTGAGGTCGTAGGGGACCGCGGGGGACTCCGTGTAGCGACCGGTGCCGGGCTCAAGAAAACGCATAACACTCATTTTTTCATACGAAACGGTGCAGGTCGTTTCCACGAAGACACAGCAAAAGACCCCCGCTGTCGTCCGTTCCTCCAAGAGGCGCTCCGACGAGCGCTTCCCGCGGTGGCCGGGGGCCCCGGGCAAGTGGAACCTGCCTTACCCACGGACTGTACCCGAACGGGATTCGAATCATTCGTGATCAGCATCCCTGGACCGGGTGACAAGGGGTCAGGTAGCTTCAAACCCGCAGGTCTCGGGGGTGTCCGAAGCGCCGCTCCGGCACATCGGCAGCCCTGGGCACACCGTTTGACCGGAGAGGATCCAGATCCGCCTGTGGACAGCGAACTGCCGGACATCTACTGCCCGTTCCCGCAGCGGACCAACCCGCACGTGGGACACACCCGGGGGCATCTGGACGCCTGGACCAGACAGACCGGTCTGGTCCACCGCGAGTCCGCGAGGAACCGCTTCGAGCAAGCCGATTTCGCGGCGTTCGTCGGCATGGTCCACCCGACGGCCGACCCCGGCCACCTCGATCTGGTGGCCGACTGGTTCGTCTGGCTCTTCCTCGTCGACGACCAGCTCGACGACGGCCACCTCGGCCGTTCACCCGAGCGGGTGAGGGATGTGGTCGACCGGATGCGCGCCGTGGTCGACGGCTCGGCCCCCGAACCGCTGCCGGGCGAGGAGCTCCCGGCCGCCGTGATCGCCCTGGCCGACCTGTGGGAACGTACGACACCGAACGCGGCCCCCCACTGGCGGACCCGGTTCGCCTGGCACCTGGTCACCTACCTCACGACCGCGACGACCTGGGAGGCGGGCAACCGGGCCGAGGGCGTGGTGCCCTCGGAGGAGACGTACATCGCGAAACGGCGGCACACCGGGGCCATCCACGTCTGCATGGACCTCATAGAGATCGTGGCGGGCATCGAGGCGCCGGAGTCGGTCCACAACGACCCCCGGTTCATCACCGCCCTGGAAGCCTCCTGCAACCACGTGTGCTGGGCCAACGACGTGTACTCCTTCGAGAAGGAGCAGGTGCTCGGCGAGATCCACAACCTCGTCCACCTGGTCCGCCACCACCGGGGGCTGGGCGAGCAGCAGGCGCTGGACCACGTCGCGGAGCGGATCGCGAAGGAGACCGAGCGCTTCCTCACCGCCGAGGACGAGCTGCTGGAGCTGTATCCGGAGCTGTCCGGGCTGCTGGTGCCCTACCTCGACGGGATGCGCAGCTGGATGCGGGGCAACCTGGACTGGTCGCGCCGGACGCCGCGCTACAACCCGGCCGACGTGGGCCAGTACGAGGAGCCCGAGGAGTATCTGGAGGAGACCGTGCTGGGCATCCCGCCCGCCCGCACCGAGGCCGCCCCCGTCGAGGCCGCCCCGTGCGCGGCCAAGGCGCCCCCGGCCGGCTGAGCCGGGCGACGCGATGGGGCCGGACACCGTATGCGGTGTCCGGCCCCATCGCGTCATACGGTGTCCGGCCCTCATCGCGTCCGGCGGTGCCGGAGGGGGTCACTCCCCGTCGGGGTCGGCCCGCTCCAGCGCCGGGCGCACCCCGGCGGCCGACTCGGTGAGCAGGTAGTCGGCGGCGGCCGTGTCCGTCACCAGGCTGGTGACGAGCCCGGAGCGCAGCACGGCGCCGATCGCGGCCGCCTTGCGCTGGCCGCCCGCGATCGCCACCACCTCGGGAATCCGGCGCAGCCGGTCCGCCTCCACCGTGATGCAGCGCTCCCCGAGGTCGCGGCCCACCCGGCGGCCGTCCGCGTCGAAGAGGTGCGCGGACATCTCGGCGGCGACCCCGAGCGAGGCGTAGTGGGCGCGCTCCTGGTCGGAGAGCATGTCGTGGACGGTGGAGATGCCCGGCTCCCAGGAGCCGATGGAGACGGCGGCGACGGTGACCTTGTCGAAGTACTCGAAGGCGCGGGCGATGCCCGTCTGCTCACGCAGCGCGGCGGCCGTCGCGGGGTCGGGCAGCAGCATCGGGGCGTAGATGGGGTGGGCCTCGCCGCCGGAGACCTGGGCGGCCCGGCGGACCGCCTCGACCGAGCCGCGCTCCGCGGTGCCCGCGTCGTACACCCCGGTCAGCTGGACGACCGTGCAGGGCGGGAGCCGGTCGAGGGCGGCGGCCATGTGGATGGTGGAGCGGCCCCAGGCCAGGCCCAGCACATCGCCCTCGGCCACCAGCTCGCCCAGCAGGTCGGCCGCGACCTCGCCCAGGTTCTCCGGGTCGGCGGCGTCGTCCTGCTCATCGGCCGGGGACTCGACGACCACCGCGTGCCGCAGCCCGTAGCGGGCGCGCAGCGCGTCGGAGCGTTCGGCGTCCAGCTCGGCGGGGACCCGGATCTCGATCCGTACGAGGTCGCGCTCCAGGGCCGTCTCCAGGACCCGGGCCACCTTGAAGCGGCTGACGCCGAACTCCTCGGCGATCTGGATCTTGGACTTGCCCTCCAGATAGAACCGGCGGGCCATGGCCGCCGCCTGCACCAGCTCCGCGGGTCCCATCCGCATGGCTGACCGACCCGCCGAGATGCCAGACACCGCGATCTCCTCACTGCTGTTCACGCGCCCGATACGCCGTTCATCCTGTCAGATCCGGCGTTCCTTGATCGGCCCTGCCGGACCGCGTTCATCTGCCCTTGGTTCAGTGGTCGCACGCCCAGGGGGCGACGGCCGTGACCGCGTCCGCCTGGGCCCGCAGCTCCCGCACCGCCTTCGCGGGGTCCGCCGCTCCGTAGACCGCGGACCCGGCGACGAAGACGTCGGCTCCGGCCTCGGCGCAGCGCTCGATGGTGCTCGCCGAGACCCCGCCGTCGACCTGGAGCCACAGTTCGAGACCGTGCTTGCTGATCAGCTCCCGGGTACGGCGGATCTTCGGCAGCATGATGTCCAGGAACGCCTGGCCGCCGAAGCCCGGCTCGACGGTCATGATCAGCAGCATGTCCAGCTCGGGGAGCAGGTCCTCGTACGGCTCGACGGGCGTCGCGGGCTTGAGCGCCATCGAGGCGCGCGCCCCCTTCGCCCGGATCTCCCGCGCGAGCCGCACCGGAGCGGCGGCGGCCTCGGCGTGGAAGGTGACGGACCCGGCCCCGGCCTCCACGTACTGCGGGGCCCAGCGGTCCGCGTCCTCGATCATGAGGTGGCAGTCCAGCGGGATGTCCGTGGCCCGGCCGAGCGCCTCGACGATCGGCACGCCGAGCGTCAGGTTGGGCACGAAGTGGTTGTCCATCACGTCGACGTGGAGCCAGTCCGCGCCCTCGACGGCCTTCGCCTCGTCGGCGAGACGGGCGAAATCCGCGGACAGGATGCTGGGGTTGATCTGCGCCATGACCCAAGCCTGCCATGTCCCGCGCCGGTTCCCCGCCCCGATGCCCTCCGCGGCCGTACACAGCCCTCGCAGTCCGCGCATTCAGGGCATTCAGGGCATTCAGGGCATTTTGCCGGTACTTTGCTCTTCTTCCGCTGCGCGCGGAGCCCCGCTGACTCGGTGGTATTCAGCCGGTCCGGCGCAGCAGAGCCAGATACATCGCGTCCGTGCCGTGCAGATGGGGCCAGAGCTGGACGTCGGGACCATCGCCCAGGGCGGGCACCCCGGGCAGCAGCGGGCGGGCGTCGACCCACTCCGCCTCCACCGGCTCCCCGCCACGGCCCCCGAGGACGTCCTCCACGACCACCCGGGTCTCGGCGAGATGCGGCGAGCAGGTCGCGTAGCCGACCACGCCGCCGACCCGCACGGCCTTCAGGGCCTCGCGCAGCAGGCCGCGCTGGAGCGGGGCGAAGGCCTCCATGTCCTCGGCGCGGCGCCGCCAGCGGGACTCGGGGCGGCGCCGCAGCGCGCCCAGGCCCGAGCACGGCACGTCCATCAGGACCCGGTCGAACGTGCCGGGACGCCACGGCGGGCGGGTGCCGTCGGCGGTGACCACCTGGTACGGGCCGGGGTTGCCGGCGAGCGCCCGCTCGACCAGCCGGGCGCGGTGCGGCTGCTTCTCGGCGGCGAGCAGCGTCGCGCCCCGTCCGGCGGCGAGCGCGGCCAGCAGGGCGGCCTTGCCGCCGGGGCCCGCGCAGCCGTCCAGCCACCGGGTGTCGCGCCCCTCCACGGGGGCGGCGGCCAGGGCTGCGGCGACCAGCTGGCTGCCCTCGTCCTGGACGCCCGCCCGGCCCTCCTGGACCGCCTCCAGCGCACCGGGCTCACCGCCCTCCGCCATCCGCACGGCGTACGGGGACCAGCGGCCGGGCAGGGAGTTGTCCTCGCCCAGGGCCTTGACCAGCTCCTCGGTGGTGGAGCGGCCGGGGCGGGCCACCAGCGTCACCTCGGGCCGCTCGTTGTCCGCCTCCAGCAGGTCCTCGATGCCCGCACGGCCGCCGCCCAGCGCGTCCCAGAGCGCGGAGACGATCCAGCGCGGGTGGGAGTGCACGACGGAGAGGTGGTCCTCGGCGTCCTCGTCGTAGGGCGGCGCGACCCTCTCGACCCAGCCGTCGAGGTCGTACGCGGTCACCTTGCGCAGCACGGCGTTGACGAACTTCGCCCGCCCCTCCCCCAAAACCACCCGGGCCAGCTCCACACTGGCGGAGACGGCCGCGTGGGTGGGGATGCGGGTGCCGAGCAGCTGGTGGACGCCCATGTTGAGGACGTCCAGCACGGGCGGGTCGACCTCGCGCAGCGGCCGGTCCACGCAGGCCGCCACGATCGCGTCGTACGTCCCCTGGCGGCGGAGCGTCCCGTAGACCAGCTCCGTCGCCAGCGCCGCGTCCCGGCCGTCGAAGCCGCCCTGGGCGCGCGCCTTCTTCAACAGCGGCGGCAGCACGAGGTTGGCGTACGCGTCCCGCTCGTCGACGGCTCGCAGCGCCTCGAAGGCGAGGAAGCGGACCGGGTCCTTCTTGGGCCGGCGGTGGGGCTTGGCGGGACGGCGACGCGGCTGGTCGTTCACGGGAAAGGTGCTCCGCTGAGGGTGAGAGGGGCGAACCCTCCCAGCCTACGACGCCGCTCCCGGCACCCCGTCACGAGAGGCTCTCAGGACCCCAGCAGCTCGCCGTGGGCGATCCGGACGCCGCGCGCCCAGTCGGCGGCCTTCATCGGCTTCTTGCCCTGCGGCTGGACCCAGAGCAGCTCGACGGCGTGCGAGCCGGTGCCCGCGTACACGTTGTTCTTGGCCGCCGACAGCTCGCCGGGGGCCAGGTCGGTGCGGTCCGGGACGGGGGTCGCCTGGATCAGCTTGAGCCGCTCGCCGCGGAACAGGGTCCAGGCGCCGGGCGCCGGGGTGCAGCCGCGCACGACCCGGTCTACCCGCAGGGCGGGGGCCTGCCACGAGATCCGCGCGCCCTCGACGGTGATCTTCGGCGCCAGCGTGACGCCCTCGTGCGGCTGGGGCACGGCGTGCAGGGTGCCGTCCTCGATGCCGTCCATGGTGGCCGCCAGCAGTCCCGCCCCGGCGAAGGCGAGCCGGGTGAGCAGGTCGCCGCTGGTGTCGGTGGGGCGGATCTCCTCGGTGAGGACGCCGAAGACCGGGCCGGAGTCCAGGCCCTCCTCGATCAGGAAGGTCGACGCGCCGGTCACCTCGTCCCCCGCCATCAGCGCGTGCTGGACCGGGGCAGCGCCGCGCCAGGCGGGCAGCAGCGAGAAGTGCAGGTTGACCCAGCCCCGGGCGGGCACGTCGAGGGCGGACTTGGGCAGCAGGGCGCCGTACGCCACGACCGGGCAGCAGTCCGGGGCGATCTCGCGCAGCCGGGCCAGGAACTCCTCGTCGCGGGGTTTCGCGGGCCTCAGCACCTCGATCCCGGCCTCCTGGGCCCGTTCGGCCACCGGGCTCGCGACGAGCCTGCGGCCACGCCCGGCCGGGGCGTCGGGGCGGGTGACGACGGCGGCCACCTCGTGACGGCCGGAGGCGATCAGGGCGTCCAGGGCGGGGACGGCGACCTCGGGGGTACCGGCGAAGACGAGCTTCATGGGTGGCTGACTGCCTCTCGGGCCAGGACGTGCGGTGACGAGCAGCGCACCAGTCTAGGGGGTGCCGTCCCAGGGGTGCCCGCCGCCGGGCGGGCCGGCCGGTCCCCGGGGGTGGTACTCCGGCCGAGGGGGCGTACGCGCTCCGCGCACGCCCTGTGCATATGCGCATACGCCCCGACAGCGTGACCACATACCCGGCTCGGGCGTTGGTCAAAGGAGATTGACCGAAGCGGGCCGCCCCGTGCGTCCCGGCTCCCCTTCAACGCCGGTTCGAGAGGCTTCTCTTTCATGGCCGACCACGCAACCCACGACGCCCAAGCGCGGGCCAGTCTGCACCTTCTGGTGCGGGACATCGAGCGGGTCCGGCGGCAGGTGGACGCGCTGCGCACGCTCACCGCGCAGCTCGGCAACGTCTACCGTCCGCGCCGCTCCGGCCCCTCCGCGGGCTTCGTCGTCTACGGCAGGGCCCCGGCCCCCACCGTCCGCCTCGCGCAGGAGCTGAGGGACAGCGTCGAGACCCTGGTGACGGCCGCGGTGGACTTCGACCGTTCGCTGGGCTTCTCCTGGGACGCGGTGGGCTCCGCCCTCGGCGTCACCAAGCAGGCCGTGCACCGCCGCTACGGCACGCGCAAGGCCGCCGCCCAGCAGCCCGCCGCCGAGCCGGGCGCCGAGGCGGCGGGTGTGCCGCGCCCGGTGTCCGTCGGGACCGCACTGGGCGGGGCCACCGCCGCCGCGTCCGGCGCCCCGCTGCCCGCGGTGCCCGCCGCCCGGTCGAGGCCCCCGCACCCCTCGCCGGCCCAGCCCGCCGCCCGCGAGGAGCTCCGCCCCGGCGCGTTCCCGGGGCCCCGCAACGGCTGACCCGCTCCGCGTCGTACCGCCGCCCCGCCCGTGCCCGCCGCGCGGCGGGGCGTCGGCGTGCCGGGGCTGACGGTGCCCGGTCAGCCGATGTCCGGCGGGTCGATCCGGATCCGCAGCTGGTCGCCCGCGCCCTTCGCCGTGCGTGCCGCCAGCGCCGTCTTCAAGGCCCTCGCGAGCGCCGCGCCGCGCCCCGGGACCACGCGGATCAGCGCCCGCTCCCAGCTCTCCCCCGGCGGCGCGTCCCCGGGTCTGCGCGGGCGGCCGGGGGCGGCTGAGGGGACCGGCACCGGGCCCAGGATCTCGGCCTCCGGAGGCAGCCCCGCGGTCGGCAGGAACGATGCCAGGGCCTCGGCGGGTCCGGTCACCGAGGCCATCCGGGAGACGGGCGGGAAGCGCAGGTCGGCACGGTCCGCCAGCTCCCGCCGCGCGAACCCGGCCGGATCCCAGCGCACCAGCGCCTGCACCGCCCGGAGCGTCGGCTCGGCCACGATGACCACCGTGCCGCCCTCGTCCTGGCCGCGCACCAGCGCGCCCGCGGCCGTCCAGCGGCGCAGCGCCTCCTCGCCAGCCCGCAGATCGGGGCGGCCCAGCATGGCCCAGCCGTCCAGGAGGAGGGCTGCGGCGTAACCGCCCTCGGCCACGGGCTCGGCGCCGGGGGTGGAGACGACCAGCGCGGGGGCGGCGGGCACCGCGTCCAGGATGTGGTCGCGCCCCGAGGTGCGGACCGGCACGGCGGGGAAGGCCCGGCCCAGCTCCTCGGCGGTGCGGCGCGCGCCGACGATCTGGGCGCGCAGCCGGGTGGACCCGCACTCCTCGCAGTGCCAGGCGTGCTCGGCCCGCCCGCACCAGGCGCAGTTCAGATCCCGCTGGTCCGGCGCCTCCAGGGGCCCGGCGCAGTGACGGCAGCGGGCGGGGGTGCGGCAGCGTTCGCAGGCGAGACGGGGGGCGTATCCCCGGCGGGGCACCTGGACCAGTACCGGTCCGCTGCGCAGGCCGTCGCGGACGGTCTGCCAGGCGAGGCTGGGCAGCCGGGCGGAGCGGGCCGCCCCGTCCCGGGCCAGCTCACCGTCCCCGACCGTACGGATCAGGGGGGCCGCGGCGCGCAGCCGCTCCCGGTCCGCGAGCAGGGGCAGGGCCCAGCCGCTCTCCACCAGCTGGGCGGCCTCGACCGTGCAGCTCGTGGAGCCGAGCAGGAAGCCGCAGCGGCCTTGGGCGGCTCGCAGCTCCAGGACCTCGCGGACGTGCGGGAAGGGGGCGTTGTCGTCGCTGTGGCTGGAGTCCCCGTCGTCCCAGACCACCACCAGGCCGAGGTCGCGGACGGGGGCGAACATCGCGGCCCGGGTCCCCACCACCGCCCGGACCGAGCCCCGGCACACCGCGAGCCACTGGCGGTAGCGCTTCTCCGGGCCGGAGTCGGCGGTCAGCAGGGCGTGCCGTCCCGCGCCGAGCACATCGCTCAGCGCGGCGTCGACCCGGGCGGCGGCCCGCCCGTCCGGAACGACGACGAGCGCGCCGCGCCCGGCGGAGAGCGTGGCCGCGACGGCGCGGGCGATCTCGGCGGGCCAGTGCGGGCCGGGCAGGGCCGTCCACACCGCGCGGGGCGCGCCGCCCTCCGCGAGCGCCCTCAGGAAGGCCGGGCCCTGTCCGTACCGCTCCCAGGTGCCCGGGTCCGGGGGCGGGGGCGGGGGCAGGGGTTCGGGCGAGGGCTTGGACTCGGCGCGGCCGTTGCGCGGGGGGACGGCGAGCTGGAGGACGTCGGCGAGGCTGCCCGCGTACCGGTCGGCGACGGCGCGGCAGAGGGCGAGCAGCTCGGCCCCGAGGACGGGCTCCGGGGAGACCACGGAGGCCAGGGCGGCCAGCGCTCCCTGGTAGTCGGAGTCGGCGCGGCGCTCGATCAGGAAGCCGTCGATCAGTCCGCCGCCCTCGCGCCGCCCGCCCTGGACGTTGCGCCCGCCCGCGCCGAACCGCACCCGCACCCGGACGCCCGGCCGGGCCTCGGCGTCCAGCTCCGCGGGGACCGCGTAGTCGAAGTACTGGTCGAGGTGGAGGACGCCCTTGTTGACCAGGACACGGGCGACCGGCAGCTCCTTCGCGAGCGCGGCCCCGCGCCAGGTCCGCGGCTTGGCGCGCGGCACCTTGGCCCGGCGCACCGTCTCCCGGATCAGCGCAAGCTGCTCGGGCGCCCCCGCACCGGGCGCCCCGGCGCCGGGCTCGGGCGCCCCGGCGCCCGGTGCGGGGGGCTGCTCGTTGTCGCTGCTCACAGCTGAATTCCTACCAGAGACCACTGACAGGGGCGGCGGCACGGCAGCGGGGCCCGGACACCGCGTTCGGTGTCCGGGCCCCGCCGTCAGGTCGTGCCGATGCCGTGCGGTCTACAGACCGGCGGCGGTGCGCAGCGCGTCCACGCGGTCCGTGCGCTCCCAGGTGAAGTCCGGGAGCTCGCGGCCGAAGTGGCCGTAGGCGGCGGTCTGCGCGTAGATCGGGCGCAGCAGGTCGAGGTCCCGGATGATCGCGGCCGGGCGGAGGTCGAAGACCTCGGCGATGGCGTTCTCGATCTTCTCGGTGTCGACGGCCGCGGTGCCGAAGGTCTCGACGAAGAGGCCGACCGGCTCGGCCTTGCCGATGGCGTACGCGACCTGGACCTCGCAGCGGGCGGCGAGCCCGGCGGCGACGACGTTCTTCGCCACCCAGCGCATCGCGTACGCCGCGGAGCGGTCCACCTTGGACGGGTCCTTGCCGGAGAAGGCGCCGCCGCCGTGGCGGGCCATGCCGCCGTAGGTGTCGATGATGATCTTGCGGCCGGTGAGCCCGGCGTCACCCATCGGGCCGCCGATCTCGAAGCGGCCGGTGGGGTTCACCAGGAGGCGGTAGCCCTCGGTGTCGAGCTTGATGCCGTCCTCGACGAGCTGGGCGAGGACGTGCTCGACGACGAACTCGCGGATGTCGGGGGCGAGCAGCGAGTCGAGGTCGATGTCCGAGGCGTGCTGCGAGGAGACGACCACGGTGTCCAGCCGGACCGCCTTGTCCCCGTCGTACTCGATGGTGACCTGGGTCTTGCCGTCGGGGCGCAGGTAGGGGATGGTCCCGTTCTTGCGGACCTCGGACAGCCGCCGGGAGAGGCGGTGGGCGAGGTGGACCGGGAGCGGCATGAGCTCGGGGGTCTCGTCGCAGGCGTAGCCGAACATCAGGCCCTGGTCGCCCGCGCCCTGCTTGTCGAGTTCGTCGTCCTCGCCGCCCGCGGCGGCGCCCTGGACCCGCTTCTCGTATGCGGTGTCGACGCCCTGGGCGATGTCCGGCGACTGGGCGCCGATGGACACCGAGACGCCGCAGGAAGCTCCGTCGAAGCCCTTCTTGGAGGAGTCGTAACCGATCTCCAGAACCTTGTTGCGCACGAGGTTGGGGATGTCGGCGTAGGCCTTGGTAGTGACCTCGCCCGCGACATGCACCAGACCGGTGGTGATCAAGGTCTCGACGGCGACGCGCGAGGTGGGGTCCTCGCGCAGGAGCGCGTCGAGAATCGTGTCGCTGATCTGGTCAGCGATCTTGTCGGGGTGACCCTCGGTCACGGATTCCGAGGTGAAGAGACGGCGGGACACATCGCTCCCTGGGGTTGCAGCGGCTGCTGGCTGATCATGGGTGGCACGTCCGAGAGCTGCGCTCGGGGCGTGCCGTCGGCCAGTTTATCGGTCACATCCGGGGGTCGGACCAGGTGTCTCGCTCTTTGGGAGTTCCGTGACCTGCGCCACACAGGTCACCAGTAGGACAATTCACCCGCCCCGGGAGCCGCTTCGCGGTGTATGCGGCTGTTTGGGTCGCCCGGAGGGTTGATTATGAAATAGGCGTGAAACGCCCGGAAACCAGATCCCAGACCGTGTCGGCCAGCGCCTCCTTGGGGCCGTGGGGGACCGGCGTCTGTGTTCCGTCGGCGGCGAGGACGACCGCCTCGTTCTCCTCCGAGCCGAAGGTCCTGCGCTCCCCCACCTCGTTGACGACGAGCAGATCGCAGCCCTTGCGGCGGAGCTTCGCCCGGCCGTTGGCGAGCACGTCGTCGGTCTCCGCGGCGAAGCCCACGACGATCTGGCCCGGCCGGGCCCGCTCGGCGGAGACCTCGGCGAGGATGTCGGGGTTGCGGACCAGGGTGAGCGCGGGCGCCTCCTCGCCGTCCTTCTTCTTGATCTTGCCGGTGGCGTACTCGGCGGGACGGAAGTCGGCCACCGCGGCCGCCATCACCACGACGTCCGCCTCGGCGGCCGCCTTCAGCACGGCCTCCCGCAGCTGAACCGCGGTGCCGACCCGCACGATGTCGGCCCCGGCCGGGTCGGGCAGCTGGGTGTTGGCCTCGATCAGGGTGACCCGGGCGCCGCGGGCCACCGCCGTGCGCGCCAGCGCGTACCCCTGCTTGCCGGAGGAGCGGTTGCCGAGGAAGCGCACCGGGTCCAGTGGCTCGCGGGTGCCGCCCGCGCTGATCACCACATGGCGGCCCGCGAGGTCGGGCTCGGCCACCCCGCGCGCCAGCACCCGGCGGCAGACCTCGAAGATCTCGCCCGGGTCGGGCAGCCTGCCCTTGCCGGTGTCGACGCCGGTGAGCCGCCCGACAGCGGGTTCGACGACGACGGCACCCCTGCGGCGCAGGGTCGCGACGTTCTCCCGGGTGGCCGGGTGCTCCCACATCTCGGTGTGCATGGCGGGCGCGAAGACCACCGGGCAGCGCGCGGTCAGCAGCGTGTTGGTGAGCAGGTCGTCGGCGAGCCCGTGGGCGGCCTTGGCGAGCATGTCGGCGGTGGCCGGGGCGACCACCACGAGGTCGGCGCTCTGCCCGGTCCGCACGTGCGGGACCTCGTGCACGTCGTCCCAGACCTGGTCGGAGACGGGGTGCCCGGAGAGCGCCGACCAGGTCGCGGCGCCCACGAAGTGCAGCGAGGAGGCGGTCGGCACGACTCGTACGTCGTGACCGGACTCGGTCAGCCGGCGCAGCAGCTCGCACGCCTTGTAGGCGGCGATGCCCCCGCTGACCCCCAGGACCACCTTCGGCTTGTCCACTGCTGCTCCCCGCACTCGGCTCCGTAACGGCTACGTACGGGTCCCATGCTGCCTCACCGGGCGCTCACCGGGCGTCGGGGGTTCACACCTGGTCCCGGACACGCCTCAGGCCCGGCGGGCGGGCCGCCGGGCCTGAGGTGGAGCGGATGCCGCTGCTACTGCGCGGGGCCCTCGATGGCCTCGGAGGTCAGCAGGCCCGCGTTGATCTCGCGGAGCGCGATCGACAGCGGCTTCTCGTGCACGTGGGTGTCGACGAGCGGACCGACGTACTCCAGGAGGCCCTCGCCGAGCTGCGAGTAGTACGCGTTGATCTGGCGGGCGCGCTTGGCGGCGTAGATCACCAGGCTGTACTTCGAGTCGGTGGCCTCGAGGAGCTCATCAATCGGCGGGTTGATGATGCCCTCGGGCGTGGTGATGGAAGAGGACACTCTCTGCCTTCCGAAGGGGGTGTAGATCAAAGATCAGGGGATCTGGACGATCACACGGATCTAAGCCTGAAGCATCAAGGCTAGCAGCTCGCGTGCGACATCCTCGACGGAGGTGTTGACGAGCGTCGTATCGAACTCGGCCTCGGCGGCCAGTTCGACCTTCGCGGCGGCGAGGCGGCGCTCGATGACCTCGGGTGCCTCGGTGCCCCGGCCGGTGAGCCGGCGCACAAGCTCCTCCCAGGTCGGCGGGGCCAGGAAGACCAGGCGCGCGTCGTCCATGGAATCGCGGACCAGCCGGGCGCCCTGGAGGTCGATCTCCAGCAGGACCGGTTCACCGGCCTCCAGGCGGTCCAGCACGGCGCGACGCGGCGTGCCGTAGCGGTTGCCCGCGAACTCGGCCCACTCCAGCAGCTCGCCGTTGGCGACGAGCTTGTCGAACTCCTCGTCGTCCACGAAGAAGTAGTGCACGCCGTTGCGCTCCCCGGGGCGCGGCTTGCGCGTCGTCGCCGACACGGAGAGCCAGACCTCGGGGTGTACCGAGCGCATATGAGCGACGACCGTGCTCTTGCCGACGCCCGAGGGGCCGGAGAGCACGGTCAGCCGCGGACGTACGTCCGGGGGTACGGGGGACGTCCCCCGGGATGTTGCAGCCATGGAGCGATTATCCAGGTTCTCAGAGGTGCCTGAGAACGTCAGGCGGGGCTGCCGCCGAACTCACGCTCCAGGGATGCGATCTGGTTGGAGCCAAGACCCCTGACCCGGCGGCTCTCGGAGATGCCGAGACGCTCCATGATCTGCTTGGCGCGGACCTTGCCGACGCCCGGCAGGGATTCCAGCAGGGCGGAGACCTTCATCTTCCCGATGACGTCGTTCTCCTGGCCCTGCTTGATGACCTCGTGGAGGGAGGCGCCGGAGTGCTTGAGTCGATTCTTGACCTCGGCCCGCTCCCGGCGAGCCGCGGCGGCCTTTTCGAGCGCGGCTGCGCGCTGTTCAGGGGTAAGGGGCGGAAGAGCCACGCCTACGTCACCTCGGATGTCGATCTGTCGGATACGGACCGGCGGGGAGGCTGGACGCCACCCACCTGGCGAGCGTCGAACACCCCGTGCTCGGCCGCTCTCGACGGAGACTAGCGCCAAGGGCCGCTGTAGTCAGCGAGAACAGACGAAAAGTCCTGGTCAGCTGTACCCGACCAGGATTTTCCCGACATAACGACCAGGTTTCCGGTCAGTAATTCGTCAACACGCTGTAAACGTGTCAGGGTCAGCTGCCGGAGACGGCGCGCCGGACCTCGTCCGCGAACCGCTCGGCCGCTTCGCGCAGCCCCGACGCGTCCGGACCGTGGCGCAGTACGCCCCGGCTCACGCTGGGCACCACATTGCCCACCGCGTCGCCGAACACCCCCGGCAGATCCGCCGCGGTGGCTCCCTGGGCGCCGATGCCGGGCGCGAGGAGCGGCCCGTTGACCGCCAGGTCCGCCCCCGCGTCGCCGAGCGTCGCCCCGACCACCGCGCCCACCGAGCCGAGCGGGGCCACCCCCGCGTTCTCGGCGGCCATGTGGTCCAGCATCAGCTGGGCGACCGAGCGGCCGTCGGCGGCCGTGGCCCGCTGGACCTCGGCGCCCTCCGGGTTGGAGGTGAGGGCGAGCACGAAGACGCCCGCCCCGCTGGACGCGGCCATGTCCAGCGCCGGGCGCAGCGAGCCGAAGCCCAGGTACGGCGAGAGGGTCACCGCGTCGGAGAACAGCGGGGAGTCCTGGTCCAGGTAGGTCGCCGCGTAGGCGGCCATGGTGGAGCCGATGTCGCCGCGCTTGGCGTCCATCAGGACCAGGGCGCCGGCCGCGCGGGCCTCCGCCACGGCCTTCTCCAGGACGGCGACGCCCTTCGAGCCGAACCGCTCGAAGAACGCGGACTGCGGCTTGAGGACGGCGACCCGGTCGGCCAGCGCCTCGACGACGGTCCGGGTGAAGCGCTCCAGGCCCGCGACGTCGTCGTCCAGACCCCAGGAGGCGAGCAGCGAGGCGTGCGGGTCGATGCCGACGCACAGCGGCCCGCGGGTGTCCATGGCCCGGCGCAGCCGGGCGCCGAAGGGTGCGGGGGTCACCGGGCGGCCTTCTTCCGGGTGTCGGCGCCGACTGCCTCGGCGAGGGAGGCGTACGGGGACGCGGCGAGCCGGGCGGCGAGGCCCTTGTGGACGCCGCGGGCGTAGAAGGGGCCCTGGTAGATGAAGGCGCTGTAGCCCTGGACGAGGGTGGCCCCGGCGAGGATGCGCTGCCAGGCGTCCTCGGCGTTCTCGACTCCCCCGACGCCCACCAGCGTGATCCGGTCCCCCACCCGCGCGTACAGGCGGCTCAGGACCGCCAGGGAGCGCTCCTTCAGGGGCGCCCCGGAGAGTCCGCCGGTCTCGGCCACCAGCTCCGGGGCGGACTTCAGGCCCAGGCTCTCGCGGGCGATGGTGGTGTTGGTGGCGATGATGCCGTCCAGGCCCAGCTCCACGGCGAGGTCGGCGACCGCGTCGATGTCCTCGTCCGCGAGGTCCGGGGCGATCTTGACGAGCAGCGGGACGCGCCGGGCGGTGACGGTGCGGTCGGCGGCCTCGCGTACGGCGGTGAGCAGAGGACGCAGTGACTCGGTGGCCTGGAGGTCGCGCAGGCCGGGGGTGTTGGGCGAGGAGACGTTGACGACCAGGTAGTCCGCGTGGGGTGCGAGGGCCTCGGTGGACTTCACGTAGTCGGCGACGGCCTCGGCCTCCGGGACGGCCTTGGTCTTGCCGATGTTGACGCCGACGGTGGTGCGGAAGACCGGGTTACGGGCGGCCAGCCGGGCGGCGACGGCGGCGGAGCCCTCGTTGTTGAAGCCCATCCGGTTGATCAGCGCGCGGTCGTCGACCAGCCGGAAGAGGCGCTTCTTGGGGTTGCCGGGCTGGGGTTCGCCGGTGACGGTGCCGATCTCGACGTGGTCGAAGCCGAGCATCGCCATGCCGTCGACGGCGACCGCGTTCTTGTCGAAGCCCGCGGCGAGACCGAAGGGGCCGTGCATCCGCAGGCCCAGCGCCTCGGTGCGCAGCTCCCGGTGGCGGGGGGCGAGGGCGGCGGCGACGAAGGTGCGCAGGACGGGGACGCGGGCGGCGAGACGGATCCAGCGGAACGCCGCGTGGTGGGCCCGCTCGGCGTCCGTCCGCTGGAAGGCCAGCCGGAAGAAGAGTCTGTACATGGGGAGGTGTCCTCGGGTGCTCGGTGTGCTCGACGTGCTCGGCGGGGGCTCGCGAAGAGGGGGACACCGTTTCCGGTGTCCCCCTCTTCGGGCCGCTAGTCGCGGGCCGCGGTCAGGTGCTCCGCGTGTTCCTGGAGGGAACGGACCCCCACGCCGCCGTGGTTGAGGGCGTCGATGCCCTGGACGGCCGCGGCGAGCGCCTGGACCGTGGTCAGGCAGGGGACCGAGCGGGCGACGGCCGCGGTGCGGATGTCGTAGCCGTCGAGGCGGCCGCCGGTGCCGTACGGCGTGTTGACGATGAGGTCGACCTCGCCGTCGTGGATGAGCTGGACGATGGTCTTCTCGCCGTTCGGGCCGGTGCCCTCGGACTGCTTGCGCACGATGGTGGCGTTGATGCCGTTGCGCTTGAGGACCTCGGCGGTGCCGGAGGTGGCCATCAGCTCGAAGCCGTGGGCGACCAGCTCGCGGGCCGGGAAGATCATCGAGCGCTTGTCCCGGTTGGCGACCGAGATGAACGCGCGGCCCTTGGTGGGCAGCGGGCCGTACGCCCCGGCCTGGGACTTGGCGTAGGCCGTGCCGAACACCGAGTCGATGCCCATGACCTCGCCGGTGGAGCGCATCTCCGGGCCGAGGACCGTGTCGACGCCCCGGCCGTGGATGTCGCGGAAGCGCGACCAGGGCATCACGGCCTCCTTGACGGAGATCGGCGCGTCCATCGGCAGGGTGCCGCCGTCGCCGGTCCTCGGCAGCAGGCCCTCCTCGCGCAGCTCGGCGATGGTCGCGCCGAGCGAGATGCGGGCGGCGGCCTTGGCGAGCGGGACCGCGGTCGCCTTCGAGGTGAAGGGGACCGTCCGGGAGGCGCGCGGGTTGGCCTCCAGGACGTAGAGGATGTCGCCGGAGAGCGCGAACTGGATGTTGATCAGTCCGCGGACGCCGACTCCCTTGGCGATGCCCTCGGTGGAGGCGCGCAGCCGCTTGATGTCGAAGCCGCCGAGGGTGATCGGGGGCAGGGCGCAGGCCGAGTCGCCGGAGTGGATACCGGCCTCCTCGATGTGCTCCATGACGCCGCCGAGGTAGAGCTCGTGGCCGTCGTAGAGGGCGTCCACGTCGATCTCGATGGCGTCGTCGAGGAAGCGGTCGACCAGGACCGGCCGGGTGGGGCTGATCTCGGTGGACTCGGAGATGTACGCGGCGAGGCGCGCCTCGTCGTAGACGATCTCCATGCCGCGTCCGCCCAGCACGTAGGACGGCCGTACGAGGACGGGGTAGCCGATCTCGTCGGCGATGGCCTTGGCCTCGCCGAAAGTGGTGGCCGTGCCGTGCTTGGGCGCGGGCAGCCCGGCCTCGGCCAGGACCCGGCCGAAGGCGCCGCGGTCCTCGGCGGCGTGGATCGCCTCCGGGGAGGTGCCGACGACGGGCACGCCGTTGTCCTTGAGCGCCTGGGAGAGGCCGAGCGGGGTCTGGCCGCCGAGCTGGACGATGACTCCGGCGACCGGGCCCGCCAGGGACTCGGCGTGCACGATCTCCAGGACGTCCTCCAGGGTGAGCGGCTCGAAGTACAGCCGGTCGGAGGTGTCGTAGTCGGTGGAGACGGTCTCCGGGTTGCAGTTGACCATGACGGTCTCGTAGCCCGCGTCGCTCAGCGCGAAGGAGGCGTGCACGCAGGAGTAGTCGAACTCGATGCCCTGGCCGATGCGGTTGGGGCCGGAGCCGAGGATGATCACGGCGGGCCTGGTGCGGGACGCGACCTCGCTCTCCTCGTCGTAGGAGGAGTAGAAGTACGGGGTCCTCGCGGCGAACTCGGCGGCGCAGGTGTCGACCGTCTTGTAGACCGGGCGGACGCCGAGCGCGTGCCGGACCTCGCGGACGACGTCCTCGCGCAGCCCGCGGATCTCGCCGATCTGGGCGTCGGAGAAGCCGTGCCGCTTGGCCTCGGCGATCAGCTCGGCGTCCAGGCGCTCGGCGGCGGCCAGTTCGTCGGCGATCTCCTTGATCAGGAAGAGCTGGTCGACGAACCAGGGGTCGATCCGGGTGGCGTCGAAGACCTCCTCCTGGGTGGCTCCGGCGCGGATGGCCCGCATGACGAGGTTGATGCGGCCGTCGGTCGGCCGGACCGCCTCGGCCAGCAGTTCGGCCTTGTCTCCGGCCGGGCCGGTGAAGGCGAACTGCGAGTCCTTCTTCTCCAGGGAGCGCAGCGCCTTCTGGAGTGCTTCGGTGAAGTTCCGGCCGATCGCCATGGCCTCGCCCACCGACTTCATGGTGGTGGTGAGGGTGGAGTCGGCGGAGGGGAACTTCTCGAAGGCGAAGCGGGGGGCCTTGACGACGACGTAGTCGAGGGTCGGCTCGAAGGAGGCCGGGGTCTTCTCGGTGATGTCGTTGGGGATCTCGTCCAGGGTGTAGCCCACGGCCAGCTTGGCGGCGATCTTGGCGATCGGGAAGCCGGTGGCCTTGGAGGCGAGCGCCGAGGAGCGGGAGACGCGGGGGTTCATCTCGATGACGATGACCCGGCCGTCGGTGGGGTCGATGGCGAACTGGATGTTGCAGCCGCCGGTGTCCACGCCGACCTCGCGGATGATCGCGATGCCGACGTCGCGCAGCCGCTGGTACTCGCGGTCGGTGAGGGTCATCGCCGGGGCGACGGTGATGGAGTCGCCGGTGTGGACGCCCATCGGGTCGAAGTTCTCGATGGAGCAGACGACCACGACGTTGTCGTTGCGGTCGCGCATCAGCTCCAGCTCGTACTCCTTCCAGCCGAGGATGGACTCCTCCAGGAGCACCTCGGTGGTCGGGGAGAGCGTGAGGCCCTGTCCGGCGATGCGGCGCAGCTCCTCCTCGTCGTGGGCGAAGCCGGAGCCGGCGCCGCCCATGGTGAAGGAGGGGCGCACGACGACGGGGTAGCCGCCGAGGGTGTCGACGCCGGCGAGGACGTCGTCCATGGAGTGGCAGATGACCGAGCGGGCGGACTCGCCGTGGCCGGTCTTCTCCCTGACGGCTTCCACCACGCCCTTGAAGAGGTCGCGGTCCTCGCCCTTGTTGATCGCCTCGACGTTGGCGCCGATCAGCTCGACGCCGTACTTCTCCAGGACGCCGTTCTCGTGCATGGAGATCGCGGTGTTCAGCGCGGTCTGGCCGCCGAGGGTGGGCAGGAGGGCGTCGGGGCGCTCCTTGGCGATGATCTTCTCGACGAACTCGGGGGTGATCGGCTCGACGTAGGTGGCGTCGGCGATCTCCGGGTCGGTCATGATCGTGGCCGGGTTGGAGTTCACCAGGATGACGCGCAGGCCCTCGGCCTTGAGGACGCGGCAGGCCTGGGTGCCGGAGTAGTCGAACTCGGCGGCCTGGCCGATGACGATCGGACCGGAGCCGATGACCAGGACGGACTGGATGTCGGAGCGCTTAGGCACGCTGGTCCTCCATCAGGGATACGAAGCGGTCGAAGAGGTACGCGGCGTCGTGCGGGCCCGCGGCCGCCTCGGGGTGGTACTGGACGCTGAAGGCGGGCCGGTCCAGGAGGTGGAGGCCCTCGACGACCTGGTCGTTCAGGCAGACGTGGGAGACCTCGGCGCGGCCGAACCCGGTGTCGGAGACCTGGTCCAGCGGGGCGTCCACGGCGAAGCCGTGGTTGTGCGCGGTGACCTCGACCTTGCCGGTGGTGCGGTCCTGCACGGGCTGGTTGATGCCGCGGTGGCCGTACTTCAGCTTGTAGGTGCCGAAGCCGAGCGCCCGGCCGAGGATCTGGTTGCCGAAGCAGATGCCGAAGAGCGGGGTGGAGCGCTCCAGGACGCCGCGCATGAGCGCGACCGGGTGGTCGGCGGTGGACGGGTCGCCGGGGCCGTTGGAGAAGAAGACCCCGTCGGGCCGCACCGCGTACACCTCCTCCAGCGTGGCGGTGGCGGGCAGGACGTGCACCTCGATGCCGCGTTCGGCCATCCGGTGCGGGGTCATGCCCTTGATGCCGAGGTCGATCGCGGCGACGGTGAACCTCTTGGTGCCGATCGCGGGGACGACGTAGGCCTCCTTGGTGGCGACCTCGGCGGAGAGGTCGGCGCCCGCCATCTGGGGGGCCTGCTGGACGCGGGCCAGCAGCGCGGCCTCGTCGGCCAGCGCATCGCCGGAGAAGATCCCGACGCGCATCGCGCCGCGCTCCCGCAGGTGGCGGGTGAGGGCGCGGGTGTCGACGCCGCTGATGCCGACGACGCCCTGGGCGGCCAGCTCCTCGTCCAGGGAGCGCTGGGCGCGCCAGTTGGAGGGCTTGCGGGCGGGGTCGCGGACGACGTAACCGGAGACCCAGATGCGGCCCGACTCGGGATCCTCGTCGTTGACACCGGTGTTGCCGACGTGCGGGGCCGTCATGACGACGACCTGGCGGTGGTACGAGGGGTCGGTGAGGGTTTCCTGGTAGCCGGTCATACCGGTGGAGAACACCGCTTCGCCGAAGGTCTCCCCCACGGCCCCGTAGGCGCGGCCGCGGAAGGCGCGGCCGTCCTCCAGGACGAGTACGGCGGGGGCCTGGGCCCCCCGGGCGGAGAGGGTCATCGTGCGGTGCCTTCCGTTGTGGTGGTGGGTCCGGTTGTGGCCGGGGTGCCGGCGAGCCGGTTGACGGCGTCGGCCCAGGCCTGGTGCTCGGCGGCGCGCTCCGAGCGGAAGCCGGAGTCGATCAGCTTCCCGCCGTGCGCCCAGGTGATGACCAGCAGGCCGCCCTCGGGGAGGACCTTGCCCGCGAGGGCCTTGTCGAGGCGGGCCTCGCGCAGGGCGTCGGCCGGGACGAAGAAGTCGGCGGCGCCGGGGCGTACGACGTCCAGGCCGCGGGCGGTGAGCGTCAGTTCGGTGCGGCTGCGGGTGCCGAGGCCGTGCGCGACGATCCGGTCGAGCCACTGCCCCGCGGTGGTGGAGGCGTGGTAGCGCCCCCGGAGGGTCAGGAGCGGCTCGTCGTCGGCGAAGCCCTCGGGGGTGACCGGGAGCTCGGGCAGGTCGGACTGGAGGCTGGCGCGCCACTTCCAGCCCTGGCGCATCAGCCAGTAGACGAGGGCGATGAAGACGAGCAGACCGGCCACCCAGGCGATGCGGGCGGCCCAGTCCGTCACCTCCGCCGACTTCTGCTCGGCGGCCAGCTGGTGGAGGGGGGTGAGAGTTGTCACGCGAGCTTCCCGTCGACGACCGTGGCACGGCCCCGCAGGAAGGTGTGGGTGACGCGGCCCGGCAGCTCACGGCCCTGGTAGGGGGTGTTGCGGCTGCGGGACGCGAAGCCCGCGGGGTCCACGGCTCCACGGTATGCCGGATCGACCAGGGTGAGGTTGGCGGGTTCACCCGCCGAGACGGGGCGGCCGTGTCCGTCGAGCCGGCCGATGGCCGCGGGGCGGAAGGACATGCGGTCGGCGACGCCCGCCCAGTCCAGGAGTCCGGTGTCGACCATCGTCTGCTGGACGACCGAGAGGGCGGTCTCCAGGCCCACCATCCCCATGGCGGCGGCGGCCCACTCGCAGTCCTTGTCCTCGTGCGGGTGCGGGGCGTGGTCGGTGGCGACGCAGTCGATGGTGCCGTCGGCCAGCGCCTCGCGCAGGGCCAGGACGTCGGCCTCGGTGCGCAGCGGCGGGTTCACCTTGTAGACCGGGTTGTAGGTGCGGACCAGTTCGTCGGTGAGGAGGAGGTGGTGCGGGGTGACCTCGGCGGTGACGTTCCAGCCCTTGGACTTGGCCCAGCGGACGATCTCCACGGACCCGGCGGTGGAGAGGTGGCAGATGTGTACGCGGGAGCCGACGTGGGCGGCGAGGAGGACGTCGCGGGCGATGATCGACTCCTCGGCGACGGCGGGCCAGCCGCCGAGTCCGAGTTCGGCGGAGACGACGCCCTCGTTCATCTGGGCGCCCTCGGTGAGGCGGGGTTCCTGGGCGTGCTGGGCGACGACGCCGTCGAAGGCCTTCACGTACTCCAGGGCGCGGCGCATGATCACCGCGTCGTCCACGCACTTGCCGTCGTCGGAGAAGACCTTCACCCCGGCGGCCGAGTCGTGCATGGCGCCCAGTTCGGCGAGCTTCCTGCCCTCCAGGCCCACGGTGACGGCGCCGACGGGCTGCACGTCGCAGTAGCCGGACTCCTTGCCGAGCCGCCAGACCTGCTCGACGACGCCCGCGGTGTCGGCGACGGGGAAGGTGTTGGCCATGGCGTGCACGGCGGTGAAGCCGCCGGTGGCGGCGGCCCTGGTGCCGGTGAGGACGGTCTCGGAGTCCTCCCGGCCGGGCTCGCGCAGATGGGTGTGCAGGTCGACGAGGCCGGGCAGCAGGATCCGCCCCGCGGCCTCGATCACGGTGGCGCCCTCGGCGCTGAGGCCGGTGCCCACCTCGGCGACGGTCTCGCCGTCGATCAGGACGTCCGCGGGCTCGCCGCCGAGGATCCGCGCACCGCGAATGATGGTCTTGCTCATGGTCACTTGTTCTCCTCGGTACGGGCGGGGGCGGTGGACAGCGCGGTGTCGGAGCCGCCGAGCAGCAGGTAAAGCACGGCCATGCGGATGGAGACGCCGTTGGCGACCTGCTCCACGACGGTGCAGCGGTCGGAGTCGGCGACCTCGGCGGTGATCTCCATGCCGCGGACCATCGGGCCGGGGTGCATGACGACCGCGTGCTCGGGCATCTTCGCCATCCGCTCGCCGTCCAGCCCGTAGCGGCGGGAGTACTCGCGCTCGGTCGGGAAGTAGGCGGCGTTCATCCGTTCGCGCTGCACCCGCAGCATCATCACGGCGTCGGACTTCGCCAGTACGTCGTCGAGGCTGTAGCTGACGTCGCAGGGCCAGCGCTCGACGCCGACGGGGACGAGGGTGGGCGGGGCCACCAGGGTGACGTGGGCGCCGAGGGTGGTCAGCAGGTGGACGTTGGAGCGGGCGACACGGCTGTGCAGGATGTCGCCGACGATCGTGATGCGGCGGCCGTCCAGGTCGCGGCCCAGCCCGGCGTCGGGGCCCACCAGCCGGCGCCGCACGGTGAAGGCGTCCAGCAGGGCCTGAGTGGGGTGCTCGTGGGTGCCGTCCCCGGCGTTGACCACGGCTCCGTCGATCCAGCCGGAGGTCGCGAGCCGGTAGGGGGCGCCGGAGGCGCCGTGCCGGATGACGACCGCGTCGGCGCCCATCGCCTCCAGGGTCAGGGCGGTGTCCTTCAGCGACTCGCCCTTGGAGACGGAGGAGCCCTTGGCGGAGAAGTTGATCACGTCGGCGGAGAGCCGCTTGGCGGCGGCCTCGAAGGAGATGCGGGTGCGGGTCGAGTCCTCGAAGAAGAGGTTGACGACGGTACGGCCGCGCAGGGTCGGGAGCTTCTTGATCGGCCGGTCCGCGACCCGGGCCATCTCCTCGGCGGTGTCGAGGATCAGGACGGCGTCGTCGCGGGTGAGGTCGGCGGCCGAGATGAGGTGACGCTTCATCTGGGGGTTCTCCGGGTGGCTGGAGGGGGTTTCAGGCAGGCGGGCGCACGGGAGCCGCCGTACGGCCCGCCGGTGGCGCGGGGCGTACGGGAGGGCTCGGGCTACTGCGGGTCCGCCGGGGCGGCCTGCTGGACGCCGAGCAGCACGGCGTCGCGGCCGTCCTCCTCGGCGAGCTGGACCTTGACCGTCTCCCGCAGCGACGTGGGGAGGTTCCTGCCGACGTAGTCCGCGCGGATCGGGAGTTCCCGGTGGCCCCGGTCCACGAGGACCGCGAGCTGCACGGCGCGCGGGCGGCCGATGTCGCCGAGCGCGTCGAGGGCGGCGCGGATCGTGCGGCCGGAGAAGAGCACGTCGTCGACCAGGACGACCAGGCTGCCCTCGATCCCTTCGCCGGGGATCTCGGTGCGGGCCAGGGCTCGCGCCGGGCGCAGCCGCAGGTCGTCGCGGTACATGGTGATGTCGAGGGAGCCGACCGGCATCTTCCGGCCAGTGATCTCCTGGAGTTTGTCGGCGAGCCTGCGGGCGAGGAAGACGCCTCGCGTCGGGATGCCGAGCAGCACCACGTCGTCGGCGCCCTTGGCGCGTTCGACGATCTCGTGGGCGATACGGGTCAGAACACGGGCGATGTCGGGGGCCTCGAGAACGGGCCGTGCCGCGTTGCCGGTGTCGTCGTGCTGTGCGTCCATGGAAACGGACCTCCTTCTCCGCCTCACGGGACGGCTCTTAAAGGACGTCGAAATTGCGTCGTCAACCCTACCAGGGCGTGCACGGCGCCCTGCCGCCGCCCCCGGGAGGTGCCGGTCCGGACCATTCGGCTTGACGCATCCAAGTAACGCTGCGTAACCTCACAGTGAGTTACCAGCCACGCGGCGGAGCCGCACACTGTTCCAGCGTCCGGGGAGCCATATGTCCAGCGAATACGCAAAACAGCTCGGGGCCAAACTCCGTGCCATCCGCACCCAGCAGGGCCTCTCCCTCCACGGCGTGGAGGAGAAGTCCCAGGGCCGCTGGAAGGCCGTCGTGGTCGGTTCGTACGAGCGCGGCGACCGCGCGGTGACCGTGCAGCGCCTCGCCGAGCTGGCGGACTTCTACGGGGTTCCGGTGCAGGAGCTG
The DNA here is from genome assembly GCF_044767975.1 of Streptomyces sp. NPDC101181. Taxonomy (NCBI): domain Bacteria; kingdom Bacillati; phylum Actinomycetota; class Actinomycetes; order Kitasatosporales; family Streptomycetaceae; genus Streptomyces; species Streptomyces sp. NPDC101181. The sequence goes on along the minus strand of NZ_JBIWOX010000021.1, from coordinate 72,344 downwards.
CTGCCCGGCACGACGCCGGGCGGGGCCGCCGAGCCGCCGCCGAAGCTCGTCCTGGACCTGGAGCGCCTGGCCCACGTGCCGCCGGAGAAGGCCGGTCCGCTCCAGCGTTACGCGGCCACCATCCAGAGCCAGCGCGGTGACTACAACGGCAAGGTGCTCTCGATCCGCCAGGACGACCTGCGCACGCTCGCCGTGATCTACGACCAGTCGCCGTCCGTGCTCACGGAGCAGCTGATCAGCTGGGGTGTGCTGGACGCGGACGCGCGCCGCGCGGTCGCCCACGACGAGGGCTGAGCGAGCGGGTCCGCCCCTCCCCCAACAGCAGAAACGTGCCGCCGGGCCGGCGGGGACCACGACAGGTCCCCGCCGGCCCGGCGTTCTTCTCCCCCGCCTCCCGGCTTCCGCTCCTCCGCCGGGAGGTGTCCGGGAACGCCGAAGGGACCCTGGCCGGCCGGCCAGGGTCCCTTCGGCGGTGAGGCACGCGGCCGGACCGCCGCGGCCGGGCTGCTGCTCTACTGCTCCCGGCGGAGGTTCGGCTTGAGCTCCTTGAAACGGGCCAGCAGGCCGTTCACGAAGGACGGGGAGTCGTCGGTGGAGAACTCCTTGGCGAGCTGGACGGCCTCGTCGATCACCACGGCGTCCGGGGTCTCGTCCAGCCAGACCAGTTCGTACGCGCCGAGCCGCAGGATGTTCCGGTCGACGACCGGCATCCGGTCGATCTCCCAGTCCACGGCGTAGGTGACGATGAGGTCGTCGATGCGGTCCGCGTACCGCGCGTACCCCTCGACGAGCTCCATCGTGAACTCCCCGACCGGCGGCTGACGGTCGTCGGTCCGCGAGAGCCGCACCCAGTCCGCGAGGACGCTGAGCACGGACTCGCCGCGCTGGTCGGCCTCGAAGAGGATCTGGAAGGCGCGCTTGCGGGCCTTGTTCCGGGCAGCCACGGTTAGCTGTTCACCCGGCCGAGGTAGTCGCCCGAGCGGGTGTCGACCTTGATCTTCTCGCCGGTGTTGATGAAGAGCGGCACGCCGATCTCGTAACCGGTCTCCAGGGTGGCGGGCTTGGTGCCGCCGGTGGAGCGGTCGCCCTGCACGCCCGGGTCGGTGTGCTGGATCGTCAGCTCGACGGCGGCGGGCAGCTCGACGTAGAGCACCTCGCCCTCGTGCTGGGCGACGGAGGCGGTGAAGCCCTCGATCAGGAAGTTGGCGGCGTCGCCGACGGCCTTGCGGTCGACCATGAGCTGGTCGTAGGTGTCCATGTCCATGAAGACGAAGTACTCGCCGTCCATGTACGAGAACTGCATGTCGCGCCGGTCGATGGTGGCCGTCTCGACCTTCACGCCGGCGTTGAACGTCTTGTCGACGACCTTGCCGGAGAGCACGTTCTTGAGCTTGGTGCGCACGAAGGCGGGGCCCTTGCCGGGCTTGACGTGCTGGAACTCGACGACGGACCAGAGCTGGCCTCCGTCGAGCTTGAGCACCATGCCGTTCTTGAGGTCGTTCGTGGAAGCCACGGTTGCGGAATCTCCTGGGCTGAAGCTGGTGGAACGACCGAGGATCCGCGCTAGAGCGCGAGCAGCTCCTTGGTCGTCATGGTGAGTAGCTCGGGTCCGCCGTCCGCCTCGGGGCGCACGACGAGCGTGTCATCGATCCGGACACCGCCCTTGCCCGGGAGGTGGACCCCCGGTTCGACGGTGACCGGCACACAAGCGTCCAGTTTACCCATGGCCGCCGGTGCCAGTTGCGGGTCCTCCTCGATTTCGAGCCCCACCCCGTGCCCGGTCCGGGGCGCGAGGCCCTCCCCGTACCCGGCGGACTCCAGGAGGTGGCGGGCCGCGTGGTCCACGTCCCGATAGGCGGCGCCCGGCGCCAACGCCTCCCGCCCGGCGCGCTGAGCGGCGAAAACGAGGTCGTAGAGCTCGATCTGCCAGGCGGCGGGGGCGGTGCCGATGACGAAGGTCCGGCCGATCTCGCAGCGGTAGCCGTGGTAGCTCGCGCCCAGGGTGACGGAGAGGAAATCCCCCTCCTCGACCCGGCGGTCGGAGGGACGGTGCCGGACCAGACCGGAGTGGGGCCCGGTGGCGACGGAGGTGGCGAACGCGGGGCCGTCGGCGCCGTGGTCGACGAGACGGCGTTCGAGTTCGAGGGCGAGGTGCCGCTCGGTGCGGCCGACCAGGATCGATTCGAGGAGTTCGCCCAGGGCCTGGTCGGTGATCTCGGCGGCGATCCGCAGACAGCCGATCTCCTCCTCGTCCTTGACGATCCGCTGCTGCTCCACGGTGAAGCCCAGATCGGCCAGGACCAGGCGCGGGGCCGCCTCCGCCATGGCGCGGTGGCGGGCCACGGTCAGGTCGTGCTCCTCCACGGCGAGCGAACCGGCGCCCGCGGCCGCGGCGAGGGCCGCGGCGGCGACGACCGGGTCGCCGTCCGGGGCGGGCAGCGGTTCGATCCGGAGCGCCTCGTCGGGCCGCCCGTGGCCGGGCTGTCCCTTCGGGGCGCGGGGGCGGAGCAGGACGTCCTCGCCGGGGCCGAGCAGCAGCACGGCGCCGGGAGGGGCTCCGCCCGCGAGATAGCGGACGTTGGCGGGGCGGGAGACCAGGGCGGCCGCGGAGCCCGCGGCGGCGCACCGGTCGCGGAGCAGCCCGCGTCGGACGGCGTGCACCTCTGACATGGTCCGAGCGTAGGAGCGGGGGCGGCGGCCCGCCCGGCCAGCGCGTCCGACCGGGGGCCGAGGGGGCTCGACGGTCCCGTGGCTACCAGGCGGGCGGGCTCGCGACGGAGCGGGCGAGCACGTCGTCCAGGACGCGGGCGGTGGTCTCGACGTCGTAGGTGGAGTTGTCGATGATCGGCAGGCCGGAGCCGTACCACCCGGCCATCCGGCCGTGGATACGGGCGACCTCCTCGTCGGAGAGGCGGCGGTTGCCGCTGCGCGCCGCGTTGCGCTCCAGGACGATCTCCAGGCCGGGCAGCAGGACCACGGGCAGCAGTCCGGGGCCCACATGGCGTTTCCAGCCGCCGAGGCCGACGACCGGGCGGTCGGGGAAGACCGCGTCGTCGAGGATGCAGGAGATGCCGTTGGCGAGGAAGTTGCGGGCGGCGAAGCCGCAGGTGCGGCGGGCCAGCCGGTACTGCGCCTCGGAGTGGTCGTTCCAGCCCGCCTGCGGGTCGGCGAAGCCGGAGCGGACCCACTCGCGGACGTCGTCGAGGGAGACGTGGGCGGTGGGCACCCGGCGGCGGGCGGCCCAGAGCTTGGCGACGGTGGTCTTGCCCGCGCCCGCGGGTCCGATCAGGAGCACGGCGAGGGTCGCGCCGCCGGTGCCCGGCTCGGCGGGGGGTACGGGGAGGGCGACGGGGCCGCCCGGAGGCAGCGGGACCTGGCCGGTGGCCGGTCCCGAGGGCGGCGGAATGGGGCCGGTGCCGCTCCAGCCGGGCTGCGGGGCGGGGGCGGCCGGCGGCAGCTGCCCGGGGGTCGGGGCCGGGGACGATGACGGCGGCGGGCCGGGGGCCGGGGAGGGCGGGGGTATCGGGGGCGGCCCGGGGTGGCCGGGGTGCTGGGCCTGGTACGGCCGGCCGACGGGCCCGTTGCCGGGGCCGTGGGGCGGCGGCAGCGGGGCCCCCACTGGGTGCTGCATCCGGTGCCACTCCGTCTCGTACTGCGACTGGCGCTGATGGGACGGCCACCGTACCTTCCCGGGCCGTCCTCGGGTGAACGGCCCGGGAGGGCACGCGGTGCCCGCGCACCCTCCCGGGCCCGGCGGGTGTCAGCCCGTCAGTTCCTCGGCCAGGGCCCGCAGGGCGAGCCGGTAGGAGCCGATGCCGAATCCGGCGATCGTGCCACTGGCCACCGCGGCGACCACCGAGGTGTGGCGGAACTCCTCGCGGGTGTAGGGGTTGGAGATGTGCACCTCGATCAGCGGGGCGGTGCGCTGGGCGGCGGCGTCCCGCATGCCGTACGAGTAGTGCGTGAAGGCGCCCGGGTTGAGGACGACCGGGATCGCACCGTCCGCGGCTTCGTGGAGCCAGCGGATCAGCTCGCCCTCGTCGTTGGTCTCGCGGACCTCGACGTCGAAGCCCAGCTCCTTGCCGAGGGCGGTGCAGGCCTCGACGAGTCCGGCGTAGGAGGTGGCTCCGTAGACGTCGGGCTCCCGGGAGCCGAGCCGGCCGAGGTTGGGGCCGTTCAGGACGAGGACCGTGCGGGTCACGCGGAGACCTCTCCGTAGGCGGCGAGCAGGACGGCCGGGTCGGGGCCCTCCAGGACGGTGGGCTTGCCGATGCCGTCCAGGACGATGAAGCGCAGCAGGTCGCCGCGGGACTTCTTGTCGACCTTCATGTTCTCCAGCAGCTTGGGCCACTGGTCGCCCCGGTAGGTGAGCGGCAGGCCCACGGACTCGAGGATCGTGCGGTGCCGGTCGGCGGTGGCGTCGTCGAGACGCCCGGCGAGCCTGCCCAGCTCGGCGGCGAAGACCATGCCGATGGAGACGGCGGCCCCGTGGCGCCACTTGTAGCGCTCGTTCTTCTCGATGGCGTGGCCCAGGGTGTGGCCGTAGTTGAGGATCTCGCGTAGCCCGGCCTCCTTGAGGTCGCTGGAGACCACCTCGGCCTTGACCCGGATGGACCGCTCGATCAGCTCGGCGGTGTGCGCCCCGGCGGGTGTGCGGGCACCCTCGGGGTCGGCCTCGATCAGGTCGAGGATGGCCGGGTCGGCGATGAAACCGGCCTTGATGATCTCGGCCATGCCGGAGACGTAGTCGTGGACCGGGAGGGACGCGAGAGCGGCGAGGTCGCAGAGCACCCCGGCGGGCGGGTGGAAGGCGCCGACCAGGTTCTTGCCCTCGGCGGTGTTGATGCCGGTCTTGCCGCCGACGGCCGCGTCGACCATGCCGAGCACGGTGGTCGGCACCGCGATCCAGCGCACCCCGCGCAGCCAGCTGGCCGCGACGAACCCGGCGACGTCGGTGGTGGCGCCGCCGCCGACGCCGACGATGACGTCGGTGCGGGTGAAGCCGGTCTGGCCGAGCGCCTTCCAGCAGTAGGCGGCGACCTCGACGGTCTTGGCCTCCTCGGCGTTCGGCAGCTGGATGGCGATGGCCTCGTACCCCTGGCCGGCGAGGTCCTGACGGACCGCCTCGCCGGTCTCGGCGAGCGCCTCGGGGTGCAGGACGGCGACGCGCCGGGCGCGGTCGCCGATGAGCTGGGGCAGCTCGCCGAGGAGCTGGTGGCCGACGAGGACCTCGTACGGGTCGGAGCCCGCCGTCCCGGCGACCTGGATGCGGGTGGGGCCCTGTTGCGTCATGCCGGTGTTCTCCACGCCGGGGACGGGGGCGCCCTCCGGCAGTTCCAGTGCGTCGATGATCGCCTGGGCGACCTCTTCGGGGGTGCGGTCGTCGGTGGTTACGGCGGTACGGGCGACCTCTTCGTAGAGATGGCGGCGGGCGTCCATCAGCTCGCGCCACTGCTTGCGCGGGTTGACCGCGAGGAGCGGGCGGGCCGCGTTGAGCCCGACGCGGCGGACCGCCTCGTCCACGTCCATGGAGAGGTAGACGACCGGGCGGCCCGCCAGCAGTTCCCTGGTCGTCCCGTCCAGGACGGCTCCGCCGCCGAGGGCCAGGACGCCGGGGTGTCCGGCGACGGCCGCGGCGACGGCACGGCGCTCCAGGGCGCGGAAGTGTTCCTCGCCCTCGTCGTAGAAGATCTCCGCGATCGGCTTGCCCGCCTCGGTGACGACGTCCGCGTCGGTGTCGCGGTAGGTGGTGCCGAGCCGGGCGGCGAGCAGTTCGCCGACGGTGGACTTGCCGACCCCCATCGGGCCGACGAGGACGACCAGGGGGCCGCTCATCGGATCTGGAGGTGGTCGAGGTACGACTGGACGTTGCGGCCGGTCTCGGCCACGCTGTCCCCGCCGAACTTCTCCGCGACCGCGTCCGCCAGGACCAGGGCCACCATCGCCTCCGCCACGATCCCCGCGGCCGGAACCGCGCAGACGTCGGAGCGCTGGTGATGCGCCTTGGTGGCCTCACCGGTGGTGACGTCCACCGTGGCCAGGGCCCGCGGCACGGTCGCGATCGGCTTCATCGCCGCACGCACCCGCAGCAGCTCACCCGTGCTCAGCCCGCCCTCGGTGCCACCCGAGCGGCCCGAGCTGCGGCGGATGCCGTCGTCGGTCGCCACGATCTCGTCATGGGCCTTCGAACCCGGCACCCGCGCCAAGTCGAAGCCGTCGCCGACCTCGACACCCTTGATCGCCTGGATGCCCATGAGCGCGGCGGCCAGCCGCGCGTCCAGCCGCCGGTCCCAGTGCACGTGCGAGCCGAGCCCGACCGGCACCCCGTACGCCAGCACCTCGACGACGCCGCCGAGCGTGTCGCCGTCCTTGTGGGCCTGGTCGATCTCCGCCACCATCGCCTTCGACGCGTCAGCGTCCAGGCAGCGCACCGGATCCGCGTCCAGCCTCTCCACGTCCCCCGGCACCGGCAGCACTCCGTAAGGGGCCTTCGCAGCCGCCAGCTCCACGACGTGGCTGACGATCTCGATCCCCGCGGTCTCCTTCAGGTAGGACCGGGCGACCGCCCCCAGCGCGACCCGCGCCGCGGTCTCCCGCGCACTGGCCCGCTCCAGAACCGGCCGCGCCTCGTCGAAACCGTACTTCTGCATCCCCGCCAGATCAGCGTGACCGGGACGGGGCCGGGTCAACGGGGCGTTACGAGCCGACTCGGCCAGCACCGCCGGATCGACCGGGTCGGCCGCCATCACCTGCTCCCACTTCGGCCACTCCGTGTTCCCCACCATCACCGCGACCGGAGAGCCCATCGTCAGCCCGTGCCGCACCCCGCCCAGGAACGTCACCTCGTCCCGCTCGAACTTCATCCGCGCACCACGCCCATAGCCCAGCCGCCGCCGGGCCAGGGCATCCGCCACCATCTCCGTGGTGACCGGCACCCCGGCGGGCAGCCCCTCCAGCGTCGCCACCAGTGCGGGGCCGTGCGACTCCCCGGCCGTCAGCCAGCGCAACCTGCTCAACGGGTCTCCTCATGCTCGCGCCTGGAATCCAGCGGCGCGACCGGGTGCGCGGCCCTGGCCCGCCGTCTCCGATCCTCCCATGACCGCGGGTGCTGTCCGGCGGCCGGTCCAGCAGACGGACGGACGGGGGCCGCCGCGCGGTGGGTCAGCGGGCCGCGAGCGCGGCTTCCCCGGCCTGTCGCATGGCGGCCAGCGGACCCGGGGCGCACCCGGTCATCTGCTCCACCTGCAACAGGGCCTGGTGCACGAGGAGGTCGAGCCCCCCGACCACCGGGCCGCCCCGCGCCGACCAGGCGGCGGCGAGCGCGGTGGGCCACGGGTCGTAGAGCACGTCGAACAGGATCCCCGGGGTCTGCGGCACCTCGGTGGCGAGGCCGTCGGTGCTGCCCGCGGGGGTGGTGGCGATGACCAGGGGGGCGTCCAGTGCCCGGTGCGCGTCCGCCCAGTCGGCGGTGAGGACGTCGACCCCGAGCCGCTCTCCCCAGGCCCGCATCTCCGCCGCGCGTCCGGGGCCGCGCACATAGGCCGTGACCGGCCCGGCGCAGACGGCGGCCAGCGCGGCGAGCGCGGAGGAGGCGGTGGCCCCGGCGCCGAGGACGGCGGCGGAGGCGACCTTGTCGACGCCGCGTTCCCGCAGGGCGGCGATCATGCCGGGGATGTCGGTGTTGTCGCCGACCCGTCGGCCGTCCTCGGTGAGGACGACCGTGTTGACGGCCTCCACCGAGGCGGCCGTCGCGCTGATCTCGTCCAGCAGCGGGATGACCGCCCGCTTGAGCGGCATCGTCAGGGAGAGTCCCGCCCAGGAGGGGTCGAGCCCCTCGACGAAGCCGGGCAGCGCCGCCTCGTCGACCTCGAACCGGTCGTAGGACCAGTCGAGGCCCAGTTCGGCGTAGGCGGCGCGGTGCAGGACCGGGGAGAGCGAGTGGGCGATGGGCGAGCCCAGGACGGCGGCCCGGTGTACCACGCTCACTGTCCGGACTTCCCCTCTTCGTACTCCCGCCGGTTCCTCTCGTGCTCCTCGTTGGTCTCCGCGAAGACGGTCTTGTCCTCGTTGATCGAGACGAAGTAGTACCAGGGGCCCGGGGCGGGGTTCATCGCCGAGTGCAGGGCGTCCGCGCCCGGGTTGCTGATCGGGCCGGAGGGCAGGCCGATGATCTTGTAGGTGTTGTAGGGGTCGTCGATCTTCCGCAGGTCGTCCACGGCTCCGATGTCCAGGGTGCTCTGACCCTTTATGTAGTTGACCGTGGAGTCGAACTCCAGTCGGCCGACCGTCTCCATGTTGCCGGGCTTGAGCCGGTTGTAGACGACCCGGGCGACCTTGTCGAAGTCGTGCTTGTACTTGCCCTCGACCTGCACGAGGCTCGCGACGGTGATGAGCTCCCAGGGGTTCTTGAGGCCGAGCTTGCGCGCGCTCTCCTCCAGGTCGAGCTTCTGGTACTCCTTGTTCGCCCGCGCGACCATCCGCTTGAGGGCGTCCTCCGGCTTCGAGCCCTTGGCGACCGGGTACGCCGCCGGGTAGAGGAAGCCCTCCAGCGGGTCCTTCACCTCCGGGTTGTCCTCGGCCCACTCGGGCAGGCCGAGGGACTCCGCGTTGGTCTTGGCGGCCTTCGCCGTGGTGCCCTCCTCCAGACCGAGCCGCTTGTCGATGTTGGTGTAGACCGTGACGTTGCGGGTCCCCTCGGGAATCACGAACGCGTTCTGGCTCTTCGGGTCGAGCATGAGGGCGATGGCACTGGCCGCCGACATCTCCTTGTTCAGGAGGTACACGCCCGCCTGGAGGGTCTTGCCCTTGGGGTTGTCGTTCTGCGCGGCGACGAAGGCGTCGGAGGACTTGATGACGCCCTTCTTGCGCAGGATGTTCGCGATGTCGTACCCGAAGGCCCCTTCCGGGATCTCGACCTCGACCTGGGTGCCCGAGCCGTCCCCCGCGTAGTCGGCCGGGGCGCCGAACTGCTTCTTCCAGAAGGTGTAGCCGACGTACGACACCCCACCGAGCCCGCCGACCAGGACGACGGAGAGCACCAGGCAGGCGCAGCCGCTGCGGTTCTTTTTCTTCTTGCCCTTGCCACCCCGGCGTTCGCCGCCGTCGCGGTCACGGCGCGCGGCGCGCGATCCGTCGTCGTCCGGTTCATCGTCGTCGTCCCGCGGCCGACGGCTCGCGGGCTCGTCGGCGCCCGTGAAGAAGGGGTGCGTCTCCTCGTGCTGCTCGCCCGGGTCCCAGTCCGCCGCCCCCTGCTGCTGGTGCGGACCGGGAGCGGCCTCGCGGCGGCCGGGGGGCTGCGGGGGCGGGTAGGCCTCGGGCGTGCCGTAGTAGTCGTGCGACGCGTCGTAGCCGGACGGCTGCTGCTGGGCGTACGGGTCCTGGGGGTGGTCCCCGTAGGGCATCGAGGCCTGCCCGCCGGTGTCCCAGCCGCCGTCGTACCCCGGCTGGGACCCCTGCTGCTGGGCGTACGGGTCGTGCTGGGGCGTCCCGTACTGCTGCTGCGCGTACTGCTGGTGCTGGTCGTACTGCTGATGCGGGTACTGCTGGTACTGCTGGGCGTACGGGTCCTGCGGAGAGGACTGCTGCTGGTCGCCGTACTGGCTCTGGCCGTGGTCGGCCTGCCGGCCTCCCCATCCCTGGTCCCCGTACAAGGGGTCCTCGGGATGCCACGGTTCGGAGCCGGGGCCCCGGCCATACTCAGTCATCGATCCCCTAGAGCCGCGAGACGAGGTTCCGCCTCTTCGCTTCGCTGTGCGGTGTTTGTTCGAACACCGCCGCATCGCGCGGAACGTTACCGTATCGCGATCAGACAACCACTTCGACGCCCTCGCCAGGGGGGTTGCCTGACGCCCGTTCGGACTCCAGGGCGTTCTGGAGGATGACCACGGCGGCGGCCTGGTCGATGACGGACCGCCCCTTCTTCGACTTCACGCCCGAGGCGCGCATCCCCTGAGCCGCCGTCACGGTGGTCATCCTCTCGTCCACCAATCGCACCGGAACGGGCGCGATCGAACGGGCGAACGCCTGGGCGAAGTCACGGACCTTGGCTGCCGCCGGGCCCTCGCCGCCACCGAGCGAGCGGGGCAGGCCGACGACGACCTCGATCGGTTCGTACTCCTCGACGATGGCCGCCAGCCGCCGGTGCGCCGCCGGTACGTCGCGTCCCGGCACGGTCTCCACCGGCGTGGCCAGGATCCCGTCGGGGTCGCACGAGGCGACCCCGATCCGGGCGTCCCCGACGTCGACGGCGAGCCGCCGTCCGCGGCGCATCGGCGTCATCCCGTCCGTCACGCCGTCTCGGTGACGAGGCGTTCGACCGCGGCGACGGCGTCGCCGATGGCGGCCGGGTTCGTGCCGCCGCCCTGGGCGACGTCCGGCTTGCCGCCGCCACCGCCGCCGAGGGTCTTGGCGGCCGTACGGACGAGGTCACCGGCCTTGAGGCCGCGTTCGCGGGCGGCCTCGTTGGTGGCGATGACGGTGAGCGGACGGCCGCCCGCCGTGGTGAACAGGGCCACGACGGCCGGGCGGCCGCCCTGGATGCGCCCGCGCACGTCCAGCACCAGCTTGCGCAGGTCGTCGGCGGAGGTGCCGTCGGGGACCTGGCCGGTGACGAGAGCGACGCCCCGGACGTCCTGGGCGGACTCGACGAGCCCGGCGGCGGCCGCGAGGACCTTCTCCGCGCGGAACTTCTCGATCTCCTTCTCGGCGTCCTTCAGCTTGCCGAGCATGCCCGCGATCTTCTCGGGCAGCTCCTCGGGGCGGCCCTTGACCAGCTCCTGGAGCTGGGCGACGACCGTGTGCTCCTTGGCGAGGAAGTTGTACGCGTCCACGCCGACCAGGGCCTCGATACGGCGCACGCCGGAGCCGATGGAGGACTCGCCGAGCAGCTTCACCAGGCCGAGCTGGGCGGTGTTGTGGACGTGGGTGCCGCCGCACAGCTCCTTGGAGAAGTCGCCGATGGTGACGACGCGGACCCGCTCGCCGTACTTCTCGCCGAACTCGGCGATGGCGCCCTGCTTCTTGGCCTCGTCGATCGACATGACCTCGGCCTGGACGTCGAGTTCGCGCGAGAGGACCTCGTTGATCTTCTGCTCGACGTCGGTGAGGACCGTGCCGGGAACGGCGGCGGGCGAGCCGAAGTCGAAGCGGAAGCGGCCGGGCGAGTTCTCGGAGCCGGCCTGGGCGGCCGTCGGGCCGAGCGCGTCGCGCAGCGCCTGGTGGGTGAGGTGGGTGGCGCTGTGGGCGCGGGCGATGGCACGGCGGCGGGTCGCGTCGATCGAGGCGAGGACGGGGGCCCCGACCGTGACCTCGCCGACCTGGACGACGCCCTTGTGGACGTGGACGCCGGGGACCGGCTTCTGGACGTCGCGGACCTCGATCACCGCGCCGGTGTCCAGCCGGATGCGGCCGGTGTCGGCGAGCTGGCCGCCGCCCTCGGCGTAGAAGGGGGTGCGGTCGAGGACGACCTCGACCTCGTCGCCCTCGGTGGCGGCGGGCGAGGGGACACCGTCGACCAGCAGGCCGACGATGGTGGACTCGCCCGCGACGCTGGTGTAGCCGGTGAACTCGGTGGCGCCGGAGGCGTCCGCGACCTCGCGGTAGGCGGACAGGTCGGCGTGACCGGTCTTCTTGGCGCGGGCGTCGGCCTTGGCCTTGTCGCGCTGCTCCTGCATGAGCCGGCGGAAGCCGTCCTCGTCCACCGAGAGGCCCTGCTCGGCGGCCATCTCCAGAGTCAGGTCGATCGGGAAGCCCCAGGTGTCGTGGAGCAGGAACGCCTTGTCCCCGGCGAGGACCCTGCCGCCCGCGGCCTTGGTCTCGGTGACCGCGGTCTCCAGGATGTTGGTGCCGCCCTTGAGGGCCTTCAGGAAGGCGGCCTCCTCGGCGAGCGCGACGGTCTCGATGCGCCCCCGGTCGGTGATCAGCTCGGGGTACTGCTCCCCCATCGTGTCGATCACGACGCCGGTCAGGTCCTTCACGACCGTGCCGGTGGCGCCCAGCAGGCGCATGTTGCGGATGGCGCGGCGCATGATGCGGCGCAGCACGTAGCCGCGGCCCTCGTTGCCGGGGGTGACGCCGTCGCCGATGAGCATGACCGACGTACGGATGTGGTCGGCGACGACGCGGAGCGAGACGTCCGTGCCGTGGTCGGCGCCGTAGCGGACGCCGGTCAGCTCGGTGGCCTTGTCCATGACGACGCGCAGGGTGTCGGTCTCGTACATGTTCTGGACGCCCTGGAGGATCATCGCCAGGCGTTCCAGGCCGAGACCGGTGTCGATGTTCTTCGACGGCAGGTCGCCGAGGATCGGGAAGTCCTCCTTGCCGTCGCCCGCGCCGCGCTCGTACTGCATGAAGACCAGGTTCCAGATCTCCACGTAACGCTCGTCGTTGACGGCCGGGCCGCCCTCGACGCCGAACTCGGGGCCGCGGTCGTAGTTGATCTCGGAGCAGGGGCCGCAGGGTCCGGGGACGCCCATGGACCAGAAGTTGTCCTTCTTGCCCAGGCGCTGGATGCGCTCGGCGGGGACGCCGATCCTGTCCCGCCAGATGGCCTCGGCCTCGTCGTCGTCGAGGTAGACCGTGATCCAGAGCCGCTCGGGGTCCAGGCCGTAGCCGCCGTCCTCGACGGAGTTGGTCAGGGCGTCCCAGGCGAGCTGGATGGCCCCTTCCTTGAAGTAGTCCCCGAAGGAGAAGTTGCCGCACATCTGGAAGAAGGTGCCGTGGCGGGTGGTCTTGCCGACCTCTTCGATGTCCGGCGTACGCACGCACTTCTGCACGCTGGTGACGCGCGGGGCGGGCGGCTTGACCTCGCCGAGGAAGTACGGCTTGAAGGGAACCATGCCCGCGGGGACCAGCAGCAGAGTCGGGTCGTCCGCGATGAGCGACGCCGAGGGGACGGCGGTGTGACCGCGCTCCTCGAAGAAGCTCAGCCAGCGGCGGCGAATTTCAGCCGACTCCATCAGTGGTCCTCATTCCGGTTGTTCGTTTTGTAGGGGAGCTTGCGGTGCGTGGTGTTCGCGGGCGGTTCGGCCGCTTCGACGGCGTAGTGCCGCTGTACGGGCAGGTCATGGTCGACCGGGGCCTCCAGGCCGAGCGCCCCGCCCAGTTCGGCTTCGCGCCGGACCATGCCGTCCCGGACGTCGAGGGCGAAGTCCTTGAGCTTGTGGCCCGTCTCGATCGCCTTGTCCGCGGCCTGGGCCGCGAGGCTCTCGGGGGTGAGCTGCCGGATCTTGCGGTTGACCTTGGTGGTGGCCCAGACGCCGGCGGCTGCGCCGGCGGTGAACCAGAAGGTGCGGCGGAACATCGCTCGATCAGTCCTTCTGTGCGCGGGGGTTTCGGCGGTCGCGCCTGCGTCCGCGCGCCGAGGGCACGGTCCGGCCGACGATCACCGTACGGCGGGCGGCGGAGCGGCCGCGCGCCGGTTCGGGCTCGGGCTCGGGTGCGGTGCGTCGGCCGAGGGCCTGCCGGACGCCGTAGCCGAAGGCGGCGACCTTGACCAGCGGTCCGCCGAAGGTGGAGGCGACGGTGGTGGAGAGCGCGGAGGCGTTGGAGGTGACCTCCTGGACGTCGCTCGCGATGGCGTCGACCTTGTCGAGCTGGGTCTGCGCGGAGCGCACCGTCGCCGAGGCGTCGGCCAGCAGCGGAACGGCCTGGTCGGTCACGTCCGCCACGAGTTTGGTGGTCGCCCTGAGCGTCTGGGCGAGCCTCACCAGCACCACGGCGAGGAACGAGACCAGGATCGCCCAGAAGACGGCCACGAGAATCCCGGCAACCTCTCCACCGGACACTGTGCACCGCTCTCTGCTCGTCGATCGGCCCCGGAGCCGGGGCCTGTCTCCGTCGGTACGGCCGGGTCCCGCGCTCCCGCGCGCACCCGGTCGTCGTCCCACGAGCCTATCGCGCCGCGCATCTCCTCCCCTACCGCATTCTCCGCGGGCTGGGCGGGGTGTGCGCCGACGAGATTGTACGGAGAGCTTTCAAGCCAGTACCCTCCGTGTTTCATGCGACACCCGCAGGACTCCGGTCCTCAGCCCGACGCCCCGGACGGCCGCCGCCCGGGGACCTCCGGCGATCTGCCCGCCGAACTGAACCGGTTCGTGGGGCGCGGACCCGAACTGGCCGAGCTGTCCGGGCTCCTGGAGGAGTCCCGGCTCGTCACCGTCGCCGGAGTGGCCGGCGTGGGCAAGACCCGGTGCGTCACCCGGCTCGCCGCCTTGGTGGAGAAACGGTACTGCGACGGGGTCCGCCTCGCCGATCTGTCCACTGTCCACCATCCCGGCCTGCTGGAACACGCCCTGATCGACGCGCTCGGGCTGACCGACCACACCACCAGAACGCCGCGCACCACGCTCGTCGAGCACCTGTCCGGCCGCCGGACGCTGCTGGTGATCGACGGCTACGAGCATCTCGTCGAGGACTGCGCCGCCCTCGTACGGGAACTGCTGCGCCGGGCCCCGCGCCTCCAGGTGCTCGCGGCCGGGCGCTGCCCCCTCCGGGTGGACGGGGAGCGGACGTTCCCGCTCGCCCCGATGTCCGACGCGGACGCGGTGGAGCTGTTCACCGAGCGCGCCCGTGCCGTGCGGCCGGGATGGGAGCCGACGCGGGAGGAACAGGCCGTCTCGCTGGAGCTCTGCCGCCGCCTCGACGGCCTTCCGCTGGCGCTCGAACTGGCCGCCGGGCGGCTGCGGGCCCTGTCGGTGGACCAGGTGCTGCTGCGGCTGGACGACCGGTTCCGGCTGCTCACCGGCGGGCACCGGGGGGCGCCGCACCGTCACCAGACGCTGCGGACGGCGATCGGCTGGAGCCATGAGCTGTGCACACCGGAGCAGCGGCTGCTGTGGGCCCGGCTGTCGGTGTTCGCGGGACAGTTCGACCTGGAGGCGGCGGAGTACGTCTGCGGCGGACCGGATCTGCCCGCCGAGTCGGTGCTGGACGTCCTGGACGAGCTGCTGGCCCAGTCGGTGGTGGAGCGCGAGGACGGGGCGGCCGGGGCCCGTTACCGGCTGCTGGACACCGTCCGCGAGTACGGGGCGGAGTGGCTCGTGGCGGCCGGGGACGCGCCCCGGCTGCGGCGGCGGCACCGGGACTGGTTCCTGGGGCTCGCGACCTGGTGCGAGCTGGACTGGTTCAGCCCCCGGCAGGCGGAGGTGGCGGCCCGGGTCGACAGCGAGCTGCCCAACCTGCGGCGGGCGATGGAGTACTCCATGGAGAGCCCCGACGAGGTGCGGCTGGCGCAGTACCTGGCGGGCACGCTGTGGTTCTACTGGGCCGGGTGCGGGCGGCTGTCGGAGGGCCGGCACTGGCTGGACCACGTCCTGGAGGAGCCGGCCCCGCACGACGCGGCGCGGCTGAAGGCGCTCTGGGTGCTGGGCTATGTCGCGGTGCTCCAGGGGGACGCGGTGGGCGCGATCTCGGCGCTCCAGGAGTGCCGGGAGGAGGCGGAGCGCTCCGGTGACGCGACGGCGCTGGCGTACGCGGTGCACCGCACGGGCTGTCTGGCGATCGTCACGGACGACATGCCGCGCGCCGAGGAGCTGCTGCGGGACGCACTGGGCCGCTACCGCGAGATCGGCGAGCTGAACAGCAACGTCCTGATGGCCCAGGTCGAGCTGGCCATGGCGGTGGCGTTCCTGGGCGACCTGGACGCGGCGGCGGTCATCTGCGACGAGGTCCGGGAGATCTGCGAGGACCACGGGGAGCGGTGGACGCTCGCGTACGCGCTGTACGTCCTGGCGTACGCGGCGCTGAAGCGGGGAGCGCCCGCGCGGGCGCGGCAGATGCTCGGGGAGTGCCTGACGATCGGCCGTACCTTCAACGACCTGCTGGGCACCGTGCTCTCGCTGGAGCTGCTGGCCCTGGTGACCGCGGAGGAGGGGGACGCCGGGGAGGCGGCGGTGCTCCAGGGCGCGGCGGAGCGCCTGTGGCCGTCGGTGGGGCTCCCGCTGTTCGGCTCCGCGTACTACGGGCGGCCGCGGGTGGAGTGCGAGGAGCGGGCACGCCGGGAGCTGGGGAGCGCCGGGTACGAGGAGGGACTGCGGGCGGGCCGGCGGCTGGACGCGGACACCGCGGTCGAGCGGGCGCTGTCCGGTGGCGGGGGGCCCGGGGCGCCGGACGCGCCGGGCACGGGCGGGGGCCCGGGGCCGGGCGGGGCGGCCGGGGGAAAGCGAAGGCCCGCCGCCTCCCGGACGACCGGGAGGGGCGGGCCTGAGCGCTGGTGAGAGCGGCTGCGCCCGGATCAGCGGGCGTAGTACTCGACGACGAGCTGCTCGTCGCAGATCACCGGGATCTCCTTGCGGTTCGGGTCCCGGTCCAGGCGGAAGGCCAGGGCCTTCAGGTTCACCTGGAGGTAGCGGGGGGTCTCACCCTCGGTGTCGTAGCCACCCTCGCGGGCCACCTGGAAGGGGACCTTGGTGCGGCTGCGCTCGCGGACCTGGACGATGTCGTCGGGGCGCACGCGGAAGGAGGGCTTGTCGACCTTGCCGCCGTTGACCTCGATGTGGCCGTGGACGACCATCTGACGGGCCTGGTAGATGGTGCGGGCGATGCCCGAACGCAGGACCAGGGCGTCGAGACGGCGCTCCAGCTCGACGACCAGCGCCTCGCCGGTCTTGCCCTCGGCCTTCTTGGCACGGTCGTAGGCGCGGGCCATCTGGCGCTCGCTGATGTCGTACTGCGCACGCAGGCGCTGCTTCTCCAGCAGACGGACCTTGTAGTCCGAGTTCTGCTTGCGGCCACGGCCGTGCTCGCCCGGCGGGTAGGGGCGCGCTTCGAAGTACTTGACAGCCTTGGGCGTCAGGGCGATGCCGAGGGCACGCGACTTCTTGACCTTGGGACGCGACTGGTTAGGCACGTTCTCCAGACCTCCGTTGTAGGTTAGGTTAGGCTTACCTTACTCAAGGAGATCGCATGTCTCGCCCTGGGAACACCACTCACGTCACGGACAGCACAGACAGCGGCAGCACCTCTTCAGAGGGTGCTGCTACGACGGAAGGCCGATCTGATCGTGGTCAGCCGCGTCCCAGCGGGCTTGAAACCACTCGGATGCCGTCAGCAGCCGAGCGCACACGAACTCTCGTACAGAGTACCTGCTCCGCACTGCTCCTCGTACCCGGGCTCGATCTGGCCCGTTCCGAGCACCTGATCCCGGACAGCCGGAGCGTGGGTCCCGAAGGTGACGTGTTCCTGGAATTCCCCGCGGACTCCCCGGCCGTACGGGCCGCGACGCACGCCCAGGGCGACGAGCTGACCGCCGTGCTGGAGCTCACGGACGTCGCCCCCGTCTCCGTCCCGCACCGTATCCGCGGCCGCGCCCGGGTGTCCGGCTGGCTCACCTCCGTACCCGGCATCGCGCGGCCCGGCCGGATGATGCTGCGCCTGGAGTTCGGCGAGGCCTACGTGGACGACCTCTGGGGCGCCGAGGACATCGAGCCGGAGGACTTCCGGGACGCGGCGCCCGACCCGCTGGTCAGCCACGAGGTCGAGCTGCTCCAGCATCTGCACGCCGCCCACGACGAGCAGATGGGCACCCTGTGCGAGCTGCTCGGCGAGCGCACCGCCCAGGCCTGCGCCCACCGTCGGCCGAGCGCCGTGCCCGTGGCGCTGGACCGCTTCGGACTGCGGGTCCGCTTCATCGAGAGCAAGGACGCGTGCTTCGACGCCCGCTTCGAGTTCCCCGAACCCGTGCGGGACGTCACCGGGCTGCGCCGGGCCATGCACACCCTGTTCGAGGCGGCCTCGCACTGACCCGCACCCGGAACCGGGACGGGTGACCGGGTCCGGTCAGGGCGTGCCCTCGGTCCGTTCGCCGTCGCCGGTGCGGCCGAGCCGCTCACGCACCCGGTCGACGACGTCCGCGTACCGCGCCTCGGCGCCGTAGCGGGTGGGGGTGTAGTAGTGCCGGTCGCGGACCGCGTCCGGGGCGTACTGCTGGGCGGCGATACCGCCCTGGACGTCGTGCGGATAGACATAGCCCTGGGCGTGGCCGAGCTTGGCGGCGCCCTTGTAGTGCCCGTCGCGCAGATGCGCCGGGACGGGACCGGCGAGCCCGTCGCGGACGTCCTGCTGGGCGGCGGAGATGGCGAGCGTCGCCGCGTTGGACTTGGGGGCGAGCGCCAGGGCGATGGTGGCGTGGCTGAGGGTGAGTGCCGCCTCCGGGAAGCCGATCATCGCGACGGCCTGGGCCGCGGCCACGGCCGTGGGCAGCGCGGTGGGGTCGGCCAGGCCGATGTCCTCGCTGGCGGAGATCATCAGCCGCCGGGCGATGAACCGCGGGTCCTCCCCCGCCTCGATCATCCGGGCCAGGTAGTGCAGGGCGGCGTCGACGTCGGAGCCGCGGATGGACTTGATGAGGGCGCTGGCGACGTCGTAGTGCTGGTCCCCGTCGCGGTCGTACTTCACGGCGGCCCGGTCGACGGTCTCCTCGACCGTCTCCAGGGTGATCCGCTCCTCGTGCTTGGCCAGTGCCGCGCCCGCCGCCGCCTCCAGTGCGGTCAGCGCCCGGCGCGCGTCGCCGCCCGCGATGCGCAGCAGGTGGTCCTCGGCGTCCTCGGGCAGGGCGACCGCGCCGCCCAGGCCGCGGTCCTCGGTGAGCGCCCGGCGCAGAAGGGAGCGCAGGTCGTCGTCGGTCAGCGGCTCCAGGGTGAGCAGCAGGGAGCGCGACAGCAGCGGGGAGATGACCGAGAAGTACGGATTCTCCGTGGTGGCGGCGATGAGGGTGACCCAGCGGTTCTCCACGGCGGGCAGCAGCGAGTCCTGCTGGGCCTTGGAGAAGCGGTGGATCTCGTCGAGGAAGAGGACGGTCTCCTTGCCGAAGCCGCCGGTGGCGCGGCGCGCGCCCTCGATGACGGCCCGCACCTCCTTGACGCCCGCGGTGATCGCGGACAGCTCGACGAAGCGCTTGTTGGTGGCCTTGCTGACCACGTACGCCAGGGTCGTCTTGCCGGTGCCGGGCGGACCCCACAGGATCACCGAGGAGGCGCCGGCCGGGCCGCCGTCCCCCTCACCGACGAGCCTGCGCAACGGGGAGCCCGGCTTCAGCAGGTGCTGCTGGCCGACGACCTCGTCGAGCACGCGCGGACGCATCCGCACAGCGAGCGGGCTGCTGGACGGGTCCTTCTCCTGGCGGTCTTCGGCGGCTGCGGTAAAGAGGTCGGGCTCCACGTCATGAAGCCTAAGCGACCCCGCCGACAGTGCCCCGGGCGCACCTGCCGGACGAGCCCGCTCAGCTGGTCCAGAAGTCCCACCAGCGGGTCAGGATCAGCATGCCGATGATCCCGGTCCACATCACCGGCAGCACCCACGGGAACTCGGTGAGCCCGTTGCGCAGCCAGGCGGGGGCCGGAAGGACGCGGTTCCTGACGTTGTGCGTGGTGACGTAGCAGAACATGACGATGGTGGCGACCCAGGCCAGGCAGCACCACAGGCAGAGCGAGTTGATGTTGTACAGCGACTGGTACTGGAGCCAGGTGCAGAAACCGACGCCGAACAGCATCCCGGCGTTCAGCCCCAGCCAGAACCAGCCGCGGTAGCGGGCCCCGGCGAGTAGGGACACTCCGATGGCGACGACCATCCCGTAGGTGACCAGCCCGAGCATCGGGTTGGGGAACCCGAAGGCGGACGCCTGTTCGCTCTTCATGATGTTGCCGCACGCGACGACTGGGTTGAGGCTGCATCCCGGCGTGAAGGACGGGTCCTCCAGCAGCTTGAACTTGTCGATGGTGATGACCCAGGAGGACAGGAGCCCGGCCGCGCCGGTGATCACCAGGAGCAGGGCCAGACCGCGCCCGGCCCCGAAGGTCCGCTTCCGGCCGCCCTCGTCCTGGTCGGAGGAGAGGTCGTGGTCTACCGCTGCAGTCGTCATATCGCCGTTCCGTCACCGAGTGGTCAGCCGGGCACGGTCATTGTGCCGCACCCCCGTACGGGTCAGCCGTTCGATGGACATAAAGGTGTACGCCCGGTGGGCGGGGAACGGGCCGCCGCGCGGAATGCTCGGCTCCATGACGGAACTCGTGGTGAACGTACGCGGTCTGCGCAAGCGGTACGGCGACCTGGTGGCGCTGGACGGCCTCGACCTGGACATCCGGCCCGGTGAGGTGTGCGGACTGCTCGGCCCCAACGGCGCGGGGAAGAGCACCTGCGTCGGTGTCCTCCAGGGACAGCGGCGCCGGGACGGCGGCAGCGTCCAGGTGCTGGGAGCCGATCCGGCGACCGCCGGACGCCGCTGGCGGTCCCAGGTCGGAATCGTCTGGCAGGATGAATCCGCGCCCGCCGAGTTGACGGTACGGGAGACGGTGCGGCATTTCGCCCGCTACTACCCCCGGCCGCGCGACCCCGACGAGACCATCGCCCTGGTCGGTCTGGAGGCGAAGGCCTCCTCCCGGGTCAAGGCGCTCTCGGGCGGGCAGCGACGGCGCCTCGATGTGGCGCTCGGTGTGATCGGCGGTCCCCGGCTCCTCCTCCTCGACGAGCCGACCACCGGCTTCGACCCGGCGGCCCGGCGGCAGTTCTGGCAGCTGATCCGGCTGCTCGCCGACGGCGGCACCA
The DNA here is from genome assembly GCF_044767975.1 of Streptomyces sp. NPDC101181. Classification (NCBI taxonomy): domain Bacteria; kingdom Bacillati; phylum Actinomycetota; class Actinomycetes; order Kitasatosporales; family Streptomycetaceae; genus Streptomyces; species Streptomyces sp. NPDC101181. The sequence goes on along the minus strand of NZ_JBIWOX010000021.1, from coordinate 51,806 downwards.
CCATCCTGCTCACCACGCACTACCTGGAGGAGGCCGAGGCGCTCGCCGACCGGCTGGTGGTCGTCGCGGCGGGCACCGCCGTCGCCGAGGGCAGCCCCGAGGCGCTGCGCTCCCGGTACGGCGCGCGGGCGACGGTCCGCTGGACGGAACCGGACGGCACCCCGTGCTCCGAGGAGACCGCCACCCCCACCCGTACGGTCAGCGCGCTCGCCGGACGCTTCGGCGGGGAGGTACCCGGGCTGCTGGTCACCCGGCCCACGCTGGAGGACGTCTATCTGCGCCTCATCGGGCAGCGGGAGGAGGACCGATGAAGGAGAGCCTTCCCGGGGTCTGGGGACTCGGAGCACTGCGCGGCGGGCTGGAGCTGAAGCAGTTCTTCCGCCAGCGGGACCAGGTGGTCTTCGCCTTCGCCTTCCCCGTCGTCTTCCTGGTGCTGTTCGCCTCGATCTTCAGCGGCACGCTGGAGGGCACCGACGTGCCGCTCTCCCAGCTCTACGTCGCCGCGATGCTCGGGGCGGGCATCATGGCGACCAGCTTCCAGTCCCTCGGCATCTCCATCGCGGTCGAGCGGGACGAACGGCAGCTGCGACGGCTGATCTCCACCCCGATGCCGCCCGCCGCCTACTTTCTGGGCAAGGTGTGGCTGGTCCTGGTGACCGGCCTGCTGGAGGCGGCGGTCCTGCTGCTGGTGGGGGTGGGTATGTTCGGTCTGCGGCTGCCCACGGACGTGCTCAGCTGGCTGACGTTCGGCTGGATCTTCCTGCTCGGCGCGGCCGCGTGCACGTTGCTGGGCATCGCCATCAGCAGCGTCCCGCGGTCCGGCCGGAGCGCGGGGTCGGTGGTGATCCTGCCGTTCCTGGTGCTCCAGTTCGTCTCCGGCGTCTACATCCCGGCGAGCCAGCTGCCCGACTGGATGCTGAATCTCGGTGCGCTGTTCCCGCTGAAGTGGATGTGCCAGGGTTTCCGTGGGGTGTTCCTGCCGGATTCGGCGGCGGCGCTGGAGCAGGCGGGAGGCTGGGAGTTCGGCCGGGTCGCCCTGGTGCTGGGCGCGTGGTGCATCGGAGGGTTGCTGCTGTGTCTGCTGACGTTTCGCTGGAAGAGCCCGCGCGAGGGCTGACCGGGGCGGACGGAGCACGCGACCTGGACGTCTGGGTCCGGTCCCTGCGCCCCTGGGACGCGTACTTCGCCGTGGTGTGGGGGGTGACGCTCGCCGTGGTCCTCGCCGCCGCCCAGCCGTCCTGGCCGGTGCGGGCGGTGGCGGCGGGGATCGTGGCGCTGAACCTGCCCTGGTACGTCCTGGCCGGGCGGCCCGCCATGCTGGACGACTCGGGGAACGGGCGGCCCGCGCGCCGCTACGTGATCGGGGCGGTGCTGCTGTTCCTCCCCGCCGCGATGCTGGTGAACGAGAGCCAGCTGGTCACGTTCGCGCTGGCCCCGCAGTGCTTCACGCTGCTGCGGCTGCGGGGTGCGCTGTGGGTGCTGGGCGTCATGGGCGCGGTGCCGTTCGCGGGCTGGACGCTGCTGTGGCGGCCCTCGGTGGGCGAGGCGGTCTTCCGGCTGCTGCTGGCGGTGGCGACGTTCGCGTTCAGCGCGTTCCTGGGGCAGTGGATGATGCGGATCATCGCGCAGAGCCGGGAGCGGGCCGCGCTGATCGCCGAGCTGGAGGCGGGCCGGGAGGAGATCGCCCGGCTGTCGGCGGCCCACGGGGCTCTCGCGGAGCGGGAGCGGATGTCGCGGGAGATCCACGACACCCTGGCCCAGGGCTTCACCAGCCTGCTGATGCTGTCCCAGGCCGTCGAGTCCGAGCTGGACCACGATCCGCCGCAGGCCCGCAGACACGTGGCGCTGATGACCCGGACCGCCCGGGAGAACCTGGCCGAGGCGCGGGCGCTGGTGGCCGGGGGCTCCCCCGCCGATCTGGCCGGCACCTCACTGGCGGAGGCCCTGCGCCGGCTCACCGAGCGGCACACCGCGCAGACCGGGGCCCCGGCCCGGCTGATGGTCACCGGCGAGGTCGGGCCGCTGCCGACCGCGTACGAGGTGGTCGCCCTGCGCGCCTGCCAGGAGGCCCTCGCCAACACCCGTAAGCACGCGGGCCCCCGCGTACCGGTGACCGTCCTCCTCGGGTACGCCCCGAACGCCCTGACCCTGTCCGTACGGGACGAGGGGTGCGGCTTCGACCCCCGGGCGCCGCGCGCGGGTTACGGTCTCGACGGGGTACGGGCGCGGGCCGAGGAGGCGGGCGGCAGCGCGGAGATCCACAGCGCTCCGGGCTCGGGCGCCTCGGTGACGGTCACCCTGCCGCTCCCACCCGACACCTCCCGAAGGAGCACCCCGTGATCCGTGTCCTGCTGGCCGACGACCACCCCGTGGTACGGGAGGGGCTGCGCGGGATGCTGGAGGCCGAGCCGGACCTCGACGTGGTGGCCGAGGCCGACAGCGGGCCCCGGGCCGAGGCCCTGTCCGCCGAGCTGCTTCCGGACATCGTGCTGATGGACCTGCGGATGCCGGGCGGCGGGGGCGTCGAGTCGATCCGCCGGATGCGGGCGGCGGGGCTGCCCTGCCGGGTCGTCGTGCTGACCACGTACGAGAGCGACGGCGACATCCTGAAGGCGGTGGAGGCCGGGGCGTCGGGCTATCTGCTCAAGGACCTGGGGCGGGCGGAGCTGGCGGACGCGATCCGGGCGGCGGCGCGGGGTGAGACGGTGCTCGCGCCGACCGTGGCGACGAGGCTGGTGGACCGGCTGCGCGGGGTCCCGGAGCTGCCGCGGCTCTCCGAGCGTGAGACGCAGGTGCTGCGGCTGGTGGCCCAGGGGTGCACCAACGCGGAGATCGGGCGGAAGCTGTTCATCGGGGAGTCGACGGTGAAGACGCATCTGCTGCGGGTCTTCGGCAAGCTGGGCGTGAGCGACCGGACCGCCGCGGTGACCAGTGCCATGGGGCACGGACTGCTGTGAACGCGCGGGGCAGCGCGCGCGGCAGGACCTGAGGCCCTGCCGCGCGCGCCGCCCTCGCCGCGTCCCCGCTCTCAGCCGAGCAGCTTCGTCAGCTCCGCCAGGGCCCCGGTCAGCGGCACCGCGCGCTGCTCGCCGGACTCCATGTCCTTGAGCTGGACGACGCCCTCGGCGAGATCGCGCTCGCCCGCGACCAGGGTGTAGCGCGCGCCGGAGCGGTTGGCGCTCTTCATCGCGCCCTTCAGGCCACGGCTACCGAAGGCGAAGTCGGCGGCGACTCCCGCGCGGCGCAGTCCGGTGACGACGCCGAACAGCGCCCGGCGGGCCTCCTCGCCGAGCGGCACCGCGTACACGCTGGTGGTGACGGGCAGGTCCAGCTCGACGCCCTCGGCCTCCAGCGCGAGCACCGTGCGGTCCACGCCGAGCGCCCAGCCGACGGACGGCAGCGCGGGGCCGCCGATCATCTCGGAGAGGCCGTCGTAGCGGCCGCCGCCGCCCACCGCGGACTGGGAGCCCAGGCCGTCGTGGACGAACTCGAAGGTGGTGCGGGTGTAGTAGTCGAGGCCGCGGACCAGCTTCTCGTCGTCCTCGAAGGCGACCCCGGCCGCGGTGAGCAGCGTCCGGACCTCCTCGTGGTAGGCCCTGCACGCGTCGCACAGGTAGTCGCGGAGCTTCGGGGCGCCGGTGAGCTGCTCGCGCACAGCGGCCCGCTTGTCGTCCAGGACGCGCAGCGGGTTGATCTCGATGCGGCGGCGGGTCTCCTCGTCGAGGTCCAGGTCGCGCAGGAAGGTCTGGAGCGCCTCGCGGTAGACCGGCCGGCACTCCTTGTCGCCCAGCGAGTTCAGCAGGATGCGGAACCGGCGCAGGCCCAGCGAGCGGTACGCCTGGTCGGCGAGGATGATCAGCTCGGCGTCCAGGACCGGGTCCTCGGTGCCGATGGCCTCGGCGCCGACCTGGGAGAAGTGGCGGTAGCGGCCCTTCTGCGGGCGTTCGTAGCGGTAGTACGAGCCGGAGTACCAGAGCTTGACGGGGAGGTTGCCCGCCTTGTGGAGGTTGGCCTCCAGGGCGGCGCGCAGTACGGAGGCGGTGCCCTCGGGGCGCAGCGCCAGCTCGTCGCCGCCCTTCGTGGTGAGGGTGTACATCTCCTTGGTGACGATGTCGGTGGACTCGCCGACTCCGCGCGCGAAGAGCTCGACGTTCTCGAAGCCGGGGGTCTCGATGTAGCCGTAGCCGGAGTCGCGCAGGGGTGCGGAGATGGCCTCGCGCACCGCCAGGAACTTCGCGGAGTCCGGCGGGATCAGGTCGTACGTGCCCTTGGGGGCCTGGAAGGTGCTCACGTGGTTGCGTCTCTCGTCTACAGTCCTCGGCGCGGCGAGCCGTCCAGTCCGTTCAGATACGGATTGGCGGCGCGCTCGCGGCCGATGGTCGTCTGGGGGCCGTGGCCGGACAGCACCACGGTCGAGTCGTCGAGCGGCAGGCACACCCGGGCCAGCGAGTCGAGGAGCTCGGCGTGGTCGCCGCCGGGCAGGTCGGTGCGTCCGACGGAGCCGGCGAAGAGCAGGTCGCCCGAGAAGAGGACCGGCGGCACGTCCGCGGCCCCGGGCATCCCGAAGGTCACCGACCCCTTGGTATGGCCGGGGGCGTGCGAGACGCCGAACTCCAGGCCGGCCAGGCTCAGCTTCGCCCCGTCGGTCAGCTCCTTGACGTCGTCGGGCTCCCCCACGGTCAGCTCGCCCATGAGCGGCATGCCGATGGAGCGGCCGAGCGCCTTCTCCGGGTCGCTCATCATGTAGCGGTCCTCGGGGTGGATCCAGGCGGGGACGTCGTGGGAGCCGCAGACGGGGACGACCGAGGCGACGTGGTCGATGTGGCCGTGGGTGAGGACGACGGCGACGGGCTTGAGCCGATGCTTCTTCAGCGTTTCCCCGACGCCCTGGGCGGCCTGGTGGCCCGGGTCGATGATCACGCACTCCTCACCGGCGGCGGGGGCGACCAGGTAGCAGTTGGTCCCCCAGGCCCCGGCGGGGAACCCGGCAATGAGCACGATCGTCCTTAAGGTTCGTCCGGTGGAAGCGGCCGCGGTGCGAGGCCGTGGCGGAACCAGAGCCTACCGGCGCTCCTCATGACACAGGTAACCCATATACGGTACGGGCAGCTCAGGCCCGCATCTCGCGACCCACGAGATCCCACGACGTCACAAGGAGCCCCACCGGTGTCCAGCAGCGAACAGCGGCGACGGCAGCTCGCCCGGGAGAAGTTCGAGCGCCAGCAGAAGCGCCGGGAGGAGGCCCGCCGCAGGAACAAGCGGATCATCGCGATCGTCGCGGCGTCCGTGGCCGTGGTGGCGGTCATCTCGGTGAGCGCGTTCGTGGTGGCGGGCCGGGACGACGACAAGGACAAGGGCAGCGACGCCGCGGCGAGCCAGAGCCCCTCCCCGGAGCCGTCGAAGAGCGAGAGCAAGGCTCCGCTGCCGCCGATGAAGATCGACAAGAAGGCGACGTACACGATGTCGCTGAAGACGACGCAGGGCGACATAGCCTTCGCGATGGACGCGGCGAAGACACCGCAGACGGTGAACTCCTTCAAGGCGCTCGCCGACAAGGGCTATTTCGACGCCACCAAGTGCCACCGGCTCACCACCCAGGGCATCTTCGTGCTCCAGTGCGGCGACCCCAAGGGCGACGGCACGGGCGGTCCGGGCTACAACATCCCGGACGAGAACCTGGACGCGCTCGGCAAGGCGGGCGCCGACGGCTCGGTGACCTACCCGCCGGGCACGGTCGCGATGGCCAACACCGGTCAGCCGGACTCCGGCGGCAGCCAGTACTTCCTCGTCTACAAGGAGACGAAGCTCCCGCCGACCTACACCCCGTTCGGCACGATGGACAAGGCGTCCCTGAAGGCCGTCGAGGCGATCGGCAAGGCCGGGGTCGAGGGCGACCAGCCCGACGGTCCGCCGAAGAAGGCCGTGACGGTCGAGAAGGCGTCGGTCGAGAAGGACTGACGCGGGCGGCCCGCGGCCGGGCCGGGCGACGGCCCGGCGGTGGCGGGCCGCTTCGGCGCGGACCGGCCCGGAGCGGAGAATTTCGGCCGCGCGGAGTGCGGACAGCCGGGCGGCCGGTCGCCTAGATTGGCGTTGTGCAGGGCGGGCGAGGCCCGCCCCAGGAAACTGTGGACGATGCCCGGGGGGCGAACCCCCTCACGGACATCAGGTGGAGGAGGCGCTGTGAGCAGCGACCCGTGGGGCCGCGTCGACGAGACGGGCACCGTGTACGTGCGTACAGCCGACGGCGAGCAGGTCGTCGGATCGTGGCAGGCCGGTTCCCCCGAGGAGGCTCTGGCCTATTTCGAGCGCAAGTACGACGGCATGGTGGTCGAGATCGGCCTCCTCGAACGGCGGGTGAAGACCACCGATCTGTCGGCGAAGGACGCGACGACGGCGATCGGGCATCTGCGCCAGCAGGTCGACGAGCACCATGCGGTCGGCGACCTCGACGCGCTGCGCCGGCGGCTGGACGCGCTGGTGGCGACGGTCGAGTCGCGGCGCGAGGAGCGCAAGGCGCAGAAGGCCAAGCAGACCGACGAGGCCAAGCACGCCAAGGAGGCGCTGGTCGCCGAGGCGGAGGAGCTGGCCGGGAGCGAGCAGTGGCGGTCGGCCGGTGAGCGGCTGCGGGCGCTGGTGGACACCTGGAAGGGTCTCCCCCGCCTGGACCGCAAGTCGGACGACGAGCTGTGGCACCGCTTCTCGCACGCGCGCTCGGCGTTCTCCAAGCGGCGCAAGGCCCACTTCGCCGCGCTGGACGCCCAGCGCGAGGAGGCCCGCAAGGCCAAGGAGAAGCTGGTCACCGAGGCCGAGGCGCTGTCCGGTTCGACGGACTGGGCGGGCACGGCCGCGCGCTACCGCGACCTGATGACCGAGTGGAAGGCGGCGGGCCGCGCCCAGCGCGAGGCCGAGGACGACCTGTGGAACCGTTTCCGCGGCGCCCAGGACGTCTTCTTCGCCGCCCGCGGGGAGGTCTTCGCCGAGCGGGACGCCGAGCAGGGCGAGAACCTCAAGCTCAAGGAGGAGCTCGCCGCCGAGGCCGAGAAGCTGGTGCCGGTGCGGGACCTGAAGGCGGCCCGCGCCGCGTTCCGGTCCATCAACGAGCGCTGGGAGGCCGTCGGCCACGTACCGCGTGACGCCCGGCCCAGGGTCGAGGGCCGGATGCAGGCGGTGGAGCGGGCACTCCTGGAGTCCGAGGAGTCCGAGTGGCGCCGGACCAACCCGGAGGCGCGGGCCCGCGCCGAGGGTCTGACCGGTCAGCTCCAGGCGGCCGTGGACAAGCTGCGCACGCAGATCGACACGGCCCGCGCCCAGGGCAACAACGCCCGCGCGGACAAGCTGGCCAAGGAGCTGGAGGGCCGTCAGGCACTGCTGGACCAGGCGCTGAAGGGCCTGGAGGAGTTCGGCGGCTGACGCTTCTGCCGCCGCCCGCGCGAAGGCCCCGGTACGCGATGCGTACCGGGGCCTTCGCGTCACCGCTGTCACGGCCTGCCGCGCGCCGGGGTGCCGCTGTTACGGCCTGCGCGCCGAGGTGACCCGGTAGACGTCGTAGACGCCCTCCACGCCCCGGACGGCCTTCAGGACGTGCCCGAGGTGCTTGGGGTCGCCCATCTCGAAGGTGAAGCGTGAGGTGGCCACCCGGTCGCGGGAGGTCTGGACGGCCGCCGACAGGATGTTGACGTGCTGGTCGGAGAGGATCCGGGTGACGTCGGAGAGCAGCCGGGACCGGTCCAGCGCCTCCACCTGGATGGCGACCAGGAAGACCGAGGACTGGGTGGGCGCCCACTCGACGTCGAGGATGCGTTCGGGCTGCTGCGACAGCGACTCCACGTTGACGCAGTCGGCGCGGTGCACGGAGACGCCGCTGCCCCGGGTGACGAAGCCGATGATCGGGTCGCCGGGGACGGGCGTGCAGCAGCGGGCCAGTTTGACCCAGACGTCCTCGACGCCCTTGACGACGACGCCGGGGTCCGCGTTGGCCCGGCGTTTGCCGCGGCCGCCGTGCGAGGGCGGGGTGGACTCGGCGATGTCCTCGTTGGCCTCGTCGTGGCCGCCGAGGGCCTGCACCAGCTTCTGCACGACGCCCGCGGCGGCGACATGGCCCTCGCCGATCGCCGCGTACAGCGAGGAGATGTCGGGGTAGCGCATCTCGTGGGCGAGGGTGACCAGCGAGTCGCCGGTCAGGATGCGCTGGATCGGCAGGTTCTGCTTGCGCATGGCCCGCGCGATGGCGTCCTTGCCCTGCTCGATCGCCTCGTCGCGGCGCTCCTTGGAGAACCAGGCGCGGATCTTGTTGCGGGCGCGCGGCGACTTGACGAAGCCGAGCCAGTCCCGGGAAGGTCCGGCCCCGGCCGCCTTGGAGGTGAACACCTCGACCAGGTCACCGTTGTCGAGCGTCGATTCGAGCGGGACGAGCCGCCCGTTGACGCGTGCTCCTATGGTCCGGTGGCCGACCTCGGTGTGGACGGCGTACGCGAAGTCGACGGGGGTCGCGCCCGCGGGCAGCGCTATCACGTCGCCCTTCGGCGTGAAGACGAAGACCTCGTTGCGGGAGAGGTCGAAGCGCAGGGACTCCAGGAACTCGCCGGGGTCCTCGGTCTCCTTCTGCCAGTCCAGCAGCTGGCGCAGCCACGCCATGTCGTTGACGGTGTCCTGGCCGCGCCCGGTGTTCTTGGGGACGTCGGTGCGGACCTTGGAGGCGCCCGCCACGGCCTCCTGCTTGTACTTCCAGTGGGCGGCGATGCCGTACTCGGCGCGGCGGTGCATGTCGAAGGTGCGGATCTGGAGCTCGACGGGCTTGCCGCTGGGACCGATCACCGTGGTGTGCAGCGACTGGTACATGTTGAACTTGGGCATCGCGATGTAGTCCTTGAACCGCCCCGGCACCGGGTTCCACCGGGCGTGCACGGTGCCGAGCGCCGCGTAGCAGTCGCGGACGGTGTCGACGAGCACCCGAATGCCCACCAGGTCGTAGATCTCCGCGAAGTCACGGCCGCGCACGATCATCTTCTGGTAGACGCTGTAGTAGTGCTTGGGGCGGCCGGTGACGGTCGCCTTGATACGGGCGGCGCGCAGGTCGGACTGGACCTCGTCGGTCACTATGGCGAGGTACTCGTCGCGCTTGGGGGCCCGCTCGGCGACGAGCCGGACGATCTCGTCGTACATCTTGGGGTAGAGGATCGCGAAGGCGAGGTCCTCCAGCTCCCACTTGATGGTGTTCATGCCCAGCCGGTGCGCCAGCGGTGCGTAGATCTCCAGCGTCTCGCGGGCCTTCTTCTCCTGCTTCTCCCGCTTGAGGTAGCGCATGGTGCGCATGTTGTGCAGCCGGTCCGCGAGCTTGATGACCAGGACCCGGGGGTCCTTGGCCATCGCGACGACCATCTTGCGGACGGTCTCGGCCTGCGCGGCCTCGCCGAACTTCACCTTGTCCAGCTTGGTGACGCCGTCGACGAGCAGGGCGACCTGGTCGCCGAAGTCGCGCTTGAGGGTGTCCAGGCCGTACTCGGTGTCCTCGACGGTGTCGTGCAGCAGGCCCGCCATGAGCGTCGCCGGGTCCATGCCGAGTTCGGCGAGGATGGTGGTGACGGCCAGCGGGTGTGTGATGTAGGGGTCGCCGCTCTTGCGCTTCTGCCCCCGGTGCCAGCGCTCGGCGACCTGGTAGGCCTTCTCGATCTGCCGGAGCGTGGCCGTCTCGATCTTGGGGTCGTTGCCCCGGACCGTACGCAGGAGAGGTTCCAGGACCGGGTTGTACGGGCTGGAGCGCTGGACGCCGAGGCGGGCGAGGCGGGCCCGGACCCGGCTGGAGGAGCCACCGGAGCGGGAGGCGGACCCGCCCGGGGCGGCGGCCTTCGCCGGGGCCTGCGGCGCGGGAGCCGGGGGCTTGGGCCCTTCGGCGGCGGACTGCGCCACGGGGGGCTGCGCCGGGCTGCCGGACGCGGACGGGTTCGCGGGCGCGGCCGGGGCGGCGGGCTTGGCGACCGGGGCGCCGGACCCGCCGGGCCCCGCCGACTGGGGGCGCCCGGCGTCGGGGCCGGGCTCCGGGGGCGCGGCCTTGGGCGCGTTCGAGGGCGCGGCCTTCGCGGGCGCGGCGGGGGCCGCCGCGGGCTTGTCGGGCTGCGGGGCGGCGGCTGACTGGGCCTCGTCTGGCAAGAGCGCTCCTCGTGAATCCGGGGTACCCGGAGAGCCCATGGTATCGACCCCCTGGAAAACCCTCGCCCGGGGACGCCGGGAGCCCGTACGACGAGGGGCGGGCACCCGGTGTCTCCCGGGTGCCCGCCCCTCGTGTCCGCTGTCCGTCCGCGGCCTGCCCGGCGCTCGCCGACCGCTTCGGACCGCGGTTCAGATGGTGATCAGTGCCTCCAGAGGCGCACCCGCGAGCTTCGGCTCCAGCCGGGCACGGCCCGCGAGGAAGCTCAGCTCCATGAGGACCGCGACGCCCGCGACCTGGGCGCCTGCCCGGCGGATGAGCTCCAGCGAGGCCTCCGCGGTGCCGCCGGTGGCGAGGACGTCGTCGATGACCATGATCCGGTCGTCGGCGGTGAGGTCCTCGGCGTGGATCTCGATCTCCGCGCTGCCGTACTCCAGCTCGTAGGACTGGGCGAGCGTGGCTCCGGGGAGCTTGCCGGCCTTGCGGACCGGCACGAAGCCGAGGCCGGTGCGGACCGCGACCGGCGCGGCCAGGATGAAGCCGCGCGCCTCCAGGCCGACGACCCGGGTGGCGCCGTGCCGTACGCACAGCTCCGCGAGGGCGTCGGTGAGCGCCGTGAAGGCGACCGGGTCCGCGAGCAGCGGGGTGATGTCCTTGAACACCACGCCCGGTTTCGGGTAGTCCGCGACGTCGCGGATCCGGCTGCGCAGCAGCTCCCGGGTGGAATCGGCGGTGCTCGTCATCGCTCAGCGCTTCCCGGGGGTGCGGTGCGAGCGGGGGCGGCCGACGGCCGTGCCCGCGGTCGCGGTGTCCTCGCGCGGGTCCTCGGGGCCGTCGTCGGGGGACTCCCCCTTGGCGGCCGCGGCCGCCCGCCTGGCGAGGACCCGCTTCTTCAGCGCCTTCATCTGCGGGTCGCGTTCCTTGAGGTCGGCGACGAGCGGGGTGGCGATGAAGATCGAGGAGTACGCACCGGCGGCGAGACCCACGAAGAGCGACAGCGAGATGTCGTTCAGCATGCCCGCGCCGAACACACCGCCGCCGATGAAGAGCAGCCCGGCCACCGGCAGCAGCGCCACGACGGTGGTGTTGATGGAGCGGACCAGGGTGCTGTTGATCGACCGGTTGGCGATCTCGCTGTACGTGTAGCGGGTCTGCTTGGTGATGTCCTTCTGGCCCTCCTTGAGGCTGTCGAAGACGACCACCGTGTCGTACAGGGAGTAACCGAGAATGGTCAGCAGACCGATCACCGTGCCCGGGGTGACCTCGAAGCCGACCAGCGCGTAGACGCCGACCGTGATGGTGATGTCGTGGATCAGCGCGATGAGGGCGGCGACGGCCATCCGCCACTCGAAGGCGATGGCCAGATAGACCACCACCAGGACCATGAAGACCGCGAGACCGGTCCAGGCCTTGTTGGCGATCTGCTCACCCCAGCTGGGCCCGACCAGGTCCGCGTTGATCTCCTCGGCGGGGATGCCGAGCTCGTCGGAGAGGGTGTCCTTGATCTCGTTGGCCTTGGCGGTGTCGACCTCGGTGATCTGGATGCGCAGGCCGCCGTTGCCGAGCTCCTGGACGATGGCCAGGTGGCCGGAGGCCTCGGTCGCCACGTCCGTGGCCTGGGCGGTGGAGATCTTGGCCTTGGTGTCGGTCGTGAAGACCGCCCCGCCCTGGAACTCGATGCCCATGCGGAGGCCGCCGACGGCCACACCGATGATGGCCGTGATGGTGATCAGGATCGAGACGCCGTACCAGATCTTGCGGTTGCGGATGAAGTCGTAGCCGACCTCGCCGCGGTAGAGCCGGGCGCCGAGATTGCCGAGTCGCGACATCTCACGCCTCCTTCGGTTCGGTGGGGGCGTTGACACGGCGCGAGCGGCGCAGCGGCGGGTGGGCGCCGAGCCGCTTCGGGTCCAGCCCGGACCACGGGCCGCCCTTGGAGAAGAACTTCGTCCGTCCCATGAGCGTCATGAGGGGCTTGGTGAAGAAGAACACCACGACGACGTCGAGGAGGGTGGTCAGGCCGAGCGTGAACGCGAAGCCCTGCACCTTGCCGACGGTGACGATGAAGAGCACCGCCGCCGCGAGGAACGACACGAAGTCGGAGACCAGGATGGTGCGCCGGGCACGCGGCCAGGCGCGCTCGATGGCGGGGCGCAGGGTGCGTCCCTCACGGATCTCGTCTCTCACCCGTTCGAAGTACACGATGAACGAGTCGGCTGTGATGCCGATGGCCACGATGGCACCGCAGACCGCCGGGAGGTTCAGCGCGAAACCGATGGCCGGGCCGAGCAGGGACATGATCGTGTACGTGAGGATGCCGGAGACCACGAGGCTCAGGAGCGCGATGAACGCGAGTCCCCGGTAGTAGACGACCAGGTAGACGACGACGAGGGCCAGACCGATGGCCCCGGCGATCAGCCCGCCCTTGAGCTGCTCGCCGCCGAGGGCGGCGGTCACGGTGGTGACGCTCGACTCCTCGAAGGTCAGCGGGAGCGCGCCGTAGGACAGGATGTTCCCGAGCTCCTCGGCGGACTGCTGGTCGAAGCTGCCGGAGATCTGGGCGTTCTTGCTGAGCGCCTGGCTCACGGAGGGCGCGGAGACGACCTCGCCGTCCAGGACGATCCCGAACTGGTTCATCGGCGGCTGCTGCTGGGCGAGCCGGCCGGTGATCGTCTGGAACTTCTTGGCGCCGGCGGAGGTGAACTCCATCGACACGATCCACTGACCGGACTGCTGGTCGATGGTGGCCTGGGCCTGGTCGACGTCACGACCGGAGACCTCGGAGGGGCCCAGGACGTACTTCTCGTAGCTGCCGGGGACGTTGGAGCCGCAAGCGACGATCGAGTCGCTGGGCTTGGTGCCCTGGGCGGCCTCCGTCCGCTGCTTGGGATCGGTGCAGTCGAGCTTGGCGAACTCCTCCTGGAGCTTCGCCGTCGCCGGGTCCGCGGGGGGCGTGGCCTCGGGGGAACCGGACGGCTTCGGCTCGCCGGAACCCGTGGCCGAGGGGGTCGGGTCCTTCTTCAGCGCACCGGGGACCGCACGGCCCTGCGTGGTGGCGCTCGCCGAAGGAGTGGCCTCGGGATCGGTGGCTTCCTCGCCCTGGTTCTTGTCGTCCGGCGTGCCGGACGCACCGGGCTTCGGTGTGGCGGTTCCCGAGGGGGTCGCGGAGCCGGAGGGCGTGGGCTGCTCGGGGGTGCTCGCCTGCACCGCCAGCACGGGCCGGAAGTAGAGCTGGGCGGTGGTGCCGACCTGCTCCCGGGCCTGCTCGGAGTTGGTCCCCTTGGGGATGTTGACGATGATGTTGTCGCTGCCCTGGGTCTGGACCTCGGCCTCCGAGACGCCAAGACCGTTGACCCGCCGCTCGATGATCCCGACCGCGGTGTCCATGTTGGTCTGGTTGATCGCGTTCGGCTGGCCCGCCTGGTTCTTCGCCTTGAGCGTGATCGACGTCCCGCCGGCCAGGTCGATGCCCAGCCGGGGCGTGGTGTGCCCGGACAGGAACATACCGCCGGTGAGCGCGACCATGGCGATGAGGATCAGGGCCAGGGCACGCCCCGGCCTGCCCTGGTCGCTGGACGGCCCTCGGCCCTTCTTGGGTGCTGCCACCTTCTCGTTTCTCCCTGTCCTACCGCTCCGCGCCGGGTACGCGCCGGAGTGGCCACGAAGTGTTGTGGGGGCCTGCCCCCCGCAGACGGCCCCACGGTCCCGGGGACGCCGCGCGCCGGTGGGCGCGGGGCGTCCCCGGGATCGTGAGAACTACTTGGTGCCGGCTTCGCCGTCGGTCTTGCCGTCGTCCTTGGCGCTCTTCACGTCCTTGACGTCCTCGGCGTCCTTGACGTCCTTGGGGGCGTCGTCGGCGTCGGAGTCGTCCTTGCCCAGGTCGATCCTGGCGACCTCGGGGGCGTCCGCGGACTGCTCACCGGTCAGCGAGGAGGCGTCGTCGGGGACGACCGTCCCGTCCGCGTCCAGCTCCTCTTCGTCGCCGTGGACGATGCGGTTGTACTCCGCGTCATCGAGGACGGCACCGATCGCGTTCTTCGCGTAGATGGCGTGGACGCCGGGCGCGACCTCGAGGAGGACGGTGTCGTCGTGGACTTCCTTGACGGTGGCGTACATGCCCCCGATCGTCCGGACGCCGGTGCCGGGCTGCATGTCGTTGCGCATCTGTGCGGCCGCCGCCTGCTTCTTCTTGGCGGAGCGGGTCATCAGGAACATGGCCCCGATGAGCACGATGAAGGGGAGAAGAGTAATGAGATCCACGGGACGGGGATTCCTTCGCACGACCGCGCTGGAATGCGGCCTGTATATACGGGGGTGGGCACACCGACCTGTAAGGGCGGCATCGGCGGAGTCTAGATGAGTCCGCATCGATGGAACAACGCCCAGCACGGCACCGGGGTTCCTGCGGGGGCCAACCTGTGACGCGTCACGCCCCGAACAGGCCCTGTTGCCCCTTCGCACCGTGCTGCGGCGGAACCAGTCCCAGATGGGCCCAGGCCGCGGGGGTGGCGACCCGGCCGCGCGGGGTCCTGGCCAGCAGTCCTTCCCTGACGAGGAACGGTTCGGCGACCTCCTCGACGGTCTCGCGCTCCTCCCCCACGGCGACCGCCAGGGTGGACAGGCCGACCGGACCGCCGCCGAAGAGCTTCAGCAGGGCGCCGAGCACCGCGCGGTCCAGCCGATCGAGTCCGCGCGCGTCAACCTCGTACACCTTGAGGGCCGCGGCGGCGATCTCCCGGTCGATCGTGCCGTCCGCCTTGACCTGGGCGTAGTCCCGGACGCGGCGCAGCAGGCGGTTGGCGATACGGGGGGTGCCCCGGGAGCGTCCGGCGATCTCGGCGGCGCCCTCGACGTCGATGCCGACGTCGAGCAGCCGGGCGGAGCGGTGGATGACCCGCTCCAGCTCGGCCGGGGCGTAGAACTCCATGTGTCCCGTGAAGCCGAAGCGGTCGCGGAGCGGGGGCGGGAGCAGTCCCGCCCGGGTGGTCGCGCCGACCAGGGTGAAGGGGGGCAGCTCCAACGGGATCGCGGTGGCGCCGGGGCCCTTGCCGACGATGACGTCGACGCGGAAGTCCTCCATCGCCATGTAGAGCATCTCCTCGGCGGGCCGGGACATGCGGTGGATCTCGTCGAGGAAGAGGACCTCGCCCTCCTGGAGGGAGGAGAGGATCGCCGCGAGGTCTCCGGCGTGCTGGATGGCGGGGCCCGAGGTGATCCGGATCGGGGCGTTCATCTCGGCCGCGATGATCATGGAGAGGGTGGTCTTGCCGAGGCCCGGGGAGCCGGAGAGCAGCACGTGGTCGGCGGTGGCACCGCGGGCGCGGGCCGCCTTGAGGACCAGGTCGAGCTGTTCGCGGACCTTCTCCTGGCCGACGAACTCCTCCAGGTCCTTGGGGCGCAGGGCCGCCTCGACGGCGGTGTCCTCGCCGTCCGCGTCGGCGTCGACCAGCCGGTCGTCGAAGACCGGGCCGGTCGGCTCGTCGGTCTCGGTTCCGGTCTCGTCCCAGTTCATCTTCGGGGCCTCTTCGGTGGTTCGGTGCCGGTCAGCGTGCGCGGTTCAGAGTCTGGAGGGCGGCCCGCAGCAGCTGGGGCACGGGGGGTGCGGCGCCCTCGGCGACGGCGGCCTCGGCCTGCGGGGCGACGGCGGTGACCGCCTCGTCGGCCTCACGGCCGGCGTAGCCGAGGCCGATCAGGGCGGCCTGGAGCTGGTCGCGCCAGCCGGAGGTGACGGGGGTGCCGATGCCCTGCTGGCCGATGTGCGCGCCGACCGGTTCGCCGAGCCGGTCCTTCAGCTCCAGCAGCAGCTTCTGAGCGCCCTTCTTGCCGATGCCGGAGACGGCGGTCAGGGCCTTCTCGTCGCCGGTGGATACCGCGAGGCGCAGGGCGTCGGGGCTGTGGGTGGCGAGCATCGCCTGCGCGAGCCGGGGCCCGACGCCGCTGGCGGTCTGGAGCAGTTCGAAGACCTGGCGCTCGTCGTCGTCCGCGAAGCCGTACAGGGTCAGGGAGTCCTCACGGACGACGAGGGAGGTGGCGAGCCGGGCCTCCTTGCCGATGCGCAGGTCGGCGAGGGTGTGCGGGGTGCACTGGACGGCCATGCCCACGCCGCCGACCTCGATGACGGCCGAGTTCGGGGAGAGGGCGGCCACCGGGCCGGACAGGAAGGCGATCATGCGGTGCGGCCTTTCAGCGTGCGGGGGGCGCGGGACGCGCCGGAGGTCCCGGTCGCGCCCGGGGTTCGGGGGGTACCGGGCGCGCCGGGCGTGGCGCCGGAAGTACCGGCTACGCCGGGGGTGTCGCCGGACGATCCGGGCGTACGGGAGGTGCGCGGCGTGCGCGAGACGCCGGGCGCGCGGGGGGTGCCGGGCGCGCCGGACGTGCGGTGGGCCGCCACCGCCTGCTGGAGCCGGTTCTGGGCGGGGGCGCGCCAGATGTGGCAGATGGCGAGGGCCAGGGCGTCGGCGGCGTCGGCGGGCTTGGGTGGCGCGTCGAGTCGAAGCAGCCGGGTCACCATCGCGCCGACCTGGGCCTTATCGGCCCGGCCGGAGCCGGTGACGGCGGCCTTGACCTCGCTGGGGGTGTGCAGGGCGACCGGGATGCCGCGGCGGGCGGCGCAGAGCATGGCGACCGCGCTGGCCTGGGCGGTGCCCATCACCGTACGGACGTTGTGCTGGGCGAAGACGCGCTCCACCGCGACGAAGGACGGGTTGTGCTCGTCGAGCCACTGCTCGATGCCGCGCTCGACGGCGACGAGCCGGTCGCCCAGGTCGGCGTCGGCGGAGGTGCGCACGACGCCTACCCCGATCATGGTCAGCGGGCGGCCCGCGACCCCCTCGACCACGCCGACCCCGCACCGGGTCAGTCCCGGGTCAATGCCCAGCACCCGCATGGAACTCCCTGTCCTCGCCGTCGTCCGGGACGCGCGCCGCACCCGCTCGCTCATCTGTTCCCGCAGGCTATCGGCTCGCGCTGACAAAGCGTCGGAACCGACAAGACGACGGGCCGACGGGGTGTCTCCCCGTCGGCCCGTCGCACCGAGCTGTGCCGGCCGCGCCTCAGGCGTCGACCTTCTCCATGACCTCGTCGGACACGTCGAAGTTGGCGAAGACGTTCTGCACGTCGTCGCTGTCCTCCAGGGCGTCGATGAGCTTGAAGATCTTGCGCGCGCCCTCCTCGTCCAGCTCGACCTGCATGGTGGGCAGGAAGTTGGCCTCGGCGGAGTCGTAGTCGATGCCCGCCTCCTGGAGCGCGGTGCGCACCGCGACCATGTCGGTGGCCTCGCTGACCACCTCGAAGGTCTCGCCGAGGTCGTTGACCTCCTCGGCGCCCGCGTCGAGGACGGCGCCGAGGACGTCGTCCTCGGTCAGCTCGCCCTTGGGGAGGATCACGACGCCCTTGCGGTTGAAGAGGTACGAGACGGAGCCCGGGTCGGCCATGGAGCCGCCGTTGCGGGTCATCGCGACACGTACGTCGGAGGCGGCGCGGTTGCGGTTGTCGGTGAGGCACTCGATGAGCACCGCGACACCGTTGGGACCGTAACCCTCGTACATGATCGTCTCGTAGTCGGCGCCGCCCGCTTCGAGACCGCCGCCGCGCTTGACGGCGGAGTCGATGTTCTTGTTCGGGACGGAGCTCTTCTTCGCCTTCTGGATGGCGTCGACGAGCGTCGGGTTACCGTCGGGGTCCACGCCGCCGGAGCGGGCCGCGACCTCGATGTTCTTGATCAGCTTCGCGAAGAGCTTGCCGCGCTTGGCGTCAATCACGGCCTTCTTGTGCTTCGTCGTAGCCCATTTAGAGTGGCCGGACATCTGCCTTCTCCTTCGCGTCACCAAAATCGAGTGGAACCCGAGAGATCCTACCGGGGTCCGGTCAGCTCACCGCGCGCACCATGTCCACGAACAGCGCGTGCAGACGGTGGTCGCCGGTCAGTTCGGGGTGGAACGAGGTGGCGAGGGCGTTCCGCTGCCGTACGGCCACGATGTGACCGCCGTGCTCGGCGATGACCTCGGCCCCGGCCCCGACGGACTCCACCCAGGGGGCGCGGATGAACACGCCCTCCACGGGGCCGCCGTCGACCCCGGCGACCTCGACCGCGGCCTCGAAGGACTCGTTCTGCCGGCCGAAGGCGTTGCGCCGGACGATCATGTCGATGCCGCCGAGGGTCTCCTGTCCCGAGCGGGGGTCGAGGATCTTCTCGGCCAGCAGGATCATCCCGGCGCAGGTGCCGTAGACCGGCATCCCGGCCGCCACCCGCTCGCGCAGCGGCTCCGTCATGCCGAAGAGGGCCGCCAGCTTGGACATGGTGGTGGACTCGCCGCCCGGGATGACCAGTCCGTCGACCTCGGCGAGTTCCTCGGGACGCCGCACCGGCCTGGCCAGGGCGTTCGCCGAGGCCAGGGCGGTCAGGTGCTCCCGTACGTCGCCCTGGAGTGCGAGGACGCCGATCAGGGGGGTGTCGCTCATCGGTGGTTACCAGCCGCGGTTGGCGTAGCGCTCGGACTCGGGCAGGGTGTCGCAGTTGATGCCGACCATGGCCTCGCCCAGGTTGCGGGAGGCGTCCGCGATGACCTTCGGGTCGTCGAAAAAGGTCGTGGCCTTCACGATGGCGGCGGCGCGCCTGGCCGGGTCGCCGGACTTGAAGATGCCGGAGCCGACGAAGACGCCCTCGGCGCCGAGCTGGCGCATCAGCGCGGCGTCGGCCGGGGTGGCGACACCGCCTGCGGAGAACAGCACGACGGGCAGCCTGCCCAGCCGCGCGACCTCCTTGACCAGCTCGTAGGGGGCGCGCAGGTCCTTGGCGGCGGCGTACAGCTCGTTGTTGTCGAAGCCGCGCAGACGCGCGATCTCGTTCTTGATCTGGCGCAGGTGCCGGACGGCCTCGACCACGTTGCCGGTGCCGGCCTCGCCCTTGGAGCGGATCATGGCCGCGCCCTCGGCGATGCGGCGCAGGGCCTCGCCCAGGTTGGTGGCGCCGCAGACGAACGGCGTGGTGAAGGCGAACTTGTCGCTGTGGTTGACCTCGTCGGCCGGGGTGAGGACCTCGGACTCGTCGATGTAGTCGACGCCGAGGGACTGGAGGACCTGGGCCTCGACGAAGTGGCCGATGCGGGACTTGGCCATGACGGGGATGGAGACGGCCCCGATGATCTCCTCGATCATGTTGGGGTCGGACATCCGGGCCACGCCGCCGTCCTTGCGGATGTCGGCCGGGACCCGCTCCAGGGCCATGACGGCCACGGCGCCCGCGTCCTCGGCGATCTTCGCCTGCTCGGCGTCGACGACGTCCATGATCACGCCGCCCTTGAGCTGCTCGGCCATGCCGCGCTTGACGCGGGCGGTGCCGGTGGCGGCGGACTCGGCGGACTGCGGGGTGCTGGGAAGCGTGGACACGGGACCTCACTCGGTGAAAGACGCTGGATGCTGCGTCACCGAGGAAACGCCGCGGGACCAGTCCACAGCAAGGGCCAATGGACAGGCCGTGGATCGTTTTCCCCCCGGACCCCGCTCCCGGCCCGCTCCGGAACTACGCTCCCGGGCGGTCCGCCAGCGCCACCGGCGGGGCGTCGTCCATCTCGAAGGCGAGCGGGAACGGCGCGTGCCCGGCCAGCCGGAACAGCCGGACCGTACGGTGGCGGCGCAGGGCGCGGGCGGCGCGTACGGCGTCGTTGTGGAAGCGCCGGGCCATCGGTACGCGGCGTACGGCGGCGGCCAGTTCGACGGCGGCGTCCACACCGCCGGGGACCTCCTTCACCGCGTCGACCTGGGCCGGTTCGCCGAAGACGGCGCGCAGGGCGGTGCTCAGCTCGCTCTCGGCGACCTCCCGGTGGTCCTCCTCGGACTGGCGCGCGGCGTGCGCGGCCTCGTACAGGACGATCGAGGCGGCCGGGTCCAGGACGCCGGAGGTGGCCAGCTCCTGGGTGACCGAGGCGCGGCGCAGCAGTTGGGCGTCGAGGGCGGCGCGGGCGGCGTCGATCCGGGAGTGCAGGCGGTCGAGCCGGCCCGCGGTCCAGCTGAGGTACACGCCGATCGCGACGAGGGCGACGACGATCCAGATGAGGGTTACGGTCACGGGCCCCCACGCTACCGTCGCCGCGCCCCCTCACCCCACCGGAGGTCCGGTCACCCCGGCGGAGGCAAGGGGGGCGGCCCACCGGAGGCGGCGGCGGTCCGGCGACGGTTGCGCCGCTCAGTCCCGCGCCAGTCCGAACCGGGCGCGCAGCCCCGACCGTTCGTCCGCCGCGACCGAAGCGGCCCCGTCCGCCACCGTCTCGTACACCGCGAGGATGTCGGCCCCCACGGTCGCCCAGTCGAACCGGCGTACGTGCGCCTCGCCGCGCTCGCGCAGTCCGGCCCGCCGCCGCGGGTCGCCCAGCAGCCGGATCGCGGCGGCGGCCAGCGCGTCGGCGTCCTCATTGGCGAACAGGTCGCCCGCCGCGCCCTGGTCCAGCACCTGCGCGAAGGCGTCCAGGTCGCTGGCGAGGACCGGCGCACCCGCCGACAACGCCTCGACCAGGATGATCCCGAAGCTCTCGCCGCCGGTGTTGGGGGCCACGTACACGTCGACGCTGCGCAGGAGTCGGGCCTTGTCCTCGTCGCTGACCATGCCGAGGAACTCGACCCGTTCGCGCAGTTCCTTCGGCAGGGAGGCCACCGCCTCCTCCTCGTCCCCGCGCCCGGCGACCAGCAGCCGGGCGTCGGGGTGGGCGGCGAGGATCGCGGGCAGCGCCTTCATCAGGACGGGAAGCCCCTTGCGGGGTTCGTCGATGCGGCCGATGAAGCCGAGGGTCCGGCCCTGCCACTCGGCCTTCGGCTCGGCCCCGGCGAAGAAGCCGACGTCGACGCCGTTGGGGATGACCACGGCGTCCCCGCCCAGGTGCTCGACCAGGGTGCGCCGGGCGTACTCGCTGACCGCGATCCGGGCGCTGATCTTCTCCAGCGCGGGCTGGAGGATCGGGTACGCGGCGATCATCGCCCGGGAGCGCGGGTTGGAGGTGTGGAAGGTGGCGACGATGGGCCCCTGCGCCGCCCAGCAGGCCAGCAGGCCCAGCGACGGGGAGGTCGGTTCGTGGATGTGGATCACGTCGAAGGTGCCGTCGTGCAGCCAGCGCCGCACCCGGGCCGCCGACAGGAAGCCGAAGTTGAGCCGGGCGACCGAGCCGTTGTACGGGACGGGGACGGCCCGGCCCGCCGAGACGACGTAGGGCGGCAGCGGGGTCTCGTCGTCGGCCGGGGCCAGGACGGAGACCTCGTGGCCGAGCCGGACCAGATGTTCGGCGAGGTCCCGGATGTGGAACTGCACGCCGCCCGGGACGTCCCAGGAGTAGGGGCAGACGATGCCGATCTTCACGTGGCGGCCTCTCGGGGTTCCAGGTCCTCCAGCCAGAGCCGCTGGAGCATGTGCCAGTCCTCCGGGTGCTCGGCGATGCCGCCCGCGAAGGCGTCGGCCAGGGCCTGGGTCATGGCGGACGTCTTCTCGGCCCGGGTGCCCTCCTCCGGCACCGCGACCGCCGGGTGCACCCGGGCGCCCATCACCGGCGTACCGTCGTACCAGAGGGTCACCGGCAGCAGCAGCGCCCCGGTCTGCTGGGCGAGCAGGGCGGGGCCCGCGGGCATCCGGGCGGTGGCCCCGAAGAACGACACCTCGACCCCGGAGGCGGACAGGTCCCGGTCGGCGACCAGGCAGACCAGGCCGCCCGCGCGCAGCCGCCGGGCCAGGGTGCCGAAGGCGGCTCCGCCGCTGTGCGGCAGGACCTCCATGCCGAGGCCCTCGCGGTAGGCGACGAAGCGGTCGTACAGCGACTCCGGGTCCAGCCGCTCGGCGACGGTGGTGAAGGGGACCTTCAGCTCGGTGGTGACCCACGCTCCGGCGTGGTCCCAGTTGCCCAGGTGCGGCAGGGCGAGGACGACGCCCTTCCCGGCGTCCAGGCCCTCGGTGAGCAGGTGGGCGTCGTGGACGTCGATGCTCGTGCGGATCCGCTCCGGGCTCCAGGTGGGCAGCCGGAACGACTCCATCCAGTAGCGCATGTAGGAGCGCATCCCGGCCCGGGACAACTCGGCGAGACGCTCCGGCCCGGCGTCCGGGACGACCCGCGCCAGGTTCGACTCCAGGCGCAGCACGCTCTTGCCGCGCCGTTTCCACGTCCGGTCCGCGATGGTGCGGAAGAGGGCCGCCGCGGCGGGCTCGGGGAGCGTCTTCACGGCGCTCCAGCCCAGCCCGTACAGCCCGTCGGTGACCCGGCCCTTCAGCCCGCTCACCGGTCGGCCCCGTGCCCCTGCTCCGCCGGACCGTCGACGGCGGCGGCCCCGGCGGCGTCGGCCTCGGCCGCCTCGCGGCGTACGGTCACCACACGCTGGATCAGCGTGACCAGGCTGCCCACGGCGACCGCCCACAGGGCGATGGGGAGCAGGATGTCGATGTACGGGACGCCGAACGCGTGCAGCCCCGCGAGACCGGCGGCGACCAGGGAGATGACCAGTCGCTCGGCGCGCTCGACCAGTCCGTTGACCGCGACCGGCAGCCCGATCGACTCGCCGCGCGCCTTGGTGTAGGAGACCACCTGGCCGCTGGCCAGGCAGAAGATCGCGACGGCGCAGAGGATGGTGTCGTCACCGCGGCCCGCGTACCAGAGGGCGAATCCGGCGAAGATCGCGCCGTCGGCGACCCGGTCCAGCGTCGAGTCGAGGAACGCGCCCCAGCGGCTGGAGATCCCGGCCTGCCGCGCCATGTTGCCGTCGACGAGGTCGGAGAAGACGAACGCCGTGATGACGATCGTGCCCCAGAAGAACTCCCCCATCGGGAAGAAGACCAGCGCACCCGCCATCACTCCGGCCGTGCCGATGAGGGTGACCGCGTCGGGGCTGACCCCGAGGCGGAGCAGCAGGGCGGCGAACGGGGTGAGGACACGCGTGAAGAAGGCACGCGCGTACTTGTTCAGCATGGCTTTCCCGAGGGTTCGGCTGGCCGCGCGGCCCCTACGGCCACCGGCTGGCCCATCGTAGTCACCAACGCCGTCCCGCACCGGACGGGCACCCGCCGGGAGGTGTCCCGGCGACCGGTACCGGGGCCGCGTACGGGGCGGGGACCGGGCTCGGGCGGGACCGGTGCCGGGTCCGCGCGTGACGTATGGACGCGGCCGCGTCCCGGTGCCAAGCTCGAAGGACCGCGGGCGTCGCCGAAGCCGCCGCGCCGGTCTCCCCCCTGCCCGTGGCCACCGCTGCTCCGCGCGCGGTCGCCCACCCTCGCGCCGCGCCGCCGACCGGGAGGCACGCATCATGGGCGACAAGGCACGCGCACACCCCGGGGCCGCCGGGGGTGCGCCGACGGCCGGCCATCCCTCCGCGCTGCGCAACGTGGTGCTGGTCGGCCCCAGCGGATCGGGCAAGACGACGCTGGTCGAGGCGCTGGCCCTGACGGCGGGCGCCGTGAACCGGGCCGGGCGGGTCGAGGACGGGGCGACCGTCTCCGACTACGACGCGATCGAGCGGCGGCGCGGGCGATCCGTGCAGCTCTCGCTGGTCCCGGTGGTCTGGGACGGCTGCACGGTCAATCTGCTGGACACCCCCGGCTACGCGGACTTCGTCGGGGAGCTGCGGGCCGGTCTGCGCGCGGCGGACGCGGCGCTGTTCGTCGTCTCCGCGGCGCAGGAGGCCGCGTCGGTGGCGGCGACCGTCCGGGCCGCCTGGGAGGAGTGCGCCCTGGTGGGGATGCCGCGCGCGATCGTGGTCACGCATCTGGACACCGCCCGCACCTCGTTCGAGGCGATGACCCGGATCTGCTCGCGGCTCTTCGGCGGCGGCACCGACACCGTGCTCCCGCTCTACCTGCCCGTGCTGGGACCCGAGGGCCCGGACGGGCACGCCCCGCTGACCGGGCTGACCGGGCTGCTGAGCCGCCGCGTCCTGGACTACTCCTCGGGTGAGCGGACCGAGCTGCCGCCCGCACCGGACCAGGAGGGGCCGCTGCGGGCGGCCCGGGACCGGCTGATCGAGGGGATCATCGCCGAGAGCGAGGACGAGTCCCTGATGGACCGCTATCTCGACGGCGAGGACATCGACGTGGCGACGGTGACCGCCGATCTGGAGCGGGCCGTCGCCAAGGGCTCCTTCCACCCCGTCCTGACCGCGGCCCCGGCTGCCGGGGGCGCCCGGCAGGGCATCGGCACGGTGGAGCTGCTGGAGCTGGTCACGCGCGGCTTCCCCACTCCGCTGGAGCGCACCCCGCCCGCCGTCACGACCCCCTCGGGGACGCCCCGGCCGGCCCCGGTCTGCGACCCGGACGGCCCCCTGGTCGCGGAGGTCGTGAAGACCTCCTCCGACCCGTACGTGGGCCGCGTCTCGCTGGTCCGTGTCTTCTCCGGCACCCTGCGCCCCGACGACGCCGTCCACCTGTGCGGGCACGGCCTCGACACGGCCGGGCACGAACCGCACCCGTGCCACGAGGCGGAGATCCGGGTGGGGGCGCTGACCTCGCCGTTCGGCCGCCAGCAGCGCGCCCTGGACGCCTGCGTCGCCGGGGACCTGGCGTGTGTGGCGCGTCTGGGCGACGCGGAGACCGGCGACACGCTCTCCCCCGCCGGTGACCCGGTCCAGATCGAGCCCTGGTCGGCCCCGGACCCGCTGCTCCCGCTCGCGGTCCGGGCGCACGGCAAGGCGGACGAGGACAAGTTGTCGCAGGGCCTGGCCCGGCTGGTCGCCGAGGACCCCACCCTGCGCCTGGAGCAGAACCCCGACACCCGCCAGGTCGTCCTGTGGTGCCTGGGCGAGGCCCACCAGGAGGTGGCCCTGGAGCGGCTGCGCGAGCGCTACGGCGTCCAGGTCGACGCGGAGCCGCACCGGGTGGCGCTGCGTGAGACGTTCGCGGGCCGGGCGGCGGGGCGCGGGCGGCACGTCAAACAGTCGGGCGGGCACGGGCAGTTCGCGATCTGCGAGATCGAGGTGGAGCCGCTCCCACCGGGCTCGGGCGTGGAGTTCGTCGACAGGGTGGTCGGCGGTGCGGTGCCGCGCCAGTTCGTCGGCTCGGTGGAGAAGGGGGTACGGGCCCAGGCCGCGAAGGGGCTGGCCACCGGGCATCCGCTGGTCGACGTGCGGGTCACGCTGCTGGACGGCAAGGCACATGCGGTGGACTCCTCGGACGCCGCCTTCCAGACCGCCGGGGCGCTCGCCCTGCGCGATGCCGCGGCCCAGGCCCGTATCCAGCTGCTGGAACCGGTCTGCGAGGTGGGTGTGCTGGTCCCGGACGACTTCGTGGGACCGGTGATGAGCGATCTGTCCGGGCGGCGGGGCCGGGTCGTGGGCACCGAGCAGAGTCCCGGCGGGCGCACCCTGGTGCGGGCCGAGGTCCCGGAGACCGAAATCGGCCGGTACGCGGTGGACCTGCGCTCGCTGTCCCACGGCACCGGCCGCTTCGACCGCGCCTACGCCCGGCACGAGGCGATGCCGCCGCAGGTCGCGGAGCGGCTCCGCGCGGAGCGATCACCCGGCGCGTGACCGGCGCACGGTCGCACACCCGCTCGGGACGACGCCGGTGACGGACAGCGGTGTGATCCGGACGATACGCTGTGGGCGCAGCTCAGAAGGTATGCCGCGACCGGTAGTTGGGCACACCGCAGGAGCAGACGGTGCGGCGAGTGGGGGCGACAGGCAGTGGCCAGCGACGTTTTCGACTTCTCACCCGGGGCCCAGATCCCGATCCAGGGGTCCGGCGGCCAGTCGGTGGCGACCAACGCCCTGGCCTCGGCGGCGTACCGGGACAGCCCGGTCGAGACGATCCTCGACGCCAACAGCGAGTGGCACAAGTCCGTGGTGAAGCCGGGGGCGTCGAGGCTGTTCAAGTCGGACTACTTCAAGCCCAATCTGGGCGAGGCGTTCGCGCGGGCCGTCCAGGAACGGATGCTGGGCGGGGCCCGCAAAGCGCTCATCCAGTCCTTCGGCACCGACCCGCAGACGGTGGTGGAGCACTGCCTGTCCGCGAACAACCTGCGCAAGGCCCGTGACACCCGGCTCACACTGGTGACGCTGGTCTTCGGCGTCCTCTTCCTGCCCGGCCTGGTGGCATGGGTGATCGTCTTCCGGATCCGGGACGCGCTCAGCAAGTCCCAGGACACGGCGTTCCGGGCGGTCGGCACGGTGCTGCTGGCGGCCTTCGGGGTCGGTGCCCTGATCCTGATCGTGAAGCTGCCCCTGGACAACTTCTGGCCCCTGTACTTCCGGGGCGCGGTGGTGGCTCCGGTGATCGGCTGGCTGCTCGCCCGGCGGATCGCGGAGACCTCGGCCCGGGATCTGCGGGCCCGCTGGGAAAGTCTGCTGTCCGGCACCGGGGTGATGGCGAAGATCCCCGAGGCGGTGCCGAAGAATCCCAACGAAACCTCGCGTGAGGCGCTGCGCCAGGGGCTGGAGAAGCTGACGGCGGAGCAGCAGTCCAACGCCGTGTTCTACGCCGGCCCCAAGGGTGTCCTGGGGATGGGTACCCGCTGGGGCAGCTGGCAGCTGGCCGAGGAGCTGGTCCCGAAGGACCCGTCGAAGGAGATCCACCAGTTCCGCAGCTGGGACCTGGTCAGGGTCATCCACGACCAGCTGAAGATGCTGGAGCGCGGGCCGCTCAACAGCGGCGGCTTCCCCAAGCCGTCCGTGAAGCACTGGATCGTCTCGCCGATCGGGGAGAACGCCGACGCCGTGACCCGCCCCGACGGGGAGGACGTGGCGACCTTCCAGGTGAAGCCGCACGAGATACAGCGGATCTGCAACCACCAGCAGTTCGGCAGTGGCGACCGGCACTATCTGGGCGTCCAGTTCACCCTGTGGGACGGGCAGTTGGTGATCACGATGATGATCACGGTCACGGTGCTCCACGAGACGCTGCGCATCGAGGTCACCGGTCATGCGCTCGGCCCGGTGCACGGGCTGTTCCTCGCCAAGCCCGCGGCCCGGAAGAAGACGGTCAACAAGGCCGTGCGCTTCTGGGAGACCCGGGACGTCCAGCTGGCGCTGGTGGACGCCCGGGAGGTCGTCCGGCTCGCGCTGCGGGCCCCGCTGACCTGGTATCCGGCGGTGCTGGACTACCTGGGCGGGAAGATAGTGCTGCCCGAGCCGTTCGGGCTGCGGCACGCCTGGGCGGCCAAGCCGTGGAACCACCGCTTCATGGCGGACGACGCGATGCGGGCCGCGACCCCGGTGCTGCGGGCGGTCCACTCGGCGGCGATGCGCGTCCTGGAGGAGAACGGCGTGGACACCCAGCGCTTCGACAGCCGCTCGATGATACTGAGCGGCCTCGTCCAGGACCCGGCCCCGCGCAAGGCCGACGTCTACGACGCGTAGCCGCGCGCACGGAGGAGCCTGTCGTCGTTCCCGTACGGCGACAGGCCTTTACGGGGAGGAGGCCCCCGCCGCTGCGGAGGCCTCCGGCGCGACGGCGTACCGGCGCGGCGGTCCGGCGGACTA
Source organism: Streptomyces sp. NPDC101181 (assembly GCF_044767975.1). NCBI lineage: Bacteria > Bacillati > Actinomycetota > Actinomycetes > Kitasatosporales > Streptomycetaceae > Streptomyces > Streptomyces sp. NPDC101181. The sequence goes on along the minus strand of NZ_JBIWOX010000021.1, from coordinate 24,229 downwards.
GACGGCCGCGGGCCAGACGTCGGCCAGCATGGCCCGGGTGTCGCCCAGCAGCTGCGGCAGCACCTTGGTGTGGCCGATGACCGGCATGAAGTTGGTGTCCCCGCCCCAGCGCGGCACCAGGTGCTGATGCAGGTGGGCGGCGATCCCGGCCCCGGCGACGGAGCCCTGGTTCATCCCGATGTTGAAGCCGTGGGCCCCCGATGCCGCCCTCAGCGCGACCATCGCCCGCTTGGTGAAGTCCGCCAGCTCGGCGGTCTCGGGGCCGTCCAGCTCGGTGTAGTCGGCGACATGGCGGAAGGGCACGACCATGAGGTGGCCGCCGTTGTACGGATACAGGTTGAGCACCGCGTAGACGTAGGTGCCGCGCGCCACGACGAGCCCGTCCTCGTCGGATTTCGCCGGAATCGAACAGAACGGGCAGCCGTCCTCGGCGCCCGGACCGCTCGGCTTGTTCTCCCCCTGGATGTAGGCCATCCGATGGGGCGTCCACAGGCGCTGGAATGCGTCGGGCGTCCCCACGCCGATCTGCTGCTCCGGCTCACTCGTCATGCCGATCAGCATATTGCGTCACCCGTGCGGAGCGTGTCGTCGGGGCCGCGGCGCCCGGCCGCCCGCGATCCTGAGGCGATGAGCGAGAGACCCGCCCCGGAGGCGACCACCGCGTCGGCCCGCTGGGAGCAGCGCACGGAGATCCCGCTCTTCGCCGCGGGGCTGCTCTTCCTGGCGGGGTACGCGGTCCGGGTGCTGGCCCCGCGCGACGCCCAGCCGTGGCACGACATCTCCCTGACCCTGGTCTGGTCGACCTGGCTGCTGTTCCTCACGGACTACCTCACGCGGCTGCGGCTCAGCGGACTGGGCGCGCGCTTCGTGCGTACGCACTGGCTGGACACCCTGGTCCTGCTGCTGCCGCTGCTGCGCCCGCTGCGCATGGTGCAGGTGTACACGGCGGTGCAGCACCGCCGTGACCGGCCGCGCCTGAACCTGTACGCACGCGTCATGGCGTACGCGGGGATGACGGCCGCCCTGCTCGGCCTCGCCGCCTCGCTCGCGGTCTACCACCTGGAGCACCGCGCCCCGGGCGCCTCGATCCTCACCTTCGGCGACGCGGTGTGGTGGGCGTGCGCGACGCTGACGACGGTCGGCTACGGGGACGCCACCCCGGTCACGTTCTGGGGGCGGGTGGTGGCGGCGGGACTGATGGCCTGCGGGCTCGCGCTGCTGGGGGCGGTGACGGGGTCGTTCTCGTCGTGGCTGATCCAGACGTTCACGCGGGAGGACGAGGGGCGGCACCCGGAGCGGGGTTAGCGCTCCGGGGGCCGTTCCTGCCGCACCCCGACCCGGTCGGACGGATCCGATCGCCCGGTCCGGTCGCACGGATCCGATCGCCCGGACCGGTCGCACGGACCCGGTCGTACGGATCAGACCTGTACGCGGTCCTCGACGGCCTGGGCGATCTTGGCGATGGCCTCGTCGACCGGGATGCCGTTCTCCTGCGACCCGTCGCGGTAGCGGAAGGAGACAGCGCCGTTGGCCATGTCCTCGTCGCCAGCGATGATCATAAACGGGACCTTGTTCTTCTGCTGGTTGCGAATCTTCTTCTGCATCCGGTCCGACGAGGCGTCCACGTCCACCCGCAGCCCCCGCTTGCGCGCCGTGGCGGCGAACTCCTGGAGGTAGGGGATGTGGGCGTCGCCGATCGGGATGCCGACCGCCTGGACGGGGGCGAGCCAGACCGGGAAGGCGCCCGCGTAGTGCTCCAGGAGGACGGCGAAGAAACGCTCGATCGAGCCGAACAGCGCGCGGTGGATCATGACCGGGCGCTGCTTGGAGCCGTCCGGGCCGGTGTACTCCAGGTCGAAGCGCTCCGGCAGGTTGAAGTCGAGCTGGACGGTCGACATCTGCCAGGTGCGGCCGATGGCGTCCTTGCACTGCACGGAGATCTTCGGGCCGTAGAACGCGGCGCCGCCCGGGTCCGGGACCAGCGGCAGGCCCTGCTTCTCGGCGACCTGGCGGAGCGTCTCGGTGGCCTCCTCCCAGGTCTCGTCGGAGCCGACGTACTTCTCCGGGTCCTTGGTGGACAGCTCCAGGTAGAAGTCGGTGAGCCCGTAGTCGCGGAGCAGGTTCAGCACGAAGGTGAGCGTGCGGTCCAGCTCCTCGGCCATCTGCTCCTTGGTGCAGTAGATGTGCGCGTCGTCCTGGGTGAAGCCGCGCGAGCGGGTCAGGCCGTGCACCACCCCGGACTTCTCGTACCGGTACACCGTGCCGAACTCGAAGAGCCGCAGCGGCAGTTCGCGGTAGGAGCGGCCGCGCGCGTCGAAGATCAGGTTGTGCATGGGGCAGTTCATCGGCTTGAGGTAGTAGTCCACCCCGTCGTCGAGCTGCATGGGCGGGTACATCCCGTCGGCGTACCAGTCCAGGTGGCCGGACTTCTCGAAGAGCTTGCCCTTGGTGGCGTGCGGCGAGTAGACGAACTCGTAGCCCTCCTCCTCGTGGCGGCGGCGCGAGTAGTCCTCCATGGCCCGGCGGATGACGCCGCCCTTGGGGTGGAAGACGGCGAGGCCGGGGCCGATCTCGTCGGGGAAGGAGAAGAGGTCCAGCTCGTTGCCGAGCTTGCGGTGGTCGCGCTTGGCGGCCTCCTCCAGAAACTCCAGGTGCGCCTTCAGCTCGTCCTTGGTGGGCCAGGCGGTGCCGTAGATCCGCTGGAGCATGGGGTTCTTCTCGCTGCCGCGCCAGTACGCGGCAGCGTTGCGCATCAGCTTGAACGCCGGGATGAAGCGGGTGGTCGGCAGGTGCGGGCCCCGGCAGAGGTCCTTCCAGCACAGCTCGCCGGTCTTGGCGTCGAGGTTGTCGTAGATGGTCAGCTCGCCGCCGCCCACCTCGACGTCCGCACCGTCGTCCGAGGAGGCGGAGCCCTTGATGCCGATGAGCTCCAGCTTGTACGGCTCGCCCGCGAGCTCCTCGCGGGCCTCCTCGTCGGAGACCACGCGGCGGGAGAACCGCTGGCCCCGCTTCTGGATCTCCTGCATCTTCTTCTCGACGGCCTTGAGGTCCTCGGGGGTGAACGGCTTCTCGACGTCGAAGTCGTAGTAGAAGCCGTCCTTGACCGGCGGACCGATGCCGAGCTTGGCCTCGGGGAACAGCTCCTGCACGGCCTGGGCCATGACGTGTGCGGTGGAGTGGCGCAGGATGTCCAGGCCGTCCGGGGAGGAGATCTCCACCGGCTCGACGCTCTCGCCGTCCCGCAGGACGTGGGAGAGGTCCTTCAGCTCGCCGCCGACGCGCACGGCGACGACGGTGCGCTGCCCCGGGAAGAGGTCACCGGCGGTCGTGCCCGTCGTCACCGCGTGCTCTTCCCGCTCGGAATCGCGTTGGATGATCACACGGACGTCTGACACCGGTCTCTCCTGTCTGAGGGGGATGCCCGCCTTCGTACGGCTGGGCAGGACGAATCGTACCGAGCCCCCGGCCCCCGGCGCGAACGCCTTCGGGGCGGCCCCCACGGTTCCTCCCCCGTACGCGCCTCCCCGAAGAGGCCGACGTTCCCCCGGAGGGCCTTCGGCAGTCGGCCCCGCTCGGCCGCCTCGACCCGAGCGGGCGCGTCCCGGGGGCCTCGGCGCGGGCGGGTCCCCGGGGGGGCGGGCCGCGCGAGCCCCATGGCTCCGCGCCTTCCGGGCGGGACGGCGGAGGCGGCCTCCGCGCGCGCCTGATCCCCACCCGTCGAATCAACGTCCCTACGTCGCGACCGCGTTGCCACGCCATCGGAACGCCCGCGAACGGCGTATCCGGCAAACAGCCCGGGTATCACCGATATCGGGCAGAGGAAACCCCATCTGCCGTGCGGGTGCGAGGAGTTCGGGGATGACGCATTGGTTCGAGGGGCCGCTGGCCGCTTTTGACACGGAGACGACAGGCGTGGACGTCGAGCGGGACCGGATCGTTTCGGCCGCTCTGGTCGCGCAGGACACCGCGGGCGGACGCGTCCGCGTCACCCGCTGGCTGGTCAACCCGGGGATTCCGGTCCCGCCGGGGGCGACCGGGATCCACGGACTGACCGACGACCACCTCCAGCGCAACGGCCGCTGGCCCGCCCCGGTGATGGACGAGATCGCCCGTGCGCTGGCCGAGAGCTGCGCCACGGGGCGTCCGCTGGCCGTGATGAACGCACCGTTCGATCTGACGCTGCTGGACCGGGAGTTGCGAAGGCACCGGGCGTCGTCGCTGGCGGGCTATCTGGACGGGGCGCCGATGCGGGTGGTGGACCCCCGGGTGCTGGACAGACACCTCGACCGCTACCGCAAGGGCCGCCGTACGCTGACGGATCTGTGCGCGAGCTACGAGGTGGTCCTCGACGGGGCCCATGACGCGGTGGCCGACGCGACCGCCGCGCTGGAGCTGGTGCGCGCGGTGTGCCGGCGCTTCTCCTCCCGGATGGAACGGCTCTCCCCGGGCGAACTGCACACGCTCCAGGCGACCTGGCACGCGGCCCAGGCGCGCGGCCTGGAGGCCTGGTTCGCGAAGAGCGGGACGCCGGAGCCGGTGGACCCGGCCTGGCCGCTGCGCCCGGAGCTGCCCGCGGCCGCGTGAGCGGACCGGGGGCCGAGGGCTCCGGAACACGCGAAAGCCGGTCCGCGTGACGCTGGCGGACCGGCTTTCCCCGGTGGGCGATACTGGGTTCGAACCAGTGACCTCTTCGGTGTGAACGAAGCGCTCTCCCACTGAGCTAATCGCCCGGGAACGGGTTGAACCATACAGGGCTTCACGGGGCTGGTTCAAACTCCTCGCGGCCGCGCTCCCCTCAGGAGCCGGGACCGGGAAGTGAGTATTCGAGCCCATGTGCGGGCCGCGGAGCCGGGGCCACACTCCCGTCCATGGAACATGCGCCCCCGCCCGCCGAGGAACTGGCCCTCCTCGACAGAGAACTGGCCGAGCTGGACGCCCGCAGGGCCCAGCTGCTGACGCGTCGCGCGTGGCTGCTCGCCGCGCTCCGGCCGCCCACCGCGGCGGCCTCCCCGGGCTGGAACCCGTCCGCCTGGGGCGCTCCGCCCGCCGGCCGGCCCGGAGCCCCGGCGCAGCCGTGGGGCTACGTGCCGCCGAAGCCGTCCGCGCCGCGCGGCGCCCAGAACGTGCTGCTGACGCTGGGGGGTCTGCTGCTGGCGGTCGCGGCGATCGCCTTCACCCTGGTGAGCTGGGGTTCGATGGGGATCGGCGGCCGGTCGGCCGTGCTGGCCGCGGCGACCCTGGGGGCGCTCGCCGCCCCGGCGGTCCTGCTGCGCCGGAAGCTCGGCGCCACGGCGGAGGCGCTGGGGGCGTTGGCCCTGGTGCTGACGCTGCTGGACGCGTACGCGGTGCACGCGGTGGCCGACCCGGACGTGGGCGGGCTCGCCTTCACGGCGGTCGCGTCGGCCGTGCTCGCGGCGGTGTGGGCGGTGTACGGCCTGGCGCTCCGCCCGCTGCGTCTGCCGCTGCCCGCCGCCGTGGTTCTCGCCCAGTGGCCGCTGCTGTTGTGGGCGTGGGCCGCCGGGGCCCCGGTGCTCGTCATCGGCTGGGCGCTGCTGGCGACGGCGGTGCTGGACGGGGTGATCGTCCTGCGGGGCACGGGACTTGGGGTGCGGGTCACGGCGGGCGTCGGCGGGGCGGTGACGGGATTCTTCGCTCTGCTGGTGGGTCTGGGCGAGTCGGTGACGGCCTCCGGACCCCTCGGGGCGTCGGCTCCGGGTGTCCTGCTGCTGGCCGCCGCCGGGGCCGCGCTGGCCGGGGCGTGGCGGGCGTCCGAGGGCTTCGCGCGGCTGGGCGGTGTGGTGGCCGGTCTCACGGTGGTCGCGGCGGTGGGCGGTGTGCCCGCGTCGGCGGCGCCGGAGGGGTGGCGGGTGCTGCCGTATCTGCTGTGCGGCATCGCCCTGGCCTCGGCCGTACGGTCCCGGCTGCCGAGGAACGCGACGCACGGGGTGCTCGTGGCGTCGGGAGTGGTCGCGGCCGGGTCGTTGCTGTGGGCGCTGCCGCCGGTGGCCGCGGTGCTGCTGGGCCCGGTGACGCGGCTGTCGGAGGTATGGGCGGGGGCCCCGGGCGGCTTCCGTGCGGCCGTGGGCTCGACGTTGCCCTGGCCGGAGCTGGCCGCGGCTCCGCCGGTCCTGGCCCTGGTGGCCGGGGCGCTGGGGGCGGCGCACCGGTGGTGGCCCGCGGTGGCCCGGACCGCCGCCCCGCTGTTCGCGCCGAGAACGGCCGCCCCCGATGCACCCGACGCCGTCGGCACCGCGGGTGCTCCTGGCGCGTCCGCCGCTCCCGGCGCCGGGCCGTACGGGGCGTGGGGCTGGGGCGTCCCGGGCGGTGCGCGGCCCGCTCCCGTCCGCAGGCTGTCCGGGGCCTCGGTGCGCGGAGCGGCCGGAGCCGTCACCCTCGTGCTCGCCTGGGGTGCGCTGCTGCTGGCCGGAGCCGTGCTGGACGCGCCCTACCCGGTGGCGGTGGCCGGGGAGACGGTCCTGGTGGCCGGACTCCTCGTGCCGGCCGTCACGGGCTTCGCGGGCGACGGAAGCGGCCGGGGCGCCTCGGCGGCGGTGCCGGTGACCGCCCTGGTGGCCGCGGTGTGCGGGGCGGTGAGCCTGGGGCTGCTGTCGCTGGCGTCCGAGGCGGTGTCCTACGCGGTGTTCGGCGCGTTGACGGTCCTGTTCGCCGGTGCGGCGGTCCGGGTGCGGGCGCAGGTGCCCCGGGCGGTGTTCGCGGTGACCGCCGGAGTCGGCGGCATCGTCCTGACGGGGTTCGCCGGGCGCTCCCTGGGGCTCGCCCCGCACGAGGGCGCGCCGCTGCTCCTGCTGGTGCCCGCGGTGTCGGTGCTCCTGGGGGCGCGGCTGCGGCAGCACCCGGTTGCGTTGCCGGTGGAGCTGACCGGGGCGGCGGGGGCGCTCGTGGCGGTCGGTCTCGCGGTGGCGGACGCGCCGTTCCTGGCGCTGGTGCTGGCCCTGTCCGGGGTGCTGGCGGCGGGCGCGGCGGTGCGCCCCGAGCGGCGGCCGGTGGCCGGGTACCTGGCGGCGGCGCTGTTCGTCCTGGCGACGTGGGTGCGGCTGGCGGCCTCGGACGTGTCCTTCCCGGAGGCGTACGCCCTGCCGGTGAGTGTGCCCGCCCTGGTGGTGGGGTTCCTGCGGCGGCGCAGGGACCCCGAGGCGTCCTCGTGGACGGCGTACGGGCCGGGGCTCGGGGCGACGCTGCTGCCGAGCCTGGCGGTGGCCTGGACCGATCCGGAGTGGCACCGGCCGCTGCTGCTGGGGGTGGCGGCGCTGGTGATCACGCTGCTGGGGGCGCGGTACCGGCTCCAGGCCCTGCTGGTGCTCGGCGGCGCGGTGCTGGCGCTGGACGGGCTGCACGAGCTGGCGCCGTACGTGGTCCAGGTCGCCGGTGCGCTGCCCCGCTGGGTGCCGCCGGCCCTGGCCGGGCTGCTGTTGCTGGTGGTGGGGGCGACGTACGAGCAGCGGCTGCGCGATGCCCGCAGGCTGAAGGGCACCCTGGGGCGGATGCGGTGAGCCGTCCCGGTTCCGGGCCGCGAGCGGTGCGGCCCGGAACCGGGAGGGCGGACAACGCGCAGGGCCCGGGAGACGGATTCCGTCTCCCGGGCCCTGCGTCCGGGTGGGCGATACTGGGTTCGAACCAGTGACCTCTTCGGTGTGAACGAAGCGCTCTCCCACTGAGCTAATCGCCCGGTCGCAGCGCTCACATTACCCCATGTCAGCGGCGCTTCCCGACCACCCGCGGGTCACTCGCTGATGTTCCACGGCATGGTGATCCCGAACTTCCACACGTAGATCCCGACCAGCACCGCCATGATCACCAGTCCCACCGTGGTGAGGATGATGTTGCGCCGCCGGACCTTGGGGTCGAGCGCCCGCTGTGCCGCCTCGGTGACCTTGCGCTTCGTCCAGCGCAGTACCAGCTGGGCCCAGACGAACTCGGTCGCCCAGATCGCCATCCCGGCGAAGATCACCAGCCAGCCGGGGCCGGGCAGTACCAGCATCAGCACCCCGGCCACCACGACGCCGAGGCCGACGATGAAGACGCCCACCTGCCAGCTGACGTGCAGCGGTCTGGACGCCTTGATGAAACCCGGCGCACGCGAGCCCAGCTCGCGCTCCCCTCGTTCCGGGTCCCCCGGGACGGACGCCGGGGGAGTCCGTTCGGCGACCCTGTTCCGCTCGTCACTCTCCGCGTTCATGAAGCCAACCTACCCGACCTGAGCCAGTCACACTTTTGTCACTGGAATGGGCGCATAACTCAAAGTTACACGCCGCTGAGCGGGGGACCCGAAGCATCACAAATGGGTCAGAGGGGTTTACAACACCACCGTAGGTGGCATGTCGATTTCGCCGACGTGCGAATCCCCGAGCGCACACTGAGCGAAAGGCCCTGGCGCTTATGAACACCACGGTCAGCTGCGAGCTGCACCTGCGCCTCGTTGTGTCGAGCGAGTCCTCACTGCCTGTACCCGCGGGCCTGCGGTATGACACGGCCGATCCGTATGCCGTGCACGCCACCTTCCACACCGGAGCGGAGGAGACGGTCGAGTGGGTTTTCGCCCGTGACCTCCTTGCCGAGGGGCTGCACCGGCCCACCGGCACCGGAGACGTCCGCGTCTGGCCGTCACGCAGTCACGGTCAAGGCGTCGTATGCATCGCACTGAGCTCCCCAGAGGGCGAGGCGCTGCTCGAAGCCCCGGCACGAGCCCTGGAGTCGTTCCTGAAGAGGACCGACGCCGCGGTTCCACCCGGCACCGAGCATCGCCACTTCGACCTCGACACGGAGCTCTCCCACATCCTGGCCGAAAGCTGAGCCAGGCCGAGAGCTGCACGACGCCGTCCGACTCGGGGAGACGGCGTCGCGCGGACAACCACATACGGCGGACACCGGCGCCGTCACCGCGGAATCCACCGCGGTGACGGCGTCGGCGCGCGTGGACCATCAGCCCCCGCCCCGGCTCCCCCGACGGCCGCAGCTCCGGTGGCCCCCGCCACCGGAAGGCAGCCCTCCGCCCAGCCGTGCCCCCGCCGGGCCGGGCAGGGAGCGGCCGAGCCAGTAGAGTCAGCCGCCATCGGCAGGCACCCGCCCGCCGGAGGCCAGGGAGCGAAGCGTGCTGATCCCACACGACACCCGGATCGCCCTCGACGCGGTGGTCGATCTGGTCAACACCGCACCGGAGAGCGAACCGCCTGCCGACGACATGGAGGACGGGCTCACGGAAGGCCTGCCCGACGTGGCCGCGTTGTACGCCTTCGCCGGGCGGCACCACATCAGCGGCGTCGGCACGCTCGGCGAGAAGGACCTGACCGCCGTGCGGGGCGTACGGGCCAGCTTCGCGGAGGTCTTCGCGACCCCGGACGCCCGTACGGCCGCGGACCTGGTCAACCGGCTGGTCGCGGCGGCCGGGACCACCCCGCAGCTCACCGACCACGACGGCTACGACTGGCACGTGCACTACTTCGCGCCGGACGCCTCGCTCGCCGACCACCTCGCGGCGGACTGCGGGATGGCACTCGCCTTCATCATCGTGGCGGGCGAACAGGAGCGGCTGCGCCGCTGCGAGGCGCCGGACTGCGGCCACGCCTTCGTGGACCTGTCCCGCAACCGCTCCCGCCGCTACTGCTCCAGCCGTACCTGCGGCAACAGGCTCCACGTCGCGGCGTACCGGGCGCGGCGTAAGGAAGCCTCGGGCTGAGGGGGCACGGCGTCTCCGAGGGCCGTCACAGCAGGAAGAGGTCGTGCAGGGCGGCCATCAGCAGCAGACTCCCGATGACCGTCAGAAAGATCATCAAGGGCGGCTGGGACAACGCGAACAGGCAGCCGCGCGGCTCTTGGGCAGGGGGTACGGGGGGTGCGGGGGCCTCGCCCCGGGAAATATCCACCATCTCGGGGCGATCATGACCCACACGCGACCGCGTTGGCGATCAACCCGGTTGATTCTCCGAGGAGTTCACCGTCCCGTGGGCAGGGAAAATCGCTCCCGCGTACGGGTCACCGTCGGATTTTCGGACCGGAGGCACCTCAGGGGCGGGTGACAAGCCCTCCCCCGGGTTCTCCGGTCAGATGCCGTGCTTCTTGAGGATCGCCTCGATGTCGCTGAAGTCGTCGCCTCCTGCGGCGGCCTCCGGCTGCTTCTTCGGCTTCGGCCTCGCCGCCGCGGTACCCGCCGCGGCTCCCGCTCCGAGCGACGGCGCTGAGGCGGCCGGGGCGACGGCCTCGCTCCGTCCGGCGGCCCGCGCGGCCTTGCGTTCCGCGCGGGTGGTGCCGCGGCGGCGTTCGACGGTGCGGGTGGTCATGAACAGCAGCCAGGCGACACCGAGCAGCCCGAAACCTATCCAGACGCTCGGCTTGAAGGCGATCCCCGCGACCCACTCCACGACGCCGGTCAGCACGAGCCCGACCGGGACGAGGGAGTAGGCGGCGATCCGCGTCGCCGTGAGGAACCGCTTGCGGTACGCGCTCACCGCGGCGATGCCCAGCCCGGCCGCCGACACCGCGGAACAGATGGTCTCGGCAAGCATCGGGGCCTCCAGCCGCAGGGTGTACGTCCCTTCCATCCTGCACCGGGCACCGCCGTCGGGGCCACGGCGGCGGCCCACCTCAGGGACATTTCAGGGCCGGGCTCCTCCCCAGGTCCCGGCGGGGCGGAGCCCGGCCGGCCTGAAAGACTGGGGTCATGAGCGATTCCACCCCCGCCGCACCGGTCGTCCTCGACCTCTGGTGCGACCTCCAGTGCCCCGACTGCCACCAGGCCCTCAGCGACGTGCGGGCTCTGCGCGCCCGCTACGGCGACCGGGTCCTGATCCGGCTGCGGCACTTCCCGCTGGACAAGCACCGGCACGCCTACGCCGCCGCCCAGGCCGCCGAGGAGGCCGCCGCCCAGGGCCAGGACTGGCCCTACATCGAGGCGCTGCTGGCCAGGAACGCCGGCCTCGGCCGCGACGGCGAACCGGTGCTGCTCGACGTGGCGCGCGAACTGGGCCTGGACGCGGAGGAGTTCGACACCGCCCTGATCGACGGCAGGCATCTGCTGATCGTCGACGCCGACCAGGCCGAGGGCAAGGCGATCGGCGTCACGGGAACACCCACCTATGTGATCGGCGACGAGCGGCTGGACGGCGGCAAGAGCCAGGAGGGGCTGCGGGAGCGGATCGAGGAGATCGCCGACCGCCTCCTGGCCGCGCGGGAGGCGTAGGGCCCCGGCCGGTCCCCGGGAGGCCGGGACGCCGGGCGCGCGTTCCGGCCGGGCGGGACGCAGGACCCAGGCGGGCGGAGCGGCTACAGCGCCTTGGCCAAGTGGTAGCGCGTGGTCGCGTAGCCCAGGGACTCGTACAGCCGCAGGGCCGGGGTGTTGGTGGCGAAGACGTGCAGCCCGAGCCGGTCCGCGCCCCAGGAACGGGTAATGTCCTCGGCCAGCCGCATCAGGGACCGGCCGTATCCCCGGCCCCGGTGCCCCTCGCGCACCTCCACGTCGAAGACGTATCCGTCGGCCCCACCCGGGGGCGTCTCCCGCCGGGCCACCCACACATGGCCGACGGCCTCGCCCGCCGCCACCAGCACGGCGAACCGCACCCCCGCGGTGGCGAGGCCGTCCGGGAGATGGACGGCGTGGTCGTGCTCCGACTTGATCCGCGCCTGCTCCGGCGGCACTCCGCGCTCGACCCAGTTCCGGGCGTACGAGCGGACCGCGTCCTGCCTCCAGTGCGCGAACTCCTCCTCGCTCATCGCCCGCGCGGTGAGCCCGGCGGGCAGCGGGGCCGGGGCGCCGGGGTCGAGGGTCTTGGCCATGACGCGGCTGCGTTCGGTGTAGCCGAGGGCGGCGGCCAGGCGGCGGGCCGGCTCGTTGTCTGCGGGGACCTCCGCGCGCACCTGGACGCATCCCCAGCCGCGCAGCACTTCCTCGGCGGCGAGCGAGGCGATGACGCCCCGGCCGCGCCGGCGGCGCGCCTCCTCGACGCTCAGCGAGCGCAGGACGCCCGCCGTGGGACCGAACGCCTCGTCGGTGCCGATCTCCACGGCTCCGACGGGGCGCCCGTTGTCGCACACGTCGTAGCGGCGCGCCCGCACCCCGTCGACGTTCTCCTGAAGCGGCCCGGACGGCCGGAGTGTGGTGGTCATCAAGGGGTTGTATCCCCCGCCGGGCGGCCCGTCACCCGCTTTTCGACCCGGACCGCGGCCGCCGCCCGGTCCCGGTCCGAGGTCCAGGTCGTTCCCGGTCCGAGGTCCAGGTCGTTCCCGGTCAGGGGTCCAGGTCGTTCCCGGCCCGCTCGTCGAAGAGCCGCATCGCCTTGGCCGTCACCGGTCCGGGGCCGGGCGTCAGCTCACGGTCGTCGATCCGGTGCACCGCCTGGACGTCGCGGAGCGTCGAGGTCAGGAACACCTCCTGCGCCTCGGCGAGCACCTCCATCGGCAGGTCGGTCTCCTCCGCCCCGGTCCACTCCACGGCGAGCGCGCGGGTGATCCCGGCCAGGCACCCGGAGGCCACCGGCGGGGTGTGGATACGGCCGTCCAGGACGACGAACACGTTGGAGCCGGTCCCCTCGCAGAGGCGGTCGGCCGTGTTGGGGAACAGCGCCTCGGAGGCGCCGCGCTCACGGGCGCGGGCGAGAGCGAGGACGTTCTCGGCGTACGAGGTGGTCTTCAGGCCGACGAGCGCGCCGCGTTCGTTGCGTGTCCAGGGGACGGTGATCACCGCGGTGCTGTCCGGGCGGCGGCTGACCCCGTCGAGCGCGACGACCAGGCTCGGCCCCGCGGTCCCCCGGTCCGAGCCGAGCGGGGAGAGCCCGCCGGTGCAGGTGATCCGCAGCCGCCCCAGCGGTACGGGGTTGGCGTCGATGACCGCCGCCACGGCCCGGCGGACCTCGTCGAGGTCCGGGTCGGGCAGACCGAGACCGCGGGCGGACCGGGTGAGCCGGTCGAGGTGCCGGGTCAGGGCGAAGGGACGCCCCTGGCTGGTGCGGACGGTCTCGAAGATGCCGTCGCCCACGGTCAGTCCGTGGTCGAGCACCGACAGCCGGGCGTCGTCGGCGTCCCGCAGTCGGCCGTTGACCCAGATCCTCATGGCGCGGTCCTTCCTGTCTCCTGGTACGCGCCCGACGCTACCGCGAGCAGCCGCGACGCCTTCAGCTCGGTCTCCTCCCACTCGCGCTCCGGGTCCGATCCCCACGTGATGCCCGCGCCGGTTCCGAACCGCAGCAGCGGCGCGGGCCCGGTCCGGTCGATCCAGAACGTGCGTATGCCCACGGCGAGGGAGGCGGTGCCCCGGTCGGCGTCGACCCAGCCGACCGCACCGCAGTAGGGGCCGCGCGGACCCCGCTCCAGCCCGGCGATGATCCGCAGCGCGCTGGACTTCGGCGCCCCGGTGACCGATCCGGGCGGGAAGGCCGCGCCGAACAGCTCCGGCCAGCCCGCCCCGTCGCTCAGCCGCCCCCGGACGGTGGAGACGAGGTGGACGAGGCCCGGATGCTTCTCGGTCACGCAGAGATCGGGCACGGTGATGCTGCCGGTCGCGCAGACGCGTCCCAGGTCGTTGCGGACCAGGTCGACGATCATGACGTTCTCGGCATGGTCCTTGTCCAGCAGGTCCTCCTCGGTCCGGCCGGTGCCCTTGATCGGCCCGGACTCCACCACCCGGCCGTCGCGCCCGAGGAACAGCTCGGGGGACGCGGTGGCGATCTCCACCCCGTGCGCGGGGAGCCGGATCGTTCCCGCGTACGGGGCCGGGTTGCCGCGCGCCAGCAGGGCGGTGAGGGCGTCCACGTCGGCTCCCGCCCCGGCGTCGGGCAACGGTGCGGAGAGCACCCGGCAGAGGTTGGCCTGGTAGACCTCGCCCGCCGCGATGTGTTCACGGATGCGCCGTACGCCCGCGGTGTAGGCGTCACGGTCCAGTGAGGTCATCCACTCCCCCGTGCCGGGCCCGCGCCAGGCTCCGGGCACGGGAGCGGGCACCGGCTCGCGGCGTACGGTGGCGAAGCGGGCGCAGACAACACGGCCTTCGAAGTCGGCGCACACGGCCCAGAAACCGGACGAGTCGAGCGCCGCCGGATCATGGGTCACGTCCCGCAGACCGGAGGCGACGAGGCCGCCGAAGCGGGCCAGGGGGGCGAGGTCGGACACCCTGGTGAGTCTAGGACGGTACGTGGTGACCTGCGCCGGGGCGGGGAGCGGGCCGAGGTCCGGGCAGCACGCTGCGTAAACGCGTTTTTGTGCTGGCCCGGGAATCCGCTAGAGTTCAACTCGTCGCCGGGACGCGCAAGCGCACCGGGAAAGACAAGCGGACGTAGCTCAGTTGGTAGAGCGCAACCTTGCCAAGGTTGAGGTCGCCAGTTCGAACCTGGTCGTCCGCTCGCAGAGACGGGGGATTCTTCCCGGGCCCCCGTCCCTGGTGGAGTGGCCGAGAGGCGAGGCAACGGCCTGCAAAGCCGTCTACACGGGTTCAAATCCCGTCTCCACCTCCAAGGACGATTAGCTCAGCGGGAGAGCGCTTCCCTGACACGGAAGAGGTCACTGGTTCAATCCCAGTATCGTCCACTGATCCGCAAGGATCACGGTCCGTAAGGATCCCCGCGCGATTAGCTCAGCGGGAGAGCGCTTCCCTGACACGGAAGAGGTCACTGGTTCAATCCCAGTATCGCGCACGTAGTGCACACGCGGTAAACGCAGGACCACCCCGCGCGATTAGCTCAGCGGGAGAGCGCTTCCCTGACACGGAAGAGGTCACTGGTTCAATCCCAGTATCGCGCACCACCGAGGACCCCCGGCCGTTTCGACGGCCGGGGGTCCTCTTCGTCGTGCCCACGCTCCTCGCGACGGTGAGGAGTCAGGAGGAGAAGAGCATCCGGCCGAAGCCCTTCTGCCGGTGGTGGCCGTAGTGCCCGCCGTGTCCGTGCTGCGGTGCGCCCCAGGCCGGGGCATGGGCGGCGGGGGCGGACGGATAGGCCCCCGGGACCGGCGGCGGGGGCGGTGCCTGCTGGGACCACTGCGACTCCAGCCGGGTCAGCGACTCCAGCTCGCCGTAGTCGAGGAATATCCCCCGGCAGCCGCTGCACTGTTCGATCTGGACGCCGTTGCGGTTGTACGTGTGCATCTGTGCGTGACACTTGGGACACTGCATCATCGGCTCGGCTCCCTCGCCCTCGTCGCTGTCGTCACGCCGCCGCCGGAAAGTCCCCCCGGTGACGGCCTGTTCAGCCTACGACGCCGGGCCGGTCGCCAACTCGGGCGGTGACGTAGCGATTCGGGCACAGGATGCGAGCATCAGCGCTTCCGGTTCGTCCGGATCCCGTTGCCCGGCGGCGCACTTGACGAGGGCCAGGGCCGCCGTCTGTACGGTCAGCGCGCGGGCCGGGACGTCCAGCGCGGGCCAGGGATCCCCGTCGGCCGGCACGGCGGGGCCACCGGCGGACCGATAGGCGTCCAGGAAGGTCAGCCAGTCCTCGGGCGGCAGCAGCCCGGCCGCGTACCAGGCGGCGGGGCGGGCGAGGTCCCACGCCGGGTCGCCCGTCCCCAGGTCGTCGACGTCGATGAGCAGCCAGGGCCCGTCCGGGGCCGGGTGGCGCACGAGCTGGCCCAGGTGCAGGTCCCCGTGGCACAGGAACCGCCCCCTGGCCCCGGGCGCCGGGGTCTCGTCCCGGGCCCAGGCGGGCAGGGCGTCCCAGGCGGCCAGCACGGGGAGAGCCGAGGGGTGGCCGGGGAGGGCGGTACGCATCCGGTCGACGGCCTCTGCCGCCTTGGCGGGGCCTCGCATGGGCGGGAACGGGACGGGGGGCGGTGTCCGGTGGAGCCGGGCGAGCAGCACGGCGGCGTCGGCCCAGGGAGCGGCCTGCGGATCGCTGGGGTCGACGGGTTCCCCGTACGGCCAGAGCGTGACGGGCCGGGACGCGGCCGGGGGCCGGGTGCCGCGGACGGCGGTGCCGGGTCCGGGGGCGGCCGGGGAGGCCGGGGCGGTGAGCGGTGGGAGCAGGATGCCGGCCAGCCGCGGGTCTGCGGCCACGGCGATCCGCGCGGCCAGGGCCTCGCGGTCGGTGCCGGGGGCGTGGGCCTTGGCCACCGTCGTACCGCTGCGGACCACGGTGCCGTCCGGCCGGTCCGCCAGCACCCGGGGCGCCTCGCATACGCAGGGTGTGGCGGCGGGGTGGGAGAGGCGGTGCGCGAGGGCACCCAGATCGTCCACGGCTGAGGTCTCGGTGCTGGTCAAGGGCTCCCCCGGCGACGGTCTGCCCGGCTGTGGCACCGGTCCCGCCGTGAGCGTAACGCGCCCCCGGGCGGGACCGGGCCGGGGCGGCGACCGGCGGCGCGCACGGGCCCGGACAGCGCGATGTCCGGTCAGCTCCCCAGCTGACCGGACAAACGCTGCCGTCCGCCGCACCCCCGTCCCCACGGGGCTGTTGGCCGGATGACGCGGGTCCGGACCGCTCTTCCGGACCCCGGGGCGCCGCTCAGCGCCCCAGCATCACCGCCACGGACGACGCCTGTGTGACCACCGCTTCCCAGCCGCCGAAGACGACCACCAGCAGGGCCGCCAGGGGAAGGACCATGGCCGTCGCCACCAAGGGGTGCCGGGTGCCGGACGGGCGGGCGCCGAACGAGGCGTACGCCTTGCGCCCTCGCATACGGACCACTGTCCGCGTTGCCGTGTCCGCCATGGTTCCTCTCCTGACCTGATCGGGAGCGGCGGGCGTGTGACCTCGGGGGACGAGTGCTCGCCCGCCGCTTGACCTCAACATTAGGTAAGCGGAGGGCGGGGGGCGTCATGCCCGCGTACCGAATACCGGGCCTCCCGGAGGATGAGCCCCCGGCGGCCGGTGTACTCCCCTGGGTGGAGACGCCCGGCCGGAAGGCTGGGGTCATCCCCGAGGGGACGCCCGGGGGTCCGAGGGGCGGGCGGCGGGTGACTTCACTCACGTCCGCCGACCGGCCGCACCCGTCCCGAGGGCCGCCGCGGACACCACCGCCCGGTATCCCGGAGCAGGCGTCACGGGCTTGGGGCCAGGCCAGCGGCGGCGGCAGTCGTCGGCCCCAAACTCCCCTGTCCGTCGGCGTCTTGGCGGGGGCCGATGGGCATAGGGGCCGCAACGGGGGAACCCTGACCCCTCTTCACCTCTCCCGCCGGGCCCGGACAATCCCCTCCCCGGGGAGGGCGCGGCCTCTGAGCGCGCCGGGCGCGGGGTACGTAAGCTGTGCCTCGTCAGGCGGACCAGGCAGCGGGGATGGGCAGACGATGGCGATGATGCGGCTCCGGCGCGAGGACCCGCGTCTCGTCGGCTCGTTCCGGCTGCACCGGCGGCTCGGCGCGGGCGGCATGGGCGTGGTCTACCTGGGCTCGGACCGGCGGGGCCAGCGGGTGGCGCTCAAGGTGATCCGCCCCGACCTGGCGGAGGACCAGGAGTTCCGTTCGCGGTTCGCCCGTGAGGTGTCGGCGGCCCGGCGCATCCGCGGTGGCTGCACGGCCCGGCTGGTCGCCGCCGACCTGGAGGCGGACCGCCCGTGGTTCGCCACGCAGTACGTGCCCGGCCCCTCGCTCCACGACAAGGTGGCCGAGGAGGGCCCCCTGGCCGCGGCGGAGGTGGCCTCGATCGGGGCCGCGCTCTCCGAGGGGCTGGTGGCGGTGCACGAGGCGGGAGTGGTCCACCGCGACCTGAAGCCGTCGAACATCCTGCTCTCCCCCAAGGGTCCCCGCATCATCGACTTCGGCATCGCCTGGGCGACCGGGGCCAGCACGCTGACCCATGTCGGTACGGCGGTGGGGTCGCCCGGGTTCCTGGCACCCGAGCAGGTCCGGGGCGCGGCGGTGACGCCCGCGACGGACGTCTTCTCGCTCGGCGCGACCCTGGCGTACGCGGCGATGGCCGACTCCCCCTTCGGACACGGCAGTTCCGAGGTGATGCTGTACCGCGTGGTGCACGAGGAGGCGCAGCTCCACGGGGTGCACGACGCTCTCGCGCCGCTGATCCGGGCCTGTCTGGCGAAGGACCCGCAGGAGCGGCCCAGCACCCTGCAACTGTCCATGCGGCTCAAGGAGATCGCGGCGCGCGAGGCCCAGGGGCTGCACGAGAGCAGGCCGCCCGCCCAGCGCTCCGCCCAGGAGATCGACCGGCCGACCGGCCGGATGGCCGATCCCTACGCCGATCAGCACACCCGCCGCACGGAGGGCCCGTCGGGCTCGCGTCCGCGGCAGGAGCGCCGCCCCGCGCCCGCGCGTCCGGCGGCTCCGCGCACCGGTGGGTCGCGGCCGGGGGTGCCGCGCAACACGACGCGATCGGGTTCCGGCAAGCGGCCGGGACCGGCCGCGGGGACCAACGGCAGGCCGGGTACCCGCCCCGCCGCCCGGACGACCTCGGCGGGGCGGCGGCCCGCCAACCCCCGGCTGCTGCGGCAGCGGCTGGTGGTGTTCGTGGTGGTGACGCTGCTGGTGGCACTGGGGATCGCGGCGGCGCAGGGCTGTCAGGGACCGGCGCGCGGGCTCGGCGGGAGCGAGCGGGTCACGGACCGGGCCCCGCGGGCCCTCGCCCCGGACGCCCCGGTCCCGGGCGGGCAGGACGCCCCGTCGCCGTACGGGCAGCGGTCCTCGCTCTCCTTCTGAGGCCGGGGAGGACCGGGGGTCAGCTCTCCGGGCGGCCCGTCGTCACCGCGTAGAAGGCGACGGCGGCCGCCGCGCCCACGTTCAGCGAGTCCACCCCGTGGGCCATCGGGATGCGGACCCATTCGTCGGCCGCCCTCAGGGCCTTGGCGGACAGCCCTTCCCCCTCGGCTCCGAGCATCAGCGCCACCCGGTCCAGCCGGTGCGGGGCCGCCTCGTCGATGCTGGTGGCCTTGGCGTCGGGGGTCAGGGCGAGAAGCCGGAAGCCCGCTTCCCGTACCGTCTCCAGCGCCCGGGGCCAGGCTTCGAGACGGGCGTAGGGGACGGAGAACACCGCGCCCATGGAGACCTTGACGGAACGCCGGTAGAGCGGGTCGGCGCAGTCCGGGGAGAGCAGGACCGCGTCCATGCCGAGGGCCGCTGCGCTGCGGAAGATCGCGCCGATGTTGGTGTGGTCGTTCACCGACTCCATGACCACCACGCGGCGGGCGGTGGTGAGGAGGGCGTCGGCGGCCGGCAGGGGCTTGCGCCGCATGGACGCGAGCGCGCCGCGGTGGACGTGGTAGCCGGTGACGCGTTCGGCGAGGTCCGGGTCGACGGCGTACACCGGGGCCGGGACCTCGTGGATGACGTCGCGCATGGCGTCGACCCACTTGGCGGAGAGCAGCATGGAGCGCATCTCGTACCCGGCGAGGCGGGCGCGCCGGATCACCTTCTCGCCCTCGGCGATGAACAATCCCTCGGCGGGCTCGCGCCGTCGCCGCAGTTCGACGTCGGTCAGTCCGGTGTAGTCGCCGAGGCGCGGGTCGTCGGGATCGTCGACGGTGATGATGTCTGCCACAGAGTGATACTGCCTTGTCCGGTGGGTGGTGCCAACGCCTGGGGTGGAGCGACCGCACTACGGGGTCACCCGGCCGCGTCCGGGTCGGTGTCCGGCGGCGAGTCCGGGCCGACCGCGACGACCTCGCCGATGACGATCACCGCGGGTGGGCGTACGTCCTCGGCCGCAGCGCGCTCCCCGACGTCCGCGAGGGTCGCGTCGACCCGGCGCTGGGCGGCGGTGGTGCCTTCCTGGACGAGGGCGACCGGGGTGGCGGGGTCCTTGCCGTGGGCGACGAGGGCGGCGGCGATGGCGCCGATCTTGTCGACGGCCATCAGCAGGACGAGGGTGCCGCGCAGCCGGGCGATGGCCGCCCAGTCGACCAGGGAGCGCGGGTCCTCGGGGGCGACATGGCCGCTGACGACGGTGAACTCGTGGGCCACCCCGCGGTGGGTGACCGGGATGCCGGCCGCCCCGGGGACGGAGATGGTGCTGGAGATGCCGGGGACGATCGTGCAGGGGATGCCCTCGGCGGCGAGCGCCTGGGCCTCCTCCATGCCCCGGCCGAAGACGAACGGGTCGCCGCCCTTGAGCCGGACGACGGCCTTGCCCGCCTTGGCGTGCTCGACCAGGGCCTGGTTGATGGCCTCCTGGGCCATGAACCGGCCGTAGGGGATCTTCGCCGCGTCGATCACCTCGACGTGCGGGGGCAGTTCGTCGAGCAGGTCGCGGGGGCCGAGGCGGTCGGCGATGACCACGTCGGCCTCGGCGAGGAGTCGGCGGCCGCGCACCGTGATCAGGTCCGGGTCGCCGGGGCCGCCGCCGACCAGCGCGACGCCTGGGGCGTGGTTGCGGTGGCGCGGGGTGGCGAGGGTCCCGTCGCGCAGGCCTTCGACGATGACGTCGCGGAGGGCGGCGGTGTGCCGGGGGTCGCGGCCCTGGGGGGTGGTGTTGAGGACGGCGACGGTGATGTTGTCGATCCGGCCGGTGGCGGGGGTCCACGCGGTGGCGGCCTCGGCGTCGTCGGCCCGCACGCACCAGGTGCGGGTCCGCTCGGCCTCTGCGGACGCGGCGTCGTTGGCGGCGGTGTCGGAGGAGGCGACCAGGGCGTACCAGGTATCGGCGAGGTCGCCGTCCTGGTAGCGGCGGCGCTCCCAGCGGATCTCCCCCGCGTCCGCCATCGCCTCGACGGAGGGGGTCGCGGACGGGGAGACGAGGGTGATGACGGCACCGGTGGCGATGAGCTGCGGCAGCCTGCGCTGGGCGACCTGGCCGCCGCCGATGACGACGGTGCGGCGGCCGTGGAGACGCAGCCCCACGGGGTACGCGGGGTGATCGGCGTGAGCTGTGTGCTCGGCGCGGTCTGCGTGCTCGGCCATGGCGGTACTGCTCCTCGTGCGGGGTGCTGGGGAGAGGCCGCTGCGGCGGTGGAGCGGCTGTGACGTGCGGAATCAGGCGTTCCCGGGTGGGGAACACGATACGGGGTGGTACGCGGTGGGGTGCGGGGGCGGGGGCGCGCTCCCCTGCCCCCGCACCCCACCGTCGGGCGGAGCCGGAGCGGTTACTTCTCCGTCACTCCCGCCGAGTCGAACGTCGCCACCTCGTGCATGGCCCGTGCCGCGCTCTGCACGATCGGCAGCGCCAGCAGCGCGCCGGTGCCCTCGCCGAGGCGGAGGTCGAGGTCGACCAGGGGGCGCAGGCCCAGCTTGTTGAGGGCCGCGACGTGGCCGGGCTCGGCGCTGCGGTGGCCCGCGACGCAGGCGGCGAGCGCCTCGGGGGCGATGGCGCGGGCGACCAGGGCGGCCGCGCCCGCGCTCACGCCGTCCAGGATCACCGGCGTACGCAGGGAGGCGCCGCCGAGGAGGAACCCGGCCATCGCCGCGTGCTCCAGGCCGCCGACCGCCGCGAGGACCCCGATCGGGTCGGCCGGGTCCGGCTGGTGGAGGTCGAGCGCCCGGCGCACGACGTCGACCTTGCGGGCGTGCATCGCGTCGTTGATGCCGGTCCCCCGGCCGGTCACCTCTGCGGCGTCGATCCCCGTGTAAACGCAGATCAGGGCGGCCGACGCGGAGGTGTTGGCGATGCCCATCTCACCGGTGAGCAGCGCCTTGTTGCCCGCCGCGACCAGGTCCCGGGCGGTCTCGATGCCGACCTCGATCGCGGCCAGCACGTCCTCGCGGCTGAGGGCGGGGCCCGTGGTGAAGTCCGCCGTCCCCGGGCGCACCTTGCGGGGCAGCAGGCCGGGGGTCGCGGGCAGCTCGGTGGCCACGCCGACGTCCACGACGCAGACCTCCGCGCCGACCTGGGCCGCGAACGCGTTGCAGACGGCTCCGCCGCCGAGGAAGTTCGCCACCATCTGGGCGGTGACCTCCTGCGGCCAGGCGGTGACGCCCTGGGCGTGCACCCCGTGGTCACCGGCGAAGATGGCCACGGCCGCGGGCTCCGGGACCGGCGGCGGGCACATCCGGGAGAGCCCGGACAGCTGCGCGGAGATGATCTCCAGCATGCCGAGGGCGCCGGCGGGCTTGGTCATCCGCTTCTGGCGCTCCCACGCCTCGCCCAGCGCCTTGGCGTCCAGCGGGCGGATGGCGGAGATCGTCTCCTGGAGCAGGTCGTGCGGCTCGGCGCCGGGCAGCGCGCGGCGGCCGTACGTCTCCTCGTGGACGACCCAGGACAGCGGGCGGCGCTTCGACCAGCCCGCCTGCATCAGCTCGGGCTCCTCCGGGAACTCGTCGACATAGCCGACGCAGAGGTAGGCCACCACTTCGAGGTGCTCGGGCAGACCGAGCGCGCGGACCATCTCCCGCTCGTCGAAGAAGCTGACCCAGCCGACGCCGAGGCCCTCGGCGCGGGCGGCGAGCCACAGGTTCTCGACGGCGAGGGCCGAGGAGTACGGCGCCATCTGCGGCTGGGTGTGCCGACCGAGCGTGTGGCGGCCACCGCGGGTGGGGTCGGCGGTGACGACGATGTTGACCGGGGTGTCGAGGATCGCCTCGATCTTCAGTTCCTTGAACTGCTTCGCCCGGCCCTTGGGCAGCGACTTGGCGTAGGCGTCGCGCTGGCTCTGGGCCAGCTCGTGCATGGTGCGACGGGTCTCCGCCGAGCGGATGACGACGAAGTCCCAGGGCTGGGAGTGGCCGACGCTCGGCGCGGTGTGCGCGGCCTCCAGCACCCGGAGCAGGACCTCGTGCGGGATCGGGTCGCCGCGGAAGCCGTTGCGGATGTCCCGGCGCTCGCGCATGACCCGCAGCACCGCTTCGCGTTCGGCGTCGTCGTAGCCGGGGGCGGGCGGGGTGAACGGCTCGGCGACGGCCGCCCCGGGCTGCTGCGGGGTCGCGTCGGCCACCTGGTGCTGCTCCGGCTGCGGCACCGAGGCGGAGCCCGCCCCGGTCCGTACCGGCTGGGACGGCCGGTCGGGCTCCGCGAGGCCCTGCGGCTCCGCGAGCTCCGGGGTCTCGATGATCTCGGGGCCCGCCAGCGCCTCGGCCACGGCGACCGCCTCCGGGACGGCCGCCGGGGCCGGGACCGCCGCGGCCTCCATCTGCTCCGCCGTTACGGGCTCCGGTGCGGGCGCCGCCGTCTGCGGGGCCCCAGCCGACGCCGCGACCGGCTGGAGCTCGGACTCGGGCACGGGCACGGGCTGGACGGACGGGGGCTCGTCGACGGCGGCCGCCGCGACCGGCTCGTCGGCCACCGGCTCGTCCGTGACCGGCTCGTCCGTGACCGGCGCTTCGGCCACGGCCACCGGCTCCCCGGGCACGGCTTCCGGGGCAGGGGCCAGTGCCGGGGCAGGGGCCGGTTCCGGTGCCGGTGCCGGTTCTGGGGCCGGGGCCGGTTCCGGGGCCGGTTCCGGGGACACCGGCTGGAGTTCGGGAGCGGCCGCGGGTGCCAGGGCAACGGCCTCCGCCGCGACGGGCGGGACCTCGTGGGGAGTCGTGAGCGTCTGCGGCTCGGCCGGGGCCTCGGTCTCAGCGACGGCTTCGGCCTCCGGAGCCGGTGCCTCCGGCGCCTGGGCCTCAGAGGTCTGTGCCT
Organism: Streptomyces sp. NPDC101181; assembly: GCF_044767975.1. NCBI lineage: Bacteria > Bacillati > Actinomycetota > Actinomycetes > Kitasatosporales > Streptomycetaceae > Streptomyces > Streptomyces sp. NPDC101181. The sequence continues at coordinate 800 of NZ_JBIWOX010000021.1, read as the reverse complement.
CCAGGGCCGGTGCCTCCGGAGCCTGCTCTTCCGCGGCGGGGGCTTCGGACGGCTGGTCGGCGAGGGCCCCGGACGGGGGCTGGGCCTGAGCTTGGTCCACGGCCGGGGCGTGGGCCTGGGCTTGATCAACCGCCTGGACCGGGGCGTGGGCCCCGGGGGCGGGCTCGGGCTGGGGCTCGGCGACAGGCTCGGCCTCCGTCGCGGCTTCCGGCTGGGCCGCCTCGGGGACGACCGTTTCCGCCGGGGCCGCCTGCTGAAGCGATTCAGCCGCCTGCTCGGTCTGCGCGGGCTGCTGGAACTGCTCCGGGTGCTGGAGCTGCTCCGGGTGCGCCTCCGGCGGGACCGGCGCGTCGGCGGAGGCGGGCGCGACCGGCTCGGCCTCGGCCATCGGCTCAGCGACCACCGGCCCCTGCGCCTGCCCCGGCTCCTGTGGAACGGGCTGGCCCTGCTCAACGGGCTGCCCCTGCTGAACGGCCTGCTCCTGCTGGTCCGACTGCTCCTGCCGCTCCGGCTCGGCGGCGGTCGGCTCCGGCTGCGGTGCGCCCCACGGCGTACCGGCCTGCGGCGGAATCTCGCCCAGCTGTGGGCCCGGCAGCGTCGAGGTGTCTCCGGCCGGAACGTCGAAGTACTCCGGTCCCGTCGTCGGCGGGCCCGGCCGGTGTGCGGGGGGTGGGGGGGGGGGCGCCCCGGCGGGGCCCCGGGCGGCCCCGGCGCGGCCCCCCCCCCCCCCCCCCGGCCCCCCCCCCCCCCCCCGCGCCGGGCCCCCCCCCGGCCCCCGGGGCCCGGGGCGCCCGGCGGGC
>NZ_JBIWOX010000020.1:0-132086 GCF_044767975.1 Streptomyces sp. NPDC101181 | reverse complement strand
GCGTCATCGTCGGCTCCGCGTTCGTCAAGGCCATCCTCGACGCCCCCGACCAGCCCACCGCACTCCACACCCTCCACACCCTCGCCACCGAGCTGGCCGAAGGCGTTCGAAAGCGCTGACGCCAGGGGTCACCTGAAGGGGTGGATTGTGGTCCGGGGAGGCGCGCAGGCGTCTCCCCGGTTCGTTCCCCGGGTGTGAGCGACAAGATCCCTGAAGGAAACCGAAGCGCGCGTGAGCGCCTGGCCCAGCAGCGCGAGCGGGACAAGGGGCGCGAGAAGCGCCGCCGCACGCTGATCGTCGCCTCGGCGGTGGTCGGGGTGCTGGCACTGGCCGCCGTGGTCGGCCTGATCGCGGCCAACGCGGGCAAGGACGACGGCGGCGACACCGCGTCGGGCCCCGCCATCGCCCCGTCGGGCGCGAGCGGCGAGGACGCCCTGACCCTGCCGGTCGGCGCGTCCGACGCCCCGAGCACCCTCACCATCTGGGAGGACTTCCGCTGCCCGGTCTGCGCCCAGTTCGAGAACGCCTTCCGGGACACCGTCAAGGAGCTGACGGACCAGGGCCGGCTCAAGGTGGAGTATCACCTCGTCACGATCATCGACGGCAACCTCGGGGGCAGCGGATCGCTCCGCGCCGCCAACGCCGCCGCCTGCGCCCAGGGTGTCGGCAAATTCGCGCCGTACCACGACGTCCTCTTCCGCAACCAGCCCCCCGAGCCCGACGACGCCTTCGGCAAGAACAGCCGTCTGATCGAGCTGGCCGGTGAGGTGAAGGGACTCGACACGCCGGAGTTCCGCAGCTGTGTGGAGGACGGTGAGCACGACAGCTGGGTGAAGAAGTCCGACACGGCCTTCCGCGAGGGCGGTTTCCAGGGCACGCCGACCGTGCTGCTCAACGGGGAGTCCGTCTTTCCGAGCAAGGGCGGCGAGCAGATCTCCCCGGAGAACCTGAAGAAGTGGGTCGCCGAGGCCAACAAGGGCAAGAAGCCCGGCACCGCCACCCCGTCCGCCCCGGCCTCCTGAGCGCGGATGACGGCGGGCCCGGAGCCCGGTGGCCCGCCCCGGCGGGGCCGGGTTCCGGGTCCGTGACGCCGTCCTCGTTACCCAGACGTTGCCGGGTGGCTTGCCGCACCCGCCGCCCGGCAAGGTAGCGTCGACCCCGTCATGAACCTTGCCTCCATTCCCAGCCCGTCGACCGGTGTGCTCGAGCTCGGCCCGGTCCCGCTGCGCGGCTACGCACTCTGCATCATCGTCGGTGTCTTCGTCGCCGTCTGGATCGGCAACAAGCGCTGGATCGCCCGTGGCGGCAAAGCCGGCACCGTCGCCGACATCGCTGTCTGGGCGGTGCCCTTCGGCCTCGTCGGCGGTCGGCTCTACCACGTGATCACCGACTACCAGCTGTACTTCAGCGACGGTCAGAACTGGGTCGACGCCTTCAAGATCTGGGAGGGCGGCCTCGGCATCTGGGGGGCGATCGCCTTCGGCGCGGTCGGCGCCTGGATCGGCTGCCGCCGCCGGGGCATCCCGCTGCCCGCCTGGGCCGACGCCCTCGCCCCGGGCATCGCCGTCGCCCAGGCCATCGGCCGCTGGGGCAACTGGTTCAACCAGGAGCTGTACGGCAAGCCGACCGACCTCCCCTGGGCGCTGGAGATCAGCGAGGGCCCGAACCGGGTCGCGGGCACCTACCACCCGACGTTCCTCTACGAGTCGCTGTGGTGCATCGGCGTCGCCCTGCTCGTCGTCTGGGCCGACCGGCGCTTCAGGCTCGGCCACGGACGGGCGTTCGCCCTGTACGTCGCGGCCTACTGCGCCGGGCGCGGCTGGATCGAGTACATGCGGGTCGACGAGGCCCACCACGTCCTCGGCCTGCGGCTGAACGTGTGGACCGCGATCATCGTCTTCGCCCTCGCCGTCGCCTACATCGTCATCTCGGCGAAGCTCCGTCCGGGCCGCGAGGAGACCGTGGAGCCGGACAAGGACGCGGAGACCGCGAAGAGCGCCGACGCGGAGGAGAGCCCGGAGCGGCCGGACGACGCGCAGGGCCCGGACACGCCCGAGCAGGGCTCCCCGGGACGCGACCCGCTGAAGAAGGACTCCGCCCCCGAGGCGGCCGACCAGAGCTGACCGCCCGCGCCGCCGTACGGCGCACCCGGCACCACCCCCGGTCGCCGGGCGGACCCGAGGAGAACCTCAGGACCGCCCGGCGATCGCCAGTGTGCGGCGCGCCGAGGCCACCACCGCCGCGTCCACGAACCGCCCGTCCGGCAGCGCCAGCGCCCCCTCCTCCACGAGGGATGCCGCCACGATCTGCTCGGCCGCCTCGATCTCCCGCGCCGTCGGCCGGAACGCCCGCTCGATCACCTCCAGCTGACGCGGATGGATCGCCGCCCGCCCCAGCAGCCCGAGCCCCCGCCCCCGTACGCACGAGGTCCACAGCCCGTCCAGGTCCCGGACGTCCGGGAACACCGACTGGGCGGGCGGCGGCAGCGCGGCGGCGCGGGCCGCCACCACGACCCGGCTGCGCGGCCAGTCCAGCCCGCGGTCCTCCCGTACGCCGAGGTCGGCCCGCAGGTCCGTCTCGCCCAGGGCGATGCCCCGTACGTCGTGGTGGGCCGTGGCGATGGAGTACGCGTGCTCGACCGCGAGCGCCGACTCCAGCAGGGGATACAGCGGTACGCCCGGCGCCACCGCCGCCACATGGTGCACCGAGACCGCGTGGGTGATCTTGGGCAGCCGCAGTCCGGACAGCCCCGGCAGCCCCGCCAGCGCCCGGACGTCGTCCTCGCCGTGCACCCGCACATGCACCGGGACCGCGCCGGGGCCCGTCGTGACCGGGTCCGCGAGGAGGTCGGCGGTGGCGGCGCGGGCGTACTCCTTGCGGTCCGGGGCGACCGCGTCCTCCAGGTCGACGATCACCACGTCGGCCCCGCAGCCCAGCGCCTTGGCGACCTTCTCCGGCCGGTCCCCGGGGACGTACAGCCAGGTCAGCGGAGGTCGCGGCGCGCTGTCCAGGGCGGTGGGGAGGCTCACAGCGCCCCCTGGTCGCGCAGCGCCGCGATCCGGCTCTCCGAGAGGCCGAGCCCGGTGAGGATCTCGTCGGTGTCCGCGCCGTGCGGGCGGCCCGCCCAGCGGATGGCGCCCGGGGTCCGGGAGAGCCGGAAGAGGACGTTCTGCATCCGCAGCGGCCCCAGCTCCGGGTCGTCGACCTCGGTGACGGTGTCCAGCGCCCGGTACTGCGGGTCCTCCATCACCTCCCGTACGTCGTGGATCGGCGCGACGGCCGCCTCCGCCTTCTCGAAGGCGCTCAGCACCTCCTCCCGGCTGTGGCGGGAGATCCAGTGGCCGACCGCTCCGTCCAGCTCCTCGGTGTGCTCGGCCCGGGTGGTGCCCGCGGCGAACCAGGGCTCCTCGATCAGGTCCGGGCGGCCGACCAGCCGCATCACCCGCTCCGCCACGGACTGGGCGGAGGTGGAGACCGCGACCCAGTGGCCGTCGGCGGTGCGGTAGGTGTTGCGCGGGGCGTTGTTGCGGGAGCGGTTGCCGGTGCGCGGCTGGACGTAGCCGAGCTGGTCGTACCAGAGCGGCTGCGGGCCCAGCACGGTCAGGATCGGCTCGATGATCGCCAGGTCCACCACCTGCCCCGTGCCGGTCCGGTCCCGCCCGGCGAGCGCGGCCATCACCGCGTACGCCGTCGCCAGCGCCGCGATGGAGTCCGCCAGCCCGAACGGCGGCAGCGTCGGCGGCCCGTCCGGCTCCCCGGTGATCGCGGCGAACCCGCTCATCGCCTCGGCCAGCGTCCCGAAGCCGGGGCGGTGCGCGTACGGTCCGAACTGGCCGAAGCCGGTGACCCGGGCCAGCACCAGCCGGGGGTTGACCGCGTGCAGCTCCTGCGGGCCCAGGCCCCAGCGCTCCAGCGTCCCCGGGCGGAAGTTCTCGACGATCACGTCGGTCTCGGCGGCCAGTCGCAGGAGCACGTCCCGGCCGCCGGGCGCGGAGAGGTCGAGCGTCAGGGTGCGCTTGTTGCGGCCGAGCAGCTTCCACCAGAGGCCCACGCCGTCCTTGGCGGGCCCGTGGCCGCGCGAGGGGTCCGGCTTACGGGGGTGCTCGACCTTGATCACATCGGCGCCGAAGTCCCCGAGCATGGTGGCGGCGAGCGGTCCGGCGAAAAGGGTGGCGAGGTCGATGACCTTCAGCCCGGTCAGGGGTCCCGCTGCTGTCGTACTCATGGGGCATCGGCCTCGATCTCGCTGCGGTAGGGCATGGATGTGGAGGCGCCCTGTCTCTGGACGCAGAGCGCGGCGGCCGCGGACGCGAAGGCCAGCGCCGCGGCGACCGGCCGCCCCTCGCCGAGCGCCACCGCCAGCGCCCCGACGAAGGTGTCCCCGGCCCCGGTCGTGTCGACGGCGGCCACCGAGGGCGCTTCGAAGAGCACCGGCTCGCCGCCCCGGGCCGCGTACAGGCAGCCCTTCGCACCGAGCGTGATGATCACCTCGGGCACCCGCCGCAGCAGGATCTGGGCGGCGGCGTGCGGCTCCGCCTGCCCGGACAGCTCGGCGGCCTCGTGCTCGTTGGGGACCAGCAGGTCGATGTGGTCGAGGAGTTCGTCGGGCAGCGGCTGGACGGGGGAGGGGGTGAGGATGGTCCGTACGCCCTGGGAGCGGGCGGCACGGGCGCCCTCGATGACGGCGGACAAGGGGAGTTCGAGCTGCATCAGCAGCAGTTCGCAGGCGGCGACCGCCGCGATCTCCCCGGGGCCGAGCGCGGTGACGACGCCGTTGGCGCCGGGGATCACCACGATGGAGTTGGCCCCGGTATCGTCGACCACGATGTGCGCGGTGCCGCTGGGGCCTTCGGCGGTGTGCAGGAGGTCGGTGTCGACCCCGGCGTGCTCCAGGCCCTCACGCAGCCGCGTCCCGTACGCGTCGTCGCCGACCGCGCCGATCATCATCACCTCGCCGCCCGCGCGGGCGGCGGCGACGGCCTGGTTGGCGCCCTTGCCGCCGGGGACCGTCCGGAACTCCCGCCCGGTGACGGTCTCGCCGCGCTCGGGGGCGCGGGCGGCATAGGCGACGAGGTCCATGTTGGTGCTGCCGAGCACCGCGATGCGGGTCATGGGCGCAGAGCCTCCTGGTGGGTCAGTGCGGCGAGCGTGTCGAAGCCGGTCCGGTCGAAGCCGGTCACGGAGGTGGCGATGCGGTTCTTCAGCGGGGCCGTCCACCGCTCGGGCAGGGCGGCCGGGGCGCCCGCCAGCAGGCCCGCGAGCGATCCGGCGGTGGCCCCGTTGGAGTCGGTGTCCCAGCCGCCGGAGACCGCGTTCCCGACCGACCGGGTGTAGTCGCCGTCGGCGTGGGTGAGGGCGGCGGCGAGCAGCGCGGCGTTGGGCAGCACGTGCACCCAGTGGTGGGTGGCGGCGTACGTGGCGTGCAGCCGGTCCACCACGGTGTCGAAGTCCTCCTCCGCGCGGGCGGTCTCGATGCCGAGGCGCACCGCGCGGGCGTAGCGCGAGCGCGGCGGCACCACCCGCAGCCCGGCCGCCAGGCAGCCGTGGGCGTCGCTCTCGCCCCCGGCCGCGACGGCCAGGGCGGCGGCCGTGAACATCGCGCCGTACACCCCGTTGCCGGTATGGGTGAGAACCGCGTCGCGGTGCGCCTGGGCGGCGGCCCCCGCCGGGTCGCCGGGGTGGGTCCAGCCGTGCACGTCGGCCCGGATCTGCGCGCCGATCCACTCCCGGAACGGGTTGCGGCGGCGGGCGGTCTCCGGGGGCTCGACTCCCGCGAGCAGATTGCCGTACGCGATGCGTTCGGCGGTGAAGGTGCGCCCGGCCGGGAGTTCGTCGAGCCAGAGCCGGGCGAGGTCGGCGGTGGTGAAGGAACGCCCGTGCCGCTGGAGCAACAGCAGGGTCAGCAGCGGGTAGTTGAGGTCGTCGTCCTCCGGCATGCCGTCGATGTTCTCGGCGAGGGAGGTGGGGGCCGAGCGGCGGTTCCAGGGGTGGGCGGCGAGCAGGTGGGCGGGCACGCCGTGGGCGGTGAACCAGGTGGTGAGCGGCCAGTTCCCGGCCGCGCGGGCCAGGGCGCGGATGCCCATCAGCGGCAGCTTCTCGACCGGTTTGCCGAGCAGGCAGCCCGCCGCCCGGCCCAGCCAGGCGGCGTGCAGCCGGTTCCGGTCGACGGCGGCGGTGGCCTCCGGGGGCCCCGGCCAGTGCGGGCAGGCGGCCCGGATGTCCGCCAGAGCGGTCGGTTCGTCGGCGGCCAACGGCGATTCCAGCGCGGCGAGACGGTCCAGCAGCTCACCGGCCAGGGTGCGCAGCCCGGGTGGGGCGGGCGACACGGAGGCGCCCGCGCGGTCCGGGGCGGGGGAGCCCCCGGCCGCGTACCAGCGCTCCGCGATCTCCCGGGCGTCCCGGCCGTCCTGCGCCGCCTGCCGCAGTTCGTGCCCGACGAGGTCCTCGGGCTGCACCCAGGTGAGGCGGACGTCCGCGGTCACCGTTCACCGGCCAGCGCGGTGAACGCCTCCTCGTGGGACCGGCGGCGCTCCAGGTCCCGGGCGAACACCTCCCGGGCGACCCCCGCCAGGGTCCGGGCCGGGGCCGTCAGGTCCAGGCGGCTCGCCTCCGCGACGGTGGCCGCCCAGTCGGCCGGGATCTGCGAGCCGAGCGCGCCCGCGATCGCCCCGCTCATCGTGGCGATGGAGTCGCAGTCCCGCCCGTAGTTGACCGAGCCGAGCACGGTGCGTCGGTAGTCGCCGCCGCCGGCCAGCAGCATCCCGAGTGCGACGGGCAGTTCCTCGATGGCGTGCAGCCGGGAGGGGCGGCGGGCGCCGAGCGCGGGGGAGCGGTAGTCGGGACCGACGGTGTCGAAGGGCTCGACGGCCGCCCGCAGCGGGGCGAGCGCGGACTCGGTGTCGTCGTGGCGGGAGGCGGCTTCGCAGACCGCCTCGATCGCGGACCGGGTGCCGTCCTTGGCGAGCGCGAGGGCCGCGTCGACCACCGCGTCCGGGGTGGCGTCCGGGCGGCACGCGGCGGCGACGGCGGCCGCGAAGACCCCGGCGGCCTCCCGCCCGTACGAGGACTGGTGCGGGGCCGCGACCTCCAGCGCCTCGGCGTACGCGGCCTCGGGGTGGCCCGCGTTGACCAGGCCGACCGGGGCCATGTACATCGCCGCCCCGCAGTTGACGATGTTGCCCGCACCGGCCTCGCGCGGGTCGACGTGCCCGTAGTGCAGCCGGGCCACGATCCACTTCTCGGCCAGGAAGATCCGCTGGAGCGGCAGCGCCTCGGCCTCCAGCTCCGGGATCCAGCGGGGTTCCAGGAGGTCGGGGACGAGGTGGTCGGCGACGGCGTACGCGTCGAGGTGGTCGCGGACCCGGTCGTAGACCCGGACCAGGGCGTGGGTCATCAGGGTGTCGTCGGTGACGTGCCCGTCGCCCTTGTGGTACGGGGCGATGGGGCGGGCGGTGCGCCAGTCCTCGCCGTGCCAGGGGCCGACGATCCCGGTCACCCGGCCGCCGTGCCGCTCGGCGATCTGCTCGGGGGTCCAGCCCTCGACCGGTCCGCCGAGGGCGTCCCCCACGGCGGCGCCGACCAGGGCGCGGGTGAAGCGGTCATCGAGTCCGGGCGGAGCGGGGGAGGTCTGCGGGGTCGAAGCGGCGGGCACCGTGGCCGTTGTGGGCGTCATGCCGGAATTGTCCACCCGGGACGGCCGGTTCCGTGGCTGCCAGCAGCCCGGCGAGTTCGATCAGGTCCGTGCCCGCGAGCCGGGGCAGCGCACAGCCCGCGAGCGTCCGGCACGCCTCGCGCCAGCCCGCCGGCACGGCGCTGACCGAGCCGATCGCCCCGGTCAGCGCCCCGGCCAGGGCGGGCGCGGAGTCCGCGACCCGGGAGAGGCAGGCGGCGGCCGGGAGCGCCTGGGCGATGTCGCCCCGGGCGGCGGCGGTGAGGGCCAGCGCGACGGGTACGGTCTCGGCGGCCGCGATCCCGTAGCTGTAGACGTGGTCCACGATCTGGTGCTCCAGGACCGGGACCAGGGCGAACGCCCCGGCCCTCTCGCCCGCGAACTCCCGGGCCAGGCGGACCGCGTGCGTGGCGTTGCGGGCGATCTCGGTGCCGCCTGGCAGCTGCTCCAGGGCGGCGTCCACCACCGCGTCCGCCCGCGCCCCCGTCAGGGCCACGGCGATCGCGGCGGCCATCGCCCGCGCCCCGTGCACCCCGTCGCCGTCCTGGGTGTAGCGGGCGTCGAACTCCGCGAGCGCCGCCGCCTCCCGCGGGTCCCCCGGGTGGACCACCGCGAGCACGGCCGCCCGGACGCAGGCGGCGTCGTCGAAGTAGTGCGGGTTGTCGTGCCCGGTGGCGGGCGGCCGCAACCCGGCGGCCAGGTTCCCCAGCCCCGCCCGTACGGAGATCCGGGCCCGCAGCGGCAGGACGGCCGCCTCCACCTCGGGGGCCCGCGCGCTCGCGGCGGCGACGGTGGCGGCCAGCGCGTTCCAGGCCCGGTCCACCGCGTCCCGCGTCCGGCGGCCGGGGGTCAGGCCCGCCGCGTCGTCGGCGGCCGCCGCCAGCACCGTACCGGCGGCGAACGCGGCCCACTCGGCGTCGTCGGACGGCCCCAGCCGCAGCGGCTCGGGCGGCTGGTTGAGGGCGATGGGCACCGGCAGCGTGGTCGTCGCGTTCTGCTCGGCGAAGGTGTCCAGCTCCCGGGTGAGCCGCCGCGTCCACTCCGGCATCCGGGCCGCCCGGTGCCGCGCGGCGGGCCATCCGGCGGCGTCCCCGGCGGCCAGCCCGAGCAGCAGCCCCTCGATCCGGGCGCGCCGGGAGGCGTCGGCGGGGCCGGATGGGCGCACCTCCGCGGGCGCTCCCGCCGCGACCGCCTCCGGGCCCGTGATCGCTCCGGCGGCCCGCTCGCGCGGTGTGATCATCGCCCCTCCTCCCGTACGGGCTCCACCGCGGCCGACACCGACGCCAGGTCCCGTACGGCCGAGGGCTCGCGGCCGCCACCGCGCTCCACGGCCCCCGCCGCCTCCTGGTCCTCGCAGGTCAGCAGCTCGGCGACGTCCAGCACGTGGTAGCCGCGCATCGAGGGCAGGCAGCTGCCCCGGACCGGGCCGATCGCGGCCGCCCAGTCCGGCGGGATCGCGCTCCGCCCGTTCAGCGCCCCGGCCAGCGCCCCCGCCACCGCCGCCGTCGTGTCCGCGTCCCGGCCCATGTTGACGGCCGTCAGCACCGCGGTCCGGAAGTCCCCGCGCGCCGCGGTGAACGCCCCGAACGCCAGGCCCACCGCCTCCGGCGCGAGGTCCGTCCACGGGTATCCGGCGATCACCACCGCCGAGCGCACCGCCCGCTCCATGGTGAGCCGGTCGGGGTAGGGTCGCTGGGCCGCCGCCACCGCCCGGCGCAGCGAGCGGGCCGTCCAGGAGTCCATCGGGACCACCGACAGCGCGGCCGCGATCACCGAGGCGAGGCCCGCGCCGACCATGGCCGCGGCCACCCCGGCCGCCACCGCCTGCCCGCCGTAGATCCCCTCGCCCTCGTGGCTGACCCGGCCGTCCACCGCCACCAGCCGGGCCGCCTCGGCCGGGCGGCCCGCCGCGAACACCCCGAAGGGGGCGGCCCGCATCGCGAGGCCGTCGCTCCAGGCGTGCCGGTGCTGGGCGGAGATCGGTGCGGCCAGCCCCCGGCGCAGGTTCTCCAGGGTGCCGCGTTCGCTGAACCCGGCGCCCCGGAAGGGGCCCTCGTCCAGGTCGGCGATCCAGTGGTGCCAGGCCCGTTCCACGTGGTCCACGCCGAGCGCGGAGCCGTGCCGGGCCAGCAGCAGCCCGGAGAAGATCGCGTACTCCGTGTCGTCGGTCCCCGCCGGGTCCTCGCTCACGAAGCCCTCGATCCGGCCCCAGCGGCGGCGGATCTCCGAGGGGCGCAGATTCTCCGCCGGGGCGCCCAGCGCGTCCCCCACCGCCAGTCCCAGCATCGCCCCTTCGGCCCGTTCCCTGCCGACGGCCCTCTCCATCGCCTAGCCCTCCGTTCGTCCGGCGGGGCCGAACCCGCGTTCCGGGCCGAGCCCGCGTCCGTTTCCGGGTTCTGTCCGGTATCTGTGCCACGCGGAGGAGCGGCAGCGGCCGGACAGCGGCGGAAAGGGGCCGTTCGGATGGTTGCCCGGAGAAGCCGAGGCTGCCCTTTCTTCGCAGGTCACAGCGGTGGTGAGGCAGGCCTGGCTTGCTGGCGGCGGTCGCCCGGCCGGAGTACCTTGGACGTTGTCCAAACTTGAACTACTTCGAAAGAGGTGAGCCGTGGCCGTCATCGCGACCGACGTCGTTCCGCACGAGGCGCACCGGGACAACCACACCCACCGGGACGTGAACGGAGGCTGGCTGCGCCCCGCCGTCTTCGGCGCGATGGACGGCCTGGTCTCCAACCTCGCCCTGATGACCGGGGTCGCGGGCGGCGCGGTGTCCCAGCAGACCATCGTGATCACCGGGCTCGCCGGCCTGGCCGCCGGTGCGTTCTCCATGGCGGCCGGTGAGTACACCTCCGTCGCCTCGCAGCGCGAGCTGGTCGAGGCCGAGCTGGATGTCGAGCGCCGGGAGCTGCGCAGGCACCCCGCGGACGAGCTGGCGGAGCTGGCCGCGCTCTACGAGTCCCGGGGGGTCGACGCCCCGCTCGCCCGCGAGGTCGCCCGGCAGCTGTCCCGCGACCCGGACCAGGCCCTGGAGATCCACGCCCGCGAGGAGCTGGGCATCGACCCGGGCGACCTGCCCTCACCGCTGGTGGCCGCCGTCTCCTCGTTCGGTGCCTTCGCGCTCGGCGCCCTGCTGCCCGTGCTGCCCTACCTCCTCGGCGCGAGCGCCCTGTGGCCCCCCGTGCTCCTCGCGCTGCTCGGCCTGTTCGCCTGCGGGGCGGTCGTGGCCCGGGTGACGGCCCGCAGCTGGTGGTTCAGCGGACTGCGCCAGCTCGCTCTCGGCGGTGCGGCGGCCGCGATGACGTACGGGCTGGGCTCCCTGTTCGGCGTGGCGGCCGGGTGAGTCCGGGGCAGGCCCGGGAACGGCGTAACCGAGCCGCCCGGACGGCGCAACACGACCGTAGCGCGCGTGAGCGAGGTCATGGGGCACGCCACTGGGCGCGCCGGACCCCGGAAGCCTCGGGGGTGTCTTGCCGATCAGGCCGGACCCCGCTCCCTCGTCCGGCCTGATCGGCGAGACACCCCCTAGAATGAGACGCTATGCAGAGCCGCACATAAGCAGCCGTTACCCGGTGGTTTCGTTCACCGCACCACCGGGCAATAGCCGTAGGCACCGCAGGCAACGACGCCTGCTCTCTGCGGCTCCCCGGGTGCTCATCCCTCCGGCAGCGACCCCACCTCCGGCCATCCGGTCATCCCGTTACATCCGGTCACCACCGTGTCCGTATGTTGGAATGAGCCTTCCGCTTCTTGAGAAGCGCCCCATCATGTAACCTGCACGAAATTTCGCAGAGGGCCAACGTCGTCCCTCGGCAACGCACATGCCACGACGACGACGGGAGAGCCGATGCGTATCGACGCCTGGTCGCCCATGGACGGTCGCCCCGCCCAGCAGGGGATGTACGACCCCCGTAACGAGCACGACGCCTGCGGCGTCGGGTTCGTGGCCACTCTGACCGGTGTGGCCAGCCATGAGCTGGTCGAGCAGGCGCTGACCGTACTGCGCAACCTCGAACACCGGGGCGCCACCGGCTCCGAGCCCGACTCCGGCGACGGCGCCGGCATCCTCTGCCAGGTCCCCGACGCCTTCCTGCGCGCCGAGACCCCCTTCGAGCTCCCCGAGGCCGGCGCCTACGCCGTCGGTATCGCCTTCCTCCCCGCCGACGACGCCACCGAGGCCGTCCGCACGATCGAGGAGATCGCCGCCCAGGAGGGCCTGAGCGTCCTCGGCTGGCGCGACGTCCCGGTCACCCCCGGACTTCTCGGCAACGGCGCCCGCGCCACCATGCCCGAGTTCCGCCAGGTCTTCGTCGCCGACGGCGAGTCCACCGGCATCGCCCTGGACCGCAAGGCGTTCGTCCTGCGCAAGCGCGCCGAGCGCGAGGCCGGGGTGTACTTCCCCTCGCTCTCCGCCCGCACCCTCGTCTACAAGGGCATGCTCACCACCGGGCAGCTGGAGCCGTTCTTCCCGGACCTCTCCGACCGCCGCTTCGCCTCCGCGGTCGCGCTCGTCCACTCCCGCTTCTCCACCAACACCTTCCCGAGCTGGCCGCTGGCCCACCCCTACCGCTTCGTCGCGCACAACGGCGAGATCAACACGGTCAAGGGCAACCGCAACTGGATGCGCGCCCGCGAGTCCCAGCTCGCCTCCGACCTGTTCGGCTCCACCGGCGACCAGCACAGCGGCCAGGCCCAGCTCGACCGGATCTTCCCCGTCTGCACCCCCGACGCCTCCGACTCGGCCTCCTTCGACGAGGTCCTGGAGCTGCTCCACCTCGGCGGCCGCTCGCTGCCGCACGCGGTGCTGATGATGGTCCCCGAGGCGTGGGAGAACCACGACTCCATGGACCCGGCCCGGCGCGCCTTCTACCAGTACCACTCCGCGATGATGGAGCCCTGGGACGGCCCGGCCTGCGTCACCTTCACCGACGGCGTCCAGGTCGGCGCGGTCCTCGACCGCAACGGGCTGCGCCCCGGCCGCTACTGGGTCACCGACGAGGGCCTCGTCGTCCTCTCCTCCGAGGTCGGCGTCCTGGACATCGACCCGGCCAAGGTCGTCCGCAAGGGCCGCCTCCAGCCCGGCCGGATGTTCCTCGTGGACACCGCCGAGCACCGCATCATCGAGGACGACGAGATCAAGGCGTCCCTCGCCGCCGAGCAGCCCTACCAGGAGTGGCTGGAGACCGGCGAGATCGAGCTGAGCGACCTGCCCGAGCGCGAGCACATCGTCCACACCCACGCCTCGGTCACCCGCCGCCAGCAGACCTTCGGCTACACCGAGGAAGAGCTGCGCGTCATCCTCGCGCCGATGGCCCGCACCGCCGGCGAACCCCTCGGCTCCATGGGCACCGACTCGCCGATCGCCGCGCTCTCCGAGCGCCCCCGGCTCCTCTTCGACTACTTCACCCAGCTCTTCGCCCAGGTCACCAACCCGCCGCTGGACGCCATCCGCGAGGAGCTGGTCACCTCGCTGCGCTCCTCGCTCGGCCCCCAGGGCAACATCCTGGAGCCGACCGCCGCCGCGGCCCGCAGCGTCACGCTGCCCTTCCCGGTGATCGACAACGACGAGCTCGCCAAGCTGATACACATCAACGCCGACGGCGACATGCCGGGCATGAAGGCCGCCACCCTCGCCGGTCTCTACCGCGTCGGGGGCGGCGGCGACGCGCTCGCCGCGCGGATCGAGGAGATCTGCGCCGAGGTCGACACCGCCATCGAGGACGGCACCCGCCTCGTCGTCCTCTCCGACCGCCACTCCGACGCCGAGCACGCGCCGATCCCCTCGCTGCTGCTCACCTCCGCCGTCCACCACCACCTCATCCGCACCAAGCAGCGCACCCAGGTGGGTCTGCTGGTCGAGGCCGGGGACGTCCGCGAGGTCCACCACGTGGCCCTGCTCATCGGCTACGGCGCCGCCGCGGTCAACCCATACCTCGCCATGGAGTCCGTCGAGGACCTGGTCCGCGCGGGCACCTTCATCGAGAACATCGAGCCCGAGCAGGCCATCCGTAGCCTGATCTACGCCCTGGGCAAGGGCGTCCTCAAGGTCATGTCCAAGATGGGCATCTCCACCGTCGCCTCCTACCGCGGCGCCCAGGTCTTCGAGGCCGTCGGGCTCGACGAGGCCTTCGTCGCCACGTACTTCAACGGCACCGCCAGCAAGATCGGCGGCGCGGGCCTGGACGTCGTCGCCCAGGAGGTCGCCGCCCGGCACACCAAGGCCTATCCCGCCTCCGGCATCGCCGCCTCCCACCGCGCGCTGGAGATCGGCGGCGAGTACCAGTGGCGCCGCGAGGGCGAACCGCACCTCTTCGACCCGGAGACGGTCTTCCGCCTCCAGCACGCCACCCGCAACCGGCGCTACGACATCTTCAAGCAGTACACGGACCGGGTGAACGAGCAGTCCGAGCGGCTGATGACGCTCCGCGGGCTGTTCGGCTTCACCTCGGACCGGGCCGCCATCCCCGTCGAGGAGGTCGAGCCCGCCTCCGAGATCGTCAAGCGGTTCTCCACCGGCGCCATGTCCTACGGCTCCATCTCCCGCGAGGCGCACGAGACGCTCGCCATCGCGATGAACCAGCTCGGCGGCAAGTCCAACACCGGCGAGGGCGGCGAGGACTCCGAGCGCCTCTACGACCCGGCACGCCGCTCCTCCATCAAGCAGGTCGCCTCCGGCCGCTTCGGGGTGACCAGCGAATACCTGGTCAACGCGGACGACATCCAGATCAAGATGGCCCAGGGCGCCAAGCCCGGCGAGGGCGGTCAGCTGCCCGGCCACAAGGTCTACCCGTGGGTCGCCAGCACCCGTCACTCGACGCCCGGCGTCGGCCTCATCTCGCCGCCGCCGCATCACGACATCTACTCCATCGAAGACCTCGCCCAGCTCATCCACGACCTGAAGAACGCCAACCCGCGGGCCCGCATCCACGTGAAGCTGGTCTCCGAGGTCGGCGTCGGCACGGTCGCCGCCGGGGTCTCCAAGGCGCACGCGGACGTCGTCCTCATCTCCGGCCACGACGGCGGAACGGGCGCCTCCCCGCTCACCTCGCTCAAGCACGCGGGCGGCCCCTGGGAGCTGGGCCTCGCCGAGACCCAGCAGACGCTGCTGCTCAACGGGTTGCGCGACCGCATCGTCGTCCAGACCGACGGCCAGCTCAAGACCGGCCGCGACGTCGTCATCGCCGCCCTCCTCGGCGCCGAGGAGTTCGGTTTCGCGACCGCGCCGCTCGTCGTCTCCGGCTGCGTCATGATGCGCGTCTGCCACCTGGACACCTGTCCCGTCGGCATCGCCACCCAGAACCCGGTGCTGCGCGACCGGTTCTCCGGCAAGGCCGAGTACGTCGTCAACTTCTTCGAGTTCATCGCCGAAGAGGTCCGCGAAATCCTCGCCGAGCTGGGCTTCCGCTCCATCGAGGAGGCCGTCGGCCACGCCGAACTCCTCGACACCGACCGGGCCGTCACCCACTGGAAGGCCCAGGGCCTGGACCTGGCCCCGCTCTTCCACGTGCCCGAACTGCCCGAGGGCGCTTTCCGGCACCGGATCATCGACCAGGACCACGGCCTGACCAAGGCGCTCGACAACCAGCTGATCAAGCTGGCCGCCGACGCGCTCGGCGCGGACAGCGCCGAGGCCGCCCAGCCGGTCCGCGCCCAGGTCGCGATCCGCAACATCAACCGCACCGTCGGCACCATGCTCGGCCACGAGGTGACCAAGAAGTTCGGCGGTCCGGGCCTGCCCGAGAACACCATCGACATCACCTTCACCGGCTCGGCCGGCCAGTCCTTCGGCGCGTTCGTCCCGCGCGGCATCACCCTGCGCCTGGAGGGCGATGCCAACGACTACGTCGGCAAGGGCCTCTCCGGCGGCCGCGTCGTCGTCCGCCCGGACCGGGGCGCCGACCACCTCGCCGAGTACTCCACCATCGCGGGCAACACCATCGGCTACGGCGCGACCGGCGGGGAGATCTTCCTCCGCGGCCGCACCGGCGAACGGTTCTGCGTCCGCAACTCCGGGGCGCTCGTCGTCTCCGAGGGCGTCGGCGACCACGGCTGCGAGTACATGACCGGCGGCCAGGCCGTCGTCCTCGGCGAGACCGGACGCAACTTCGCCGCCGGGATGTCGGGCGGCGTCGCCTACGTCATCGACCTGGACCGCGACAACGTCAACGTCGGCAACCTCGGCGCGGTCGAGGAGCCGGACGACACCGACCGGCAGTGGCTGCACGACGTGGTGCGCCGCCACCACGAGGAGACCGGCTCCACCGTCGCCGAGAAGCTCCTCGCCGAGTGGGACACCGCCGTGACCCGCTTCAGCAAGATCATCCCGACCACGTACAAGGCCGTGCTCGCCGCCAAGGACGCCGCTGAGCTCGCCGGTCTCTCCGAGCAGGAGACCACCGAGAAGATGATGGAGGCGGCAACCCATGGCTGACCCCAAGGGCTTCCTGACCACCGGACGCGAGGTCGCCCAGACCCGCCCCGTGGCCGAGCGCGTCAAGGACTGGAACGAGGTCTACGTTCCGGGCTCGCTGCTCCCGATCATCAGCAAGCAGGCCGGCCGCTGCATGGACTGCGGCATCCCGTTCTGCCACAACGGCTGTCCGCTCGGAAACCTCATCCCCGAGTGGAACGACTACGCCTACCGCGAGGACTGGACCGCCGCCTCCGAGCGGCTGCACGCCACGAACAACTTCCCGGAGTTCACCGGGCGGCTGTGCCCGGCGCCCTGCGAGTCGGCGTGCGTGCTCGGCATCAACCAGCCCGCCGTCACCATCAAGAACGTCGAGGTCTCCATCATCGACAAGGCGTGGGAGAGCGGCGACGTCACCCCGCAGCCGCCCGAGCGCCTCTCCGGCAAGACCGTCGCCGTCATCGGCTCGGGCCCGGCCGGACTCGCCGCCGCCCAGCAGCTGACCCGGGCCGGACACACCGTCGTCGTCTACGAGCGCGCCGACCGCATCGGGGGCCTGCTGCGCTACGGCATCCCCGAGTTCAAGATGGAGAAGTCGCACATCAACCGCCGCATCGAGCAGATGCGCCTGGAGGGCACCAAGTTCCGTACGGGGGTGGAGATCGGCCAGGACATCGACGCCGCCAAGCTCCGCCGCCGCTACGACGCGGTCGTCGTCGCGGCCGGTGCCACCGTCTCCCGCGACCTGCCGGTCCCCGGCCGGGAGCTGGGCGGCATCCACTTCGCGATGGAGTACCTGCCGCTCGCCAACAAGGTGCAGGAGGGCGACCTCACCGTCCCTCCGATCACCGCCGCGGGCAAGCACGTCGTCGTCATCGGCGGCGGCGACACCGGCGCGGACTGCGTGGGCACCGCACACCGCCAGGGCGCGGCCTCCGTCACCCAGCTGGAGATCATGCCGAAGCCGGGCGAGGAGCGGAACCCGGGCCAGCCCTGGCCGACCTTCCCGATGCTCTACAAGGTCACCTCCGCGCACGAGGAGGGCGGCGAGCGGGTCTACGCCGTCTCCACCACCCACTTCGAGGGCGACGAGGACGGCAATGTGGCCGCCCTGCACCTGGTGGAGGTCGAGTTCACGGACGGTAAGCTGGAGCAGAAGCCCGGCACGGAGCGGCGCATCCCCGCGCAGCTCGTCACCCTCGCCATGGGCTTCACCGGAACCGACCAGTCCAACGGTCTGGTCCAGCAGTTCGGCCTGGAGCTCGACCAGCGCGGCAACGTCGCCCGCGACGAGCACTACGCGACCAACGTCGACGGCGTCTACGTCGCCGGTGACGCGGGCCGCGGCCAGTCGCTGATCGTCTGGGCGATCGCCGAGGGCCGCTCCGCCGCCCGCGGAGTGGACCGCTTCCTGACCGGGACCAGCGCCCTGCCGGCCCCGATCCGCCCGACGGACCGGTCCCTGCTGGTCTGAGCACCATCCGGGTTCCCCCTGGGCCTCGCGGCCCGGGGGAGCCCCATAGAAACGTCCCGTACAACGGCGTACGGAACTGAACGCGGCGCCCGCCTGTCCCCGACCGGACTCAGTGGGCGCCGTGGCGCGTCCGGGGCCGGGCGTGCGGCGGACCGAGCGAGGGAGCGTCATGAGCGGTGTGGACACGGCGGCGGACCGGCCGGCCGGTCCCCGGTCCCGGGGGGCCGGGCGGTGACCGTCCGCGTCCTGCGCGCCGCGGACCTGACCCCCGCGCCGTGGAAGAACGGCGGCGGGCTCACCCGGGAGATCGCGACCGGCCCCGAGGGCGCCGGGGCGGACGGGTTCACCTGGCGGGTCAGTCTCGCGGACGTCACCGCGGACGGGCCGTTCTCCCTCTTCCCGGGGGCCGACCGCACGCTGACCGTCGTCGAGGGCGCGGGCATGGACCTCGTCGTCGGGGGCGAGCACCACATCGTGGACGAGCCGCTGTGGCCGCACGACTTGCCCGGCGACCTGCCCACCGAGGGCTTCCTGCTGGGCGGGCCCGTCGTCAACCTCAACGTCATGTACCGCAGGGACCGTATCCGGGCGGAGACCGCCGTGGTCTGCGGCACCGTCCGTCTGCTGCCGCCCCCGGGCGGTGCGGTGCTGGCCCTCTCGCTGGACGACGGGGCGGCCGTGGCGGGCGGGGGCACGGGCGGCGTACGGCTGGACCGCTACGACGCGGTGCTCGCGGCGGGGGAGTCGCCCGGGGTGCTGCGGACGATGGGCCAGGCGGTGGTGGTCACGTTCTCGGACGTGTGAGCGGGGCGCACGCCCGCGTCAATACCGACAGAAGGTGTCGGGTATCGGGTGTTCGATGGCGGCCATGACGTCTTCCGCACCGCTCTCCTGGGGTGGCTTCTCCGCCGCCGAGCCCGCCTTCGCCGACACCGTCCGCGAGCGCTTCGGCCTCTACAAACACCATGTTCTCGCCACCCTGCGCAAGGACGGCTCGCCCCGGGTCACCGGCCTGGAGACAGACTTCCGCTTCGGTGAACTGCTGCTCGGCATGATGCCGAACTCCCGCAAGGCGCTGGACCTGCGGGGCGATCCGCGCTTCGCCCTGCACGCCAACCCGGGACCCGGTGCCGAGATGGGCGACGGCGACGTCCGGGTCAGCGGACGGGCGGTGGAGATCACCGACCCGGCGCTCATCGCCCGCTTCATCGAGGAGGCCACCCCGCCCGAGCCGTTCCACCTCTTCCGGGCGGAGCTGACCGAGGTGGTACGCGTCGGACTGGACGGCGAGGCGCTGGTCATCCGGTCCTGGCGGCCCGGACAGCCACTGCGGACCATCCGGCGCACCGGCGACGACGCGCCGCCCACCGAGATGCCCTGACCCACCGGGACCGGGGCCTCACCCCGCCAGCACCCGGGCCCGGCAGGCCGACGGCGACCCCCAGGCGTCCCGTAGCGGCCGGGCCCGGCGCAGCCACCACGCCAGCTCCAGCTCCTCGGTGTACCCGACCGCGCCGTGCAGGCGCAGCGCGGTGAGGGCCGCCGCGTACCCCGCCTCGCCCGCCGCCACCTTCGCCGCCGCGACCGACGCCCCCGCTCCGGGCGCCCCCGCGGCCAGCTCCACCGCCGCCCCGTACACCAGCGGGCGGGCGAACTCCAGGCCGAGCAGGGTGTCCGCGAGGCGGTGCTTCACCGCCTGGAAGGAGCCGACGGGCACCCCGAACTGGGTGCGCCGCTTCACATACGCCACGGTCGCCCGCAGCAGGGCCTCCCCGCAGCCCAGGGCCTGGGCCGCCGTGGCGAGGGACGCCCAGTCGCCCGCCGCCCGTGCCGCCTCGCGCACCCCCGCCCCGGCGGCCAGCACCTCACCGCCCGGCTCCGGCCGGAACAGCCGCCGCGCCGGGTCCGTCGACGGGGACCCGGCGCCCGGCCCCGGCGCGAGCCGCAGCCCGTCCCCGGCCACCGTGAACACCGCGTCCGCCACGTCCGCGTCCAGGGCGAAGGGCCCGTGCCCCGCCAGCGCCAGCGACACCACCGCCCCGCCGGAGGCGATCCCCGCCAGCCACTCCCCGGCCACCGGCCCGCCCGCCGCACCCAGCAGCACCCCGGCCGCCAGGGTCTCCGCCACCGGGCCGGGCACCGCGTGCCGGCCCAGCTCCACCCCGGCGACCACCGCCTCCACGGGCAGCGGGCCCAGGCCCCCGTAACCCTCCGGGACCGCGAGCGCGAACACCCCGGCCCGTGCCAGCCGCCGCCACAGGGCCAGCCCCGGCCCCCGGTCCCCGGCCGCCCACGCCCGCAGGACCGCCGGTGTGTCCGCCGCAGTCAGCAGCGCGTCCAGCGAACGGGCGAACTCCCGCTGCTCCGCGGTGAGGAGGAAAGCCATCAGCGCCGCCCCTTCGGCAGGCCGAGCAGCCGCTCGGCGATGATGTCGCGCTGGATCTCGTTCGTCCCGGCGTAGACCGGCCCGGCCAGGGCGAAGACGTACCCCTGCGCCCACGCGGTGTCCGCCAGCTCCGCCTCCGGGCCCAGCAGATCGAGCGCCGTCTCGTGCAGCGCGATGTCGTACTCCGACCAGAACACCTTGTTCAGGCTGGACTCCGGGCCGAGCGCCGCCCCGGCGGCGAAACGGGACGCGGAGGCCGCCGTGAACAGCTGGTAGGCCCGCGCGCCGATCACCGCGTCCGCCACCCGGTCCCGCAGGGCCGTGTCCGCCGGATCGCCGGCCCGGCGCCACAGCTCGGCCAGCCGCCCGGCGGCGGCCAGGAAGCGCCCCGGGGAGCGCAGGGTCAGCCCGCGCTCGTCGCCGGTGGCGGACATCGCGATCCGCCAGCCCCGGCCCGGCTCCCCGATGACGTCCTCGTCCGGGACGAAGACCTCGTCGAGGAAGATCTCCGCGAACGCGGGCTTGCCGTCCAGCCGCCCCACGGGCCGGACCGTGACCCCGGGCTCCCGCAGCCCGAACATCAGATACGTCAGCCCCTGGTGCGGCTTGGCGGCCCCGGGGTCCGTGCGGAAGATCCCGAACGCGCGGTCCGCGAACGCCGCCCGCGAGGACCACGTCTTCTGCCCCGACAGCAGCCAGCCGCCCTCGGTGCGCACCGCCCGGGAGCGCAGCGCCGCCAGGTCCGACCCGGCCTCCGGCTCCGACCAGGCCTGCGCCCAGACCGTCTCGCCGCTCGCCATCGGGCGCAGCACCCGGGCCCGCTGCCCCTCGGTGCCGTGGGCCAGCAGCGTCGGGGCGAGCAGGCTGATCCCGTTCTGCGCGACCCGGCCCGGCGCGCCCGCCGCCCAGTACTCCTCCTCGAACGCCAGCCATCCGAAGAGATCCGCGCCCCGGCCCCCGTACTCCTCGGGCCAGGAGACCGCCGACCAGCCGCCCCCGTACAGCTGTGCCTCCCACGCCCGGTGCGCGGCGAACCCCTCCGCGGTCTCCAGGGAGGGCAGCGGCCGGGACGGCACGTGCTCCCGCAGCCAGGCGCGGGCCTCGGACCGGAGCGCCTCGGTCCGTGCCGTCCGGTCCAGATCCATGACGTGCCCGCCTTCCGGTGGTCCGGGTGCACCGCGCCCCTGTTCCCTAACAAGTGTTTGGTAGGTTAACGTAACCGCCCAGACGCCGTCGAGGAGTCGCGGGAGAGGCCATGACCGCACCGCCGTACCTGCCGGGACACGGACTGCTGACCGGCCGCTCCGCCGTCGTCACCGCCGCCGCCGGAGCCGGGATCGGCGGCGCGACCGCCCGCCGCCTCCTGGAGGAGGGCGCCCGCGTCGTCATCAGCGACGCCCATGCCCGGCGGCTGGCGGCGAGCGCGCGCACCCTCACCGGCGAGTTCGGCCCCGGCCGCGTCTCCGCCCTGCCCTGCGACGTCACCGACGAGGACCAGGTCGGGGCCCTCTTCGCGTACGCCGAACGCGTCCACGGCGGCCTCGACGTCGTCGTCAACAACGCGGGCCTCGGCGGCACCGCCGAACTCACCGAGATGACCGACGAGCAGTGGGCGAAGATCCTCGACACCACCCTCAACGGCACCTTCCGCTGCACCCGTGCCGCCCTGCGCTCCCTCAAGGCCGCCGGGAACGGGGGAGTGATCGTCAACAACGCCTCCGTCGCCGGCTGGCGCGCCCAGCGCGGCCAGGCCCACTACGCCGCCGCCAAGGCGGGCGTCATGGCCCTCACCCGCTGCGCCGCCGCCGAGGCCGCCGACTACGGCGTGCGCGTCAACGCCGTCGCCCCCAGCCTCGCCATGCACCCCCACCTCGCCAAGGTCACCTCCGCCGAACTCCTCGCCGAACTCACCGGCAAGGAGGCCTTCGGCCGGTACGCCGAGCCCTGGGAGGTCGCCAACGTCATCGTCTTCCTCGCCAGCGGCTACTCCTCGTACATGACCGGCGAGGTCGTCCCCGTGAGCAGCCAGCATGCGTGAACACACCGGCCGCGGACGGACAATGGCCGGGTGCCTACCAAGAAGAAGCCCCAGGTGACCCCCACGCCCGAGCGACGCCGCGACCTGCTCGCCACCGCCGCCGAGGTCTTCGCCGCCCACGGCTACAACGCCACCACCGTGCGCCGCATCGCGGACGAGGCGGGCATGCTGGCGGGCAGCCTCTACTACCACTTCGATTCCAAGGAATCGATGATCGACGAAATCCTCGCCACCTTCCTCGACGAGCTGTGGCAGGGCTACGACGCCGTCCTCGCGGCCGGGCTCGGCCCCCGCGAGACCATCGAGGCCCTGGTCACCGAGTCCTTCCGGGAGATCGACCGGCACCGCCCCGCCGTCGCGATCTACCAGAAGGAGGCGCGGCACCTCGCGACCCAGCCGCGCTTCGCCTACCTCGCCGACTCGCAGACCAGGTTCGAGAAGGTCTGGCTCGCCACCCTGGAACGCGGCGTCACCGCGGGCGCCTTCCGCGCCGACCTCGACATCCGCCTCGCCTACCGCTTCGTCCGCGACACCGTCTGGGTCGCCGCCTCCTGGTACCGGCCCGGCGGACACCACACCCCCGAGGAGATCGCCCGCCAGTACCTCTCGATGGTGCTGGACGGGATCACCCCGCGCCCCTAGCCGTCCTGCCACCGTGAGGAGCACCAGCCATGGCCGAGGCCTACATCGTCGAAGCGGTACGCACCCCCGTCGGACGGCGCGGCGGCGGACTCGGGGCCGTCCACCCCGCCGACCTCGGCGCGCACGTCCTCAAGGAGCTGGTCGCCCGCGCGGGCGTCGACCCGGCGGCCGTCGACGATGTCGTCTTCGGCTGCCTGGACGCCGTCGGCCCGCAGGCCGGGGACATCGCCCGCACCTCCTGGCTCGCCGCCGGACTGCCCGAGGAGGTCCCCGGCGTCACCGTCGACCGCCAGTGCGGCTCCTCCCAGCAGGCCCTCCACTTCGCCGCCCAGGGCGTCCTCTCCGGCACGCAGGACCTCGTCGTGGCGGGCGGCACCCAGAACATGACCCAGATCCCCATCGCCTTCGCCGCCCGCCGGGCCACCGAACCCCTCGGCCTCACCGAGGGCCCGTACGCGGGCAGCGAGGGCTGGCGCGCCCGCTACGGCGACGCCCCCGTCAACCAGTTCCACGGCGCCCAGCTGATCGCCGAGAAGTGGGGCATCAGCCGCCGGGACATGGAGGAGTTCGCGCTCACCTCCCACCGCCGCGCCGTCCGCGCCCTCGACGAGGGCCGCTTCGCCCGCGAGACCGTCGCGTACGGGAACGTCACCGCCGACGAGGGCCCGCGCCGCGACACCACCCCGGAGAAGATGGCCGCGCTGCGCCCCGTCCTGGAGGGCGGCACCATCACCGCCGCCTGCTCCTCCCAGATCTCCGACGGGGCCGCCGCCCTCCTCATCGCCTCCGAGCGGGCCGTCGCCGACCACGGCCTCACCCCGCGCGCCCGCGTCCACCACCTCTCCGTACGGGGCGGGGACCCGATCCGGATGCTCTCCGCACCGATCCCCGCCACCGCGCACGCCCTCAGGAGGACCGGCCTGGGTATCGACGCCATCGACCTGGTCGAGATCAACGAGGCGTTCGCACCGGTCGTCCTCGCCTGGCTCAGGGAGACCGGAGCCGACCCCGCCCGCGTCAATGTCAACGGCGGGGCCATCGCGCTGGGCCACCCGCTGGGCGCGACCGGGGCCAGACTGATGACGACCCTCCTGCACGAACTGGAACGGACCGGCGGCCGCTACGGGCTCCAGACCATGTGCGAGGGCGGCGGCCAGGCCAACGTCACCATCGTCGAACGCCTCTGATCCCGGCCCGCCCGGACGCGCGGCGAGGTGATCCACCGCGGCGGGGCAGGACGTGCTACGGTATCTCCCGTTGCAGTTTTGGTACCCATGAACTTTATGTGCGCCTGACGGGAATGCTTCGTCAGGCGCTTTATTGTTTCCGGCTTTCTCCGGATGGGGCTCAATGCGGCGACTTGAAATCCGTACAGTGCGGATTTCCGGCACTGCACCTGTTTTAGGAGAATGACATGGCCACCGGCACCGTGAAGTGGTTCAACTCGGAAAAGGGCTTCGGCTTCATCGAGCAGGACGGCGGCGGCGCCGACGTCTTCGCCCACTACTCCAACATCAACGCCTCCGGCTTCCGTGAGCTCCAGGAGGGCCAGAAGGTCTCCTTCGACGTCACGCAGGGCCAGAAGGGCCCGCAGGCCGAGAACATCGTTCCGGTCTGATCGTCGGACGCGTACCTCGCTGACCGGGGCCCGCACCGTGAAGGTGCGGGCCCCGGTTTGTGCTGTCCGAGCGACGACCCGTCGCACCAATCCGTTCTGTGCGCACATCCTGGGGGCGCACCCGGACGGCCGGACGCACACCGCACCACACCCACTCGGCAGTTGCCCAGGAATCCCCCAGGAGGGCAATTCCGCATGACCAGCTCCGAACGCCAGGACCGCACCCCCCGCTCCCGACCGGCCCGCGGCCGCGGCCGTAGCCAGGGCACCGGCGCGCAGACCCCGGCCCGGGGCGGCGCTCCCCGCGGCAAGGCCCCGGCCCGCCGTCGGCCCGCCGTCGCGGCGCCCGCCGAGTTCGCCCTGCCGGAGACCGTGACCCCCGCGCTGCCCGGCGTCGGCGCCTTCGCGGACCTGGACATGCCCGCCGCGCTGCTGAAGACCCTCGCCGCGCAGGGCGTCACCGAACCGTTCCCGATCCAGGGCGCGACCCTGCCGAACTCCCTGGCGGGCCGGGACATCCTCGGCCGCGGCCGCACCGGCTCCGGCAAGACCCTCGCCTTCGGCCTGGCCCTGCTGGCCCGCACCGCCGGACGCCGCAGCGAACCGCGCGCCCCGCTCGCCATGGTCCTGGTGCCCACACGTGAACTGGCCCAGCAGGTCACCGACGCGCTCACCCCGTACGCGACCTCGGTGAACCTGCGGCTCGCCACCGTCGTCGGCGGCATGTCGATCACCCGGCAGTCCGCCACCCTGCGGCGCGGCGCGGAAGTCCTCGTCGCCACCCCGGGGCGGCTGAAGGACCTCATCGAGCGCGGCGACTGCCGCCTGGACGAGGTCGCCATCACCGTCCTCGACGAGGCCGACCAGATGGCCGACATGGGCTTCATGCCGCAGGTCGTCGCCCTCCTCAAGCAGGTCGAGCCGGACGGCCAGCGGATGCTGTTCTCCGCGACCCTGGACAAGAACATCGACCGGCTCGTCAAGATGTTCCTCACCGACCCGGTCGTCCACTCCGTCGACCCCTCCGCCGGTGCGGTCACCACGATGGAGCACCACGTGCTCCACGTCCTGGACGAGACCGACAAGAAGGCCGTCGCCACGAAGATCGCCGCCCGGGACGGTCGCGTGATCATGTTCGTGGACACCAAGCGCGCCGCCGACCGCTTCGCCAAGCGGCTGCTCGCCAGCGGCGTACGGGCCGCCGCCCTGCACGGCGGGCGCTCCCAGCCGCAGCGCAACCGGACGCTGGACCAGTTCAAGAACGGCCAGGTCACCGCGCTCGTCGCGACGAACGTCGCGGCCCGCGGCATCCACATCGACGACCTGGACCTGGTCGTGAACGTCGATCCGCCCACCGACCACAAGGACTACCTCCACCGCGGCGGCCGCACGGCACGCGCCGGGGAGTCCGGCAGCGTCGTCACCCTGGTCCTGCCCGACGAGAAGCGCGAGATGACCCGGCTGATGCAGGACGCCGGCATCGCGCCGCGCACCACGCGGGTCACCTCCGGCGACGAGGAGCTGAGCCGGATCACCGGGGCGCGCGAGCCGTCCGGCGTCGCGATCGTCATCGAGGTGCCGCAGCCGACCCCGCCGAAGCAGCGGACCCGGTCGGGCGGTTCGGCCGGCTCCGGCGGGGGCGCGCCGCGCTCCGGGAGCCGGGGCCGGGGCCGCCGGGGCGCCGGTGCGGGTGCCGCCGGGGGCGCCGCCCAGGGCGGCACCCGCACCGGCGGCGCGGGGCGCTCGGCCGGGGGAGCACGCTCCGGCGGCGCGGGCCGCTCCGGTGCGCCCGCGCGGGGCCGCCGGGCGGCGTAGCACGCTGACCGTACGGGGCCGGGCCGCGGCCTTGCGGGGTTCGGGGCCGCGGTCCTCCGGGACACCGTCCCGGCCCCTGGCCCGGCTCCTGTTCGGCCTCTGAACCCTGCCCCGCACCCCTCAGGCGCCGGGCGGGCCCGGTTCGGGCGGCCGGTGGCCGAACCGGCGCAGTCCCTCCAGGGTCTCCTCCGCCTCCGTCATGATCCGGGCGACCAGGTCCGCCACGCTCGGCAGGTCCTCGATCAGGGCCGCCACCTGGCCCGACGCCATGACACCGGCGTCCGTACGGCCCTCGACCATGGCCGCCCGCAGCAGCATCGGGGTGTTCGCCGCCAGCAGCAACTGGCTCCAGCTCAGGTCCTTGCCGTGCCGCAGCGCGAAGCCGTCGCGCACCATGCTCCTGCGGCTCAGCCCGGAGATCCGGCGGAAACGGGACGCCCGGCCCGCCGCCCGCGCCAGGGAGCGCACCCGTCCCGCCCCTTCCAGCGCGCTCACCAGGTCCGTACGGAGCATCCGGTGCGGCACCCCGTCCACGGCGGTCGTCCGGGTGATGTCGTGGACCGTCGCCGCCAGATAGCAAGCCTTCACCGCGTCCGGGACCGTCGAGTCGGACGTGAGGAGGAAACGCGTGCCCATCGCCACGCCCGCCGCCCCGTACGCCAGCGCCGCCACCAGGCCCCGGCCGTCGTGGAAGCCGCCCGCCGCCACCACCGGGATGTCCACCGCGTCCACCACCTGCGGCAGCAGCACCGAGGTGGCGACCTCGCCCGTGTGACCGCCGCCCTCGCCGCCCTGCACGATCACCGCGTCCGCGCCCCACGCCGCGACCTTCTCCGCGTGCCGCCGGGCCCCGACCGACGGGACGACGACCACGCCCGCGTCCTTCAGCTCCGCGATCAGCTCCCTGGACGGGGCGAGCGCGAACGACGCCACCCGTACGCCCTCCTCGACGATGATCCGGACCCGCTCGGGCGCGTCCGCCGCGTCCGCCCGCAGGTTCACCCCGAACGGGGCGTCGGTCCGCGACTTAACCTCCCGTACCGCCGACCGCAGCCGGTCCGGAGCCATGGTCGCCGACGCCAGGATGCCGAGCGCCCCGGCCCGTGCGGTCGCGGTGACCAGACGGGGGCCCGACACCCAGCCCATCCCCGTCTGGACGACCGGGTGACGGACGCCGGTGAGGTCGGTCAGAGCGGTGCGCATCAGCGCCGCACCTCCCGGTCCCGGGTGCCCGAGGGGTCGATGACCTCGCGGATCAGGGCGAGTTCGGCGGGGGTCGGGTCCCGGGTGTACGGGAGTCCGGCGGGGACCGT
The DNA here is from genome assembly GCF_044767975.1 of Streptomyces sp. NPDC101181. Lineage (NCBI taxonomy): Bacteria > Bacillati > Actinomycetota > Actinomycetes > Kitasatosporales > Streptomycetaceae > Streptomyces > Streptomyces sp. NPDC101181. Next base: position 104,727 of record NZ_JBIWOX010000020.1, on the reverse strand, counting down.
GAGCGCGAAGCCCGTCGCCTCGCGGACCTCGGCCACCGTGACGCCCGGGTGGAGGGCGGCGAGCCGCATGGAGCGGTCCGGGGTCGCGAAGTCGAAGACCCCCAGATCGCTGACCACCCGGGGGATGCGGTGGAAGCGGGCGGCGGAGGGGCCCGCCGACCGTGCCCGGTCGTAGCCCACTCCGCAGACCATGTCCACCCGCTCCACGAAGACCCGGGCCGAGTGCCGGGGGATCCAGTAACTGACCGGGTTGTTCAAGGTGTTGACGGGAGCGCCGCGGACCCCCAGCAGTTGCCGGGAAGGCCGCTCCCAGTCGCCGACGCAGGAGATGTTCTGGTTGCCGAAGCGGTCGATCTGGCTCGCGCCCATCATCACGTGGCGCCGCCCACCGGTCACCAGCGCCAGATGCGCGCGGTAGGGCAGCCAGCCCTCCGCCTCGCCGTCCGGGCCGACGAGCGTCGCCTCACCGTCCGTGAGCAGCAGGTCAGGGGCGAAGGTGAGGCGGGCCAGCCGAGCGCCCACGGACGGTACCGCGCCCATCGGACTGGCCAGCACCTCGCCGTCGCAGCGCCAGGCCTCCGCGCAGGCGATCACGCAGTGCTCGGCGCGGGTGACCGGCCCGGTGGCGGACGGGTTCATCGCCGCTCCCCGTGCCAGAGGCGGACCGCTTCCCGGTAGCGCCGCTCGTCGCCGTCGGGCGGCAGGAACCGCGCGCCGAACTCCGCCCAGGTGACGGGGTCCGCCGCGGCGGCCGCGTACGCCCGCTGGAACGCCTCGTCGCGCGGGTGGTCGGGGGCGCACGAGGTGAAGTGCGCCCCGCCCGGGGTCTCCACCACCCCGGTGACCGCGTGCCGCCGCACCAGCAGCGTCTGCGGCGCGGCGCCCGTTCCCGTCAGCTCCGCCGTCTCCACGAGCCGTTCGCAGGAGACGTACGCCGTGTCCGCCGCCTCGCAGAACAGGTCGTCGAAGTACGGGTCGGGGCCCAGGTACTGGCCGTTGCCCCAGCGGTCCGCCCGGTTGAGGTGGACCAGCGCCGCGTCCATCCGCAGCGCGGGCATCGCCACGAACTCCTCCCCGTCCTCGTACGGCGATGTCACCGTCCGCAGCCCGGTGTTGACCCGCATCACGTCCGAACCGAGCCCCGCCCGCACCGGCAGGAACGGCAGCCGGTTCGCCGCCGCGTGCAGCCCCCACATGAACATCGCCTCGTCGATCTCCGTCAGCGTGAAGTCCCCCCGCTGCCGGGCCGCCCGGTAGTGCGGCTCCAACGGGATCGAGTCGAGTGTCACGAACGCCGTGACCAGCCGGGAGATCCGGCCCGCCGCCGCGAGCAGACCGACGTCCGGGCCGCCGTAGGAGACCACCGTCAGATCGGTGACCGGGGACCGTAGCAGCGCCCTGACCAGCGCCATCGGCTTGCGGCGTGACCCCCAGCCGCCGATCCCGACCGTCATGCCGCTGCGCAGCTCACCCACCACCTCCTGCGGCGTCATCGTCTTGTCGCGCCGGTGCGGGGACGGGGCGCCGGTCACGGCCGGGCCTCCGTGCCGAAGGTGTCGCGGACCCGGGCGGCTGTCCCGGTGAGGTTCGCCTCGAAGGTGAACCCCTGCTCGAAGCGGTAACCGCGCCGCACGTCGACCGGGTCGATGCCGTTGACCGCCTCCTTGGCCAGCCGCAGCAACTGCCCGTCCTTGGCGGCGATCTCCGCGGCCAGGCCGATCGCCGCGTCGCGCAGAGCGGTCTTCGGGACCACCCGCCACACCGAGCCGTGGGCGTGCAGTTCGGCGGCCGTGACCGTCCGCGAGGTGTAGTAGAGCGTGCGCATCAGATGCTGCGGGACCAGCCGCGCCAGATGCGTCGCCGCCCCCAGCGCCCCCCGGTCCAGCTCCGGCAGGCCGAAGACCGCGTCCTCGCTCGCGACGATCGCGTCGGCGTTCCCGGCGAGCCCCACGCCCCCGCCCAGGCAGAACCCCTGCACCGCCGCGACCACCGGCACCTCGCAGCCGTACACCGCCGCGAACGCCTCGGCGCAGCCCCGGTTGACCCCGACCAGCGCGTCGTTGCCCGGGTCGCGCTGGAGCTCCTTGATGTCGACGCCCGCGTTGAAGCCGCGCCCGGCGGCGGCCAGGACGACGCAGCGCACCCGCGGGTCGCGGCCCGCCGCCCGTACGGCATCGGCCAGTTCGTACCAGCCCCGCACGGGCAGGGCGTTGACGGGCGGATGGTCGACGGTGACGAGGCGGACGCCGGGGGCGCCGGTGGGGGATGTGGTGGAGACAGTCATCGGACGATCAGCTACCTTTCCACCAAACGTTTGTTAGGTGGACGGTAGCAGTCGCCTCCCGGTCCGCCAACCAGGCCCACGCGAACGGGAGATGAGATGACCACACCCCCCACCGGCCTCTGCGCGGACCGGGTCGTCGCCGTCACCGGAGCCGGGCGCGGGCTCGGCCGGGCCCACGCGCTCGCCTTCGCCGCCGAGGGCGCCCGGGTCGTCGTCAACGACCTGGGCGTCGGACCGGACGGGGACGGCACCTCCACCGCGCCGGCCCGCCGGGTGGTGGAGGAGATCCTCGCGGCGGGCGGCGAGGCGGTCGTCCACGACGGGGACATCACGACCCCCGGGGGTGCCGCCTCCCTGGTCACCACCGCCCTGGACGCCTACGGCCGGCTCGACACCCTGGTCAACAACGCGGGCTTCCTGCGGGACCGGATGCTCGTCAACCTGGACGAGGACGACTGGGACGCGGTGACACGCGTCCACCTCAAGGGCCACTTCCTGCCCCTCAAGCACGCCGCCGCCCACTGGCGGACCGAGACGAAGGCGGGCCGCCCGCCGGTCGCCCGCGTGATCAACACCAGCTCCGGGGCCGGTCTCCACGGCAGCGTGGGCCAGGGGAACTACGCGACCGCCAAGGCGGGGATCGCCGCCCTCACCCTGGTCGCGGCCGCCGAACTGGGGCGGTACGGGGTCCACGTCAACGCCCTCGCCCCGGCCGCCCGGACCCGGATGACCGAGCACACCTTCGCCGAGGCGATGGCGGCCCCGGGGGAGGGGGCGTTCGACGCGATGGCCCCCGAGAACGTCTCACCCCTCGTGGTCTGGCTCGGCTCCGCCGCCAGCGAGGGCGTGACCGGCCGCGTTTTCGAGGCCGAGGCGGGCCGCATCACCGTGATGGAGGGCTGGCGCCCCGGCCCCACCGACGACCGGGGCGCGCGCAGGTCCCCGGCGGACGCGGGCGAGACGGCCCGCCGCCTGCTGGCGGCCGCGGAGCAGCCGCGGCCGGTGTACGGGGCGCGGTAGCCGGGGCCGTGGGCGGACCGCGCGGCCGGAGCCGGTCGGCGGACCCGCGACCGGATCCCGTGAGCGCGGCCGCCCGCCCGCGGGTGCCTCGCGCGGTGCTCTCGTATGGCGTTCTCGCGCGGTGCTCCCGTGCGGTCCCGGGGCGTTATCGAGTTGCGGAGGCGCCCGGTGCCCGGTATCCAGCTCAGGACACCGAGGAGCGCACGATGACGCGGCACGGCCCCCTGAACGAGTTCTGCTGGATGGATCTGCGGACCCACGACCCGTCCGGCACCGCCGCCTTCTTCTCCGCCGTACTGGGCTGGCACGTCGTCGAGGCGGAGGCCGGAGACGTGGGCGGGGTCCTGGACGAAAGCCGTGGCGAGGTCGGTGGGCGGGACGGGGGCGACGGCCGGGGCGAGGCCGACGGGCGCCGGGCTCTCACGGTCTTCGCCGGGGGCGATCCGCTCGGCGGGGTCACCGGTTTCGTGCGGCAGGCCGGTGGTGGGGGTCCCCGGCAGGCCGGCCCGCCGGAGACCCCCGCCCATGTCGTCTACTACCTGGCGGTCGACGACGTGGACCACCGGGCGGCCGAGGCGGCCGCGAACGGGGCGCACGTCCTGCTGCCGCCCGTCGACGCGGGGGACCGGGGCCGGATCGCCGCCCTGACCGACCCGACGGGTGCGGCTCTCCGCCTCTGGCGGCCCCGGGGGTTCGCCGGCTGGCCGGTGCGGGCCCCGGACGGGGGCCCCACCCATCGCATGGTCCTGGCCTGCCAAGACCCGGAGCGGGCCCGGCAGTTCTACACCCGGACCTTCGGCGCACCGCCGAGCCGGGCCGAGTTCCGCGAGGCTCCCACCGCCGCCGTGCCGCAGTGGGAGCTGGCCCTGGCGGTGGACGACGCCGACGGCGTCGCCGCACGGGCTCGCGCCCTCGGCGGCGCGTTCACCGACGGCCCCGAGGGCCTGGCCCGGCTGCGGAGCCCGGAGGGGCTGACCTTCCGCGTCCGGACCGGGACGCCGGAGGTTGCTCCGGTCTCCCCGGTCGCATCGGTCCTCGTCGCCCCGACGTCCCCGTCCCCGGACGCCCCGAGCCCGTCGGGCTCCCCGGCCTCACCGGTTCCCCCGGCCTCCCTGACCTCACCGGTTCCGCCGGTCCTCCTGGAGACCGCCCGGCTGGTGCTGCGCCCCTTCACGGACGCCGACGCCCCCGCCCTGCTCGCGCTCGACAACGATCCCGAGGTGATGCGGTACATCAACGGCGGCCGCCCGGTCACCGCCGAGGAGATCCGCGAGCGGACCCTGCCGCGGCTCCTCCACGACCACCCGTGCACCGGGACGCGCGGGTTCTGGGCCGCGCGGGAGAAGGCGACCGGCGCCTTCCTCGGCTGGTTCGAACTCCGCCCCCTGGCCGAGGACGACCCCTCCGTGGTGGAACTCGGCTACCGGCTGGCCAGGGCCGCCTGGGGGCGTGGTTACGCCTCCGAGGGCGCGCGGGCCCTGGTCCGCAAGGGGTTCACCGACCTCGGGGCCCGGCGGGTGACCGCCACCACCATGGCCGTCAACACGGCGTCGCGGCGGGTGATGGAGAAGGCCGGGCTGACCTTCCTCCGCGCCTACGCCGAGGACTGGCCGGACACCATCGAGGGGTCCGAACACGGCGAGGTGGAGTACGTCCTCACCCGGGAGCGGTGGGAGGCGCGCCAGGCGTGAGCCCGTGGAGCAGCGCCGCGATCTCCGCGTGTCCGGTGTGCTGGTCCGCCCCCGCCGACGGCACCCCGTCCCGCAGCAGTTCGACCGTCACCGTCTCCTCGCCGTCCCGCCCCTCGCGCCGCACCACCGCGTCCAGCCCCGGGCCGTACGCCTCCTCCAGCCGACCCAGCAGCTCCCGCTCCGGGTCGAGGGCGGCCAGCCGCAGTGCCTCGGCCAGCGCGCGGGCCACCACGTCCGCCTGGCCCGGTATCGCCCCCGCGCCGTGCGCGAGCAGCGCCCGTACCGTCCGCGCCGACCCGCGCCGCGCCGCCAGGACCAGCATCGGCTCCCCCTCGGGGCCGGGCAGCAGCGGGTCGGCGCCCCCGGCGAGCAGCGCCTCGACCGTCGGGGCGTGCCCCAGGCCCACCGCCCAGCGCAGCGCCGTGAACCCGAACTCCTCGCGCAGGTCCGGCCGCGCCCCGGCGGACAGCAGCGCCCGGACCACCTCGGTGTGGCCGCCGCACGCCGCCCCGCACAGGGGCAGGTCTCCCGCCTCGGGGCCGCTCGCCCGGTCCGGGTCGGCACCCGCCGCGAGCAGCAGCCTGACCGCTCCCGGCCGGTCGAGGACCGTGGCCAGATACAGCGCCGTCGTCCCCTCCTCGTCGCTCGACTCGGCGCGCGCGCCCGCGCGCAGCGCCCGTACGACAGCGTTCTCGTCCTCGTGGAGCGCGTCGAACAGGCTTGGTTCGTCCCTGATCGGCTCGTTCGTCATGCTTCGACCCTACGGTGGCCGAAACCGTTCCTACGTGTCGCACTCCAGGCGGGTGCGGCACAGTCCGCACCGCGCGGCGACCCGGCCCCGGACGGGGAGCCGGACGCGCTGGTGGCAGGTGGGGCAGGGGAAGGAGACCCGCGGCCCCGCGCCGCCGGTCTCGAAGGCGTACGGAACGCCCGGGTCCGCGACCGTGCCGGGATGGTCCTGCGCGTACCGCCGGTCCTTGGCGTAGCGCCGTCGCCCCGCCCATCCGGCCGCCGTCAGCGGGGGGCGGCGCAGGTCGTGCAGGGCCTGGTCCCGCCCTCTGGTGTAGGCGGTGTACGCCTGCGGGCTGGTGAACCACGGCGAGGGGTCCTCGTCGAAGGCCAGGGCCCGCTTGGCCAGGACGTAGCCGAACTCCTCCGGGGTGAGGTAGCCCAGCTTCTGCCGGGAGGTGGCGTCCTCCCGGAAGGCGTCCAGCAGCAGCCAGCCCGCGCCGAGGTAGGCGGTCACGGTGTCGGTCAGGATCTCGTTGGCCCGGGTGCCGGGGAACTCCAGGCCGAGCCGGTGCAGCAGGACATGGGTGATCTCGTGGGCGAGCGCCGCGCCGATGTCCCTGCGGTGGGTGCGGAAGCGGTCGTTCAGCTCGATGAAGTACTCCGGCCCCGCCGTCAGTTCGACGCTCGCCGCGTGCTCCATCGTCCGGAAGCCGACGATCATGCGGGCCTCGGGCAGCCGCAGGTGCTGGACCAGGGCACGGGCCACCCGCTGGGCGCCGAGATGGAGATCGTCGGTGTCGAGGAAAGCGGCGTCGGCGGGGACCAGACTGGTGCCGTAGCGGTGGACGCCGTCCGGAGAGAGCCGCCGGTAGAGCGCGGTGATCGCGGACCGGACCGTGTCCAGATGCGGAAAGCCGTGGACAACCGGTGTGCCCGGCGCGCTGTTGTCCCTCACGTCCGTACCCCCGTCCGCCCCGGCCGCCCGGTCCGGCCGTCCCTTCCACTGTAGGCCGGGGCGCGGGGGAGAGGCCGCGGACGCCGGGGTCGAGCACCGGCGTCGGGTCCGGTCGCCGTGTTGGGTCCGGGTCTGCGTGCGGTGTCGGGGCCGGTCTGCGGTGTCGGGCTGGGGCATCGGCTGAGACTTAACGCTCTAAGGGCTGTCCCGTCATCCCTGGTGGATCAGCGTGCGGCGTCGGATGCGGTGCATCGCAAGGCGGAGGGACGTCCGAATACTGGATGTATTCCGGCGTTCCGACAACGCGGCGCGGTGCCGTAGCTGTCGTCGTGCGCCCGCCAGGGATTGCGGGACAGCCCTTAGTTGGCCCGAGTGAGCGTTGTGATCGGCCTGCGGGAGGGGAGCGATCTCACTGAGCTGCGGTTTTCGAGGTTGGCCCGCCTGTCCGGAGCCTCGAATCAGTGGAGGCGTTCGTGGACGATGACCTGTGCCAGTCGTGTCATCGCTGTCTTCCGGAAGCGGATCAGTGGCGGGCGTCTGAGCCCCCGCTGCCCGCTGATCCTGCCGCAGGCAGCGGAACATGAAGAAGGATTTTCTGCGGATGCACGACTACCTCATCTATGGTCAACAGGAAACGGTTACAAGGGGGTTGCCATGGGCTTGATCACTTCTCTCTCCATCGAGGAATTCCTCAGCCTGCCCTTTCCGGTCCCCTCCGTCGGCGGCTACGCCGGCCTGGTCTTCTTGATCTCCCGGACGGCTGACGCACCGCTGTTGCAGGAAAGGTTTTTCAGGGAGTGGGCTGACATCCACGATGTCACCGCGCGCCACGTGGGGGTGGTCATCCCGAACCCGCGGGAGGATCTGTGGCTGGGGCAACTGGCCCGCGCGGGCAACGGGCGAGTGCAGGTCCGCGTGCGCGGAGTGCGACAGGTCGGTGGCCGGGATGGCCCCGATCCGACGAGTTCCTGGTATCCGGACGGGCTGCGTCCAGAGGCGGAGTGGCCGACTCACGTGCGCGTGCACACCGCGGCCGTGGACTTCCTGCCGGGGAGAACGGCTGACCATCAGGGCGACCTCACCCGCACCGTCAGTGACATGCAGGCATTCTTCGGGATCTCTGAGGTGCTGCTCCCGTGTGCGGTGGTGGTCTGCCTGAGCGAGCAACAGGTCATCGCCGTCGCCCTCGAGGACGACGACAGCGTGTACGGGCTACTCAAGCAGGCGAAATCCCAGGCGGAGGGTCACCTGGCCGAACTTCGGCGCTACGACGCGGATATCACGACGGCCGAAGGCGAGCTGCGGACCGCCAGGGCGCCCTTCGACTCCAACATGGCGGAGGCCCGCCGCGCCGCGACGGCGGCAATTCGCGGCGCGGATTCGGCGCGCAGGGCCTGGCACGACGAGCGGGGTGAGGCCGTAGACGTCCTGGCCCGCTTCGGCGGGACGCGGACTGACCACAACGGACAGTTGTGCCGCCGGGTAAGTGAGGTGCTGGCCAGCGAAGGACTACTCACTGACGATGACCAGGACGCAGTGCAGGAAGTCATACGTTTGTTTGATTCGCCGAACGTAGCGTTCCTCAGACTGTCGAGCAAGATCCCGCGTATTCAGGAACTCCGCGAGGAGTACCTCGAAAAGCAGCAGGCCCATCGCGAGGCCAATGGGCGATTGAATGCAGCCGAGAATGCCGCTAGGCACGCCCTGGCCTCTTTCGAGAACCGGATAGAAAGCCTCAAAACGCAACGAGCCGACGCTGTCGACGGGCCCTGGCTCGCGGCCGCCGTGGCGGCCGCGAGCCAGGGCCTCGGACTGCAGCCAGCCGGAGAGCACGGGCTACTGTCCTGGCGGTGCCTTACCTGGCCGGTCACGGTCTGGAGGCGGCCGGGGCAGAACCTGCCGGTCTTCGGCCGCGCGCGCTCATGACGGCTTCCGCCTCCCAGCCACCGGTGCCCGCAGCAGGGTTCGCATCTTTGTTAGGTGCGCAAGTTGTGGACGAACGCGCCCGGAAGGCCTCGCTCGAGCAGCGCGGGATCGCCGTCATCTCCAGTGCGGGAACCCTCGTCGCCATCGTCCTTGGATTCCTGTCCCTCACCAGCCTCGGCGACGCCGAGCACATGCCGTCGGTGGCGCTGGGCCTGCTCATCGGGGCCTTGGTCTCGCTGATCGCTGCCTCCGCGCTGGGGCTGCTCATCAATCTCCCCAGGCCTCTGCCGGTCGTGGAACTTCACGACCTGATCGGGCAGCGCGATGCCACAGTGACGCAGACCGAGTTGGCGTTCAACTGCACGCTGCTGGTGGCTCTGCGCCAGCACAACCGCGGGTGCGCGCGGTGGCTCTTCGGGGCGCTCCTGCTGGAAGTCCTGTCCCTGGCTCTGATGACAGGTAGCGCGCTGCGCATCTTGTGGCCGGCGCTGTGATCCTTCCGGTGGCCGATCGCCGGGCCGGGCGGGCATCGCGCCGCTCCGATCAGAGCGTGTGACCGATTCACCGCCCCCTGGTCGCCCCGGCCGCTCGGGGACGTACTGCCGGGCGGCCGCTGTCAGTCTGGGAGCATCCTCCAGCGCCTCCACGAGGTCGGCGGCCAGCTCGTAGGCCGGAGCCGTCTCCAGCAGGCACTTCGATCCGTCATCACGGTGCCAGGCACGGAAGAACTGCAGTGGTCGGCCGACCTGCGGGGCAACTGGAACGCTCAGTCGGGCCAGCCGCAGTGCTCAAGGTCCAACTGACGCGCTCAGTGGCTTTGGTGGCGGTGCTGCCCCCCTGGGCTTGGCCGAAAACTGCGCCTTGTGGCGCCGGTCACCCGCTCCCGATAATCGGATCGCCTTGACGGGTGCATGACGATCTCGTCGCATCGCGACGCGCCGCCGTGCCCTGTCCCGGTTCCCAGCGACCCCCCACGAAAGAAGGCAGTCAGTGAAGCAACTTCTGCGTGCGCTGAAGAGATGTTCCGTAGCCGTGGCCACCGTCGCCATCGCGGTCGTCGGCCTCCAGCCCGTCACCGCCTCGGCCGCCCCCAACCCCGTCGTCGGCGGAACCCGCGCCGCCCAGGGCGAGTTCCCCTTCATGGTCCGGCTCTCCATGGGCTGCGGCGGCGCCCTCTACGCTAAGGACATCGTCCTGACCGCCGCGCACTGCGTGAGCGGATCGGGCAACAACACCTCGATCACCGCCACCGGCGGCGTCGTCGACCTCCAGTCGTCCAACGCGGTCAAGGTCCGCTCCACCAAGGTCCTCCAGGCCCCCGGCTACAACGGCACGGGCAAGGACTGGGCGCTCATCAAGCTGGCCCAGCCCATCAACCAGCCCACCCTGAAGATCGCCACCACCACCGCCTACAACCAGGGCACCTTCACCGTCGCCGGCTGGGGCGCCAACCGCGAGGGCGGCAGCCAGCAGCGCTACCTGCTCAAGGCCGACGTCCCGTTCGTCTCCGACGCCGCCTGCCGCTCCGCCTACGGCAACGAACTGGTCGCCAACGAGGAGATCTGCGCCGGATACCCCGACACCGGTGGCGTCGACACCTGCCAGGGTGACTCCGGCGGTCCGATGTTCCGCAGGGACAACGCGGGCGAGTGGATCCAGGTCGGCATCGTCAGCTGGGGTTACGGCTGCGCCCGGCCCGGCTACCCGGGCGTCTACGCCGAGGTCTCGACCTTCGCCTCCGCCATCGCCTCCGCGGCCCGCACCCTCTGACGCCGCACACCGCCACCGCGCTCGGGCCGCCCCCGGGTGATCACGGCTGAACCACCCCGGGGGTGCCCGTCCGTACGGGTGCCCCCGGGCCCAGCTCCACGTACGCCGCCCCCGCGCCCTCCAGCTCCAGGACCCACACCTCGTTGACGCCCTCGCGGAGCACCGGCCCCGGTACGTACAGGGTGCGCTGCGGGCCCGCCGACCAGTACCGGCCCAGGCAGAAGCCGTTCACCCACACGAACCCCCGTGTCCAGCCGGGCAGTTCGAGCCCCGCGTGGTCCACGCCGCCCGCTCCCGCCCCGTCTGCCGGTCCTGCCCCGTGTGTCGCTCCCGCCCCGTCTGCCGGTCCTGCCGCCTCCGCCGGTCCTGCTTCCGCGCCCGCCACGGTGAACTCCCCCCGGAACAACCCCGTCGCGCCCACGGCAGCCGTCCCCGGCCCTTCGGGCAGCGGTCCGAACGGGACCGCCGCCACCGCGGCCGCGTCGTCGAAGGCGTCCAGCCGCAGCCCCCGGGCCCGTACCCCGTGCAGATACTGCCGCTCGTGCAGTACCCCGCCGGTGACGCCCTTCGGCTCGGCCAGCCGCGGCCCGTAGTTGACCCGGCCCAGCGACTCCACCCACAGCTCGACCTCCGCCGGACCCGACACCGGCTCCGGCAGCGTCCCGCTCTCCTCGGTCAGCACCCCCGCCCGCACCCCGTCCACGTAGACCACCGCCCGGTCCCGCAGCCCCGACACCCCCAGCGGATACGCCTGGCGCGGCCCCGGCACCGCCACCCGGTAGCGCACCAGCCCCCGGTCCACCCCCAGCTCCTCGAACGTCGGCGCCACCCCCGACTCCGGCGACTCCGGATCACCCAGCGCCTCCAGCACCTCCCCGAGCCCGGCCCACCCGGTCAGCTCCGCCCGCACCGGCCCCGCCAGCCCCCTCGGCTCCGGTGGCGGCGCGGGCAACGGACCCTGCGCGTAATCCGCCAGGACCTTCCGGAACAGGTGGAACTTCTCCGTGGCCCGCCCGTACTCGTCGACCGGCGCGTCGTAGTCGTAGGAGGTCACCGTCGCCTCGAACGCCCTGTCCTGGAGGGGACCCGAGCGGTTCGCCCCCGCCCACCCCCCGAAACTCGTCCCCCCGTGCGCCATGTAGACGTTCACCGACGCCCCGCACTCCAGGATCTCCCGCAACGCCCCCGCCGCCTCCAGCGGATCACGCACCACCGGCTCGGCCCCCCAGTGGTCGAACCAGCCGCACCAGAACTCCATGCACATCAGCGGCCCCCGGGGCTGGTGACGCCGCAGCACCTCGAAGCTCTCCCGCGCCCCCGAACCGAAGTTGACCGTCGCCAGCAGCCCCGGCACCGACCCCCCGGTCAGCATGTGATCCTCCGGGCCGTCCGAGGTGAACAGCGCCACCGTCACCCCGCACTCCCGCAGCAGCCCCGCCAGCCACTCCAGATAGACCGCGTCGGTGCCGTAGCTCCCGTACTCGTTCTCCACCTGCACCAGCACCACCGGACCGCCGCGGCCGATCTGCCGCTCCACCACCTGCGGCAGCAGCTCCCGGAACCACCGATCCACCGCCGCCCGGTACTCCCCGTCCCGGGTCCGCACCCGCCGCCCGAACCGCCCCGTCACCCAGGCCGGCAACCCGCCGTTCTCCCACTCGGCGCAGATGTACGGGCCCGGCCGCACGATCGCCCACAGCCCGGCCCGCTCCACCGCGTCCAGGAACCGGCCGAGCGCCGCCACGTCCCGGTAGTCGCCCTCGCGGGGCTCGTGGAGATTCCACGGGACGTACGTCTCCACGCAGTTCAGGCCCATCGCCGCGAGCATCGCCAGCCGGTGGTCCCACTGCCCCTCGTGCACCCGGGCGTAGTGCAGGGCGCCCGACAGCAGCCGTACCGGCCTCCCGTCGAGCCGGAAGTGGTCGTCGTCCACGGTGAAGTCGGACATCGGGTACGTACGCTCCTGTGCTCGGCCGCGCCCGGCGGCCCCCGGGCGGATTGGTCCGACCACTCTCACCTCTGGCGCACGCCCGGTCCATGGACAAAGATCGCTGCTGGTTGGACGCAGCGATGCACCCCGGGAGAGGAAGGCCGCGATGTACCACACCTGGATGCGCTTCTTCACCCCCAGCCCGCTCCACCACCGCCTCGGCCTCGCCTGCCTCGGCGTCGGCCTCCAGCACGGCGCGCTGCCCACCGTCGGACCCCGCACCCTGGACCACCACGTCGCCGTGATCGTCAACTCCGGCACCGGCTGGTTCAAGGGACCCGACGGCCGCCGCACCCCCGTCACCGGCCCCAGCCTGATCTGGCTGACCCCCGGCACCCCCCACCACTACGGCGCCGACCCCGGCGCCGGCTGGGACGAGAGCTTCGTCGACTTCACCGGCCCCGCCACCGCCACCTACACCGAACTCGGCTACATCGAGCCCGACCGCCCCCTCGTCCCCCTCACCGACACCGCCGCCCCCCGCGCCGCCGTCGGCCGTATCGTGCGCGCCGCCCGGCGCGGCAACCCCCTCCTGGAGGTCGAGACCGGGGCCGCCGTCCACGAACTCCTGGTCTCCCTGCGCCGTGCCCGCGCTGACATCGGGCGCGACGGCGACCCGGTGCTCCAGGCGCTGGCCCGCGACGCCTTCCAGCCGCTCACCGTCGCCGAGCACGCCGCCCGGCACGGCATGACCCCCGCCGAACTGCGCACCGCCGTACGGCGCGGAGCCGGGTGCAGCCCCAAGGACTACCTGCTCGGCATCCGCCTCGGCCGGGCCAAGGAACTCCTCGCCGCCACCGACCTCCCGGTCGCCGCCGTCGCCCGCCGGGTCGGCTACGACGACCCGGCCTACTTCTCCCGCCTCTTCGCCCGCCGGGTCGGGACCGCCCCCGTCCGCTTCCGTGAACAGCAGGGCCGCAGCGTGCCCGGCGGCTGGAGCGACCGGGTGCCCGACCCGGACGACCCGCCCACGATCGGGTCCTGAGGGCGGGCGTCCGGCGTCCTCCGCGAGGCCCTAAGCTCGCTGACCATGAGCACGAGCGAGATCGACGCGTCCGTCCAGGCGGAACTGAACCGGCTGCGCGAGAGCATCGACAACATCGACGCGGCCGTCGTCCACATGCTGGCCGAGCGCTTCAAGGCCACCCAGCAGGTCGGCCGTCTCAAGGCCGACCACCGGCTGCCCCCCGCCGACCCCGCCCGCGAGACCCGCCAGATCGCCCGGCTCCGGCACCTGGCGCAGAGCGCCAACCTGGACCCGGCCTTCGCCGAGAAGCTGCTGACCTTCATCATCGCCGAGGTGATCCGCCACCACGAGCGCATCGCGGACGAGACGGAGAACGTCGGGACGCAGGACGCCGGGGCGCGAGACGGCGGGGCGGAGAACGAGCGGGCGGCGGGCGACGAGCGGGCGACGGGGGACCGGGCGGGCGAGGAGCGGGCGACGGACGGCTGAGCGCCGCCACCACCGTCCTCGCGGCTGCCATCCCCCGTGGCCGCCGCTCCCGGCCACCGTCCTCGCGGCCGCCACCCCCGGCCACTGTCCCCTGGCGTCCCCTGGCCGCCTCTACGCCACCGCCTCGTGGCCGCCGCTCCTGGCCGCCGGTGCTTCGCCCGCGTTCCCGGGGCAACCGGAACCGGACGCCACGGCTCCGCCCGGCCGTCCCGCCCCACGCGTCCGCCGAGGGAGAACCCGCCTGCGCCCGCTGTCCCCCGTACGGCAGCATGGGTCCATGTCCGTACTGACGCGCGACGAAGCGCAGACCCGAGCCCGGTTCCTCGACGTGGAGCGGTACACGATCGCCCTCGACCTCACGACGGGTGCGGAGACCTTCGACTCCCGTACCGTCATCCGGTTCACCGCCCACGCGGCCGGAGACACCTTCGTCGAGGTCAAGCCCGCCACCCTGCGCTCGGTCAGTCTCGACGGACAGCCCCTGGACCCCGCCCTCCTCGACGGCAACCGCTACCCCCTCACCGGCCTCGCCGCGGGCCCCCACGAACTGCGCGTCGACGCCGCCATGCACTACTCGCGCACCGGCGAGGGCATGCACCGCTTCACCGACCCCACGGACGGCGAGACCTACCTCTACACCCAACTGTTCATGGAGGACGTCCAGCGGGTCTTCGCCGCCTTCGACCAGCCCGACCTGAAGTCCGTCTTCGCCATCGACGTCACCGCCCCCGAGGGCTGGAGCGTCCTCGGCAACGGCATCGCCGAGCACACGGGGGAGGGCCACTGGACCATCGCCCCCACCCCGCTCGTCTCCACCTACCTCGTCGCCGTCGCCGCGGGCCCCTGGCACTCGGTCACCACCGAGCACGCCGGACTGCCCTTCGGCATCCACTGCCGCCGCTCCCTCGCCCCGTACCTGGACGCCGACGCCGACGAGATCCTCGGCATCACCCGCGCCTGCTACGACCGCTACCACGAGAAGTTCGACGAGCCCTACCCGTTCGACTCCTACGACCAGGCCTTCGTCCCCGAGTTCAACGCCGGTGCCATGGAGAACCCCGGACTGGTCACCTTCCGCGACGAGTTCGTCTACCGCTCCGCCGTCACCGACACCGAGCGCCAGACCCGCGCCATGGTGATCGCCCACGAGATGGCCCACATGTGGTTCGGCGACCTCGTGACGCTGACCTGGTGGGACGACATCTGGCTGAACGAGTCCTTCGCCGAGTACATGGGCTACCAGACCCTCACCGAGATCGCCCTTCCCCAGGCTCTCCATTCCGTCGCAGCGGGGCAGACCCCGTTCCCCGACACCTGGGTCGACTTCGGCGTCGCCCGCAAGGGCTGGGGCTACGACGCCGACCAGCGGCCCTCCACCCACCCCGTGGCACCCGACCCGGACGCCGTCCCCGACACCGCCTCCGCGCTCCTCAACTTCGACGGCATCAGCTACGCCAAGGGCGCCTCCGCGCTCCGCCAACTCGTCGCCTGGCTCGGTGAGAAGGACTTCCTCGCGGGCATCAACGCCCATTTCGCCCGGCACAAGTTCGGCAACGCGACCCTCACCGACTTCATCGACAACCTGGCCTCCGCCACCGACCGGGACGTCCACGCCTGGGCCGAACAGTGGCTCCGCACCACCGGCATCGACACCCTCACCGCCGTGGTCACCGAACCCGCCGCACACGCCCGGAGCCAGACCCAGACCCAGCCTCAGGGCACCGGCCACGCCCAGGGCGAGGACACCGGCCAGACCCCGGCCCAGAGCAACGGCCAGTCGTGGTGCCTGACGGTCACCCGCGACGGCAGCCGACCGCACCGCGTCGCCGTCGCCGCCTTCGACCACGCCCTGGGCGCCGAGACGGGCCCCGGCCTCCTCACCCTCCGCGACCGCTTCGAGACCGACGTACCGGGCGACGGCACACCCACGGTCCGTCCCGGTCGCCGCCCCGCCCTCGTCGTCCTCAACGACGGCGACCTCACCTACGCCAAGGTCCGGCTCGACGGCGCCTCCTGGGACACCGCGCTCACCAGCCTCTCCGCCATCCCCGACCCGCTGACCAGGGCCGTCCTCTGGAACACCGCCCGCGACATGGTCCGCGACGGCGAACTGGCCCCCGCCACCTACCTCACGACCGCCCGCACCCACCTCCCGTACGAGACCGACCTCGCGCTCGTCCAGGGCGTCCTGTCCTTCGCCGCCGGGCAGATCACCGACCGCTACACCGCCCCCGAGGACCGCCCGCGCGCCCTCGCCACCCTCGCCGGCCTCTGCCGTGACCTCATCCGCCGCACCGAGGACGGCTCCCACCCCGGCCTCCGCCTCATCGCCGTACGCCACTTCATCGACGCCGCTACCCAGCCCGACACCCTCCAGAGCTGGCTGGAGGACGGCACCGTCCACGGCGGCCCGGAACTCGACCCCGAGCTGCGCTGGCGCATCCTCACCCGCCTCGCCGTCCTCGGCGCCACCGACGAGACCGCCATCGACGCCGAACTCGCCGCGGACCCCAGCGCCACCGGCCGCGAAGGCGCCGCCCGCTGCCGTGCCGCCCTGCCCACCCCCGAGGCCAAAGCCACCGCCTGGGACACCCTGTTCACCGACGACACCCTGTCCAACTACCTCTTCACCGCCACCGCCCAGGGCTTCTGGCAGCCCGGCCAGGACGAACTGCTCGCCGCCTACGTGCCCCGCTTCTACCCCGACGCCACCGCCCTCGCCGCCCGCCGCGGCCCCGCCATCGCCGAGGCCGCCGGACGCTACGCCTTCCCCGCTTACGCCGTCGACGCCCAGAGCCTCGCCATCGGCACCCGCGCCCTGGAGGACCCCGACCTCATCCCCGCCCTGCGCCGCAAGCTCGTCGACCAGCTCGACGACCTGCGCCGCGCCCTGGCCGTACGGACGGCGTCAGCCACCGACTGACCTACGGGGAGGCCGGCCACCGACCGGCCTCCCCAGCACCCAGCAGGCCTCGGCCCGGCCCGGCCCCGGCCTCGGCCCGGAGGATCGCCGCCCGGGCCACCGCCAGCCGCCCGTATACCGGCCGTCCGCGGACCTGCCGTCCGTAGACCGGTTGCCCGCCTGGATCGGTTGCCCGTAAACCGGCCGCCCGCGGACCGGCTGCCCGTAGACCGCCCGACCGCCGGACCGTAGACCTGCCAGCGGCTCTGCCCGGCCGCCCGGCTGCACGACCGCCGGGCCGCCCGACCGCCCGGCCGCCCGACCGCCGGACCGCCCGCCGTACCGCAGACCGCCCAGCGGCCACGCCCGCTCCCTCGGCACCCCGCACGAGCGCGTCCGCGCCGCTCGCCGTAACCCCGTCGCCCTCTGGTGATCCACCGGCACCGGCACCGGCACCGGCCATGGCGTACGCCCCGCAGCCCGTGGCGTACCCACGCCCCCTCCCGCCTCCGAGCCGCACGCGCGCCTACCACTTCGCCGCTCCCCGGCCCGGCCGGACCGGTGGGCAGTACCCCTTTCGGGTTGAGATCGTTGGGCTCTTCGGTCGAGCCACCCCGAACCCGGGACAAGCTGGCATGTCCACCCCCCGCGCTCCCGAAGGACCACCCCGCCCATGCCCACCCCGCCCCTCGCCGGAGGCGCCGCAGGCCCCGCCGCACTGCGCCCCCTCCTCGACACCGTCCTGGCCGCACTCCACGACGGCGCGGCCCGTCGCGGCGGGCCCCTCCCGGCCGGTGGACCCGACACCGTCACCTCCCGCACCCGCGGCACCCTCCACCCCCTCATCCCCGACCACGGCACCGGCGCCGAGCACGCGCTGCGCGGCCTCGTCACCGCCCTCGCCGAAGGCGCCGCGGACCCCGCCCACCCCCACTGCGCCGCCCACCTCCACACCCCGCCCCTCGCGCTCGCGGCCGCCGCCGACCTCGCCGCCAGCGCTCTCAACCCCTCCATGGACTCCTGGGACCAGGCCCCCGCCGCCTCCGCGATCGAGGCCGACCTCACCACCGCCCTGGCCGCCGAGGTCTACCCGGACGCCCCCGCGCCCGACGCCGTGATCACCTCCGGCGGGACCGAGGCCAACCAGCTCGCCCTGCTCCTGGCCCGGGAACGCCACGGACCCGTCCAGGCCGTCTGCGGGGCCAACGCCCACCACAGCATCGCCCGCGCCGCCTGGCTCCTCGGCCTGCCCGAACCCGTCGTCGTCCCCGCCCCCACCGGCACCGTGGACCTCGCCGCCCTCGACACGGCCCTCACCGAACTCCACCGCCCGCTCCTCGTCGTCGCCACCGCCGGGACCACCGACACCGGCGAGATCGACCCCCTGGACGCCATCGCCGACCTCTGCACCACCCACGGCGCGGAACTCCACATCGACGCCGCCTACGGCGGCCCCCTCCTCCTCAGCCCCACCCACCGAGGCCTTCTCCGGGGCCTCCAGCGGGCCCACAGCACCACGCTCGACCTGCACAAACTCGGCTGGCAGCCCGCATCCGCCGGAATCCTCGCGGTCCCCGACCGCCGCCACCTCGCCCCCCTCCACCACCACGCCCCCTACCTCAACGCCGACGACGACACCGAGGCCGGCCTGCCCGACCTCCTCGGGCGCTCCCTGCGCACCACCCGCCGCCCCGACGCCCTGAAGATCGCCGTCACCCTCCAGGCCCTCGGCCGCGACGGACTCGCCGACCTCATCGACCGCACCGTCGCCTCCGCCCACCACCTGGCCGACCTCGTCGACCGGACCCCCACGCTCGACCTCTACGACCGCCCCACCATCAGCACCGTCCTCTTCCGCCCCACCGGCGCCGACGACCACACCATCGCGACCGTCCGCCGCACCCTGCTCGACCGCGGCCACGCCGTCCTCGGCCGCGCCCACGCCGAAGGGCGCCTCTGGCTCAAGGCGACCCTCCTGAACCCGCACACCACACCCGACGACCTCCGGTCCCTCCTGGACCTCGTCACCCGCACCGCCACCGACACCGCCCCGCCCGCCCACCCACCCACGGCGCCCCGCACCGCCACGCCCCTCGCGCCGACGGCCTCCACCCACCCGGCCGACGCCCCCGCGTACCCGACCACCCGCCCCGCCACCCCACCGCCCACCGGCCACCGTGCCGAGGCGATCCACCCCACAGAAGGCGACACCCCGCGATGACCGACCGGCCCGCCCCCGAACCCGACCAGCCACACGACCTCGTCGGCATCGGCATCGGCCCCTTCAACCTCTCCCTCGCCGCCCTCGCCCACAACATCCCCGCCGCCCCCGGCGACCCCCGCCCCCTCGCCGCGACCTTCTACGAACAGCGCCCCGCCTTCCACTGGCACCCCGGTCTCCTCCTCGACGGCGCCAGCCTCCAAGTCCCCTTCCTCGCCGACCTCGTGACTCTCGCCGACCCGTCCAGCCCCTGGAGCTTCCTCAGCTACCTCCGCACCCGCGACCGGCTCTTCCCCTTCTACTTCGCCGAGCGCTTCCACATCCAGCGCGCCGAGTACGACGCCTACTGCCGCTGGGTCAGCGAACAACTCCCCGGCCTCCACTTCGGCCACCAGGTCGACGCCGTCCGCTGGAACGCCGAACGCGCCCTGTTCGAAGTCGACTTCACCCAACTCGACAGCGACGGCGAAGCCGAAGCACTCGGCCGCGCCCACGCCCGCCACATCGCCCTCGGCATCGGCACCGAACCCTTCGTCCCCGAACCCCTCAAACCCCTCGCCGAAGCCCCCTCCGTCCCCGTACTCCACTCCGCCGACTACCTCCGCCACCGCGAACGGCTCCTGAGCGCCGAGCACATCACCGTCATCGGCTCGGGGCAGTCCGGCGCCGAGATCTTCCTCGACCTCCTGCGCGCCCGCCCCGAAGGCGCCGAGAAGATCCACTGGCTGGCCCGCACCCAGGCCTTCGCACCGATGGAGTACTCCAAGCTCGGCCTGGAACACTTCACCCCCGACTACAGCCGCTACTTCCACGCGCTGCCCGAATCCGCCCGCGACGAGCTCGTCCCCCGCCAGTGGCAGCTCCACAAGGGCATCGACGCCGACACCATCGCCGCCATCCACGACGAGCTCTACCGCCGCACCCTCCACGGCGGCTGGCCCGACGCCACCCTCACCCCCGGCGTCCACGTCCGTACCGCGGGCCGCCTCGCCAACACCCGCGTCGAACTCCACCTCGAACACACCCAGCAGGGCACCCGCTCCCGCCTCACCACCGACGCCGTCATCCTCGCCACCGGCTACCGCGAACGCCCCCTCGACGCCGTCCTCGGGGGCCTCGGCCCCTACCTCAGCCGCGACGCCTCCCACCGCCCCCGCATCGACGACCAGTACCGCCTGGTCCTCGACCCCGCCGTCACCGGACACGTCTACGTACAGAACGCCGAGCGCCACACCCACGGAGTCGGCGCCCCCGACCTCGGTCTCGCCGCCTGGCGCAGCGCAACCATCCTCAACAACCTCACCGGGGCCACCCCCTACCCCCTCCCCGACCGCACCGCGTTCACCACCTTCGGCCTCACCCCCCAAGCACCGAAGATCCCCACCCAGGCCCCCGAACTCATCCCCCTCAGCCAGTCCGTCTGACCACCGGCCCGGCCCCGGACCCACCACCGGCCCGGCCCACCGCACCGGCCCACCGGCCCACCGGCCCACCGGCCCACCGGCCCACCCCAGCACCCATGGCCATGGCACCGGGCCACCGGCGCACCGCACCGCCGCCGTACACGCGCGCGGCCCGGGGCTCCACCCACGGAACCCCGGGCCGCGCCACCACCCCACTCCGCGTGGTTACGGGAACACCGGCGTCCCCTCACGGGTCAGCCGCCACCCCACCGAAGCGAACGCGGCCGGATCGACCGACCCCTTCTCCCGCACCCACCCGATGATCGTGTTCCGGATCTCGTCCGAATTCGCCCACAGCTGCCGCGCCCCCGGTACATGCGGGAAATTGCCCCCGCCACTCGCCCGGTAGTTGTTCACCGCGAACACGAACCGCGCCGCCGGATCCACCGGCTTCCCCTCGAACGACAACCCCGCGATCCGCGAACCCACCGGCTTCGCGATGTCGATGTCGTACGTCACCCCCGACACCGCGTCGTAGTTGTAGTCCGGAATCCCGTCCGCGTTCGTCAGCTTCGCCGTGTCCACCGGACCACCCGCGGGCGTGCGCACGTAGTACCGCGCCGAATACTCCAGGTAGTCCTTCAGCTGCGCACCCGTGAGCAGCCGCGCCTCCAGCGTGTTCTCGAACGGATACAGCCCCGCTGCGTCCCGGATCGTCACATCACCGGCCGGAATCCCCGCCGCCCGCGAGAAGCACGACGCCTGCGACAGCACCGGCAGCGCCGCGAACTCCCCGCCCGCCAGCGCCGCCCGCACCGTGTCCGTCTGCACCTGGTTGATCAGGTCGATGATCGGCTCGTCCTTCCACGGCGCCTCCGCCGTCGACATCGCCACCACCGACGTACCGATCACCTGGTTGACGTACGCCACGACCTTGCGGTGCTCGTCCCGCAACAGCGACGTCACCTTCCGGTCCTCCGGCACCGTGTTGGAGTTCAGCACCCGCGAACCGGCCCGCTCCACCACCCAGCGGCCCTTCTCCCACACCACGTCGAAGTCGAACAACGTCAGCCGCTGCCCCCACTTCGCGGGCTCCGACAGCACGACCCGCTTCCCCGTCTCCTTGTTAGTCACGAAGTGCTCCGCGATCTCCACATGGGCATGGCCCACCAAAATCGCGTCGATCCCCGGCACCTGCTCCGCCACCAACGCCGCCGCGTTCTCCACATGCGGCAGCTGGTCCCCGTACGACGACGTCCCCGACGAACCCGAATGCGCCGACACGATCACCACGTCCGCACCCATCGAACGCAGCTTCGGCACCCACTTCGCCGCCTGCTCCTCCAGACCGGGAAACACCATCTTCCCGCCCACATGCGCTTTGTCCCAGATCGCGATCCCCGGGTTCGTCAGCCCCAGCACCGCCACCCGCACATCACGCCCGCACGGCGTCCGCAGCCGCTTGACGACATACGGGGCGAAGGCGGGCCGCAACGTCTTCGCATCCAGCGCGTTCGCCCCCAGCAACGGGAAATCGCACTGCTCCTCGAACTTCCGCAGCACCGGAATCCCGTAGTTGAACTCGTGATTCCCGAGCGCCGCCGCGTCGTAGCCGATCGCGTTCATCGCCTGCGCCATCGGATGCACCGGACCACGCCGGGCCGTGATCGGATCGACCTTCGCGTAGTAGTACGACAGCTGCGTCCCCTGGATCGTGTCACCCGCGTCGATCAACAGAGTGTTGCGCCGCCCCTTCTCCCGCCGCACCTGATCCACCAGCGTCGAGATCTTCGCCAGACCGACATCGTTGTGCGCGGCGTCGTCGTACTCCGCGTCCGTGAAGTAGTCCCAGTTGAAGACGTTCCCGTGCAGGTCCGTCGTACCCATCACCGTGAACGCGTACCGCCTCGGCGGCCGGCCGTGACCGTGTCCCGCGGCCTCCGCCGCACCGGCCGAACCCACCACCGCCCCGCCCGCCATCGCCACACCCGCACCCGCGGCGGCCGAACGGCCCAGAAACGTCCTGCGGTCCAACGGCATCTCTTCACTCCTCGTTCAGTAGGGCAACGCGCGTAGATTCTGACCCGGCGCCCACCCCCCGCAACACCCCGCGCAGGTTTCGATCCGATGACCACCCGACACACACCCCGGACCACCACCCGCCGTGCCACAGTGAACACATGACCGAAACCCCCACACCCCCGACGGCCCACGGCACCCCCAACGCCCCCCGCGTCACCGTCCGCGGCGAAGCCCACCTCGAAGCCGACCCCGAGATCGCCCGCATCACCATCACCCTCACCGCCCGCAACACCGACCGCCGCGCCACCCTCGACGACCTCAACCACCGCAACACCGCCACCCTCGACCTCATCAAGAGCTACGGCGACGCCGTCGAAAAACTCGAAACCGGCTCCCTCGCCATCCGCCCCGAACTCACCCGCCACGGCCGCGGCGAACGCATCCGCGCCTACCACGGCACCATCCACCTCACCGCCACCCTCACCGACTTCACCGTCCTCGGAGAGATCGTCGCCCGCCTCGCCGACCAGGACCTCACCCGCGTCGACGGCCCCTGGTGGGCCCTGCGCCCCACCTCACCCCACCACGCCGCCGCCCGCCGCCAAGCCGTCCAGGAAGCCCTCCAGCGCGCCCGCGAATACGCCGAAGCCCTCGACACCCGCATCGACGCCCTCCTCGAACTCAGCGACACCGGCGCCTTCGGCGGAGCCCCCCTCACCTCCTACGGCGCCGCCATGCCCTTCCGCGCCGCCCGCGCCGAAACCGCCGACGACCCCGCCCCCGTCGACCTCGAACCCGTACGCCAGAGCGTCGACGCCCAGGTCGAAGCCTCCTTCACCCTCACACCCCCCGACCTGGGATAAACGCTCATCCGAGCACCCCGCCGCACAATTCAACACTTGTCAACAACCCTTCACCCGCAGCTGGTTGAGGTGTCACGAAGGGCCACTTACCTACCCGTAGGTAAGGCTTAGGCTCGATACATGCGCCGAGCGAAAATCGTTTGCACCCTGGGACCCGCCACCGACACATACGACCAGATCAAAGCCCTGGTCGAAGCGGGAATGGACATCGCCCGCCTCAACCTCAGCCACGGCACCTACGCCGAACACGAAGAGCGCTACCACCACGTCCGCAAGGCGTCCGAGGAAACCGGCCGCAGCGTCGGCATCCTCGCCGACCTTCAAGGCCCGAAGATCCGCCTCGGACGCTTCCGCGAAGGCCCCGTACTCCTTGAACGCGGCGACACCTTCACCATCACCGTCGAACCCCTGGAGAACGAAGGCGACGGCGACATCTGCGGCACCACCTACGACGGCCTCGCCTCCGACGTCACCACCGGCGAACACATCCTCATCGACGACGGCCGCGTCACCCTCGAAGTCACCGACGTCGACGGCCCCCGCGTCCACACCACCGTCATCGAAGGCGGCATGGTCTCCGACCACAAAGGCCTCAACCTCCCCGGCGTCGCCGTCTCCGTCCCCGCCCTCTCCGACAAGGACATCGACGACCTCCGCTGGGCCCTGCGCACCGGCGCCGACATCATCGCCCTCTCCTTCGTCCGCACCGGACGCGACATCGAGGACGTCCACCGCATCATGGACGAGGAGAACCGCCGCCTCCCCGTCATCGCCAAAGTCGAAAAGCCCCAGGCCGTCCAGAACATCGACGACATCGTCGCCGCCTTCGACGGCATCATGGTCGCCCGCGGCGACCTCGGCGTCGAGATGCCCCTGGAACAGGTCCCCATCGTCCAGAAGCGCGCCATCAAGCTCGCCAAGCGCAACGCCAAACCCGTCATCGTCGCCACCCAGATGCTCGACTCGATGATCGACAACTCCCGCCCCACCCGCGCCGAAGCCTCCGACGTCGCCAACGCGATCATCGACGGCACCGACGCGGTGATGCTCTCCGGCGAGACCAGCGTCGGCAAGTACCCCATCGAGACCGTGCGCACCATGTCCCGCATCGTCGAAGCCGCCGAGGAAGACCTCCTCGCCAAGGGCCTCCCGCCCCTCACCGAACGCAGCAAGCCCCGCACCCAGGGCGGCGCCGTGGCCCGAGCGGCCGCCGAGATGGGCGACTTCCTCGGCGCGAAGTTCCTCGTCGCCTTCACCCAGAGCGGCGACACCGTCAAACGCCTCTCCCGCTACCGCTCGCCCATCCCCCTCCTCGCCTTCACCCCCGACGAAGCCACCCGCGCCCAGCTCAACCTCACCTGGGGCGTCGAAACCTTCCTCGGCCCCCAGGTCGACTCCACCGACGCGATGGTCGCCCAGGTCGACGAGGAACTCCTGCGCATCGGCCGCTGCGCCAAGGGCGACGTGGTGGTCATCACCGCCGGCTCCCCGCCCGGCGTCTCGGGCTCCACGAACCTGGTGCGCGTCCACCACATCGGCGAGGACGACAGCCCGAAGTAGGGCGGCTCAGTATTTCGGCCCGACGTGCGCATCCATGAGGGCGACGGATGCCCGTCGGGCTACGGAGATGTTGTACGGCTTGCCGGCCCGGGTGCAGTGCGTCCAGGCCACACCGAGCGCGTCGAGGGTGTCGGTGTAGAGCTGCCGGATGTCGTCGGACTTGTTGGTGAAGAAGTACCGGGGGTATTCGTAGCGCTTGCGTTCGCCGCGGACCACACGCGTCGCCCAGTTGGTGATGCGGCAGCCGTCGGAGTGGATGAGACCCCGGACGAATTCCCAGGGGTGCGCGTCCACGATCCGCCGCTGCCAGGGTTCGAGGACGATTCGCCGTTCGTGCTTCTTGCCGGGGCCGTGCTGGGGGAAGAGGCAGGGCCAGTGCTTGCTGAAGGACGTGACGTACTGGCAGCCCGCACTGGTCACCCGGGAGACCTTGTTGTGCGGTCGCGCGATCCGGACGGCCTCGGCGCAGGCGTCGACGAGGCCCGGCCAGGCGTCGGCGCACGCGATACGGAGCGCGTACACGCCGCGCTTCGCGGCGCTGATGCAGCCGTCTCCGAGGTAGAGCCCCAGCAGGTAGGCGTACGCCGACGGGTTCCCGATGGCCGTAGGCTCCTCGGAGCACCTCGGGCACGGCTCGCCCCGGTGTGTGTCCAGCGGTTCGAGACGCGTCTGCCAGGAGCGGATCGCCGCACGCGAGATACCGGTCCGCCTGCTGACGGAGTTCTGACTGAAGCCCTGGCCCAGCAGGGCGAGCGTTCGCTTGCGAGTTTCGAGGTCGTACACACGAACAGGCTGGCCGAATTCCGTCGGCCCTCGGCGTGAACGCGGAGTGATCACACGATCACGTGAAACCCTGCGATTCTCAGGTGACCTTGGAATCGAAGGAAGAGTGCCCCGAGTCGGACTCGAACCGACACTGTATGGGTTTTGAATCCATTGCCTGCTGCCAATTGGGCTACCGGGGCTCCCAGGATCGAAGGTTCCCTTCAACCCGCTGCGCGACCACCATACCGCAGCTGGGTAGGCTCAGGGGAAGCAGCGCCTGCCCCCGATCGAGGAGCCCCGTGACCACCCCCGAGTCGCCCCAGCCCGTAGACGCCGTCGACGACGACACGTCGCACGTCCCGCCGCTGACGACCCGCGTCGTCATCGCCGAGGACGAGGCACTCATCCGCCTGGACCTCAAGGAGATGCTGGAGGAGGAGGGCTACTCCGTCGTCGGGGAGGCGGGCGACGGGCAGCAGGCCGTCGAGCTGGCCCGGGAGCACAAGCCGGATCTGGTCATCCTGGATGTGAAGATGCCGGTCCTCGACGGGATCTCCGCCGCCGAGAAGATCGCCGAGGAGTCCATCGCCCCGGTCCTCATGCTCACCGCGTTCTCGCAGCGCGATCTGGTCGAGCGGGCCCGGGACGCCGGGGCCATGGCGTATCTGGTGAAGCCGTTCAGCAAGAGCGACGTGGTGCCGGCCATCGAGATGGCGGTGTCCCGGTTCGCGGAGCTGAGGGCGCTGGAGAGTGAGATCGCGGACCTCTCGCAGCGGCTGGAGACCCGGAAGCTGGTGGACCGGGCGAAGAGCATTCTCCAGACGGACTACGGGCTCTCCGAGCCGGCCGCGTTCCGGTGGATCCAGAAGACGTCGATGGACCGGCGGATGTCGATGCAGCAGTTGGCGGAGGCGCTGATCGCGGACGCCGAGGAGAAGAAGAAGGCGGCCGAGTAGGTCCGGTCGTACGCGGTCGTACGCGCCGTACGCAGCGGGGAGGCCCGCCCCGGAACTCAAAGGTTCCGGGGCGGGCCTCTCCGCGTGGTGCGGGGCGGGGTTCAGTCCTCGCCGAGGTAGGCCTTGCGGACGGAGTCGTCGTGCAGCAGGTCCTGGCCGGTGCCGGAGAGGACGATGTTGCCGATCTCCATCACGTGGGCGTGGTTGGCGAGGGAGAGTGCCGCCTGGGCGTTCTGCTCGACGAGCAGGATGGTGGTGCCCTGTTCGCGGAGTTCGGCGATGGTCGCCATGATCTTCTGCATCATGATCGGGGACAGGCCCATGGAGGGTTCGTCGAGCATGAGCAGTTTGGGCTGGGACATCAGGGCGCGGCCCATGGCGAGCATCTGCTGTTCGCCGCCGGAGAGGGTGCCCGCGGCCTGCTTGCGGCGTTCTCCGAGGATGGGGAAGAGGTCGTAGGCGCGCTTGATGTCCTTGTTGATCCCCTCGCCGTCCTTGCGGAGGAACGCGCCGAGGCGCAGGTTGTCCTCGATGGTCATGCGGGGGAAGATGTGGCGGCCTTCGGGGGAGTGGGCGAGTCCGAGGGAGACGACCTGGTGGGCCGGGATCCTGCGGAGGGACTTGCCGTTGAACTTGATGTGGCCGGTGAGCGGTTTGATCAGTCCGGAGAGGGTGCGCAGCGTGGTGGTCTTGCCGGCGCCGTTGGTGCCGATGAGGGTGACGACTTCGCCTTCGTCGACCGTGAACGAGATTCCCTTGACGGCCTCGATCTTGCCGTAGGCGACGCGCAGGTCCTCGACTTCGAGTAGTGCGGTCATCGGTCGTTCTCCTTGCTGGTGCTCTCACCGGGGGTGGCCGGGGTGGCCGGTGGTGCCGGTGGGGCCTGGGTGGGGTTCGATGCGGCGGCTTCGGCTGCTTCGACCTCGGCGGCTTCCTCCGCGCCGGGGTCGCCTTCGAAGGGTTCGCCGAGGTAGGCGGCGATGACGCGTTCGTCGCCCTGGACTTCGGGGGCGGTGCCTTCGACGAGTTTTTCGCCCTGGACGAGGCAGGCGACGCGGTCGCAGAGGTTGAAGATGAAGCGCATGTCGTGCTCGATGACGAGGACGGCGATGCCTTTGTCGCGGATGGCGAAGATGAGTTCTTCGGCCGCGCGGGTCTCCTGGGGGTTCATACCGGCGGTGGGTTCGTCGAGCAGGAGGAGGCCGGGTTCGCTGGCGAGTGCGCGGGCGATTTCGAGCTTGCGCTGTTCGCCGTAGGGGAGGTTGCGGGAGAGGTGTTCGGCCTTGTGGTGGAGGCCGACGAATTCCAGCAGCTCCATGGCGCGGGCCTTGGACTCGGTTTCGGCGCGGTGGAAGCGGGGGCCGCGCAGGAGGGCCGACCAGAGGCCTTCCTTGGTGCGGGTGTGGCGTCCGACGAGGACGTTCTCCAGGACGGTCATGTTGGAGAAGAGCCGGATGTTCTGGAAGGTGCGGGCGATGCCGGTCGCCGTGATCTTGAAGGATTTGGCGGGGAGGACGGTGCCCTTGTAGCGGACTTCGCCTTCGGTGGGGGTGTAGAGGCCGGTGAGGCAGTTGAAGAAGGTGGTCTTGCCGGCGCCGTTGGGGCCGATGAGGCCGACGATCTCTCCGGAGTTGACGGTGAGGTCGACCGACCGGACGGCGGTGAGGCCGCCGAACCGCATGGTGACGCCGCGGGCGTCGAGGACGGTTTCGCCGGGGGTGCTCACGGTGGCGGGCCCGGCGGTGGTGGTGTCGGTGGTCATCGTCAGGCCCCTGCCTTGGTGAGAGTGGCGGGTGCTTCGTCCTTCTCGTGGAATTCGAGCTGCTGGCGCCGGTTGGCGATGAGGCCTTCGGGGCGGAAGCGCATGAGGAGGACGAGGGCGAGTCCGAAGGCGAAGAGCTGGTAGTCGCTCATGAACTGGAGTTTCGCCGGGATGAGGAAGAGGAGTGCGCCGCCGACGAGGGGTCCGCTGATGGTGCCCATGCCGCCGAGGACGACGGCTGCGAGGAGGAAGGCGGAGTTGGGCGGGACGGCGTGGGCGAACTGGTACTGCTCGGGTGTCACGGTGTAGGTGACGTGGGCCTGGACGGCTCCGGCGAGTCCGGCGAGGGTGGCGCCGAGGGCGAAGGCGATGAGTTTGGTGCGGAAGCCGTTGATGCCCATGGCTTCGGCGGCTGTCTCGTCCTCGCGGATGGCGACCCAGGCGCGGCCGATGCGGGATTCGGCGCTGCGGCGGAAGACGACGACCACGATGAGCGTGACGAGCAGCATCAGGAAGAAGTAGTTCGCGAAGCGGCCGATGGTGAATCCGGCGATGGTGTGGGTGGCGCCGAAGTCGAAGCCGAACAGGTTGAGGTTCGGGATCGAGGAGATGCCGTTGGAGCCGTTGGTGACGTCGGGGCCGGAGGTGCCGTCGAGGTTGAGGACGGCGATGCGGAAGATCTCACCGAAGCCGAGGGTCACGATGGCGAGGTAGTCGCCGCGGAGCCGGAGGGTGGGGGCGCCGATGAGGACGCCGAAGACCATCGAGGCGACGGCGCCGACGAGGATGGCCTGCCAGAAGGGCAGGTGGATGCCGAAGGGCGAGGTGGGGGAGCCGGAGACGAGGGCGGCGGCGTAGGCGCCGACGCCGAGGAAGGCGACGTAGCCGAGGTCGAGGAGTCCGGCGAGGCCGACGACGATGTTGAGGCCGAGGGCGACGGTGGCGAAGATGAGGATGTTGACGC
Organism: Streptomyces sp. NPDC101181; assembly: GCF_044767975.1. Classification (NCBI taxonomy): domain Bacteria; kingdom Bacillati; phylum Actinomycetota; class Actinomycetes; order Kitasatosporales; family Streptomycetaceae; genus Streptomyces; species Streptomyces sp. NPDC101181. The sequence continues at coordinate 75,485 of NZ_JBIWOX010000020.1, read as the reverse complement.
CGATGGTGGCGTACTGGTCGTCGGACTGGGTGAACGGGAAGGCCGCGGCGGCGGCGAAGGCGCCGACGAGGGTCACGTTGCGGTGGCGTGCCGTGAGGGTGGCGACGCGCTGGAGGAGTCCGGCTTTGTTGATGGCGCTGAAGCCGAGGCCCGCGGTGATCAGGAAGCCGACGAACAGTTCGTCGTACTCGGTGGTGATGCCGTAGGTGAAGACGACCAGGCCGAGGGCGAGGACGACGGCGACGATCACGATCTCGACGTAGGAGGGGAGGGTCCTGGCGGGGCGCGCGGGGCCGGTGGCGAAGGCGCCCTTGTAGGTCTCCCAGCGGTTGCCGAGGCGGTGCTTGAACTGCCCGAAGGCGGTGTCCTCGGGGTCGGCGGGGGTGGTTTCGGGCCGCTCGTAGGGCAGGGAGCGGGTGCCGATCCAGCCGATGAGGGTGGCGGCGAGGGCGACGTAGGCGCCGGGTTCGAGGTTGACGAAGCCGCCGAGCTGGACGCTGATGGCGATCATCGTGAACCAGGCGGTGGCGAGTCCCGCGTAGGCGGCGAGCCGCATGGCGGCGTTGGCGCCCTGGGGGGTGAGCCAGGTCAGCCCTTTGATGCCGTAGGAGGAGAGGGCGAAGAGGGTGAGGAGTGCGCCGCTGACGAGGACGAGCCACTGGAGGCCGCCGGGGTAGCCGTAGACGGTGAGGTCGCCGGGGAAGGCGGAGGTCCAGGTCCAGGCGAGGAAGGCGGAGACGACGGTGAGCGCGCCGCCCGCGGTGGCGGTGGCTCGCGCGGCGTTGTGCGGGAGGGTGAGGGGGCCGCGGTGGGCGGGGGCGGCCTGCGTGGGTGCGGTGGCCGTGGCGGTGTTCTGTGTGGTGGTCATGGTGGTCACGCCCTGTCCGCGACGCGCTCGCCCAGGATGCCTTGGGGCCGGAAGAGGAGCACGAGGATGAGGAGTACGAACGCCCAGGCGTTGGCCCAGGACTGGCCGCCGAGCTGTTCGAGGCCGGGGACTTCGGAGATGTAGGCGGCGGCCATGGTTTCGGCGACGCCGAGGGTGAGGCCGCCGATCATGGCTCCGTAGATGTTGCCGATGCCGCCGAGGACGGCCGCGGTGAACGCCTTGAGGCCGAGGAGGAAGCCCATGCGGAACTGGACTTCGCCGTACTTGAGGCCGTAGGCGACGGCGCCGATGGCGGCGAAGGTGGCGCCGAGGGCGAAGGCGACCACGATGATGCGGTCGGTGTTGATGCCCATGAGCTTGGCGGTGTCGGGGTCCTGCGCGGTGGCCTGCATGCCGCGGCCGGTGCGGGTCTTCATGACGAAGTAGCCGAGGAAGGCCATGGACAGGGGGGCGGCGATGAGCAGGAAGACGTCACCGGTCTGGATGGTGACGGGGCCGAGTTCGAAGGGGCCGCCGGGGATCTCGGGGAAGGTGCGGGCGGACTTGGCGCCGGGGTACCAGGCCCAGACGGCCTGCTGGAGTGCCAGGGACAGGCCGATGGCGGTGATGAGGGGTGCGAGGCGTGGTCCGCCGCGCAGGGGCCGGTAGGCGAATCGTTCCGCTCCGACGGCGATGGTGGTGGCGACGACGACGGCGCCGATGAGCATGAGGGGCAGTGCGAGCAGCACGCTGGTGCCGCTGGGAAGTATGAGCCAGACCGTGAGGGCCCCGAAGCCGCCGGTCATGAAGATCTCGCCGTGGGCGAAGTTGATGAGCTGGACGATGCCGTAGACCATCGTGTAGCCGATGGCGACGAGCCCGTACATCGATCCGAGTAGCAGGCCGTTGACCAGCTGTTGCGGCAGTTCGTTCACCGCGGGTCCTCCGTGTCTTTCGCCGGATATAGAACTGCGCGGGGCGCTTGGTGCGGCGCCCCGCGCAGCGGTGGTGGTTCAGGCTGGTGTGCTCAGCTGGTCAGCTGGCGAGCTCGCCGGACTTGACGGGGGCCCAGGCGTTGCCCTTGTACTCGTAGACGGTGAGCTGCTTGTTGGTGGTGTCGCCGTACTCGTCGAAGGAGACCTTGCCGGTGACGCCGTCGAAGTCGACCTTGGCGGTGGCCTCGGCGACCTTCTCGCGGGCGTCGTCCGGGAGCTTGCCGTCGTTGGCCTCGACGACGGCCTTGACGGCCTCGACGATGGACCAGGCGGCGTCGTAGGAGTAGCCGCCGTACGCCTCGAAGGGCTCCTTGTAGCCGCCCTTGTCGTAGTTGGCGACGAAGTCCTTGGCGGAGGGCAGGGTGTCGAGCGGGGCGCCGACGGAGGTGGCGAGGTCGCCCGCGCCTTCCGCGCCGGAGAGCTTGATGTACTCGGCGCTGTAGATGCCGTCGCCGCCGACGAGCGGGATCTTGGCTCCGGCCTTCTTGATCTGCTTGCTGAGCGGGCCGGCCGCGGGGTACTCGCCGCCGTAGTAGACGACGTCGGCGCCGGCGCTCTTGACCTTGGTGGCGACCGAGGAGAAGTCCTTGGTCTCGGGGTCGATGTGCTCGGTGCCGACGACCTCGCCGCCGAGCTTGGTGAACTCGGCCTTGAAGGTGCCGGCGAGGCCGGCGCCGTAGGTCTTCTTGTCGTCGATGACGAAGACCTTCTTCTTCTTGGCGTCGTTGAAGAGGTACTGCGCGGCGAACGGGCCCTGGACGGCGTCGGTGGTCGCGGTGCGGAAGTAGGACGCGAAGGGGCGGACCTTCTTGCCGCCGTTCCAGTCCTGGCCCTGGGTGAGGGAGGGCGAGGTGTTGGCGGGGGAGATCTGGACGAGCTTGGCGTCGGCGAGGACCTTCTGCATGGACTCGCCGACGGAGGAGTTCAGCGGGCCGACGACGCCGAGGACTTCCTTGTTGGCGACGAACTTGCTCGCGTTCTGCTGGCCGGAGGACGGCTGGGCCTGGTCGTCGAGGGCCTCGACCTTGAAGGTGATGCCGTCGACGTGCTTGGTGGCGTTGGCCTGCTTGGCGGCGAGGTCGACGGAGTTCTTGATGCCGAGGCCGAGGGCGGAGAGGTCACCGGTGAGCGGGGCGTCGATGCCGATGACGACGGTCTGGGTGCCGCCGTCGCCGCTGCTGCCGCCGTTGCTGTCGTCGCGCGAACCGCAGGCGGTGAGGGTCAGTGCTCCGGTGGTGAGTACGGCGGTGAGTATGAGCAAAGAACGGTGTCGCACGAAAAGTCCTTTCCCTGGCGCGGCCTCCTCTGCTTGAGGTGCCGTGTCGGTCGCCGGGCCGTACTGGGTGGTACAGAGGCCGTGCAGCAGAGGCGCCCGGCGGCGCGGTGACTGGCCGTGACTCTAAGCGCAGCTGAGGGGGTGCGGCACGGGTCGGCCTCGGATGTGACGCTCTTGTTATGCCCTTGAGCAAGGCTTGAGATTGACGTGGGTTTATGTGGCGTTTTGTGCGGGTGCGCGGAATGACCACATGGTGAGAACGCGCAGCTCTGCTAAGGGGCTTGAGGGGATCACGGTACTGACGGCCCCGTGTGTGTGCGTACTGTGATGCCGCGGGTTCGTTATGCGGTGGCGGCGGCGGAGCGGGATCGGCCGCTCTTCCTCCTCGTCATCACGCTGGGTTACTCCCGGCGTCGGATTGCTGGCGTTTTCGTCCCCCCGGCGGCCGCTGCCTCCCCTGGTGTGCGGTGGGGCCGACGGCACCGCCCGGGGGTCCTTTGGTGATCGCGCGGCGGGCGCGTCCGGTGCGGGGGAGGCGGGACCGGTACGTCATTCCTCGTGAGGCCGGTACGGAGGGGTCCCGCCGCCGTCTCCGGGCGCCGGCCGTGCGGGGCGCGGCCCCAACTCGGCTGCCCCACGGCGGCCTTGGCCGGGACGCGGTGCGGCCGGGCGGCAGGGGACGGGGCGTCACTCGTGGTGACGTCAAGGGGTCTGCTCCGGCCGTGTCCGGTGGGTGCCGTGCCCGGCCGGCTTCCGGGGCGGGTCCGGCGCGCGGCCGCCCCCGTCCGGGCGCTGCGGACGGGGGCGGCTCAGGAGGGGGCGGCCCGTAACGGGGCGGGGCCGTGAGGCGGAGGGTCAGCCCGCCTCGGGCCGGGGGACGTCGCGGAGCAGACAGGTCAGACGGGCGGTGCAGACCCGCCGGTCCTGCTCGTCGCTGATCACGATCTCGTACGTGGCGGTGGAGCGCCCCCGGTGGACGGGGGTGGCGACGCCGGTCACCAGGCCGTCGCGGACGCCCCGGTGGTGGGTGCAGTTCAGGTCCACGCCGACGGCCAGCTTGGCGGCCCCGCCGTGCAGCATGGAGCCGATGGAGCCGAGGGTCTCGGCGAGCACGGCGGAGGCGCCGCCGTGCAGCAGGCCGTAGGGCTGGGTGTTGCCCTCGACGGGCATGGTGCCGACGACCCGGTCGGCGGCGGCCTCCACGATGGTCACCCCCATGCGCTCGCCCAGGTGGCCGGCGGAGAAGAGGGCGGGCAGGTCGACGCCGAGTGCCGCGTACTCGTCGAGGACTTCCTGCGGGAAGAGGGGTGCGGTGTGCTCGCCCATGGATCCGGCTCCGTTCGGCTGCGCTGGTTCGTCGCTGTCCGCACTGTTCTTATCAGACGGCTGAGCGAACGCTTAGGGGGTGGCGGTTTTCAGTCGCCCCGGGTGTTCTCGAAGCGCACGACCACCGACTTGCTGGCCGGGGTGTTGCTGGTGTCCGCCGTGGAGTCCAGCGGCACCAGGACGTTGGTCTCCGGGTAGTAGGCGGCGGCGCAGCCGCGGGCGGTGGGGTAGTGGACGACGCGGAAGCCCTCCGCCCGGCGCTCGACGCCGTCCTTCCACTCGCTGACGAGGTCGGTGTACGCGCCGTCGGCGAGGTCCAAGGCCGCCGCGTCCTCGGGGTGGACCAGGACGACGCGGCGGCCGCCCTTGATGCCCCGGTAGCGGTCGTCCAGGCCGTAGATGGTGGTGTTGTACTGGTCGTGCGAGCGCAGGGTCTGCAACAGGAGCCTGCCGTCGGGGAGTTCGGGGAACTCGACGGGGGCGGCGGTGAAGTTGGCGCGTCCGGTGGCGGTCGGGAAGCGGCGTTCGTCGCGGGGCGCGTGCGGCAGGGCGAAGCCGCCGGGGCGGGCGATGCGGGCGTTGAAGTCCTGGAAGCCGGGGACCACGCGGGAGATCCGGTCGCGGATGGTGGCGTAGTCCCGTTCGAAACCCTCCCAGTCGGTGTGTGAGGAGGCGCCGAGGACCGCGCGGGCCAGGCGGGCGACGATGGCCGGTTCGGAGAGCAGATGGGGGCTCGCGGGGGTGAGGTTGCCGCGCGAGGCGTGGACCATGCCCATGGAGTCCTCGACGGTGACGACCTGTTTGCCGCCCGCCTGGACGTCCTTGTCGGTGCGGCCGAGCGTCGGCAGGATCAGGGCCCGGGTCCCGGTGACCGCGTGGGAGCGGTTCAGCTTGGTCGAGACGTGCACGGTGAGGCGGGCGCGGCGCATCGCGGCCTCGGTGACGGCGGTGTCGGGGGTGGCGGCGACGAAGTTGCCGCCCATCGCGAGGAACACCTTCGCCTCGCCGTCCCGCAGGGCCCGGATGGCGCGCACCACGTCGTAGCCGTGGTGGCGGGGCGAGGTGATGCCGAACTCCTCGTCCAGGGCGTCCAGGAACGCCGGTGCGGGGCGTTCGAAGATGCCCATGGTGCGGTCGCCCTGGACGTTGGAGTGGCCGCGCACCGGGCAGACCCCGGCGCCGGGGCGGCCGATGTTGCCGCGCAGCAGGAGGAAGTTGACGACCTCGCGGATGGTCGCCACGGAGTGCTTGTGCTGGGTGAGGCCCATGGCCCAGCAGACGATGGTGCGCTCGGAGGCGAGGACGAGGGCGAGCGCCTGCTCGATCTCGGCACGGGTGAGCCCGGTGGCGGTGAGGGTCTCGTCCCAGTCAGCGGCCTCGGCGGCCTGGGCGAACTCCTCGTAGCCGTGGGTGTGTTCGGCCACGAACGCGGTGTCGACGGCGCCCTCGGAGGCCAGGATCAGCTTGTTGAGGAGGCGGAAGAGGGCCTGGTCGCCGCCGATGCGGATCTGGAGGAAGAGGTCGTTGAGGGGGGTGCCCCGGACCATGCCCTGCGGGGTCTGGGGGTTCTTGAACCGCTCCAGGCCGGCTTCGGGCAGCGGGTTCACCGAGATGATCTTCGCTCCGGCCTTCTTGGCCTTCTCCAGGGCGGAGAGCATCCGGGGGTGGTTCGTCCCGGGGTTCTGCCCGGCGACGATGATCAGGTCGGCCTGGTGGACGTCCTCCAGGGAGACGCTGCCCTTGCCGACGCCGATGGTCTCGCCGAGCGCGGAGCCGGACGACTCGTGGCACATGTTGGAGCAGTCGGGAAGGTTGTTGGTGCCGAACTCGCGGGCGAAGAGCTGAAGCAGGAACGCCGCCTCGTTGCTGGTGCGCCCCGAGGTGTAGAAGACGGACTCGTCGGGGGAGTCGAGGGCGGTCAGCTCCTCGGCGATGATCGCGAACGCGCGCTCCCAGGTCACCGGCTCGTAGCGGTCGCCGCCCTCGGGGAGGAGGACCGGCTGGGTGATCCTGCCCTGCTGGCCCAGCCAGTAGCCGCTGCGTTCGGCGAGGTCGGCGACCGGGTGCGCGGCGAAGAACTCGGGGGTGACGCGGCGCAGGGTCGCCTCCTCGGCGACGGCCTTCGCCCCGTTCTCGCAGAACTCGGCGATGTGCCGCTTCTCGCCCTCGGGCCAGGCGCAGCCGGGACAGTCGAAGCCGTCCTTCTGGTTGACCTTGAGGAGGGTCCGCGCGGTGCGGCGCACACCCATCTGCTGCTGGGACATGCGCAGGGAGTGGGCGACGGCGGGGAGCCCGGCGGCGGCGTGCGGTGCGGCCTCCACCTGCGGGGCGTCCTGGACCGGGTCACCGGTGGGCGGTTTGCTGGCCATGATGCTGCTCCCCTTCGAACGCTTCCGCGCGGTCGTGTGTCCTCACCATCGATCCTGTCACGGGTGGGCAAGGCCGCGCCGGTCCGGATTGTCAGCGGGCCGTGGCAGGATCGGGGGCGTGGCTGAGACGGCATCGAAGAAGACGGCAGACAACCGACCGCGCCTGCTCCTCATGGACGGGCACTCCCTGGCGTACCGGGCGTTCTTCGCCCTGCCCGCGGAGAATTTCACGACGGCGGTGGGGCAGCCGACGAACGCCGTGTACGGCTTCATGTCGATGCTGGCGAACACCCTGCGTGACGAGTCCCCCACGCACTTCGCGGTCGCGTTCGACGTGTCCCGCAAGACCTGGCGGTCCAAGGAGTTCCCCGAGTACAAGGCGAACCGCTCGACCACCCCCGACGAGTTCAGGGGGCAGGTCGAGCTGATCGGCGAGCTGCTGGACGCGATGCGCGCGGACCGGTTCGCGGTCGACGGATTCGAGGCGGACGACGTCATCGCGACGCTGGCGACCCAGGCCGAGGCGGCCGGGTTCGAGGTGCTGATCGTGACGGGCGACCGGGACTCCTTCCAGCTGATCACGGAGAACGTGACGGTGCTCTACCCCACCAAGGGGGTCTCGGAGCTGACCCGGTTCACCCCGGAGAAGATCGTCGAGAAGTACGGGCTCACCCCCCGGCAGTACCCGGACTTCGCGGCCCTGCGCGGCGACCCGTCGGACAACCTTCCGAGCATCCCCGGCGTCGGCGAGAAGACGGCCGCGAAGTGGATCAACCAGTTCGGTTCGTTCGACGAGCTGATGGAGCGGGCGGAGGAGGTCAAGGGCAAGGCCGGGCAGAATCTCCGCGACCACCTGGACGCGGTGAAGATGAACCGGGTCCTGACCGAGATGGTCCGGGACGTGGAGCTGGCGAAGGCCCCGGCCGACCTGGAGCGGGCCCCCTACGACCGTTCGGCGGTCACCGGCATCCTGGACATACTGGAGATTCGCAACCCGAGCCTGCGCGAGCGTCTCCTCGCCGTCGACCCGGGCGCCGCCGAGGCCGAGCCGCCCGCCCCCGCCGCCGGGATCGAGCTGGACGGGGCCGTCCTCGGCTCCGGCGAGGTCGCCCCCTGGCTGGAGGCCCACGGCGAGCGGCCCCTCGGGCTGATGACGGTCGACACCTGGTCGCTGGGCGCGGGCACGGTCACCGAGGTCGCGCTCGCCGCGGCCGACGGGAGCGCCGCCTGGCTGGACCCGGCCCAGCTGGAGGAGGCCGACGAGCGGGCGTTCGCCGCCTGGGTGGCGGACCCGGCCCGCCCCAAGGTCCTGCACAACGCCAAGAACGTGATGCGGGTCTTCCCGGAGATGGGCTGGCACCTCGAAGGCGTCACCATGGACACCGCGCTCGCCGCGTATCTGGTGAAGCCGGGGCGCCGCTCCTTCGCCCTGGACGCGCTGGCCGTGGAGTATCTGGGCCGGGAGCTGGCCCCCGCCGCCGCGTCGGACGGGCAGCTGGCCTTCGGCGCGGACGACCGGGCCGAGCAAGACGCCCTGATGGCGCAGGCCCGCGCCGTGCTCGACCTGGGCGAGGCGTTCACCACCCGGCTGAAGGAGGTGGGCGCGGCGGAGCTGCTGCACGACATGGAGCTGCCGACCTCCATCCTCCTGGCCCGGCTGGAGCGGCACGGCATCGCCGCGGACCGGGCCCATCTGGAGTCCATGGAGCAGCAGTTCGCCGGGACCGTGCAGCAGGCGGTCAAGGAGGCGCACGCCGCGGTCGGCCGCGAGTTCAACCTCGGGTCGCCCAAGCAGCTCCAGGAGATCCTCTTCGGCGAGCTGGGCCTGCCGAAGACGAAGAAGACCAAGACCGGATACACCACGGACGCGGACGCGCTGGCCTGGCTGGCCGCGCAGACCGAGCACGAGCTGCCGGTGCTGATGCTGCGCCACCGCGAGCAGGCCAAGCTGAGGGTGACGGTCGAAGGCCTGATCAAGACGATCGCCGCCGACGGCCGCATCCACACCACGTTCAACCAGACGGTCGCCGCGACCGGCCGTCTCTCCTCCACCGACCCCAATTTGCAGAACATCCCCGTCCGTACGGACGAGGGCCGGGCGATCCGCCGCGGCTTCGTCGTCGGCGAGGGCTTCGAGACGCTGATGACGGCGGACTACAGCCAGATCGAGCTGCGGGTGATGGCGCACCTCTCCGAGGACGCCGGGCTCATCGAGGCGTTCACCTCCGGCGAGGACCTGCACACCACGGTCGCCTCCCAGGTCTTCTCCGTCGGCAAGGACGCCGTCGACGCCGAGATGCGCCGCAAGATCAAGGCCATGTCCTACGGCCTGGCCTACGGACTCTCCGCGTTCGGCCTCTCCCAGCAGCTGAACATCGACCCCGCCGAGGCCCGGGTGCTGATGGACACCTACTTCGAGCGGTTCGGCGGCGTACGGGACTATCTCCACCGGGTCGTCGAGGAGGCCAGGGCCACCGGCTACACGGAGACCATCCTGGGCCGCCGCCGCTATCTCCCCGACCTCAACAGCGACAACCGCCAGCGCCGCGAGGCCGCCGAGCGGATGGCGCTCAACGCCCCGATCCAGGGCACCGCCGCGGACATCGTGAAGGTGGCGATGCTGCGGGTGGACAAGGCGCTGCGCGAGGCGGAGCTGACCTCGCGGATGCTGCTCCAGGTCCACGACGAAATCGTCCTGGAGATCGCCGGGGGCGAGCGGAAGCAGGTCGAGGAGATCCTGCGCCACGAAATGGCGAACGCGGTCGAACTGCGCGCCCCGCTGGACGTCTCGGTCGGCGTCGGCAAGGACTGGGAGTCCGCGGCCCACTGAACGGCCCAACGCGCATCGCCCGGCCTGCTCGCCGAGCCGGCCCGTCAGGAGGAGGGGCCCGGACCACACCGTGGTCCGGGCCCCTCTCCGTGCCTCTCACTTCCGCCCGGCGTTCTCCGTCGGGCGTTGACCGGTCACGGGCACCGGCCCCGGGCCACTCCGGGGGCGCCGCCTCCGCAGCAGCCGCATCCACACCCCGTACAGCAGGAGCCCCGCGCCCAGCCCGGCACCCGCGCCGAAGCAGGCGGTCGGGATGATGTCGAGCAAACTGTCGACCCCGCCGAAGTGGGCGTACCACCGGGCGCACCGGTGGATCAGGCCCACCAGCACACAGCCGCCCAGCAGGGCGAACGCGCCCCTCCTCTCGCCCAGGGAGAGCGTCGGGAGCGCCTCGGGCACCGGGGCGGCGACCGTGCGCCGCAGACCCGTGACGAGGAACCAGCCGAGCACCACCATCGCCAGGGCCGAACTGCCGTACTGCGCGACCTGGTGGAGCGGGACACCGCCGACGCTCCGGTTCAGCAGGGGCAGCACCTCCGTCCCCCAGCGGCCGTGATGGGTGAAGGCGTCCGCCACCACGTGCGTGGCCGCGCCGAGCGCGGCGGACCCTCCGAACCACAGCCAGGCGGACGGCCCGAAGGACCCGCGGCCACAGCGCCGCCCCCGTACGAAGGTGTGGACGCGGCCCCGGGCCCGTACCGGAAGCAGTGCCACCAGCGGCTCGCGCAGCGCCGCCCACACCGCCACCAGCACGGCGGCGATCAGCACGTTCACCGTGACGACGCCCAGGAAGGTATGGGTGAAGGCGCCGAACTCCATCGCCCCCGGGACCACGGTGTCCGCGAAGTAGGTGACGTCGGGCGCGAACGAACCGGCGACCAGGGCCGAGGGGTACAGCGGCCACCGTGCCGTCCCGTCCCGGCGGATCGCCGGGAGCACCGCGGCGGCGTGGCTGAGTGTGAACGGCATGGCGGCAGTATGCGGGACTCCCGGGGCAGCCTTCCGTGACCTGCCGGACAACGTTCGCGGGGGAACGTGAGAAAACCGTAAGAAGCGGTCAGCGCCCGGTACCTGGGCGTCCGCCGGTGTCGTAGGGTCGTCTGAGCCTGGCGCTGGGGAGCGCGGGCAGCCGTCGAGGGGGAGGGACCGGAACGTATGGGAGCGCACATTCGCCGACGTCTGCGCAAGGGGGCCACGACCACCGCGGTGGCGGCGGCCGCCGTGGCCGCGCTCGCGGCCTCGCAGGCCCCCGCGGCACCGCTGGCCGACGGCTCCACGGGCGGTGGGGACCCGGCGGCGGCCGGTGAGGACACCGGGGGCGCCGAGGACGGCGCGGCGACCGGCAACTCGCCCTACTTCACGGACCTTCCGCCCCTCGTGACGCCCGACAAGCCCGGATCGTCGAGCAACCTCCCGGTGGCCGGCGGTTCGGAATCGGGCATTCCGGCGTCGATCCTGGCCGCTTACCGGCAGGCCGAGCAGACCGTCGCCACCACCGACCCGTCCTGCCGGCTGCCCTGGCAACTCCTCGCGGCGATCGGGAAGGTCGAGTCCGGCCAGGCCCGCGGCGGGCGGGTCGACGCCGAGGGCACCACGCTGTCCCCGATCCTCGGCCCGGCCCTCAACGGCCAGGGGTTCGCGCTGATCAAGGACACCGACGGCGGGGCCTTCGACGGCGACGCGGTCCACGACCGCGCGGTCGGCCCGATGCAGTTCATCCCGTCGACGTGGGCCGCCTGGGGCCAGGACGCCAACGGCGACGGCCGCAAGGACCCCAACAACATCTACGACGCCGCCCTGGCAGCCGGACGCTACCTCTGCGCCAACGACCGCGATCTGGCGCTCGCCGCCGACCTCGACCGGGCCGTGCTCAGCTACAACCGCTCGACGGAGTACCTGCGGACGGTGCGCTCCTGGTACTCCTTCTACCAGCGCGGCACCCACGAGGTCCCCGACGGCACCGGCGTGCTGCCCACCGCCCCGAGCACCCCCGTCGGCTCCATCCCGGGCCCCCGCCCCACCCCTCGCCCGAGCGGCACCCCCGGCCCGGCGCCCTCCCCGTCCAAGCCGGGCGCCACGAAGCCGACCCCGGGCCCCTCCAAGCCCGGCGGCACAGGCTCCACCAGCCCGAAGCCCACACCGACCCCCACACCGACCCCCACCCCGAGCCCGTCGGAGACCTTCGGCTCGCTGGAGAACGCGGGCACCGGACCGCTGCGCGCCACCGCGGGCACCCCGTTCGAGGAGCGGATCGGCGTCCGCGCCCGCAACGCGCTCGGCGCCCCGCTCGCCAAGGTCCCGGTCACCTTCACCGTCACCGGGGACACCGGCACGCTCTTCGCGGGCGGCAGGAAGACGGTGACCGTGAAGACGGGGGCCGACGGGACCGCCACCGCCCCCGCGCTCCAGGCGGGCGAGAAGCCCGGGGACTTCACCGTGACCGCCGTCGCGGGCAGCCCCCGCCAGCGCACCCTGACCTACGCGGCGACCGTCACCGCCCGCCAGGCCGACGCCATCGTCCGGACCGACGAGAAGGAACTTGTCGCCGCGCCCGGCGAGAAGTTCACCGACCCCGTGAGCCTCAAGGCCACCTACAAGGACGCGGCCGCCGGAGGCGTTGCCGTCACCGCCAGGATGGTCAAGGACCCGCTGGGTGTCGTCGACAACGACAAGGGCCCGTACTTCAAGGACGCGCAGGGCAAGCCGCTGCGCACCCTGGAACTCACCACCGACGCCGAGGGGATGCTGCTGCTCCCGGCGATCCACGCCGACGAGAACCCGGGCACGTATACGCTGCGCCTCACCACCGAGGGCGGCGCCTCGGTCACGGTGAAGCTGACCGTGAAGGCCCCGGAGGAGACGGCGACCCCCGAAGCCTGAGCACGCACCTCTCCGACAGCCCCCGCGCCCACCCGGCGCGGGGGCTGTCGGCTCTGTTCTCATCTCGCGCCCGGGTTGCTACGGTGCCCCATCTCTGACGACCCATCAGTTCGGGTCGATCAGGCCGTCATCGTCGGCACACCGCCCCGAAAGGCCGAGCATGCGCGCCCTTCTCGCCGCCGCCATCGGACTGGCCGCCGCCTTCGCGCTCGTGTCCGCCCTCTCCGCCGTCGGCTCCCCGTCGGGTGAGACCTCGCCGAAACCCCTGCTCACCACGGTCCCGGGCCCCAAGAGGTAGCACCGCGGACGGAGAGGTCACCGCCATGCGCCGCCGAGCCGGACTCGTCCTCCTGGCCTTCGCCGTCTTCTTCGCCGCCCTGGCGCCGCTGCTGCGCTGGTACGCGTTCCCCCGGCTGGCCAAGGTCCCGCCCAACCAGTACCAGGAGGTCGTCCTGGAGGCGAAGCCCGCCGTCCTCCTCGACTACTCCACCCTCAGGGCCGAGAGGGTCGAGAAGATCACCATCGTCCAGACCCTCAAGGGCAACGTCGAGGAGTCCGAGAAGATCGAACGCAGCGCCGGACGCGACGTCGTCGTCTGGGACGCGCTCTCCCACGTCCAGGGCCCCGACGGCGCGATGGTCTCCCAGATCCCCGAGCGCTACATCTTCGACGCCCACACCCAGGCCCCCGTCAACGCCACCGGCGAGATGGTCGACGGGGACCCGGTCCGGCGCGAGGGCATCGAGTTCAAGTGGCCCTTCCTCACCGAGAAGCGGGACTACGCCTACTTCGACGCCCAGACCCGCACCAGCGCACCCATCCACTACCGGGGCACCCGCACCTTCCGCGGCCTGGAGGTCTACTACTTCGAGCAGACCATCCCGTGGACCAGGGTCCCGATCCCCAGGAAGATGCCCATCGCGGGCGTCACCGCCGAGCAGATCGCGCGGACCGGCCTGACCCGCTGGTACACCAGCCGGCGCATGTTCTGGGTCGAGCCGGTCACCGGCGCCCCCGTCAACGGCGAGGAGATCCACACGGAGGAGCTGCGCGACGCGAAGAAGATGGGCATGCCGAAGGACACGGTCACCGCGTTCGACGGCCATGTGAAGATGCGCGAGGACTACATCGCCGACACCGTCGAGCTGGTGAAGTCCCAGCGCGTCCTGGTCCTCCTCCTCACCTCCTACCTGCCCTGGGGCTTCCTGGGCCTCGGCGTCGGACTCCTCGCGCTCGCCCTGTGGCTGGAAGCGCGCTCGCGGACCTCACCGGCCGCCTAGGGGCTGTTGTCGAACTGCCGTCTGCCGCGCGACGCCTGGGCGACGGAAGCAGTGTCACGACAGGCCCTACGACCGCCTGAGCCGCGCCGAGGTGTACCGCGTCGCCGCCGCGGTCGCCGGGTCCTGCGGCCACGGGTGCTTCGGGTACCGGCCGCGCAGCTCCGCCCGTACGGCCTGGTAGCCGCCGCGCCAGAACGACGCCAGGTCGGCGGTGACGGCGGCGGGCCGCCCGGCGGGGGACAGCAGATGGACCAGGACCGGCACCCCGGCCACCCGGGGCGTCTCGGCCAGCCCGAACAACTCCTGGAGCTTCACCGCCAGTACGGGCTGCTCACCGCCGTACTCCACCCGGACCCGCGACCCGCTCGGCACCTCGATCCGCTCCGGCGCCAGCTCCTCCAGCCGGGCGGCCTCACCCGTCGCCCACGGCAGCAGCCGGCGCAACGCCTGGCTCGCGTCGATCCGCCCGAGGTCCGCCCGCCGCCGGGCCCGCGACAGCTCCGGCTCCAGCCAGTCCTCCGGCGCGGCCAGCAGCGCCCCGTCCGACACGTCCGGCCACGGCGCCCCCAGCACCCGGTGGAGGAACGCGAGGCGCGAGCGCAACCGCTCACCGTCCCCGGTCCACCGCAGCAGCCCGAGACCGTCCCGCCCGAGCCCGTCCAGCAGGGCGTCACGCACCAGCCCCGGACCGGGCTCCCGCAGCGGCCGCACCGCCAGCTCCACCGCCCCCACCCGGTCCACCGAGCGGGCCACCACATCACCGTCCGACCAGCGGACCTCCTCGCCGCGCACCCGCAGATGCCCGGCCGCCAGCAGCGCGGTCCCCTCGTCGACCACCGCCGCCAGCCGCACCCGCGCCGAGGGCGCGTGCGCGGGCCGGTCCGCGACGGCGACCGCCAGCCACGGCGCGGCGCGCAGCCCCGACCCCTCCCGCAGCTCCGCGCCCGTACCCGACACCATCAGGAACGCCCCCTCGCCCCGGGCCCGCGCGACCCGCTCCGGAAAGGCCAGGGCGGCGACGAGACCGGCGACGGCGTCGTCGGAGCGCGCCGCACCGGTGCCCACCCCCTCCACCTGGGCCGACAGCCGCCGTACCTCCTGCTTCCAGCGCGCCGCATACGCGTCCTGGCCCCGGCGGGCGGTCCGCAGCGCCGCCGCCAGATCGTCCCCGTACTCCCGCGGCGGCTCCTCGCTCAGCAGCGCCACCACCTCCGCGGCCCGCCGCGCCCCGGCCTCCGCCGCTCCGTCCAGCAGCGCCCGCGCCAGCCGCGGGTGCAGCCCGAGCCGGGACATCCGGACACCGCGCCCGGTCACCCGGCCGCCGCCGCCCACCGCGCCGACCGCCGCCAGCACCTCCCGGGCCGCGCCCATCGCCCCGGCGGGCGGCGCGTCCAGCAGGGCGAGCGAGGAGGCGTCCGGATCGCCCCAGCACGCCGCCTGGAGCGCGAACGCCGCGAGGTCGGCCACCATGATCTCCGGGGCCGGGAAGCGCGCGAGCCGCCCGTCCTCGGCCTCCTCCCAGCACCGGTACACCCACCCCGGCGCCTCCCGCCCCGCCCGCCCGGCCCGCTGCCGCCCGGCCGCCCGCGAGGCGCGTACGGTCGCCAGGGCGCTCAGGCCGCGGGCGTGGTCCGTACGGGGCTCCCGGGCGAGGCCCGAGTCCACGACGACCCGCACGCCCGGCACCGTCAGCGACGACTCCGCCACCGAGGTCGCCAGCACCACCCGCCGCGCCCCCGTCGATCCGGCCAGCACCGCGTCCTGCACGGCGGCCGGGGCGCGCCCGTGCACCTGGAGCACCTCCGCGTCGACCCCGGCCAACTGCCCCGCCACCCGCGAGATCTCGCCGACCCCGGGCAGGAAGCACAGGACGTCCCCCTCCCGTTCACCGAGCGCCCGCCGCACGGTGGCCGCCACGTGCGCCAGCAGGGCGGGGTCCACCCGCATCCCGTGCGGCGGGCGCACCGGCCGCGCGGGCGGCGCCCAGACCACCTCCACCGGATGCGCGACCCCCTGCGCCTCGACGACCGGGGCATCGCCCAGCAGCCGCGCCCACCCCTCCGCGTCCGTCGTCGCGGAGGCCGCCACCAGCCGCAGATCCGGCCGGATCGTCCCGCGGACGTCCAGCAGGAAGGCCGCCGCCGTGTCCGCGTCCAGATGCCGTTCGTGACACTCGTCGATGATCACCGCGTCGACCCCGGCCAGCTCCTGGTCCCGCTGGAGCCGCTGGAGCAGCACCCCGGTGGTCACGACCTCCACCACCGTCCCCGGCCCCGCCACGCGTTCGCCGCGCACCGTGAACCCGACCCGCCCGCCCGGCCGCTCGCCCAGCAGCCAGGCCATCCGGCGCGCCGCCGCCCGCGCGGCGATCCGGCGCGGCTCGGCGACCACCACCCGGCGCACCGGCCCGTTGCCGGTCAGCCCGGCCAGCCCGGCCAGGACCAGCGGTACGAGGGTCGTCTTGCCGGTCCCCGGCGGGGCGCACAGCACGGCGACGCCCCGGTCGTCGAGGGCACGCTCCAGGGCGGGCACGGCGGTGCGGACGGGCAGGCGTTCCAGGGCATCGGTGCGGATCACGCTCCCAGTGTCGTACCCGCCGGGCGGCCGGGGCAGGCCGGTCCGCCCGTCGACGAGGTCAGTCCCGCTCGCACACGAAGATCGCCGTGCCCGGGATCAGGTTGCCGCGCAGCGGTGACCAGCCGCCCCACTCCTGGTCGTTCCACGCGGGCCACTCCGGTTCCACCAGGTCGACCAGCCGGAACCCTCCCGCCACCACGTCCCGCACCCGGTCGCCCAGCGTGCGGTGGTGCTCCACGTAGACCGCGTCACCGTTCTCGTCCTGCTCGACGTAGGGGACCCGGTCGAAGTAGGAGGCGGCGACGGACAGCCCCTCGGGCCCCGGCTCGTCCGGGAACGCCCAGCGGACCGGGTGCGTCACGGAGAACACCCACCGCCCGCCGGGCCGCAGCACCCGGCGCACCTCCCGGAAGACCCGCACGGGGTCGGCGACGAACGGCACCGCCCCGTACGCGGAACAGGCGAGGTCGAAGGAGCCGTCCCTGAACGGCAGCGCTCCGGCGTCCGCCTCGACGAGCGGGACGTCCCCGCCGATGCGCAGAGCGTGCTGGAGCTGGCGGTGGGAGAGGTCGAGCGCCACCGGGCGGGCGCCCTGGGCGGCCAGCCAGCGCGAGCACTGGGCGGCCCCGGCCCCGATCTCCAGGACGTCGCGGCCCGCGAGCGCGGCCGCGGGCCCCAGCAGGGCGGCCTCCTCCTCGTCGAGCCCCTCGGGGCCCCAGACGAAGCGGTCGTCGCCCAGGAAACCGCCGTGGTCCATCTGGTACTCGTCGGCGTTGCGGTTCCACCAGCCGCGGCTGGCCCGGCTGCTTTCCGCCTCGTCCGCGGCCCGGCGGGTGGCCTCCGGCTCGGCGGACGGGCCGGCCGGTGAGGAGTAGGTCCCGTGGATCTCTTGGCTCATCGTGCCCGTCGTTGTAGTTTGCCTTCACCCGCCGCGCGCGGTACGTACCAAGGGACGTGCCCCGGGGGTACGGCAGCGCGTCCGTGGTGCTGTGCCGTAGTGTTCCGAGGCCGATGTGGCCTCGCAGAACATGAGTTGTGCCGGGAATGGGGCGATGCGCCCCGGGTGTGCGCCTTCGCGCATTGACCGTGTCCGGCTGCCCCCGTATGCTACAAGTTGCGCCGCGAGCCTGCGCTCCTCAGACCTAGCAGGCCGCGCTCGCGTCTGTTGCATGTCCCCTCGGTTGTCGAGGCGCCTCTCCGGTGATCGGATAGCGCGCTTTCCTGGCTGTCCGGCTTCTGCAGAGGCGATACGGGCTTTCGGCGTAGCAGTACCTACGACTCTCTGTCCGTACCGGAGCCCTTTCCCACATGACGAGCAGCACCGAGACCACCGCCACCACTCCGCAGGTTGCGGTCAACGACATCGGCGACGCGGACGCGTTCCTCGCGGCGATCGACGAGACGATCAAGTACTTCAACGACGGCGACATCGTTGACGGTGTCATCGTCAAGGTTGACCGGGACGAGGTTCTCCTCGACATCGGTTACAAGACCGAAGGTGTCATCCCGAGCCGCGAGCTCTCGATCAAGCACGACGTCGACCCCAACGAGGTCGTCAAGGTCGGCGACGAGATCGAGGCCCTGGTTCTCCAGAAGGAGGACAAGGAAGGCCGCCTGATCCTCTCGAAGAAGCGCGCTCAGTACGAGCGTGCCTGGGGCACCATCGAGAAGATCAAGGAAGAGGACGGCATCGTCACCGGTACCGTCATCGAGGTCGTCAAGGGTGGTCTCATCCTCGACATCGGCCTCCGTGGCTTCCTCCCGGCGTCGCTGGTCGAGATGCGCCGCGTGCGCGACCTCCAGCCCTACGTGGGCAAGGAGCTCGAGGCGAAGATCATCGAGCTGGACAAGAACCGCAACAACGTGGTCCTGTCCCGCCGCGCCTGGCTGGAGCAGACGCAGTCCGAGGTGCGCCAGACGTTCCTCACGACCCTCCAGAAGGGTCAGGTCCGCTCCGGCGTCGTCTCCTCGATCGTCAACTTCGGTGCCTTCGTGGACCTGGGCGGCGTCGACGGTCTCGTGCACGTCTCCGAGCTGTCCTGGAAGCACATCGACCACCCCTCCGAGGTTGTCGAGGTCGGTCAGGAAGTCACCGTCGAGGTCCTCGACGTCGACATGGACCGCGAGCGTGTCTCCCTGTCGCTCAAGGCGACGCAGGAAGACCCGTGGCAGCAGTTCGCCCGCACGCACCAGATCGGTCAGGTCGTCCCGGGCAAGGTCACCAAGCTCGTTCCGTTCGGTGCGTTCGTCCGCGTCGACGAGGGCATCGAGGGTCTGGTCCACATCTCCGAGCTGGCCGAGCGCCACGTGGAGATCCCGGAGCAGGTCGTCCAGGTCAACGACGAGATCTTCGTCAAGGTCATCGACATCGACCTGGAGCGCCGCCGCATCAGCCTCTCGCTGAAGCAGGCCAACGAGTCCTTCGGTGGCGACCCGGCCTCGGTCGAGTTCGACCCGACCCTGTACGGCATGGCCGCGTCCTACGACGACCAGGGCAACTACATCTACCCCGAGGGCTTCGACCCCGAGACCAACGACTGGCTCGAGGGCTTCGAGGCGCAGCGCGAGGTCTGGGAGACCCAGTACGCCGAGGCGCAGCAGCGCTTCGAGCAGCACCAGGCCCAGGTCATCAAGTCCCGCGAGGCCGACGAGGCCGCCGCTGCCGAGGGCGCTGCCGCCCCGGCCGGCGCCGCCCCCGCCGCCTCGGGTGGCTCCGGTGGCGGTTCGTACTCCTCGGAGTCGGCGGACAACTCCGGCGCCCTGGCGTCGGATGAGGCCCTGGCCGCGCTGCGCGAGAAGCTCGCGGGCGGCCAGAGCTGAGGCTCCGGACCCCGCGTGGCCCATCGGCTGCGGTAGAGCTGTAGAGCGGTAGGTGAGGCCCGTCCCCTTAGGGGGCGGGCCTCACTCGCGTCTCCGGCGGGGGACCGGGCGACGGCGGTGCCGGTCGGCCCCGTGCCGCCGGTGACGGCGCCGCCCGCGTGGATGGTGGCGCCGCAACGGGAGCCGCGGGTGCTGACGTTGACGGCGGCCGCCGGTCGTCGGCGGGGCCGGAAAGTACCGGTGCGGGAATGCGGCGGGAACCGGCCGTGTTCTCCTCTCTGAACACGAGGAGGAGCGGTAACCGTGGCTGATCCGCAGAGTTTGTACGAATGGGAGCCGAAGGGCCTGGCCGTCGTCGACATGGCGCTGGCGCAGGAGTCGGCCGGTCTGGTGATGCTCTACCACTTCGACGGATACATCGACGCGGGGGAGACCGGCGAGCAGATCGTCGACGGCCTGCTGGAGACGCTGCCGCACCAGGTCGTCGCCCGCTTCGACCACGACCGGCTCGTCGACTACCGCGCACGGCGCCCCCTGCTCACCTTCCGGCGCGACCGCTGGACGTCCTTCGAGGCCCCCACCCTGGAGGTCCGAGTGGTGCAGGACGCCACCGGGGCCCCCTTCCTGCTGCTGTCGGGCCCGGAGCCGGACGTGGAGTGGGAGCGGTTCGCGGCCGCCGTCGAGGAGATCGTCGAGCGTCTCGGCGTCCGCCTTGCGGTCAACTTCCACGGCATCCCCATGGGCGTCCCGCACACCCGCCCCGTCGGCATCACCCCGCACGGCAACCGCACCGACCTGATGCCGGGCCACCGCAGCCCCTTCGACGAGGCCCAGGTGCCCGGTTCGGCCGAGGCGCTCGTCGAGTACCGGCTGATGGAGTCCGGCCACGACGTCCTCGGGGTAGCCACGCACGTCCCGCACTACGTGGCCCGCTCCGCCTACCCGGACGCGGCGCTGACCGCGCTGGAGGCCATCACCGCGGCGACCGGCCTGGTCCTGCCCGCCCTCGCGCACTCCCTGCGCACCGAGGCACACCGGACCCAGACCGAGATCGACCGGCAGATCGGCCAGGGCGACGAGGAGCTGGTCTCCCTGGTCGAGGGCCTGGAGCACCAGTACGACGCCGTCGCGGGCTCCGAGACGCGGGGCAACCTGGTCGCCGAGCCCGCCGACCTGCCCTCCGCCGACGAGATCGGCCGCGAGTTCGAGCGCTTCCTCGCCGAGCGGGAGGGCGACGGCTGACCGTCCGCGCCGCACCCGTAGGCTGCCGTCCATGCTGAAGGTGGGCCTGACCGGCGGGATCGGCGCCGGCAAGAGCGAAGTGTCCCGGCTCCTCGTCTCGTACGGGGCGGTGCTGATCGACTCCGACCGCATCGCCCGCGAGGTCGTCGAGCCCGGTACGCCCGGACTCGCGGCCGTCGTCGAGGAGTTCGGTCCGGATGTCCTGACCCCCGAGGGCACGCTGGACCGCCCGGCGCTCGGCGCGCTCGTCTTCGCCGACGACGGCCGGCGCGCCGCGCTCAACGCGATCGTCCACCCGCTGGTCGGCGCCCGCGCCGCCGAACTGGAGCGGGCCGCTCCGCCGGACGCCGTCGTCGTGCACGACGTGCCGCTGCTCACCGAGAACGGCCTGGCCCCGCTGTACGATCTGGTCGTCGTTGTCGACGCGTCCCCCGGGACCCAGCTCCACCGTCTGGTGACGCTGCGCGGAATGGCCGAGTCCGACGCCCGCGCGAGAATGGCCGCCCAGGCCTCCCGCGAGCAGCGCCGGGCGATCGCCGATCTGCTCGTGGACAACGACGGGCCGTTGGAGGCGCTGGAACCGCAGGTCCGTGAGGTCTGGGACGAACTGCTCCGCCGGGCCGCCGCCACCGGCTGAGCCCGCGCAGCGGACGCTCCGGCCGGAACAGGAGAGCCGGGGCGGACGTTGCAAGTGCGCGAGCGAAGGGAAGGATGCGATCGTGCCCGAGAGGAACCCGGAAACCCACGTCATCGACTTCCGTGCGGCCGAGCAACTGCTCGACGCCCGGGACCCCCGGGGCGCGGTCAAGCTGCTCGACTCGGTGATCGCCGCCCACCCGGAGAACACCGCCGCCCGGCTGCTGCGGGCCCGCGCCTTCTTCGCCGCCGCCCAACTGCGCCCGGCCGAGCTGGAATTCGAGCTGGTGCTGGAGCGTGAGCCGGACAACGCGTTCGCCCACTTCGCTCTGGCCCGCACCTTCGAGCGGGCCGGACGCCCGGACCAGGCGACCCGCCACTTCCGGCTCGCGGCGGCGCTCGACCCGAAGCCGGAGTATCTGCGGGCGGCGAAGTTCGACGACCGGGGCGCCTCCGACGACCGGACCCCCGACCAGGATCAGGATCGGGACGCCTCCGACGACCGCGACACCCCTGGCGGCCGGGGCACCCTCTAGGAGGGTCGCCGGACCCGGGCCGGCCGCCCGCTAGGGCGTGTCGCCGGACCGTCGCTCGCTCGGCGGTCCGGCCCGCTTCGGCCCGCCGTCGCCGAGGTCCGGTTCGTACGGTGGGACGTCCCGGCCCGGCTGGTAGTGCGGCCCCTGGCGCATCCGGCACGCGATCACCCCGAGGTCCAGGACGGCGACGACCAGCACCACCCCGCAGGCCACGGCCCACCCGGGCCGCCCGGAGAGAGCGAACGCCACCAGGCCGAAGAGGGCCCAGAGCGTCCCCCACAGGCTCAGCGCGAGCCGCATCCGCAGCGCACTGCGGGCGGTCACGGGTTCACTGCCGGTACGCACGGTCCATCGCCTCACTCCCAGCATGGACCCGCGCGGCGGTGGACGGAAACGGAACAGGAGACGGGCCCCGCGCGGCGGCCACCACACGGAACCCGTGCCCGCTGCCTCGCCTCGTGCCGTCCCCGCGGCTGTCAGTGCACGAAGCTGTAGCTGTGCCACACGCCGCCCGGCGGGGTCACGTCGCTGAACTTGGTGGCCACGTAGGCCGATCCCTTGCCGGTGCAGTCGCGGGTCGGGTACAGGATGATGTCGACCAGCGTCCCGTTCTCGACCTCGTGGGCTCCGGCCGGGTCGATCCGGTGGCAGCCGCGTACCGACGGGCTGTTCACCTGCACCACCGCTTCGCGCTCGGTCGTGTACGTCACCGGGCCGACCGCGGTGCGGCCGAGTCCCGAGCAGCCGGAGGCGGCCAGGGCGAGGAGCGAGACTCCGGCGGCGATACCGAGGCGGCGTCGGCGGCGGGTAACGGTCGCGGTCACGGACATGGGCGGGTCCTCGTCTGTTCGTCCGGTTCATCGGTACGTCGGAAGACGTGCTGCGCTGGCCACCCTGCCGGTGCGGGCGCGTCCCGGCACCCGGTGCGCGGCCGACCGGGCGAGCCGTGCCGCCGTCAGAGGCGTCGGGCGACCGGAGACCCCGCCGCCTCCCTCCCGGCAATGTGGGCGGAGCGGGCGTTGTCGGACCTCCCGCCTAGACTCGCGGTATCAGCACATTCCGTGCTGGGCGAGACCGTGGACAGGGTGGGAAGGGGGTGGGCGGACATGGCGGCACGGCCCCGTCAGGACGAGAGCAGGGTGGGGAGCGCGGACATCGGGCGCCTGCTGCACTGCGCCGCGGTCTTTCTGCCCGGCCCGGTCCCCAGAGAGGGCCTCATCGCTTTCTGGGACCCCGCGGCGGACGGCGGCCTTCCACCGGGCGCGCGCACGGAGCCGGACACCGTCTCGTCCTCGCCGTCCGCGTCCGCCGGTGACCCCGCGGCGGACGGGCCGGTCCGCCCGCATCCCGAGGCGACGGCGCGGGGTGCGGACCCCTTCACGTACGCCGACGGCTCGGGCCGCTCCGGCGACACCGTGGAGTACACCCCCGCCGCGCTGACCGTCGTCCGGCCGGACCCGGCGTCCGGCGCGGGACGCGTACGCCCGTCGCGCACACCCGCCGCGCTGCTCTCCGTGGCCGACGCCCTGCCCGTGCTGGTCCGGGCCCGGCAGCAGGCGTCCGCCCACCCCGCCGCCCGCTGCTGGGGCGCGGCCGCGTTGCACGCCCTCCAGCTCGTCGCTCGCGGCCGCCTCCTGCCCGGCCTCACCGCCGACGGCCACGACGCCTGGCGGGCCGGGCCGAGGGACGCCGAGGACGTCGCGCATCTGCGGGCCGTCGCCGCCGCCATGCCGCCCGAGGGCTACGCGGTGCCCCTCCCGGCGTCCGGGCCGCCCCGCCTCCCCGACCCCGAGGCGCTGATCGGGGCGTTCCTGGACGCCGTCGCCGACACCCTGCCGCGCACCCCGGCCGCGGCCTCCGCGATGGGCGCGCCCTTCGCCGCCCAGGAGCCCCAGCACCTGCCGCACGCCGCCGCCTGGGCCGTCGAGGTCGCCTCCGGGCTGGACGCGGGCGTGCGGGTCTCGCTGCGCCTTGACCTCTCCGCGTACGAGCTGTTCGACACCGCCGACACCTACGCGGTCACGGCCGCCCGGGAAGCCGCCGGGGAGCCCGCCGACGGCGCGCAGGACACGGCCCACCCCGACGACCCGGCGGTCCGCCACGCCGCGGCCGCGATCGTCCAGGTCCACAGCCTCGCCGACCCGACGTACGTGGTGGACGCGGCCGCCCTGTGGCACGGCGGGGCGGGCGAGCCGTTCGGACCCCGCGCCCGGGTCGACGCGGTGCTGGCGCTGCGCCGGGCCGCCCGGGTCTGGGCCCCGCTGGCGCGGTTGCTGGAGCAGCCGGTGCCCGACGTGCTCGCGGTCACCGAGGACGAGCTGTACGAGCTGCTGAGCGACGCGGGGGCCCGGCTGGGTGAAGCCGGGGTCCACGTCCACTGGCCCCGCGAGCTGGCCCGTTCGCTCACCGCGTCCGCCGTCGTGCGGCCCGCGCCGGGCTCCGCCACCGACGGCACCTCGTTCTTCGACGCCGAGCAGTTGTTCACCTTCGACTGGCAGCTGTCGCTGGGGGAGGACCGGCTGACCGAGGCCGAGATGGACACCCTCGCCGAGGCCCACCGCCCGGTGGTGCGGCTGCGCGACCAGTGGGTGGTCGTCGACCCCGCGCTCGTCCGCAGGGCGCGCAAGCGGGAGCTGGGCCTGCTGGACCCGGTGGACGCCCTGGCCGTCGCCCTCACCGGCAGCGCCGAGGTGGACGGGGAGCGGGTGGACGCCGTCCCCGCCGGGGCCCTCGCCGCGCTCCGCACCCGGCTCCTCGCCGACGACACGGCGATCGCACCGCCGCCCGGCCTGCACGCCACCCTGCGGGACTACCAACTGCGGGGCCTGGCCTGGCTGGACCGGATGACCGCGCTCGGGCTCGGCGGCTGCCTCGCCGACGACATGGGCCTCGGCAAGACGATCACCCTGATCGCCCTGCACCTGCACCGCGCACACCCCTCACCCACCCTGGTGGTCTGCCCCGCCTCCCTCCTCGGCAACTGGCACCGCGAGATCAACCGCTTCGCGCCCGGCGTCCCCGTGCGGCGCTTCCACGGCACGGGCCGGACACTGACCGGCCCGGACGGCGGCTTCGTCCTCACCACCTACGGCACGATGCGCTCCAACGCCGCCCAGCTCGCCGAGCGGAGCTGGGGCCTGGTCGTCGCCGACGAGGCCCAGCACGTCAAGAATCCGCACTCCTCCACCGCCAAGGCGCTGCGCACCATCCCCGCACCGGCCCGGGTCGCCCTCACCGGCACCCCCGTCGAGAACAACCTCTCCGAGCTCTGGGCGCTCCTGGACTGGACCACGCCCGGACTGCTCGGCCCGCTCAAGGCGTTCCGGGCCCGGCACGCCCGGATCGTGGAGAGCACGGACACCGCCGCGGGCCTCGGCAACGAGGAGGCGGTGGAGCGGCTGTCCCGGCTGGTGCGCCCCTTCCTGCTGCGCCGCAGGAAGTCCGATCCCGGCATCACCCCCGAACTGCCGCCCAAGACGGAGACCGACCACCCCGTCTCCCTCACCCGCGAACAGGCCACCCTCTACGAGGCCGCCGTCCGCGAGACGATGGCGCAGATCGAAGGGGCCGAGGGCATCGCCCGCCGGGGCCTCGTCATGAAGCTGCTGTCCTCGCTCAAGCAGATCTGCAACCACCCCGCCCAGTATCTGAAGGAGGAGCCCACCCGGCTCACCGGCCGCTCGGGCAAGCTCGCCCTGCTGGACGAACTGCTCGACACGATCCTGTCCGAGGGCGGCTCGGTCCTGATCTTCACCCAGTACGTGACGATGGCGAAGCTCCTGTCCGCGCACCTCGCCTCCCGCGCGATCCCCTCCCAGCTCCTGCACGGCGGTACGCCGGTGGCCGAGCGGGAGCGGATGGTGGACCGCTTCCAGTCCGCCGGGGTCCCCGTCTTCCTGCTCTCCCTCAAGGCCGCGGGCACCGGGCTCAACCTCACCCGCGCCGCCCACGTCGTCCACTACGACCGCTGGTGGAACCCGGCCGTGGAGGAACAGGCCACGGACCGCGCCTACCGGATCGGCCAGACCCAGCCCGTGCAGGTCCACCGCATCATCGCCGAGGGCACCGTGGAGGACCGGATCGGCGAGCTGCTGGAGTCCAAGCGGGCCCTGGCGGACGCGGTGCTCGGCACCGGTGAGACCGCGCTGACCGAGCTGAGCGACCGCGACCTCGCCGACCTCGTCTCGCTGCGGAGGCCCGCGTGAGCCCCCGCCCCACCACCGGTCCCGCCGCCCGCAGATCCGCCCCCCGCGCCCGGCCCGGCCCGGACGACCTGCGGCGCACGTTCGAGGCGGTGCCCGCCCGTACCTCCGCCGCGGGGGAGCCCTTCGCGGACAGCTGGTGGGGCCGGGCCTGGGTGGACGCCCTGGAGTCGCTGTCCATGGACGAGGCGCGGCTCGCCCGCGGCCGCGCGTACGCCGACGAGGGGAAGGTCGCGGCGATCACCGTCACCCCGGGCCGCGTCATCGCCTACGTCCAGGGCAGCCGGGTCCGCCCCTACCGCGCCGAACTGCGCCTGCGCACCTTCACCGACCCCGGCTGGGAGACCCTGCTCGACGCGGTCGCCGTCCGCCCCGGAGACCTCTCCGCGCTGCTGGCGAAGGAGATGCCGCACTCGCTGGCGGCCACCGCCGAGGAGGCCGGTGTCCGGCTGCTGCCCGCCGCCGACGACCTCGACCCCAGCTGCTCCTGCCCCGACCACGGACTGCCCTGCAAGCACGTCGCCGCCCTCTGCTACCAGACCGCCCGGCTCCTGGACGGCGACCCGTTCGTCCTGCTGCTCATCCGGGGCCGGGGCGAGCGCGACCTGCTCGACGAACTGGGCCGCCGCAACGCCGAGCACTCCGCCCGGGAGCGCCCCGCCGCGCCCGCGGCCCCCTCGGTCCCCGCGGCCGAGGCGCTCGTCGCCCGCTTCCTGCCTCCGCTCCCGGCGCCCCTCCCCGTACCCCCGCACCCGGGCCAGCCGCCGTCGTATCCGGAGCTGCCCGGCGCTCGCGATCCGCTGGGCCTGGACCACCTCGCCACCGACGCGGCCGCCCGCGCCCACGCCCTGCTGACCGGTGGCCGCGATCCGCTGGCCGGGCTCACCGTCTGGCAGGACGCGGTCCGGCTCGCCGCCGCCCGCCCGACCGCCGGACTCACCGCCACCACCCGCGCCCTCTACCGCGAGCTGGCGTACGCCACCGGCCGCACCACCACCGACCTCGCCCGCGCCGTCGCCGCCTGGCGGCAGAGCGGCGCGCAGGGGCTCGCGGTCCTGGAGGAGCCCTGGGACCCTCCGGCGGGCCCCTTCGACCGGGCCCGCCCGGCGCTCGCCGCAGCCGACTTCCCGCGGTTCACCCCCTGGCGCAACCACCTCACCCACCCGGACGGCTCGCTCCAGCTCCGCTTCGGCCCGGACGGCCGCTGGTACGGCTACGAATCGGAGCCGGGCGCCGACGACTGGTGGCCCCGTGCCGCCCCGGCCCCCGATCCGGTGACCGCCCTCGAAGCGCTGCTCGCGGGCGACCGCGCCCCGGACGACCACGCCTCGGGCCAGGATCCGTCGTACGTCCGGTAGCGCGGGCGGGCCTCCGGCCACGGGCAACGTCCCGTAAAACCCTTGGGCAGCGCCCCGTTGGCGCTGTTAGGTTCCTGTCCGTGGCGAAACTCAATCAGATCATCGCAGTGGAGAAGGGCGTCAAGTCCAAGGCACACCAGGACCTGACGGCGGCGCATCACGGCCTCCAGAAGGCCGGACTGCTGGCCGGGATCTCCCGGACCTACCAGCCCAAGGACGAGGAGGGCGAGCAGCTTCCGCCCGAGTCGACGCTGGTCCAGGTCAAGGCGGAGGACGTGCTGCGGAACACCGCCGCCACGCTGACCCGGCTCTTCGACGTGACCGCCACCAAGGACTGGGCGAACTGCTCGGCCAGGGCCGATGTGTCCGTCGACGGCCGGGTGCTGGTGAGCGAGGTGCCGGTGTCGTACCTGCTCTTCCTGGAGAAGCAGCTCACCGACCTCAACACCTTCGTCCGCAAGCTGCCCGTGCTGGACGCCGCCGAGGCCTGGGCGCAGGACCCGTCGACCGACTCCTGGAAGACCGAGCCGGTCCGCACGCTCCGTACGAAGAAGGTGCCCCGCAACCACGTCAAGGCGGAGGCCACCGAGAAGCACCCGGCGCAGGTCGAGGTGTACTACGAGGACGTCCCGATCGGGTACTGGACGACGGTGAAGTTCTCCGGGGCGCTGCCCGCGCGGCGCGTCAACGAACTGCTGGACCGGATCGAGAAGCTCCAGCAGGCCGTGAAGTTCGCCCGCGAGGAGGCCAACGGCGCGGAGGTCACCGACCAGCGGGTGGGTGATGCGGTATTCGGTTACCTCTTCGGGTGACCGACCATGGATTCCCCGGCCGCCGGTGACGGTGGCCGGGGTGCGCGAGGAGCGCAAGCTGAAACTGAAGCTTGTCGTGAAGGCGCGGTTCCCGTGGAGGTTCGACTCCTCCCTCCGGCACGGGCCGGAGTAGCCCAAGCAGGCAGAGGCAGACCGCCGTCAATCTCAGACTCTTGCTCCAGACTCAGCATTCGCCGCCGATCGCCGGATCGAACGGGCTCGGGCCCGCGCGCGTCGAGATGCCGGTTCAAGTCCGGCCCGCAGAGCTCCGATCTGCGGTGGTCCAAAGGCAGGACGCGACGACATCATGACTGACCCGGGTCCTTAAACGTGCCGGCGTGCGAGATGGGCGGCACTCACAGGGCCCGGAGGCCGGCTACGCCTCCGGGTCCGCTCCCGTTTCCGCGGGCCGTCCTCCCACCGGGCGGCAGGCCGACAGGCCGTCACATCACTGGCGGTAGCCGGTCAGGAAGCGGCCGATACGGCTGATCGCCGCGTCGAGGTCGTCGGCGTGCGGGAGGGTCAGGATGCGGAAGTGGTCCGGGCGGGGCCAGCTGAAGCCGGTGCCCTGCACCACCTGGATCTTCTCCCGGAGCAGCAGGTCCAGGACGAACTTCTCGTCGTCGACGATCGGGTGGACCTTCGGGTCGATGCGCGGGAACGCGTACAGCGCGCCCTTCGGCTTCACGCACGAGACGCCGGGGATCTCGTTCAACCGCTCCCAGGCCCGGTCGCGCTGCTCGTGCAGTCTGCCGCCCGGCGCGACCAGTTCCCGGATGGACTGCCGCCCGCCGAGCGCGGCCTGGATGGCGTACTGCGCGGGGGCGTTGGGGCAGAGCCGCATGGAGGCCAGCATGGTCAGGCCCTCCAGATAGTTGCGGGCGCGCTGCTGCGGACCGGAGACCACCATCCAGCCGGAGCGGAACCCGGCCACCCGGTACGTCTTCGACAGGCCGCTGAAGGTGAGGCAGACCAGGTCCGGGGCGAGGACGGCGGCGCTGTGGTGCTCGGCCCCGTCGTACAGGATCTGGTCGTAGATCTCGTCGGCGAACACCATCAGCCCGTTCCGGCGGGCCAGATCCAGGATCCCTTCGAGGATCTCGCGGGAGTAGACCGCGCCGGTGGGGTTGTTCGGGTTGATGATCACGACGGCCTTCGTCCGGTCGGTGATCTTGGCGGCCATGTCGGCGAGGTCCGGGTTCCAGTCCGACTCCTCGTCGCAGACGTAGTGCACGGCCCTGCCGCCCGCGAGCGTGGTCACCGCCGTCCACAGCGGGAAGTCCGGCGCCGGGATCAGCACCTCGTCGCCGTCCTCCAGCAGCGCCTGCACGGCCATCGAGATCAGCTCGGAGACCCCGTTGCCGAGGAAGACGTCGTCCACGCCGACGTCGGTCAGCCCCATGGCCTGGTAGCGCTGGGCCACCGCTCGCCGGGCGGAGAGGATGCCGCGCGAATCGGTGTAGCCGTGAGCCTGCGGCAGCATCCGGATCATGTCCTGGACGATCTCCTCCGGCGCCTCGAAGCCGAAGAGCGCCGGATTGCCGGTGTTGAGCCGGAGCACGCTGTGGCCCGCCTCCTCCAGGGCGTTGGCGTGCTCGATGACCGGGCCCCGGATCTCGTAACAGACCTCGTTGAGCTTGCTGGACTGCCGGAACTCCATGCGGTGCCTCCCCGAGCCGAACTGCGATACTTGGTTTTACCAAGTTTGAGCTTGGAAAGTCCAACAACCTGTCTAGACTGCGGGACATGCCCCGTCAGCAGCCCGCCGCCCAACGCCCCGTCAGACGTCGCAGCTACGACCAGTTCTGCGCCGCCGCCCGTGCCCTCGACCAGGTCGGTGACCGGTGGACGCTGCTGATCGTGCGGGAACTGCTGGGCGGGCCGCGCCGGTACACCGACCTGCACGCCGACCTGCCCGGCGTCAGCACGGACGTGCTGGCCTCCCGCCTCAAGGACATGGAACAGGGCGGCCTCGCCGTACGCCGCAGGCTCCCGCCCCCCGCCTCCGCGTCGGTCTACGAACTGACCGGGCGTGGCCACGGACTGCTCCCCGTCCTCGCCGCACTCGCCGACTGGGGCGCCCCCGCCCTCGCCGAACGCCGCCCCACCGACGCGGTGCGGGCCCACTGGTTCGCCCTGCCGCTGCTGCGCGCGCTGGCCGCACTCACCCAGGACGGCATCCTCGAAGTACGCCTCGACGAGGGCGAGTTCCATGTCCGAACGGGCAGCGGGGCGGCCCCCGGATCCGGCGGCGAGCCGTACGGCTTCGGGCCCGCCGACCACGCCGACGCCCGCATCACCCTCGACTCCGCCCTCTGCCTGGAGCTGGTGAGCGGCCGGGTCACCCTCGCGGAGGCGGTCAAGGACGGGCGGATCGAGGTGACGGGGGAGGGCGCTCTCGCCGCCGAGCTGCGGGGCGCCTGACGCGCCGGGCGGGGATGATGGTGGCGTGCGACTCGAAGCGATCTCCTGGGAACGGCTGGCCGCCGAGCTGGCCCGGCACACCGACGGGCTGTCCGCCGCCGACGGTTCCCCCTGGCTCACCCTCGGCATCGACGGAGCCCCGGCCGCCCGCACCGGCGACCTGGCCGAACGGCTGGCGGAAGAGCTGAGACTGCGCGGCCGGGCGGTGCTCACCGTCCCCACCGCGGGCTTTCTGCGCCCGGCGAGCCTGCGGTTCGAGTACGGGAAGCAGGACCCGGACGCGTACGCCGACAGCTGGTTCGACACCGGGGCGCTGTGGCGCGAGGTGCTCGGGCCGCTGGAGGCGGGCGGCTCCGGCCGGGTCCTGCCGGACCTGTGGGACCCGGTGACCGACCGGGCCACGCGCACGCCGTACCACCCGCTGCCGGAAGGCGGAGTCGCCGTCGTGCACGGTCCGCTGCTGCTGGGGCACTGGTTCCCGTTCGCGCTCGCTGTCCATCTGCGGCTGTCGCCGGGGGCGTTGCGGCGGCGCACGGAGGAGTCGGAGCGCTGGACCCTGCCCGCCTTCGCCCGGTACGAGGAGGAGGTGGCGCCCGCCGAGCGCGCGGACGTGGTGGTGCGGGCGGACGACCCGGCCCATCCGGCCTGGTCGGGGGTGCGGTAGGGCGGGGCACCCGGACGCGTCCGCCAAGGGGCCCGCGCGCCCTGGTCTTCGGTCGGCGATGGCGTCGGCCCGTTGTGGTCATCCGGGTGGGCGGGGCCCCGGCCGTGGTCCTGCGCGAGGGGCCCGTGCGCCGTGGTCATCGGTCGGCGAAGGCGTCGGCCCCCCGAGGTCATCCGGGTGGGCGGGCGCCCACCGTGGTCACCGCCAACGCGCCGGCCCGGCAGCCCTCCGCGGCCGCCGTCACCTCGTCCGCCCCGGCGAGCAGAGAGGCGAGGAACCCGCCCGTGAACGCGTCCCCCGCGCCCGTCGAGTCGACCGGGTCGCGGACCGGCCGGGCGGGGACGCGGCCGATCACCCGGCCCTCGGCGGCCAGCACGGCTCCCCGACCGCCCAGCGTCACCGCGACCCGCGGGAAGCGACGGCTCAACGCGGCCGCGGCAGCCTCGGCTCCGGGCAGCCCGGTGAGCAGGCGGGCCTCGTCCGCGTTCGGCAGCAGCAGCTCCGCGCCCTCGGCGAACTCCAGGAAGCGTTCCGGGCCCAGTTCGGCGAGGAACCCGGCCGACGCCGGGTCCACGCTCACCGCCACACCCCGTTCCACGGCGGTCCGCAGGGCGAGCAGGGCGGCGGCCCGGCTGGTCGCGGCGAACAGGAGGTAGCCGGAGAGGTGCAGCCGCCCGGCCCCGTCGAGCATCGAGGGAGAGAAGTCCTCGACGGTGAGCCGCAGCGCCGCCCCGCTGTCGGTGAGGAACGTACGCTCGGCGGCCCGGTCCACCAGGGCGATGACCGTCGCCGTCGGCGCCTCCTCGTCCACGGCCAGGAACGTCCGTACCCCCGCCCGCTCCAGCGCCTCCCGGTGCCAGTCTGCGGACCCGGCCCCCGCCCTGGCGAGCAGCCGGGCGTCCGCGCAGCCCGAACGCACCGCCCAGCAGGCGACGTTGGCCCCCGCGCCGCCCGGCAGGGTACGGATGCGGGCAGCCGTGTCCGTACCGCGTGCGAGGTCCGGCCCGTGGCGCGCCACCACGTCCGTGACCACGTCCCCCACCACCAGGAGTCCGCCGCCCGGGGCGGGACGGTCGGCCGGACGGTTCACCGGGCGGCCGCGGCGACGGCGACCCGGGCCGCGAGGCGTACGTTTCCGCGTACCGCCGCGAGGTTCGCCTCCAGCGACGCGCCCCCGGTCCGCCGCATCAACTGGTCCAGCAGGAACGGGGTGACGCCCTGCCCGGAAACGCCCTGCGCCCGGCACGCCTCCAGCGCCTCGGCCAGCACCCGGTCGTGCAGCGCGGGGTCCAACTGCTCGCTCTCCGGTACGGGGTTGGCGACGATCAGCGCGGACCGCGGGCCGCCCAGCGCGTCCTTCGCCCGCATGACCTCCACCACGTCCTCGGGGCTGTGCGCCGTCCAGTCGACGGGGTGGCCGGAGCTGCTGAGGTAGAAGCCGGGGAAGTGACCGGTGCGGTAGCCGAGGACGCCGACGCCCAGGGTCTCCAGCCGCTGGAGGGTGGCCGGGACGTCCAGGATCGACTTCACGCCCGCGCAGACCACGGTGATCCCGGTGCGCGCGAGCAGCCGCAGGTCCGCCGACTCGTCCTGGTCCGCGGCCCACTCCCGGTGCACTCCGCCGAGTCCGCCCGTCGCGAAGACGCCGATCCCCGCCCGTGCGGCCAGGAACGCCGTCGCGGAGACCGTCGTCGCCCCGCTCGCCCCGGCCGCGAGAGCGGGGGCGAGGTCGCGGTGCCCCAGTTTCCGTACCGCCGGATCCGCGGCCACCCGCTCCAACTGATCAGCGTCCAGGCCCACATGGGCCCGTCCGTCCAGGACCGCGACGGTGGCCGGGACCGCGCCCGCGGACCGGACGAGCTCCTCCAGCTCCACCGCGACGCGGAGGTTGCGGGGGCGTGGCAGACCGTGCGCGATGATCGTCGACTCCAGGGCCACGACAGGCAGCCGGGCACTCAGCGCGGCGCGGACGTCCACCGAGAGCACCGGTTCGTAGGAGCCCGTGGCCGCTGGACGCGGCTGGGCGGGGGCCCGCCGCGCGTCCGTGCCGCGAGGCGCGTCCGCGTTTCGCGCGTCCGCGCTCCGGCTGTCCGCGTTCCGGGTGTCCGCGTTCCGGGCGCCTTCGTTCCGGATGCCCCCGCTCCGGGTGTCCGTCGGGCTCTGTTCCGGTGGGTTCTGTGGCATGCCCCATCCCTGTCGCGGCCGGGGCGCGGGCAAACCACGATGGGCGGAGCCGCGCCGGTCCTGCCCGCGAGTCGGCCGGATCGGGTCGCTAAGGTGACCGGCCATGACCACACATGACCAGGCCCCTGCCTCCTTCGCCGTGCACATCCCGGACGCCGAACTCGTTCCGGAGCTGCTCGATCCGGCACAGGTCGTCTCGGGCGATCCCGTGGTCACGGGCAAGGTGCTGTGGGAGTCGGCCGACGGCACGCAGATCCGGGGGATCTGGCAGATCACGCCCGGCGTGGTCACCGACACCGAGGCGAACGAGCTGTTCGTGGTCGTCAGCGGACGGGCGACCGTCGCGGTCGAGGGCGGCGCGACGCTGGAGATCGGCCCGGGGGACGCCTGCGTCCTGCGCGAGGGCGACCGGACGACCTGGACCGTCCACGAAACGCTCCGCAAGGCGTACCACATCAGCCTCTGACGGACAGGGACAGGGACAGGGACAGGGACAGGGACAGGGGCCACCGCCACGGCTATCGCCACGCCCCCGACTCGCGGCTACGGCGCCGGAGCCCTCAGCCGCCGACGGCTCCGGGGCGCAGGCTCCGGCGCAGGGCCAGCGCGGCCACGGGCAGCACCAGCGCGGCGCCGACCGCGTTCAGCGGGCCGTACCCCCACTGCGCGACGATCACGCCCGCGACCGCTCCACCGATACCCGCGGCCGCGTTCATGGTCAGGTCGGACAGCCCCTGCACGGCTGCCCGCGCCGCCTGCGGCACCGCGTCGGTGAGCAGCGCGGAACCGGCGATCATGCCCGCCGACCAGCCCAGACCGAGCACGAACAGCCCCGCGGCCGTCTGCCCGTGCCGCGGCCCGGCCGTCCCGGCGAGCAGTGCGGCACAGCTCAGCAGACCGACCGCCAGACCGATCACGGTGAGCCGCCCGAACCGGTCCGCCAGCCTGCCCATCAGCGGTGAGAACGCGTACATCCCCGCGATGTGACCGCTGATGACGAGCCCGATCAGCTGGAGGTCCGCGCCGTGGTGCCCCAGATCGACGGGGGTCATGACCATGATCGAGACCATCGCGGTGTGGGACACGGTGATCGTCACCAGGGCCAGCCGCGCCATCGGGGACTCCCGGACGGCCTCGACCCCGGCGCGCAGGGACCGCTTCCCGGTGCCCGACGTCCCCTCCGGGGCCAGGGCGCGGGCCGTGAGCAGCGGGTCCGGCCGCAGGGCGAGGGCCACGACGAGCCCCGCGACCAGGAAGACGACGGCCGAACAGAGGTAGGGTCCCGCGGCCTCGGGCACCGGCGTACCGCGGAACAGCCGACTCGCCGGGGCCGAGATGTTGGGGCCCAGCACCGAACCGATCGTGGAGGCCCAGACGACGGTGGAGATCGCCCGCCCCCGCCGGTCCGGCCCCACCAGGTCGGCGGCCGCGAACCGGGCCTGGAGGTTGGCCGAGGACCCCGCACCGAACGCCGCCATGCCGAGCAGCAGCAGCGGGAAGCTCGACAGCGTCGTGGCGAGCACCACCAGACCGCCGCCCAGCGCACCGATCAGGTAGGCGAGCACCAGCCCCGGCCGTCGGCCCCGGGACGCCATGAGCGCGGCCAGCGGCAGCGACAGCAGTGCCGTGCCCGCGACGGACGCGGTGGGCGCCAGGCCGGACAGCGCCTCGGACCCGCTCACCTCGACGGCCAGCATCGGGGCCAGCGCGATACCTACGGCCACCCCGAGGCCGCCGAGTATCTGGCTGACGATGAGCACGGCGGACGTCCGGCGCTGGAGTGCGGGCAGCTCGGCAGCGGTGACCGGGGGGCGGGGGAGAGATGGCGTCGTCACCGGCGCAGTGTGCCATCGGCCGCGCCCCGCGATACACCCGATCGGGTGAACCGGTCACCGCGAGACACTCCCGGACCACGCGAGCCCCGCCGAGAACACACGACCCCCCAAAACGTGTGGGCCCCTGGGAGCACGCGAGACCCGGACACGCGAACCCGGGGAACGTGAACCCCGAGCACGCGACCCCCGGGCACGTGAGACCCGGCTAGAACAGCGGTCGCGGCAGAACCCCCTCCAGCGCCAGCAACTGCCTCTTGGTCTCCCGGCCGCCCCCGAACCCACCGAGACCGCCGTCGCTCTCCACCACCCGGTGGCACGGCACCACCACCGGCAGCGGGTTGGCCCCCATGGCCGCCCCCACCGCCTGAGCGCCGTCCGGCCTGCCCACCCGGGCCGCCAGCTCCCCGTATCCGACGACCGTGCCGTGCGGCACCGAGGAGGCCAGCTCACGCAGCACCTCGCGCTGGAATCCGGCCGTCAGCGACCAGTCCAGCCGCAGGCCCGACCAGTCCCGCCGCTCGCCCGCGAAATACGCCGCGAGCGCGCGTATCGCCTCGGTCAGACGCTCGGAGCCGGGCGCCTCGACCGGCTCGGCGCCGAGCCGGGCCCGCAGCTGACCGAGCGCCGCGTCCCGGGCGGCGGGGCGGGCGTGGAAGGCCACGGTCACCAGACCGGCGGAGGTCGCGGCGAGCAGCAGCGGGCCGATGGGGCTCGCCTCGACGCACCACTCCACGGTCGTCGGTCCACCGGCGCCCCCGGTGCCCGCCTCCGAGCCCGCGGAACCGGCTCCGCCGCCCGTCACACCGCCTTCGCTGTCCATGCCGACCACCGTACGACCCACCACTGACAACGCCCGGGGGCCCGGCCCGCAGCTCGGTCCAAGGGCTCAGCCCCCCCGGGGCAGCCTTGCGCGGCCAGCCTTCCGTTCAGTCCAGTCCAGTCCAGTCCAGCCCCGGCGTGGCTCAGCTCGTCGCGTCGCGTACCACGTCCGGGTAGTTGGTGATGATGCCGTCGACCCCGAGCGCTTGGGCGTTCGCCGCCTTCTCCGCGTCGTTGACCGTCCAGGTGTTGACCCGCAGCCGCTTGCCGTGGGCACCCTTCAGCCGCTGGACGGCCGCTACGTAGTCGGCGCTGAGCGTCGTGTACGAGGGGTTGATCTGATCGGTGAACGCCGCGTAGGCGGGCAGATCGGCCACCGCCGGGTTACCGAGGAACCCGGTCGTGACGTCGGGGCGCAAGGCGTGCACCTTCTTGACGCTGTCGGCGCCGAAGCTCTGGATGACCAGCCGGTTCCGTACGTGGGAGCGGTCCAGCCACCCCTCCTTCCGCAGGACGCGGACGATGTCCCGCTCGATGCCCGGGTAGGTCGCCGGGCTCTTGATCTCCAGGAGCAGCTTCTGGCGGTTGCGCTCCAGACGGTGCAGGAACTGCGTGAGGGTCGGCACCCGGACTCCGGTGAACTGGGCGCCGAACCAGCTGCCCGCGTCGAGCTTCGCCAGCTCCGCCGCCGTGAAGTCCTTCACCGCCCAGGGCGCCCGGTCCGGGAAGACCTGCTCCACGTCCGTCGTGCGCTTCAGGTCGGTGTCGTGGAGGACGACGAGAACGCCGTCGCGGGTCCGCTGGACATCGTTCTCCACCCAGTCGATGCCCAGCGCGTCGGCGGCGTCGACGGCGGCGAGGGTGTTCTCCGGTGCGTAGCCCGACGCTCCCCGGTGGGCGACGACGACCGGGTTCGCCCGCTGCGTCGCGGCCTCCGTCCGGTCGGCGGCCGGCAGCAGCAGAGCGCCTGCGCCGAGCACGGCGGCGGCGGTGGTCGAGGCGGTGACGGAGCGTACGAACACGGGGACTCCTCGCATCGCGGGGTGCGGACAGGCCGAGACTGACAGCGGCTTGCCAACGCCGGGCGGGGAGGCGGTGGCCGCGGCATGAACGGAAGGTCCGTCACGGGGTGGGGGCCTCGGCGGCGTGTGCAGCCGACGGAGCGGACCGCCCGGGGGCGCGGTCCGGGGAGTGCGTTCGTCCCTCCGACCGCCGTGCCGATAAAATGCACGTCCTTCATCCGCCTGCCGGGATTCGCCCTTCGGGGATCCCCTCGACCCGGGGGTCTTTCGAAAGGCATATCCGCGTGCTGGAAACGGTCGACATGCAGCGAACCCTCGACAGGGTCGTCACGGCGACGGCATCGGTCGGCGACCAGGGAACGGTCGACGGATTCACCTACGGACTGGTGACTCCGGTCGTGGCGTTCCTCATGGCCGGCCTGGGGGCCGCCCTCGGACTTCGCTGCACCATCAGATCTCTGCGCACCGCACGCTCCTTCACGGCCGTCTGGCTGGCTCTCGGCGCGCTGTCCATCGGCTCCGGCATCTGGAGCATGCACTTCGTCGCGATGACGGGCTTCACCGTCAAGGAGGCACCGATCTCCTACGACAAGCCCCTCACCTACGCCGGACTGGCGCTCGCCGTCGTCATGGTCGGCATCGGCATCCTCATTGTCGGGTACCGGGGCGCGACTCGCATGGCGCTGATCACGGGCGGGACCATCACCGGCCTCGGTGTGGCGTCGATGCACTATCTCGGCATGGCGGGCATGCGTCTGGACGGGCGGCTGACGTACGACACGCCCCTGGTGGCCCTCTCGGTGCTGATCGCGGTGGGCGCCGCCACCGCCGCGCTGTGGGCGGCCGTGTCCCTCCGCGGCTTCCTGGCCAGCCTCGGAGCCAGTGCCCTGATGGCCGCCGCGGTCACCGGAATGCACTACACCGGAATGGCGGCCATGGACGTGCACCTGCATCTGCCGCCCACGACCCCGGACCTCCTGCCGACCGGCGGGGGAGCCGAGTCGATCGGCCCGATGCTGATCGGTCCCGGCTGTTTCCTGCTGCTGGCCGCGGTGGTGCTCCTGTTCGACCCGGGTGCGGTGACGGACGAGGCGGAGCGGAACCCGGGGGCGGGGCGGGCCGCCGCAGGGTCCGGCCGTCGCTGATCCGGGGCTGCCTACGGCCGATTCGCGGCTGTTGTCAGTGGGGGGTCGTACGGTGGTTGCATGCGGCCCGTTTCCAAGATCGAACGTTCGGTGGCGCCTTTCGAGGTCGTCAGTCCCTTCCAGCCCAGCGGCGACCAGCCGACGGCCATCGCCGACCTGGAGCGGCGTATCCGCGCGGACGAGAAGGACGTCGTCCTGCTCGGCGCGACCGGTACGGGCAAGTCGGCCACCACGGCCTGGATGATCGAGAAGCTCCAGCGCCCCACCCTGGTGATGGCGCCGAACAAGACGCTCGCCGCCCAGCTGGCCAACGAGTTCCGCGAGCTCCTCCCGAACAACGCCGTGGAGTACTTCGTCTCGTACTACGACTACTACCAGCCTGAGGCGTACGTCCCCCAGTCGGACACCTACATCGAGAAGGACTCCTCCATCAACGAGGAGGTCGAGCGGCTGCGCCACTCCGCGACGAACTCGCTGCTCACCCGGCGTGACGTCGTCGTCGTCGCCTCCGTCTCCTGCATCTACGGCCTCGGCACGCCCCAGGAGTACGTGGACCGCATGGTCCAGCTCAAGGTCGGCGAGGAGATCGACCGCGACCTGCTGCTGCGCCGCTTCGTCGAGATGCAGTACGCGCGCAACGACCTGGCCTTCACCCGGGGCACCTTCCGGGTCCGGGGCGACACCATCGAGATCTTCCCGGTCTACGAGGAGCTCGCGGTCCGCATCGAGATGTTCGGCGACGAGATCGAGGCCCTGTCCACGCTCCACCCGCTGACCGGCGAGGTCATCAGCGAGGACCCCGTCGTCCACGTCTTCCCCGCCAGCCACTACGTCGCCGGACCCGAGCGGCTGGAGAAGGCCGTCGGCGGCATCGAGCGGGAGCTGGAGCAGCGGCTGGCCGAGCTGGAGAAGCAGGGCAAGATGCTGGAGGCCCAGCGGCTGCGGATGCGCACCACGTACGACATCGAGATGCTGCGCCAGATCGGCACCTGCTCCGGCGTCGAGAACTACTCGATGCACTTCGACGACCGCGCCCCGGGCACCGCCCCCAACACCCTCCTCGACTACTTCCCCGACGACTTCCTGCTCGTCCTGGACGAGTCCCACGTCACCGTCCCGCAGATCGGCGCGATGTACGAGGGCGACGCCTCCCGCAAGCGGACCCTGGTCGACCACGGCTTCCGGCTGCCCTCCGCGATGGACAACCGGCCGCTGAAGTGGGAGGAGTTCCTGGAGCGCATCGACCAGACGGTCTACCTCTCCGCCACCCCGGGCAAGTACGAGCTCTCGCGCGGCGACGGATTCGTGGAGCAGATCATCCGCCCCACCGGCCTCGTCGACCCCGAGGTCGTGGTCAAGCCCACCGAGGGCCAGATCGACGACCTGGTGCACGAGATCCGCGAGCGCACCGAACGCGACGAGCGGGTCCTGGTCACCACGCTCACCAAGAAGATGGCGGAGGACCTCACCGACTACTTCCTGGAGCTGGGCATCCAGGTCCGCTATCTCCACAGCGACGTCGACACCCTGCGCCGCATCGAGCTGCTGCGCGAGCTGCGCTCCGGCGAGTACGACGTGCTGGTCGGCATCAACCTCCTGCGCGAGGGCCTCGACCTCCCCGAGGTGTCCCTGGTGGCCATCCTCGACGCCGACAAGCAGGGCTTCCTGCGCTCGGGCACCTCGCTCATCCAGACCATCGGCCGCGCCGCCCGAAACGTCTCCGGCCAGGTCCATATGTACGCCGACAAGATCACCCCGGCCATGGAGCAGGCGATCGACGAGACGAACCGCCGCCGGGAGAAGCAGATCGCGTACAACACCGAGCGTGGCATCGACCCGCAGCCGCTGCGCAAGAAGATCAACGACATCGTCGCCACCATCGCCCGCGAGGAGGTCGACACCGAACAGCTCCTCGGCACCGGATACCGGCAGGGCAAGGAGGCCAAGGCCCCCGTGCCCGCCCTCGGCGGCAAGGCGGCCAAGGGCGGGGCGAAGGGCAAGGCGGCCCGGCCCGGTGCGGTCACCGGCGACCGGCCCGCGACCGAACTGGCCGGGATCATCGAGGAGATGACCGAGCGGATGCGCGCCGCCGCCGCCGACCTCCAGTTCGAGGTCGCCGCCCGGCTGCGGGACGAGGTCGGCGAGCTGAAGAAGGAGCTGCGCCAGATGAAGGAGGCGGGCCTGGCCTGATTTCCGTCACGCCGGTGCCACCGCGCCGGTGTGTTGCAAGACCGACACGAAACCGGACGGAGCCTGCTGCCGCGCCGGGTGGAATGCGTAGGGTGCGGGGAAACCGCACGACGGACGGTTGCGGGGCAACGCCGAGAGGGGACAGCGCGTGACGGTCAACATGACCAAGGGTCAGGCCATCAGCCTGGAGAAGAGCGACGGGGGGACCCTGACCGCGGTACGGATGGGGCTCGGCTGGCAGGCGGCTCCGCGCCGCGGGCTGTTCGGCTCGCGCACCCGGGAGATCGACCTGGACGCCTCGGCGGTGCTCTTCGCCGACAAGCAGCCGGTCGACGTCGTGTTCTTCCGCCACCTCGTCAGCGACGACGGCTCGGTCAAGCACACCGGCGACAACCTCGTCGGCGGCGCGGGCTCCGGCGGGGACGACGAGGCGATCCTCGTCGACCTCCAGCGGGTGCCCGTCCACATCGACCAGATCGTCTTCACGGTGAACTCCTTCACCGGGCAGACCTTCCAGGAGGTCCGGCACGCCTTCTGCCGGATCGTCGACGAGACCAACGGCCAGGAGCTGGCCCGGTACACCCTGGACGGCGGCGGCCAGTACACCGCCCAGATCATGGCGAAGGTGCACCGCGTGGGCGGCGGATGGCAGATGACCGCCCTCGGCAACCCGGCCAACGGCCGCACCTTCCAGGACCTGATGCCGTCCATCCTGCCGCACCTGTAGGCCCGGACCGGCCCGGGGACGGGCCGGTCCGGCACCCGGGCACGACAGCGTTCGGCACGAGCGAGTGCCGTACCGCGCCGCGCGACCAGCACAGCTCGACCGGCGCCGCACGAACACGGCACGGCACGGCACCGTACGAACACAGCACCGCATCGCACGAACACGGCACCGCGCCCGGGTGGGCGCGGTCCATCGTCCAGGGGGACAGCGCACATGACGGCCGAACTGGTCCGGGGACAGAACCACCCCTTGCCCCGGACCCGTCTGGAGATCCGGGTCTCGGCCGGGACGCCCGTCGTGGCCGGGGCCACCCTCGGCGACGAACGGGGCACGGTGCGCGGCGCGGAGTGGATCGCCCACCCCGGCTCGCCCCAGCTCCCCGGGGTAGAGGTCTCCCAGCAGGCGGCGGCCGACCACCGGCTCGCCGTCGACCTGGAGGCCCTGCCCGCCGAGGTGCACCGGCTCACGGTGCTGCTGGCGCTGCCCGTGGGGGTCGGCGGCCCGGAGAAGTTCGGCGCGGTGCCCTCCCCGTTCGTCGCCGTCACCGGCCTGGACGGCGAGGAGATCGCCACCTTCACGCTGACCGGGCTCGACGTGGAGTCCGCGGTCAGCGCCCTGGAGCTCTACCGCCGCCAGGGAGCCTGGAAGGTCCGCGCCGTAGGCCAGGGGTACGCCGCCGGGCTCGCCGAGATGCTGGCCGACCAGGGCCTGGCCGACGCCGCCACCCTGGCCGGGTCCATCCAGGAGGCCGTCACCCGGGGCCTGGCCCGCTCCGTGGCCCCGCCGCCGCCCCGGCCCCGGAGCGGCGACCGCATACGCCCCGACGGCCCCACCGGCCACCGCCCGGCCCCACCCCGGACGTCCCCGGCAGCCGACACGGCCACGGCTGCCCGGCAGGCCCAGGCGTCCCCGGCCGTCCAGCCCCCCGGGGCGGCGACCGGTCCCGCCGCCCCGCCGCCGCCCGCTGCCGGGAGCGCCGAGCCGCCCGCTCCCGGGTCGCACCCCGTCGGCGGGCCCGCCGACGGCCACGCCGGTGGCCGCGCGGGCGGGCCCATCGACTACGCGCACCCGCGACGCGGGCACGCCGCGCCCCCGTCGCCGCCGCCAACCGCACCGGAGGCCCCGCCGGGACAGGCCCCCCGGCCGGTCGCCGGGGACGCCTCGGGCTGGTCGATGGACGAGCGTCTCTACAACCAGATCTGGGGCATGTTCGAGGACCTGGCCCGTGCGGTGGCCGCCTACCGCAGCGCCGTGGACTTCGCCGAGTCCCGGATGAGCCAGGAGCTCGACCGGGCCCTGTCCGACCCGCGCGACCGGATGGGCGGCGCGGGCGACCGGGCCCGTGCGGAGGCCCGTGCCAAGCGCGACGAGCTGACCGGCCGGGCCAAGGAGGCCCTGGACCGGGACCTGGGCCAACTGGCGGCCGAGGCTGCCGTCGTCGAGCCCGCGCTCCCCGCCGCCTACGCCGGGTGGGACAACCCCGTCTGGCACGCCCATCGCATCCCCATGGAGATACCGATGGCCCTGCGCGTCGGCGACCTCCACCTGCCCGAGCGCACCGGCCTGCGCATCCCGCTGCTCGTCCGGCTGCCGCTGGAGCGCGGCATGTGGGTGGACAGCGGCCGGACGGCGTCCGAGGCTGCCGCCGAGCTGGACTCCACCCAGCTGCGCCGCCTGGCGATGGAGACCGCGGTGACCCACGCGGCCCGGCTGCTCGCGGTGTATCCGCCCGGCGAGTTCGCGGTCCACGTCATCGACGCCGCGGGCGCCGCGGCCGGTCCGCTGGC
The DNA here is from genome assembly GCF_044767975.1 of Streptomyces sp. NPDC101181. Taxonomy (NCBI): domain Bacteria; kingdom Bacillati; phylum Actinomycetota; class Actinomycetes; order Kitasatosporales; family Streptomycetaceae; genus Streptomyces; species Streptomyces sp. NPDC101181. The sequence goes on along the minus strand of NZ_JBIWOX010000020.1, from coordinate 32,681 downwards.
GCCGCTGGTGGAAGCGGGTGTCCTCGCCGGGCCGCCCGCCGCCGGAGCCGGGGGAGTGGCCTCGGTCCTCGCGCACCTGACCCGGCGCGTGGACCTGGTGCAGATGGCGGTCCGGGCCGGAGCCGCCGACTCGCTCCCGCCCGACCTGGACACCGCGGAACAGCTCCTCGTCGTCAACGACTTCCCGCACGGCTTCGACGACCGGGCCGTCAACCAGCTCCGCTACCTCGCCGACGAAGGGCCCTCGGTCGGGGTGCACCTCCTGATGGTCGCGGACCGGGAGGACGCCGCCGGGTACGGGCCGGTGCTCGACCCGTTGTGGCGTTCGCTGCTGCGCATCACCCCCGTCGCCGACAGCCACCTCGCCGACCCCTGGGTCGGTCACACCTGGACGTACGAGCCCCTGACCGTGCCGCCGGGCAGCCGGATCCTCGGACAGGTGCTGGCGGCGGTCGCGGCCGCCCGCCGAGCCGCCGGTCGTTGACGGAACACAGCTCCCGCCTGCGGTTTTTACGACTTCTTTACGCTTTTCTTTACCTACCCTTGGGCATGCCTGTACTGTTCGGATCACGGAGGGGAGTACTCCTTACGCGACGTCCCGTCAATACGGACCGCAGGCCGGTCCCGGGGCGTCGGCCCATGTCCGCGCGGTGCGGGCGAGGGTGGAAGAGACCTCCGGCAGCGACGACGCTGAATCAGTAGCCGTAGCGAACTGCCGGAGGCGCAGTGGACGTTTCATGGACCGTCTGGGCCCTGACCATCTTTGGTCTCTCAGCCCTGATCGCCGTCGACTTCTTCATCGGGCGCAAGCCCCATGACGTGTCGACCAAGGAAGCCGGGATCTGGACGATCGTCTGGATCGCGCTGGCCGTCGTCTTCGGCATCGGCCTGCTGGTGTCTGGCAACAGCCAGGCGTCCGGCGAGTTCTTCGCCGGATTCATCACCGAGAAGTCGCTGAGCGTCGACAACCTCTTCGTCTTCGTCCTGATCATGGCGAAGTTCTCGGTGCCCTCCCACCTCCAGCAGCGCGTCCTGCTCATCGGTGTGCTCATCGCGCTGGTGCTCCGGGCGATCTTCATCGCCGCCGGTGCCGCCGTGATCGCGAACTTCTCGTGGGTCTTCTACATCTTCGGCGCGTTCCTGATCTACACCGCCTGGAAGCTCATCCAGGAGGCGCGTGCGGGCGAGGAGGAAGAGGAGTTCGAGGAGAACCGTCTGCTCAAGTCGATCGAGCAGCGCTTCGGCGTCTCCGACCAGTACCACGGCACGAAGCTCTTCATCCAGCGTAACGGCAAGCGCATCATGACCCCGTTGATGGTGGTCATGCTCGCCATCGGCACCACCGACGTGCTCTTCGCGCTGGACTCCATCCCGGCGATCTTCGGCCTGACCCAGGACCCGTACATCGTCTTCACGGCCAACGCGTTCGCGCTGATGGGCCTGCGCCAGCTGTACTTCCTCATCGGCGGTCTGCTGAAGAAGCTGGTCCACCTCAGCTACGGCCTGTCGGTGATCCTCGGCTTCATCGGCGTCAAGCTGGTGCTGCACGCCCTTCACGAGTCCGGGGTGCACGTGCCGTCGATCTCCATCCCGTTCTCGCTCTCCGTCATCTGCGGCGTGCTGGTGATCACCACGATCACCAGTCTCATCGCCAGCAAGAAGCAGGCGGCGGCCGAGGCGGAGAAGGCCGGTCAGGCCGGCGGGACCGGGGCCGTCGGCTCCTCCGACGAGGAGAGCGAGCGCGTCGGCAGCTGACTCCGGCTCGGGTGCCGGGCCGTCGGCCCGGAGTGGCCCGGAGCGGCACCAGGGAGACAACCGGCAGCGGCCGGGACGGACACGGCGAGAGCCGTTCCGTCCCGGCCGCTGTGTGCTTCCGGGGTCCCGCGCCGCCGCACCGGGTCCCGCGCCCGCCGTGCTTCCGGGGCCGGTGTGTCCCGGGGGGCGGGCTACCAGCCGCGGGCGCGCCACTCGGGCAGCTGGGGCCGCTCCTCACCGAGCGTGGTGTCGTTCCCGTGGCCCGGGTAGACCCACGTCTCGTCGGGCAGCCGGTCGAACAGCTTCGTCTCGACGTCGTGCAGCAGGCTCGCGAACGCCTCCGGGTCCTGCTGCGTGTTCCCGATCCCGCCGGGGAAGAGGCAGTCCCCGGTGAACAGGTGCGGGGCGCCGTGCGGGTCGTCGTAGACCAGGGCGATGGAGCCCGGGGTGTGGCCGGTCAGATGCCGGGCGGTCAGCTCCACCCGGCCCACGGTGATCGTGTCGCCGTCCTCGACCAGGACGTCGGTCGGCACCGGGATGCCCTCGGCGTCGTAGCGGCCCGCGTACGTCCGGGCGCCGGTGGCCCCGACCACCTGGGCCAGCGCCTGCCAGTGGTCGCCGTGCTGGTGGGTGGTGACGACGGAGGTGATGCCGTCGTCACCGATCAGGGCGAGCAGCGTCTCCGGCTCGGCCGCCGCGTCGATCAGCAGCTGCTCGCCGGTGGCCCGGCAGCGCAGCAGATAGGCGTTGTTGTTCATCGCGCCGACGGCTGCCTTGGAGATCATCAGGTCCGTCAGTTCGTGCACGCTCGCAGGTCCGCCGACCTTCACCGCTCCGCTGTACGTCATACGGCTCAGCCTATAGCGGGGGCCTACAGCGGCGGCAGGGCGGGCAGCGCCCCTCCGGCCACCGTCAGAGCCGAGCCGTCGCGCCGCCCCGCCAGCCAGCCCATCAGCTCGGCCGCCGGCCCCTGCACGGTCACCAGGGCGCTTCGCGGGCCGCCGCCGGTGCTCCAGGTGCGGCCGTCCTCGTCGGTCAGCGCCGTGGCGGCCACATCGGGATGGCCGCTGAAACGCTCGGTGAGGAAGGCGATCTCCCGCTCCACGAACTCCCCGGGCAGGTCCTCCAGCTCGTGGCCGATGCCGAGGTCGACGTGGTGGACGGCCACCTCGATCCAGCGGCGGAAGGGAATCCGGGCCGCGGAGTCCGTCACGCCGTTGCGCAGGACGACGGTACGGGTCCAGTCGGCCGGTTCCGCGGCGACCGCGAAGAGGCGGTCCGCGCTCTCCCGGACATCGGCCAGCTGCTCGGCCAGAGGGCGCCGGGCGCCCGCGGCGATGTCGGCGTCCCGCATTTCGCTGCTCGCGTACATCGGGAGTCCGCGGAGAACATTTCCGAGCGCGTCGGCGTTACGTGAGAGGTGGGTCAGGACATGGCCCCGGCTCCATCCAGGCAACCGTGACGGCTCGGTGACGGCGGCGTTGTCCAGTGTGACGGCCGCGTCGAGCAGCCGTGCGGTCGCTTCGCGTACAGCTCCCAGGTCGTGCGCATGATCCATCATGCGGCCGAGCCTAGGGGGTGTGTCGCTGGTCATGCCGGGTTCGCGGGAGTCTGGTACCGCACTTCGCGGCGCTGTCGTCGGTCGCCGACGCTCCGTGTCCACTCCCTACGCCCGGCGACGTGCGACACCGGACCGACACCCCTGGCTCCGCCACTCATTCGGGTGAAGGAGAGGAAGAGCGACCGTAAATCGAATGTGCGTGCTATACGCTCGGAGTCGAAAAGCCTCCTCCACCACTGTGGCGCCCCCATACCCTTGGACGGGGGCTCAGTTCCCCCGCTTCTCTCTAGAAAGGTGCGGACCGGCGTGGCCGACCGTCTCATCGTCCGTGGCGCGCGCGAGCACAACCTGAAGAACGTCTCGCTCGATCTGCCCCGTGACTCCCTCATCGTCTTCACCGGGCTCTCCGGGTCGGGCAAGTCGTCCCTCGCGTTCGACACGATCTTCGCCGAGGGGCAGCGCCGCTACGTCGAGTCGCTCTCCTCCTACGCCCGGCAGTTCCTCGGTCAGATGGACAAGCCCGATGTCGACTTCATCGAGGGGCTCTCCCCGGCCGTCTCGATCGACCAGAAATCGACCTCGCGCAACCCGCGCTCGACGGTCGGCACCATCACCGAGGTCTACGACTACCTCCGGCTGCTCTTCGCCCGGATCGGCAAGCCGCACTGCCCCGAGTGCCACCGCCCCATCTCCCGGCAGTCGCCGCAGGCCATCGTCGACAAGGTCCTCGGACTGCCCGAGGGCAGCCGCTTCCAGGTGCTCTCGCCGCTGGTGCGCGAGCGCAAGGGGGAGTTCGTCGACCTCTTCGCCGACCTCCAGACCAAGGGGTACAGCCGCGCCCGCGTCGACGGCACCACCATCCAGCTCGCCGAGCCGCCCACGCTCAAGAAGCAGGAGAAGCACACGATCGAGGTGGTCATCGACCGGCTCACCGTCAAGGACAGCGCCAAGCGCCGGCTGACCGACTCGGTCGAGACCGCGCTCGGCCTCTCCGGCGGCATGGTCGTGCTCGACTTCGTAGACCTCCCCGAGGACGACCCCGAGCGTGAGCGGATGTACTCCGAGCACCTCTACTGCCCCTACGACGACCTCTCCTTCGAGGAGCTGGAGCCGCGCTCCTTCTCCTTCAACTCGCCCTTCGGCGCCTGCCCCGACTGCACCGGCATCGGGACGCGTATGGAGGTCGACCCCGAGCTGATCGTCCCGGACGAGGAGAAGTCGCTCGACGAGGGCGCGATCCACCCCTGGTCCCACGGCCACACCAAGGAGTATTTCGGCCGGCTGATCGGCGCGCTCTCCAAGGCCCTCGGCTTCCGTACGGACATCCCCTGGGCCGGGCTGCCGCAGCGGGCCAAGAAGGCCCTGCTCCACGGCCACAAGATCCAGACCGAGGTCCGCTACCGCAACCGTTACGGACGCGAGCGCGCCTACACCACCCCCGCCTTCGAGGGTGCGGTCCAGTTCGTCAAGCGGCGCCACACCGAGGCCGAGAGCGACTCCAGCCGGGAGCGCTTCGAGGGGTACATGCGTGAGGTGCCCTGCCCGACCTGTGAAGGCACCCGCCTCAAGCCGATCGTGCTGGCGGTGACGGTGATGGAGAGGTCCATCGCCGAGGTCTCCGCGATGTCGATCAGCGAATGCGCCGAGTTCCTCGGGCGCCTCAGGCTGAACGCCCGCGACAAGAAGATCGCCGAGCGGGTCCTCAAGGAGGTCAACGAGCGGCTGAGGTTCCTCGTCGACGTCGGCCTGGACTACCTCTCGCTGAACCGCGCGGCGGGCACCCTCTCCGGCGGCGAGGCCCAGCGCATCCGGCTCGCCACCCAGATCGGCTCCGGCCTGGTCGGCGTGCTGTACGTCCTGGACGAGCCGTCCATCGGGCTCCACCAGCGCGACAACCACCGCCTGATCGAGACCCTGGTCCGGCTGCGCGACATGGGCAACACGCTCATCGTCGTCGAGCACGACGAGGACACCATCAAGGTTGCCGACTGGGTCGTCGACATCGGCCCCGGAGCCGGTGAGCACGGCGGCAAGGTCGTCCACTCCGGCTCGCTCAAGGAGCTCCTGGGGAACAAGGCGTCGATCACCGGGCAGTACCTCTCCGGGAAGCGGTCCATCCCGACCCCGGACACCCGCCGCCCGGTCGACCCGGCCCGGAACCTCACGGTCCACGGCGCCCGGGAGAACAACCTCCAGGACATCGACGTCTCCTTCCCGCTCGGCGTCCTCACCGCCGTCACCGGCGTCTCCGGGTCCGGGAAGTCGACCCTGGTCAACGACATCCTCTACACCCACCTGGCCCGCGAGCTGAACGGCGCCAAGTCGGTCCCCGGCCGTCACACCCGGGTCGACGGCGACGACCTGGTCGACAAGGTGGTCCACGTCGACCAGTCGCCGATCGGCCGGACCCCCCGGTCCAACCCGGCGACGTACACCGGGGTCTTCGACCACGTCCGCAAGCTGTTCGCCGAGACGATGGAGGCGAAGGTGCGCGGCTATCTGCCGGGCCGCTTCTCCTTCAACGTCAAGGGCGGGCGCTGCGAGAACTGCTCCGGCGACGGCACCATCAAGATCGAGATGAACTTCCTGCCCGACGTGTACGTCCCGTGCGAGGTCTGCCACGGTGCGCGCTACAACCGGGAGACCCTGGAGGTCCACTACAAGGGCAAGTCCATCGCCGAGGTGCTGGACATGCCGATCGAGGAGGGTCTGGAGTTCTTCGAGGCCGTCCCGGCCATCGCCCGCCACCTGCGTACGCTCAACGACGTCGGCCTCGGCTACGTCCGGCTCGGGCAGTCCGCGCCGACCCTCTCCGGGGGCGAGGCGCAGCGCGTCAAGCTGGCGAGCGAGCTCCAGAAGCGCTCCACCGGCCGCACGGTCTACGTCCTGGACGAGCCGACCACCGGTCTGCACTTCGAGGACATCAGCAAGCTGATCACGGTCCTCTCCGGCCTGGTCGACAAGGGCAACTCGGTCATCGTCATCGAGCACAACCTCGACGTCATCAAGACCGCCGACTGGGTCGTCGACATGGGTCCCGAGGGTGGCAACGGCGGTGGCCTGGTCGTCGCCGAGGGCACCCCCGAGCAGGTCGCCTCGGTCCCCGGGAGCCACACCGGGAAGTTCCTCCAGTCCATCCTGGACCCGGACCGGATCAGCGAGGCCGCGGTGCCCTCGGGCGGCGGGACCTCCCGCAGGACGGCCGCCCGCAAGGCCGCCCCCACGAAGAAGGCGGCGGCGAAGAAGACGGCCGCCGCTCCCAGGAAGGCGACGTCGGCCCAGGCGAAGGCCACCGGCACCAAGGCCGCCGCCGCGAAGAAGACGACCCGGGCCCGCAAGGCCTGAGTCCCGAGCACACCGGCACGGACGGCGGCGGCCCCGCAGGACGACGGGGGCCGCCGCCGTCGGCGTACGGCCCCGGCCTCGGCGCGTGGCCCGGCCTCGGCGCGTGGCCCCGGTCTCGGTTCCAGCCCCGGCGAGGGCGATGCGAGACGCGGTGCGGGCCCGTCGCCCGGCCCGGTCGCCGGGCTTGCGTTCCCGGTCGGTATCGTCGGTTCTGTCACCGGTGCACGCGGCCGCCGTCGCCGCCTCGTGCGCGTCCGGCGACCCCGACCCCGGCGACCGGTGATCCACCGCGACCCGTCTGGAACGACACCCGTGGAGTCCGCATGCCCGGCCTGCCCGCCGCCCGCCGAACCGTGCTGAAGGGCGCCGCGCTCGCCGGTGCCGCCGGGCTGGGAGCGGCCGCCTGCTCCACCGAGTCCAAGCTGGGCCACGCCAAGAACCCCACCCCGACCGCGCCCGTCGACCTCGGATCGGCCGCCGACGTCCCCGTCGGCGGGGCCAGGCTCTACCGCGAACAGCGGCTCGTCGTCAGCTGCCCGGCCAAGGGCGAGTACAAGGCGTTCAGCGCCCAGTGCACCCACGGCGGCTGCGTCCTGACCAAGGTCGAAGGCACCGAGGGGCACTGCGCCTGCCACGGCAGCCGCTTCGACACCACCACCGGCGAGGTCGTCCGGGGCCCGGCCACGGTGCCGCTGCCCGCCGTCCCGGTCACCGCCGAGGGCGGAAAGCTCGTCGCGGGCCCCGAAGCCTGACAGCGGCACGGCGGCCGGACCCCGCACGGCCTCGCGAAGCCGTACCCGACGCCCCGCGGCCCTCGTCGGCCCGGTGCCCAGCCACGGATCACTCCCAGTCCCAGTCGATCCCGATCAGCCCCGGCCCCACGCCCTCCTCGACCAGGTGCACGGTCCGGTGCCGGCCGGTCAGCGTGAGGTCGTCGCGGGCCCCGCGCGCCGCACCCGCCGAGGCCTGGGCGAACCGGCGGCACCGCACCGGGAGCGCGGCCTCGTCGAAGCCGACCTGGAGGACGTACTGGCCGCCCCCGAAGGTGAAGCCGCGCACGTACTCGCCGCTGGCCCCGCCCGTACCGTCCTCGAAGCCGTAGCCGAAGACGTACGTCTCGCCGGAACGCAGCCGGGTGTCGAAGAGCAGCTCGGCCACCAGCACCCCCGCCTCCCGGTCCCAGCGGACCCGGCCCGTCCGGCAGTTCTCCAGCGCCAGCACCGTGATCCGCGAAGGGTCGCAGCCCGGGTCGCCCCGGTGCACCGCGAGATAGCGGTCGACGCCGTCCCGGTGGGCGCGCACCACGTGCCGGGAGGTGCGGCCCGCCAGCTCCCGGCGCGCCCCGATCCGGACCCGCTCCTGGTGCCCCACGGTGTGCAGCCCCCCGTCCACCGGTGACTCCATCGACGCGAGAAGCCGCTCCACCGAGCCCGACGCCTCCAGCAGCGAACGGTAGGAGCGGCCCGCCGGGCGGTCCGTGTCCGCCGGGACGTCCTCGTCCCGCAGCAGTTGCAGCAGCGAGCCCTCCGGGAGGGAGAGAACCTCCTCCAGCGCGGCCACGGCCCGCAGCGACTCGGCGCGCCGGGGGCGGCGCACGCCCTGCTGCCAGTAACTGAGGCTGGTCACCCCGAGCTTGACCCCCCGATGCGCCAGATGGTGCCGCACCCGCTGGAGCGGCAGCCCGCGCACCGCCAGGGCGGTGCGCAACGCCAGGTGGAACGGGCCGGTCCGCAGCACCTGGGCCAGTTCGGTCTCGGTCTGCCGCACGGCCGGCCTCCGGGTGAACGTTCACGTGGGCAGTGGCGACACCGTCCCCCGCCGGGTGCGGGGGAGCAGGTGACCGGGGCGGAGCCGTTCACAGGGACGGCGTGCCGTTCACACCGCGATGTCACCTCGCATTGAAGCGTGTTGACCTGCTCCGGACAACGCCGGATGCTCATCGTCAGCGTCCGGACGCGCTCCTCCGATCCCCACCCCCGCCTTGGGAGGAACGCGATGCGCAACCGAAGAGTCAGCACAGGACGGTACGGAAGGCCCGCAGGCCCCGCAGGCCCCGCAGGCCTCGCAGGCCTCGCAGGCCTCGCAGGCCCCGCAGGAAACGGCCGGGCCGGACGGTTCTCGTTCACCGCCCTCCTGGCCGCCGCCCTGCTCGCCGTCCCCGCGGCCACCGCCACAGCGACCGCCACGACGGTCCCGGACCGCTCCGCCGGGACGGCCGAGACCGCTGTCGGCGTCGCCGCGGCGCAGCGGCTGGACATCACGATGCAGGCGCAGCAGAAGAGCAACTGGTGCTGGGCGGCCGGAGGCAACACCATCGCCGCCTGGTTCGGCCGCTCCTACTCCCAGAACCAGTTCTGCAACGCCTCCTTCAACCGCGCCCAGAACACCGAGTGCCCCAACTCGCAGGCCACCCTCGGCAACGTCCAGACCGGCCTCTCCTGGGCCGGGGTCAGTCCCGGCAGTTACGTCACCGGCTGGCTGCGCTACCCGACCGTGCAGGCCGAGATAACGGCCCGGCGCCCCGTCGAGACCCGTATCCAGTGGTCGTCCGGCGGTGGCCACATGCACGTCATCTACGGCTACGACGACGCCGGCAGCTGGGTCTACTGGGGCGATCCCTGGCCCTCCAGCAACCGCTACAACTGGGCCTCGCACGCCTGGTACGTGAACAACAACGAGTTCTCCTGGACCCACTCGCTCTACCGGATCGGGGCGTGAGGACCATGACCGCGACCACCCGGCGGCTCGCCGCCGCCACCGCTCTCACCGCCACCGCCGCCCTGTTCACCCTCGCGTCCCCGGCCACCGCCGACGAGGGGCCCGCCGCCGCGCCCCGGCTGAGCGCCGCCACCCTGGACGCGGCCCACGAGGCGGCCGCCGAGCCCGCGACCCTGGAGACCCTGTCCCGGTTCTTCGCCCGGGAAGGCGCGGTGAGCCGGGCGGACGCGGCACCCCGGATCACCGGGAAGGCCGTCCCCGTACGCTCGCTGTCCGCCGCCTTCGTCGCCGGGAAGCCGGGAGCCGCTCCCAGCACCCTGGACTTCCTCGCCAGCACCGCTGTCTCCTCCGACGGCCGGAAGGCGTCGCTCTGGACGGTCCCGGGAGCCGGCGAGGGCTCACCGTGGCGGGTGGTGAACATCGCCACCGGGGACGACGAGGCCCGCTACACCGCGCGGGGCGCCCGCATCCTCCCCGGCGGCACCGTGTTCCGCGAGCCGCAGACCGACGCCTGGTACGTCCACGACGCCTCCCGGGTCCTCCCGCTGGACGAGGACGCGACGGTGGCCGTGGGCGCGAAGGGCACCACGCTCGACGCCTACCGGGCCCGGGTGCGGGAGGCGTACGCCGACAAGCTGCCCGGCTCCGGATACGCGAAGTCCGGCAAGGCGGGCGGCTACGGACCGGGAGCGGCCGGTACCGCTCCGGGGTCCGCCCCGCCCGGGGCGGCGACGGACCCGCGGGTCCCCGGCCCGGCCGCGGAACCCACCGCGTCCCCCGCGCTCGCCGGAGCGGCGTCCCGGACACCCGGCACCGCCCTGACCGCCGTCTCCGCGGTCGCCGGATCCGGCGCGCTGCTCGCCCTCGCTCTGTGCGCGGCCACCGCCCTGCGCCGCCGGAACCGCACCCGGCACACCCCGGCCGCGGACGCCTGAGCGGGCCCCGCACCGGCCCGTCGGCCCGCGCCCCGGAACGCCGTCACCGCACGGCGTCCCGGGGCGCGGGACCACCCGAGGGCGACGCACTGTCACTGCCCGCAAGTAGGGTGTGAGACATGGCAGACCCCTCCAGCTACCGCCCCAAGCCGGGACAGATCCCCGACTCCCCGGGGGTCTACAGATTCCGCGACGAGCACCGCCGGGTGATCTACGTCGGCAAGGCCAAGAACCTCCGCCAGCGCGTGGCGAACTACTTCCAGGACCTCGCCGGACTCCACCCGCGCACGCGCACGATGGTCACGACGGCCGCCTCCGTCGAGTGGACGGTCGTCTCCACCGAGGTCGAGGCGCTCCAGCTGGAGTATTCCTGGATCAAGGAGTTCGACCCCCGGTTCAACGTCAAGTACCGGGACGACAAGAGCTACCCGTATCTCGCGGTCACCCTCAACGAGGAGTTCCCCCGCGTCCAGGTGATGCGCGGCGCCAAGAAGAAGGGCGTGCGCTACTTCGGTCCGTACGGACACGCCTGGGCGATCCGCGAGACCGTCGACCTGATGCTGCGGGTCTTCCCCGTCCGCACCTGTTCCGCCGGGGTCTTCAAGAACGCCGAGCGCACCGGCCGCCCCTGCCTGCTCGGCTACATCGGCAAGTGCTCGGCCCCCTGCGTCGGCCGGGTCACCCCGGAGGAACACCGGGAACTGGCCGAGGACTTCTGCGACTTCATGGCCGGGCGCACCGGCACCTACATCCGCCGCCTGGAGAAGGACATGGCGCAGGCGGCCGAGGAGATGGAGTACGAGCGGGCCGCCCGCCTCCGCGACGACGCCGGGGCCCTCAGGCGGGCCATGGAGAAGAGCGCCGTCGTCCTCGCCGACGCCACCGACGCCGACCTGATCGCCGTCGCGGAGGACGAACTGGAAGCCGCCCTCCAGATCTTCCACGTGCGCGGCGGCCGGGTGCGCGGCCAGCGCGGCTGGGTCACCGACAAGGTCGAGGCGGTCGACACCTCCGGCCTGGTCGAGCACGCCCTCCAGCAGCTGTACGGGGAGGAGCGCGGCGAAGCCGTCCCCAAGGAGGTCCTGGTGCCCGCCCTGCCCGAGGACACCGAGGCGGTCTCCCAGTGGCTCGCCGAGCGCCGGGGCTCCCAGGTCAGCCTGCGCATCCCGCAGCGCGGCGACAAGAAGGACCTGATGGTCACGGTCCAGCGCAACGCCCAGCAGGCCCTCGGCCTGCACAAGACCAAGCGCGCCTCCGACCTGACCACCCGCTCCAGGGCCCTGGAGGAGATCGCCGAGGCGCTGGGCCTGGACACCGCCCCCCTGCGCATCGAGTGCTACGACGTCTCCCACCTCCAGGGCGACGACGTGGTGGCCTCCATGGTGGTCTTCGAGGACGGTCTCGCCCGCAAGAGCGAATACCGCCGCTTCCAGATCAAGGGCTTCGAGGGCCAGGACGACGTCCGGTCGATGCACGAGGTCATCGGCCGCCGCTTCAGGCGCTACCTCCAGGACAAGGAGCGCACGGGGGAGTGGGAGGAGTCCCGGGAGACGACCGGAGGGGCGCCCTCCGACGCCGGACCGCCGGGACCGGTCCCCGCAGGGCCGGCCGGTGACGCCGAGCCGCTGGGAGCGGCCGCGGGCGCGCCCCCCGGGAGCACCGGGGCCCGGGATGGCCAGGGGGCCCGGGACGAGGACGGGCCCCGGGAGGACGAGGGGGCCCGGGAGGACGACGGCCGGCCGAAGCGGTTCGCCTACCCGCCGCAGCTCGTGGTCGTGGACGGCGGGCAGCCCCAGGTCGCCGCCGCCCGGCGCGCCCTGGACGAGCTGGGCATCGATGACGTCGCCGTCTGCGGTCTCGCCAAGCGGCTCGAAGAGGTCTGGCTGCCCGATGACGACGACCCGGTCGTCCTGCCCCGCTCCAGCGAGGGCCTCTACCTTCTCCAGCGCGTCCGCGACGAGGCCCACCGCTTCGCCATCACCTACCAGCGGGCCAAGCGGGCCAAGCGCATCCGCTCCAGCCCCCTTGACGACGTGGCGGGCCTCGGCGAGACCCGCAAGCAGGCTCTGATCAAGCATTTCGGCTCGGTGAAGAAGCTCCGGCAGGCGACGATCGACCAGATCTGCGAGGTCCCCGGGATAGGGCGCAGGACGGCGGAATCGGTGGCCGCCGCCCTCGCCACGACCGCTCCCGCCGCGCCTGCGGTGAACATGGCCACAGGAGAGATCATGGAAGAGGACGACGGGGCCGGCTCATGACCGACCACACCCACGACACCCCACGCGACCCCACCGGCCCCGCGGCCACCGGGGACCCCAGCGACATCACGGACCCCACCGGCGCCGCGGACCCCGGGGCCACCCCGGGCAGCGCGGCCGTCCCGGTCCGGGCAGACCGCACGGACCCAGCACACCGAGCAGACGGAGCAGCAGACGTGAGTACGAACACCCCGAACGAGACGGGTGAGGCGGCCATCCCCGAGCTGGTGATCATCTCCGGGATGTCGGGCGCGGGCCGCAGCACCGCCGCCAAGTGTCTGGAGGACCTCGGCTGGTTCGTCGTCGACAACCTCCCGCCCGCCCTGATCCCCACCATGGTCGAGCTGGGCGCCCGCTCGCAGGGCAACGTCGCCCGGATCGCCGTCGTCGTCGACGTGCGCGGGCGGCGCTTCTTCGACAACCTCCGCGAGTCCCTCGCCGACCTGGAGGCCAAGCACGTCACCCGGCGGATCGTCTTCCTGGAGTCGTCCGACGACGCCCTGGTGCGCCGCTTCGAGTCCGTCCGCCGCCCCCACCCCCTCCAGGGCGACGGCCGGATCGTCGACGGCATCTCCGCCGAGCGCGACCTGCTGCGCGAGCTGCGCGGCGACGCCGACCTGGTCATCGACACCTCCAGCCTCAACGTGCACGAGCTGCGGGCCAAGATGGACGCCCAGTTCGCGGGGGAGTCGGAGCCGGAGCTGCGCGCCACGGTGATGTCCTTCGGCTACAAGTACGGCCTGCCCGTCGACGCCGACCTGGTCGTCGACTGCCGTTTCCTGCCCAACCCCCACTGGGTCCCCGAGCTGCGCCCCTTCACCGGCGTCAACGAGGAGGTGTCCGACTACGTCTTCGACCAGCCGGGCGCGAAGGAGTTCCTCAACCAGTACACCGAGCTGCTCCAGCTGATCGCCGCCGGTTACCGCCGCGAGGGCAAGCGGTACGTGACCATCGCCGTGGGCTGCACGGGCGGCAAGCACCGCTCCGTCGCCATGTCGGAGAAGCTCTCGGCCCGGCTCGCGGGCGAAGGCATCGAGACCGTCCTCGTGCACCGGGACATGGGGCGAGAGTGACCGGACGCAACCTGCGGATGCGGCGCCTGAGCCGCGCCACCTCGGCGCTCTCGGGCCGCAAACGCGGTGCCCAGCCCAAGGTCGTCGCCCTCGGCGGCGGCATGGGACTCTCGGCGTCCCTGGCGGCGCTGCGCCGGATCACCGGCGACCTCACGGCCGTGGTCACCGTCGCCGACGACGGCGGCTCCAGCGGACGGCTGCGCGAGGAGCTGGGGGTGCTGCCCCCCGGCGACCTGCGCAAGGCGCTCGCCGCGCTGTGCGGCGACGACGACTGGGGCCGCACCTGGTCCCGGGTCATCCAGCACCGCTTCGAGTCCAAGGGCGACCTGCACGAGCACGCGGTCGGCAACCTGCTGATCGTCGCCCTGTGGGAGCAGCTGGGCGACCACGTCCAGGCGCTCGACCTGGTCGGCAGGCTGCTCGGCGCGCACGGCCGGGTGCTGCCGATGTCCGCCGTGCCCTTGGAGCTCCAGGCGCTGGTGAAGGGCCACGACCCGGAGCTGCCCGACGCGATCGTCACCGTGCGCGGTCAGGCCACCGTCGCGCTCACCCCGGGCGAGGTGCAGTCCGTGCACGTCGTCCCGCCGGACCCGCCCGCCGTCCCCGAGGCCGTGGAAGCGGTCCTCGACGCCGACTGGGTGGTGGTCGGTCCCGGCTCCTGGTTCTCCTCGGTGATCCCGCACCTGCTGGTGCCCGAGCTGCTCGACGCGCTCGTCACCACCAAGGCCCGCAAGGTCCTCTCGCTGAACCTCGCGCCGCAGCCCGGTGAAACCGAAGGCTTCTCACCGCAGCGTCATGTGGAGGTTTTGGGACGACACGCCCCTAAACTCGCCTTGGACGTGGTGCTGGCCGACGAGGCCGCCGTGCCCGATCGTGAGTCCCTCGCCGACGCCGCCAAGCGGCTCGGAGCCACGGTCGAGCTGGCGCCGGTGGCCTCGCCCGACGGTGCTCCGGTCCATGACCAGGAGCTGTTGGCCGCCGCGTACGACCGTATTTTTCGGATGCATGGAAGGATCGGCCCATGGCGATGACGCCAGCGGTGAAGGACGAAATCTCTCGGCTTCCCGTCACCCGGACCTGCTGCAGAAAAGCGGAGGTCTCGGCGATTCTTCGGTTCGCGGGCGGGCTGCACCTGGTGAGCGGCCGGATTGTGATCGAGGCGGAGCTGGACACCGCGATGGCGGCGCGCCGGCTCAAGCGCGACATCCTGGAGATCTTCGGGCACAGCTCGGAGCTGATCGTGATGGCCCCCGGCGGACTGCGGCGCGGCTCGCGCTACGTGGTGCGCGTGGTGGCGGGCGGGGACCAGCTGGCCCGGCAGACCGGTCTGGTGGACGGCCGCGGCCGCCCCATCCGCGGGCTGCCCCCGCAGGTGGTCTCGGGGGCCACCTGCGACGCCGAGGCCGCCTGGCGCGGGGCCTTCCTGGCGCACGGCTCGCTCACCGAGCCCGGCCGCTCCTCCTCGCTGGAGGTCACCTGCCCCGGGCCGGAGGCGGCGCTCGCCCTGGTCGGCGCGGCCCGCAGGCTCTCCATCGCGGCCAAGGCCCGCGAGGTGCGCGGGGTGGACCGGGTCGTCGTCCGCGACGGTGACGCGATCGGCGCCCTGCTGACCCGGCTCGGCGCACACGAGTCGGTGCTGGCCTGGGAGGAGCGCCGGATGCGGCGCGAGGTCCGCGCCACGGCCAACCGGCTCGCCAACTTCGACGACGCCAACCTGCGCCGCTCGGCCCGCGCCGCCGTCGCCGCCGGGGCCCGGGTGGGCCGCGCGCTGGAGATCCTCGGCGAGGAGGTGCCCGAGCACCTCGCCGCCGCGGGACGCCTGCGCATGGAGCACAAGCAGGCCTCCCTGGAGGAGCTGGGCGCGCTGGCCGACCCGCCGCTGACCAAGGACGCGGTCGCGGGCCGGATCCGCCGTCTGCTCGCCATGGCCGACAAGCGGGCCCAGGACCTGGGCATCCCGGGCACGGAGTCCAACCTCAGTGACGAGATGGCCGACGGCCTGGTCGGCTGAGAGCCGTCCCCCCCCCCCGGGGCCCGACGGCCTGACGGCCCGCACGCCCGGCGGACACGACCGGAGGCCCGTACCCCTACTGGTGAGTACGGGCCTCCGGTCGTGTCCGTCGGCGCTTACGGGGCCTCTCGATGTCACTCCCGCGCCCGTGGAGAGGTAGGGTCGAGAGCGGTCGGGGACATCCCTATACAACTCGCCGGCGTCGAAAACCGGCGTACCTAACGAGGAGATCGGTTCGTGACGATCCGCGTAGGCATCAACGGCTTCGGCCGCATCGGTCGCAACTACTTCCGCGCGCTGCTGGAGCAGGGTGCGGACATCGAGATCGTGGCTGTCAACGACCTGGGTGACACTGCGACCACGGCCCACCTGCTGAAGTACGACACCATCCTGGGCCGCCTCAAGGCAGAGGTCAGCCACACCGCCGACACCATCACCGTCGATGGTCACACCATCAAGGTGCTCTCCGAGCGCAACCCGGCCGACATCCCCTGGGGCGAGCTGGGCGTCGACATCGTCATCGAGTCGACCGGCATCTTCACCAAGAAGGCCGACGCCGAGAAGCACATCGCGGGCGGCGCCAAGAAGGTCCTCATCTCGGCTCCGGCCAAGGAAGAGGACATCACCATCGTGATGGGCGTCAACCAGGACAAGTACGACCCGGCCGGCCACCACGTCATCTCCAACGCCTCCTGCACCACCAACTGCGTGGCGCCGATGGCGAAGGTCCTCGACGAGAACTTCGGCATCGTCAAGGGCCTGATGACGACGGTCCACGCGTACACCAACGACCAGCGCATCCTGGACTTCCCGCACTCGGACCTGCGCCGCGCCCGCGCCGCCGCCGAGAACATCATCCCCACCACCACCGGTGCCGCGAAGGCCACCGCGCTGGTCCTGCCCCAGCTCAAGGGCAAGCTCGACGGCATCGCGATGCGCGTCCCGGTCCCGACCGGCTCCGCCACCGACCTCGTCGTCACGCTGTCGCGCGAGGTCACCAAGGACGAGGTCAACGCCGCGTTCAAGAAGGCCGCCGACGACGGCGCCCTCAAGGGCATCCTGACCTACACCGAGGACCCGATCGTCTCCTCGGACATCGTCGGCGACCCGGCGTCCTGCACCTTCGACTCCTCCCTGACCATGGTCCAGGAGGGCACGACGGTGAAGATCCTCGGCTGGTACGACAACGAGTGGGGCTACTCCAACCGCCTCGTCGACCTCACGGTCTTCGTCGGCGAGCAGCTCTGACCCTCGGGTCGGCAGGCACATCGATGTGAGCGGGAGGCTCGGCCGGCGCAACGACGCGCCGGCCGGGCCTCTCGGCGTGTTCACCCGTCCTCGCAAGGAGCAACGGAAGACCAGATGAAGACGATCGACGAACTTCTCGCCGAAGGGGTCGCGGGCAAGCGGGTATTCGTCCGCGCCGACCTCAACGTGCCGCTGGACGGCACCACGATCACCGACGACGGCCGCATCCGCGCCGTCCTCCCGACGGTCGCCAAGCTCGCCGAAGCCGGTGCGCGCGTCGTCGTCGCCTCGCACCTCGGCCGCCCCAAGGGCGCCCCCGACCCGGCGTTCTCGCTGGCCCCGGCCGCAGCCCGGCTCGGCGAACTCCTCGGCGCCGACGTCGCCTTCGCCACCGACACGGTCGGCGAGTCCGCCCGCGCCACGGTCACCGGCCTCGCCGACGGCCAGGTCGCCGTCGTGGAGAACCTCCGCTTCAACGCCGGTGAGACCTCCAAGGACGACGCCGAGCGCGGCGCCTTCGCCGACCGGCTGGCCGAACTCGCCGACGTCTACGTGGGCGACGGCTTCGGCGCGGTCCACCGCAAGCACGCCTCGGTCTTCGACCTCCCGGCCCGGCTGCCGCACTACGCCGGCTACCTCATCGCCACCGAGGTCGGCGTCCTGAAGAAGCTCACCACCGACGTCCGGCGCCCGTACGCGGTCGTCCTCGGCGGCGCCAAGGTCTCCGACAAGCTCGGCGTGATCGACCACCTGCTGGAGCGGGCCGACCGCATCCTCATCGGCGGCGGCATGGCGTACACCTTCCTCAAGGCCCAGGGCCACGAGGTCGGCACCTCGCTGCTCCAGGAGGACCAGATCCCCGCCGTGCGGGAGTACCTGCGGCGGGCCGAGGAGAAGGGCGTCGAGTTCGTCCTGCCCGTCGACGTCGTCGTCGCCCCCGCCTTCCCCGACCTGAAGACCAAGGCCCCGGCCCACCCCGCCACCGTCGCCGCCGACGCCATGCCGGAGGGGCAGATGGGGCTGGACAACGGGCCCGAGACCAACAAGCTCTACGCCTCGAAGCTCGCCGACGCCGCCACCGTCTTCTGGAACGGCCCGATGGGCGTCTTCGAACACCCCGACTTCGCCGACGGCACCCGCGCGGTCGCCCAGGCGCTCGTCGACTCCCCGGCCTTCAGCGTCGTCGGCGGCGGTGACTCCGCCGCGGCCGTCCGCATCCTGGGCTTCGACGAGAATGCTTTCGGACATATCTCGACCGGTGGTGGCGCGAGCCTCGAATACCTCGAAGGCAAGACGCTTCCCGGGCTCGCCGCACTGGAGGACTGACCTTTCATGACCACCCGCACCCCGCTGATGGCGGGCAACTGGAAGATGAACCTCAACCACCTGGAGGCCATCGCCCACGTCCAGAAGCTCGCCTTCGCACTGGCCGACAAGGACTTCGAGGACGTCGAGGTCGCCGTCCTCGCGCCGTTCACCGACCTGCGCACGGTGCAGACCCTGGTCGACGGCGACAAGCTGAAGATCAAGTACGGCGCCCAGGACATCTCGGCGCACGACTCCGGCGCGTACACCGGTGAGATCTCCGGCCCGATGCTCGCCAAGCTGCGCTGCACGTACGTGGCCGTCGGCCACAGCGAGCGCCGCCAGTACCACGGCGAGAGCGACGAGATCTGCAACGGCAAGGTGAAGGCCGCCTTCAAGCACGGCCTGACCCCGATCCTCTGCGTCGGCGAGGGCCTGGACATCCGCAAGGCCGGTGACCAGGTCTCCTACACGCTGGCCCAGCTCGACGGCGCCCTGAAGGACGTCCCGGCCGAGCAGGCCGAGACCATCGTCATCGCCTACGAGCCGGTCTGGGCCATCGGGACCGGCGAGGTCGCCACCCCCGAGGACGCCCAGGAGGTCTGCGGTGCGATCCGCCGCCGGCTGGCCGAGCTGTACTCGCCGGAGCTCGCCGACGCCGTCCGTATCCAGTACGGCGGCTCGGTGAAGTCCGGGAACGTCGCGGCGATCATGGCGCAGCCCGACGTGGACGGGGCCCTGATCGGCGGCGCGGCGCTGGACGCCGACGAGTTCGTCAAGATCGTCCGCTTCCGCGACCAGTGAGTATGCGGTAGCGCCGATCCGTCGTAGTCTTGCGGGGGCCGGAGGGGCGGACGCCCTTCGGCCCCCGGTGTACGTACACGCAGTAGTCAAGAATTCCGGAAAGTAGGGACCAGCCGTGGTTTTGGCGTTCCAGATCGCTCTGATCGTCTTCAGCCTGCTGCTGATGCTGCTGGTGCTCATGCACAAGGGCAAGGGCGGCGGCCTCTCCGACATGTTCGGTGGCGGAATGCAGTCCTCCGTCGGCGGCTCCTCGGTCGCCGAGCGCAACCTCGACCGGATCACCGTCGTGGTCGGGCTGGTCTGGTTCGCCTGCATCGTCGTCCTCGGTCTGCTCATCAAGCTGGACTGAACCAGCCGTTCCGCGATTCCGGTAACGGTGTAACTCCTTCCACTGGACGCGCGTTGGGCCTTACGTAGACTGGGGCATCCTCCGAGCACCATCACGCAGGGAGTTACGACCGTGGCAAGTGGCAACGCGATCCGGGGAAGCCGGGTCGGAGCGGGCCCGATGGGCGAGGCCGAGCGCGGCGAGTCCGCGCCGCGCCTGCGCATCTCCTTCTGGTGCGCCAACGGGCACGAGACGCAGCCGAGCTTCGCCCATGACGCGCAGGTGCCGGACACCTGGGACTGCCCGCGCTGCGGCTTCCCCGCGGGCCAGGACAAGGACAGCCCGCCCGACCCGCCGCGCACCGAGCCGTACAAGACGCACCTCGCGTACGTGCGCGAGCGGCGCAGCGACGCCGACGGCGAGGCGATCCTCGCCGAGGCGCTGGCCAAGCTCCGCGGCGAGATCTGACCCCGCCCCCTCCGCACCGCTCCACGAACCCAGTCGTCACCGGCCGGGCACCCGCCTCACGGGTGCCCGGCCGCTCGCGTTCCCCCCGCCTCCACGTCACCCGCCCCCTCGATCAATTAGGTTGGAGAGGCAGTGGGGATGCCGAGGTACGAGAAGAAGTGGGCTGATGTCCCGGATGAACGCAGCAAGCCGAACCAAGCTCAACCAGACGCCGGAGTGGGCGGCTCTCGCCAAGCACCGTGAGGAGTTCGCCGCGACCCGGCTGCGCGACCTGTTCGCGCGGCAGCCGGACCGCGCCGCCGCCTACACCTTGCGGGTCGGCGAGCTCTCCGTCGACTACTCCAAGAACCTGGTCACCGACGAGACGCTGCGCCTGCTGCGCGAGCTGGCCGTCGCGACCGGCGTCGCCGAGCTGCGGGACGCCATGTTCCGCGGCGAGAAGATCAACACCACCGAGGACCGGGCCGTCCTGCACACCGCGCTCCGCGCCCCGCGCGACGCGGTGATCGAGGTAGACGGCGAGAACGTCGTCCCGGCCGTGCACGCCGTCCTCGACAAGATGGCGGCCTTCTCCGAGAAGGTCCGGGCGGGGGAGTGGACCGGCCACACCGGCCGTCCCATCAGGAACATCGTCAACATCGGCATCGGCGGCTCCGACCTCGGCCCCGCCATGGCGTACGAGGTGCTGCGTTCCTACACGGACCGCGCGCTCACCCTCCGCTTCGTCTCCAACGTGGACGGTGCCGATCTGCACGAGGCGGTCCGTGACCTCGATCCGGCCGAGACGCTCTTCGTCATCGCGTCGAAGACGTTCACCACGATCGAGACCATCACCAACGCCACCTCCGCCCGGGACTGGCTGCTGACCGAGCTGAGGGCCGGCCAGGACGCCGTCGCCAAGCACTTCGTCGCCCTGTCGACCAACGCCGAGAAGGTCGAGGAGTTCGGCATCGACACGGACAACATGTTCGAGTTCTGGGACTGGGTCGGCGGCCGCTACTCGTTCGACTCCGCGATCGGCCTCTCGCTGATGATCGCGGTGGGCCCCGAGCGGTTCCGCGAGATGCTCGACGGCTTCCACCTCGTCGACGAGCACTTCCGCACCGCCCCGGCCGAGGAGAACGTCCCGCTCATGCTCGGCCTGCTCGGTGTCTGGTACGGGGCGTTCTTCGACGCCCAGTCGCACGCGGTGCTGCCCTACAGCCACTACCTCTCCAAGTTCACCGCGTATCTCCAGCAGCTCGACATGGAGTCCAACGGCAAGTCCGTCGACCGCGACGGCGACCCGGTCCAGTGGCAGACCGGACCGGTGGTCTGGGGCACCCCCGGCACCAACGGGCAGCACGCGTACTACCAGTTGATCCACCAGGGCACGAAGATGATCCCGGCGGACTTCATCGGCTTCGCCGCCCCGGTGCACGACCTGCTGCCCGGCCTGATCGCCCAGCACGACCTGCTGATGGCCAACTTCTTCGCCCAGACCCAGGCGCTCGCCTTCGGCAGGACGCCCGAGGAGGTCCGCGCCGAGGGAGTGCCCGAGGAGCTGGTCCCGCACAAGACGTTCCGGGGCAACCACCCCACGACGACGATCCTCGCCGACCGGCTGACCCCCTCGGTCCTCGGCCAGCTCATCGCGCTCTACGAGCACAAGGTCTTCGTCCAGGGCGCGGTCTGGAACATCGACTCCTTCGACCAGTGGGGCGTCGAACTCGGCAAGGTCCTCGCCAAGAAGATCGAGCCGCTGCTGACCGGTGACGGCGGCGCGCAGGACGGTCAGCTCGACAGCTCGACCGCCGCCCTGGTCGACGCCTACCGCTCGCTGCGCGGGCGCTGAGCCGGTGCCACGGGGGGAGGAGGGGACGGCGATACGGCTGCGGCCGCCGCGCAACACGCTGAACGAGCGGACCGTCGGCTGGTGGCGGGTCCAGCTGCTGCTGACGGCGGCCGTGCCCGTGGTGCCGCTCGTGGTGCTGGGCACGCTGATCGAGCCCGCCCGCCTCTGGCTGCTGCTGCCCGCCGCGCTCCTGGGCGCGGCGGGCGGGGCGGCCGCCGTCCTCCTCCCCCTGTGGTGGTTCCGTACGCACCGCTGGGAGGTCACCGAGGACGCGGTGTACGTCCGCACCGGCTTCTTCTGGCAGGAGTGGCGGATCGCCCCGATGTCCCGCATCCAGACCGTCGACACCGTGCGGGGCCCGCTGGAACAGCTCTTCCGGCTCGCCACGGTCACGGTCACCACCGCCTCCGCCAAGGGCGCGGTACGGATCGAGGGGCTGGACCACGAGGTCGCCGCCGACCTCGCCCAACGGCTCACCCGCATCACCCGCGACACCCCGGGCGACGCCACATGAGTACCCCGGACGACGACGGCGCCCCCGCCCCGCACTGGCGCCGCCTCGACCCCCGTACGGTCCTGGTCACCGCGCTCGTCGTGGCGGGCGTCGTCGCGGGCGCGGCCGTCCCCGCGACCCTCGGGCTGGCGAGCCGGCTCGGCCTTCCCCCGGCCGCGCTGTGGGTACTGGCCGGGGGCGTCCTGGTCGTCGGAGTCGCGGCGGGCGCCGACCGGGTCCGCTGGCACCGCACCCGCTACCGGATCGGTGAGGAGCGCGTCGACCTCCACACCGGCCTCGTCCTCGTCAAGCGCCGCTCCCTGGCCCGGGAGCGCATCCGCACCGTCGACCTCACCGCCAACCTGCTGCTGCGCCTCCTCGGCCTGGTCACCGTCAGGATCGGCACCGGCGAACACGGCAACGACTCCACCCTCGAACTGGAGTCGGTCTCCCGCGCCGAGGGCGAGCGGCTGCGCCGCCTCCTGCTGGAGCGCGCCCGCACCCCGTCCCCGGGCGTCCACCGCGAGGGCGAGCTGGCCGTGCTGGACCCGCGCTGGATCCGCTACGCGCCGGTCTCCTTCGTCGCCCCGATGCTCGGGGGCGCGGCGGCCGGGGCCGTCATGCAGGTCAGCGAATGGGTCGGGGCCCAGGGGGAGGTCATCGCCTGGGTCGGGGACCGATTCCGTCAGACCCCGCTGCTCTGGACGGTCGTCGCCCTGGTGGTGGCCGCCCTGGTCGCGGGGGTCGTCGGGGCGCTCGGGTTCTGGATCGAGATGTGGTGGAACTACCGCCTGGAGCGCGAGCCGGGCGGCACGCTGCGGGTGCGGCGCGGGCTGTTCACCTCCCGGTCCATCTCCGTCGAGGAGGCCCGGCTGCGCGGCGTCGACCTGGTCGAACCGCTCGGCGTGCGGCTGCTCGGCGCGGCCCGCCTGGACGCCATCACCACCGGTCTCGCCCAGGACCACGAGGCGAGGAACGCCGACCACAACACCCTGCTCCCGGTCGTCCCCCGCACCCGGGCCGACGCCGTCGCCGCCGACGTGCTGCGCGAGACGGACACCCCGACCGGCGCCGCGCTCACCCCGCACCCGCGTGCTGCCCAGGGCCGCCGACTGCGCTGGTCGCTCGCGGCCGCCCTCGGCCCGGTCCTGGTCCTGACCCTCCTCGGGGCGCTGCTCACGCCCGTACTGCTGTGGATCGCGCTCGGCTGCGCGGTGGTGGCCGTCCCGCTGGCGGTGGTGCTGGCCCTGGACGCGTACCGGGGCCTCGGGCACGCGCTTTCCGGCCGCTATCTGGTCACCCGCTCCGGCACGCTCCGCCGCTCCACGGCCGTCCTGGAGAGGACCGGGGTGATCGGCTGGACGGTCAGGCAGTCGGTGTTCCAGCGCCGCGCCGGACTCCTGAGCATCACGGCCACCACGGCCGCCGGGGGCGGCGCGTACACGGCGTACGACACCGACGCGTCCGAGGGCCTGGCCTTCGCCGCCGAGGCGGTCCCGGGGCTGCTGGAGCCCTTCCTGGAGCGTTCCCCGGAGACCGCCCCGAAGCGCCCGACATCCAGAGCCGGGTGACCGGCGGGCCGGACGGCCGCCGACAGGGGTGAAGCCGTGTGACCGGTGTCGGCAGTTCCGGCGCAGGCGGCCCACCGCTTCGACCTTCCCCCTTCTTACGGAAACGGATGCGCATGAGCCCCCAGAGCGAAGACCTTGGCGACTCACCTGACATTCTGTATCGACTTGTCGATCAGGAGTCCGGAGAGGTTCTGCTGGCTGCCGAGGATCTTCTCGGCTACTTCGTGGAGGAGGACCCGGAGCCGCCGGAGACCGCCACAGTCACCTTTGTCCGAGCGCACCAGGTCGACCGCGCCCGGCGGAAGACCGAGCGCGCCGAGCTGCAGGTCGTCGACCGGCAGGGGCGAACGATCGGGACGTACTTCATCGGGAGGGCGTCCGCCGCTTTCCAGCACGAGCCGGGGGCGTCCGGCGCCGACCGCCCCGACCTCGACTACGCCTTCGGGTATACCTGCGAATACCCCCGGGCCGGAGAGATCTGGCGGAAGTGGGCCACGGGGCCACCCGTGGAGCGCGGGGAATGGACCCGCCACCCGTCCGACTGGCACGAGAGCTGGCTGCACGTCGTGCAGACCGCCTGGTTCGAGTCCGGGCGGGAGGCGACCCGCTACGAGACCGGCCGGACGGCGGTCATCGACGGCACCGGGATCACCACGAAGCACGGCTTCTACTGCGCCCTGGGGGAAGCCGTCAACGGACCCGGTGGTTACTTCGGTTCCAACCTCGACGCGGTCTTCGACTGCCTTCGGACCATGCGGCGCGACGACGTGCCTCCGTTCCGTCTGGTGTGGTGGAACTTTTCCGTCTCCCGCGATGCACTGGGCAGCGATTTCACCGAAAGAGTTCTCGCACTGTTCGAGGAGTGCGGTGTGGAGACCGAGCTGTCCCCGGGGTGATGTTCCGCGCCGCTCTTCGAGCGGCGCGGCGGTCACGCCGAAGGCCCGGACCGCTCGGGAAAAGCGGGCCGGGCCTTCAGGGCGTTCACAGTCAGGCCGATGCCGGAGGGTACAGCGCGCGCGGCAGTTGCGAGGCCGCCGGCGCGTCCAGCAGCCAGAGGGTGCGGCCGCGGCCGTACGCGCCCGCCGCCGGGGCCTGGATCTCCCCGGCGCCGGACAGCGCGATGGCCGCCGCCTCCGCCTTGTCCTCGCCGGCCGCCAGCAGCCACACCTCACGCGCCGCGCGGATCGCGGGCAGGGTGAGGGAGACCCGGACCGGCGGGGGCTTGGGCGCGCCGTGCACACCGACGACGGTGCGCTCGGTCTCCCGTACCGCGGGCAGCTCCGGGAAGAGCGAGGCCACGTGGGTGTCCGGGCCGACGCCCAGCATCAGCACGTCGAACGTGGGGACCGGCCCGTGGTCCTCCGGCCCCGCGGCGGCGGCCAGTTCGGCCGCGTACGCCGCCGCCGCGTCGTCCACGTCCTCGCCGTGCGGGCCGTCGGACGCGGGCATCGCGTGCACCCGGGCCGGGTCGAGCGGCACCGAGTCCAGCAGCGCCTCACGGGCCTGGGTGACGTTCCGCTCGGGGTCGCCCTCGGGCAGGAACCGCTCGTCGCCCCACCACAGGTCCAGCCGCGCCCAGTCGATCGCGTCCCGTGCGGGCGCCTCGGCGAGCGCGGCCAGCAGGCCGTTGCCGTTGCGCCCGCCGGTCAGCACCACCGAGGCGTGGCCCCGGGCGGCCTGGGCGTCCACGATCCTCGTGATCAGCCGGGCCGCCGCGGCCTGTGCCATCAGCTCCTTGTCGCGGTGCACGACCAGCTGAGGAGGCGTCACTTGGCGGCCGCCTTCTTGGCCGGGGCCTTCTTCGCCGCGGGCGCCTTGGAGCCCGCGGCACCGCCCGCCTTCTCCGCCGGACCGTCGGCCGGCGTGGCCGTGACCTCGGCGCCCTGGTGCAGCCTGTCGACGCCGAACTTCACCGCGGACTCGTAGGTGTTGTCCGGGTCGAGCCGGCGCAGCTCCTCCGCCAGCAGCTCCGCGGTGTCGCGCCGCTTGAGGGCCACCGCGCGGTCCGGCTGGTTCTGCATGGAGAGCGTCGCCAGGCCGCCGTCGGCCCGGTCCAGGACGATGACGCCGTTCTTCGTCTCCAGCCGGACCGCGGTGAGCCCCGGCCCCTCGGAGTACGTCCGTTCCACCGGCACGCCGAGGCGGTCGGCGAGCCACATGGCCAGCAGCTCGCAGCTCGGGTTGTCGCTCTCGCCCTCGACGGTCGCACCGATCACCTCGGCGGGCTGCTGGTCCAGGGCCGCGGCCAGCATCGAACGCCACGGGGTGATCCGGGTCCAGGACAGGTCGGTGTCGCCCGGGGCGTACGTCTCCGCGCGCACCGCCAGCTCCTCCAGCGGGTGCTCGGCGGCGTAGGTGTCGGTGATCCGGCGCTGGGCGAGGGCCCCGAGCGGGTCCTTCGCCGGGTCGGCGGGGGAGTCCTGCGGCCACCACACGACGACCGGGGCGTCCGGCAGCAGCAGCGGCAGGACCACCGACTGGGCGTGGTTGGCCAGCTCGCCGTGGAGCCGCAGGACGACCGTCTCGCCGGTGCCCGCGTCGGAACCGACCCGGACCTCCGCGTCGAGCCGGGCGTCCCGGCGGGCCCGCGGCGAGCGGCTGACCCGCTTGATCACGGCGATGAGCCGCGAGGGGTGCTCGCGGGAGGCGTCGCCGGCCGACTTGAGCGCGTCGTAGGCGTTCTCCTCGTCGGTGACGATGACCAGCGTGAGCACCATGCCGATGGCGGGGGTGCCGATGGCCCGGCGGGCCGACACCAGCGCCTGGTTGATCTTGCTGGATGTGGTTTCCGTGAGATCGATCTTCATGGCCGCCGCCAGCTCCGTCCGTCCCGTGCGAGCATCTCGTCCGCCTCGGCCGGGCCCCAGGTCCCGGCCGTGTACTGCGCGGGCTTGCCGTGCTTGTCCCAGTACTCCTCGATCGGGTCGAGGATGTTCCAGGAGAGCTCGACCTCCTGGTGCCGGGGGAACAGGTTGGCGTCGCCGAGCAGGACGTCCAGGAGGAGCCGCTCGTACGCCTCCGGGCTGGACTCCGTGAAGGACTCCCCGTACGCGAAGTCCATCGTGACGTCCCGGACCTCCATCGAGGTGCCCGGGACCTTGGAGCCGAAGCGCACGGTCACGCCCTCGTCCGGCTGAACCCGGATGACCAGGGCGTTGCCGCCCAGCTCCTCGGTGGCGCCGGACTCGAAGGGGAGATAGGGGGCGCGCTTGAAGACGACCGCGATCTCCGTGACCCGGCGGCCGAGCCGCTTGCCGGTGCGCAGGTAGAAGGGCACGCCCGCCCACCGGCGGTTGTTGATCGTCAGCTTGATCGCGGCGAAGGTGTCGGTCTTCGACTTGGCGTCGATGCCGTCCTCCTCCAGATAGCCGAGGACCTCCTCGCCGCCCTGCCAGGCGTGCGCGTACTGGCCGCGCACCGTGTGCTTGCCCAGGTCCTCGGGCAGCTCGACGGCGGTGAGGACCTTGAGCTTCTCGGCGACCAGGGCCTTCGGGTGGAAGGAGCCGGGCTCCTCCATCGCGGTCAGCGCCAGCAGCTGGAGCAGGTGGTTCTGGATGACGTCACGGGCCGCGCCGATGCCGTCGTAGTAGCCGGCCCGGCCGCCGATGCCGATGTCCTCGGCCATCGTGATCTGTACGTGGTCGACGTAGGACCGGTTCCAGATCGGCTCGAACATCGTGTTGGCGAACCGCAGCGCCAGGATGTTCTGGACCGTTTCCTTGCCCAGGTAGTGGTCGATCCGGAAGACCTCGTTGGGCGGGAAGACGGCGTGCACGAGCCGGTTCAGCTCCTGCGCGCTGGCCAGGTCGTGGCCGAACGGCTTCTCGATGACGGCGCGCCGCCAGGATCCCTCGGTCTGGTCGGCCAGGCCGTGCTTCTTGAGCTGCTCGACGACCTTGGGGAAGAACTTCGGCGGCACCGACAGGTAGAAGGCGAAGTTGCCGCCCGTACCCTGCGCCTTGTCGAGGTCCTCGATGGTCGACTTCAGGGTCTCGAACGCCGCGTCGTCGTCGAAGTCGCCCTGGACGAAGCGCATCCCCTGGATGAGCTGCTGCCAGACCTCCTCGCGGAACGGCGTACGGGCGTGCTCCTTGACCGCGTCGTGCACGACCTGGGCGAAGTCCTCGTCCTCCCAGTCGCGGCGCGCGAAGCCGATGAGCGAGAAGCCCGGCGGCAGCAGGCCGCGATTGGCCAGGTCGTAGACGGCGGGCATCAGCTTCTTACGGGACAAATCGCCCGTGACGCCAAAGATGACCAGGCCCGACGGCCCCGCAATACGCGGGAGCCGTCGGTCCTGGGCGTCACGGAGCGGGTTGGCTCCGGGAACACCAGACAAAGTGGTCAGCCCTCCGAAGGGGCGAGGCGCTTGAGCTCCGCCTCGGTCGACTTGAGCAGGTCGTTCCAGGACGCCTCGAACTTCTCGACGCCCTCGTCCTCCAGCACCTGTACGACGTCGTCGTACGAGATGCCGAGCTTCTTGATCGCGTCCAGGTCCGCGCGCGCCTGGTCGTAGCCGCCGGAGACGGTGTCGCCGGTGATCTCGCCGTGGTCGGCCACGGCCTCCAGGGTCGCCTCCGGCATGGTGTTGACCGTGTTGGGGGCGACCAGGTCGTCGACGTACAGGGTGTCCTTGAGGGACGGGTCCTTGACGCCGGTCGAGGCCCACAGCGGACGCTGCTTGTTGGCCTGCGCCTTGTCGAGCGCGCTCCAGCGGTCCGAGGAGAAGACCTCCTCGTACGCCTCGTAGGCCAGGCGCGCGTTGGCCAGCGCGGACTTGCCTTTGGCCGCCTTCGCCTCGTCCGAGCCGACCGCGTCCAGCCGCTTGTCGATCTCGGTGTCCACCCGGGAGACGAAGAACGAGGCCACCGAGTGGATCGTGGAGAGGTCCAGGCCCGCGGCCTTCGCCTTCTCCAGGCCCGCCAGGTAGGCGTCCATCACCGCGCGGTAGCGCTCCAGCGAGAAGATCAGCGTCACGTTCACGCTGATGCCCCGGCCGATGACCTCGGTGATGGCCGGCAGACCGGCCCGCGTCGCCGGGATCTTGATCAGGGTGTTGGGGCGATCCACCAGCCAGGCCAGCTGCTTGGCCTCGGCGACCGTCGCCACGGTGTCGTGGGCCAGGCGCGGGTCGACCTCGATGGAGACCCGGCCGTCCTGGCCGTCCGTCGCGTCGAAGACCGGGCGCAGGATGTCCGCGGCGTCGCGGACGTCCGCCGTCGTGATCATCCGCAGCGCTTCCTCGACGGTCACCTTGCGGGCGGCGAGGTCGGTGAGCTGCTGCTCGTAACCGTCGCCCGAGGAGATCGCCTTCTGGAAGATCGACGGGTTGGTGGTGACGCCGACGACGTGGCTCTCGTCGATCAGCTCGGCCAGGTTCCCCGAGGTGATCCGCTTGCGCGACAGGTCGTCGAGCCAGATCGCCACGCCCTCGTCGGAGAGGCGCTTCAATGCGTCTGTCATGTGGTTTGCAACTCCTACTAGTGGTGTCTACCGGCGTCAGCGCGCGGCGGCGTCGAGAGATTCCCGCGCGGCGGCGGCCACGTTCTCCGGAGTGAAACCGAACTCGCGGAACAGCACCTTCGCGTCGGCCGAGGCCCCGAAGTGCTCCAGCGACACGATCCGGCCCGCGTCGCCCACGTAGCGGTACCAGGTCAGCCCGATGCCCGCCTCGACGGCGACCCGCGCCCTCACCGAGGGCGGCAGCACGCTCTCCTTGTACGCCTGGTCCTGCTCCTCGAACCACTCGACCGACGGCATCGAGACCACCCGGGTCGGCACTCCGGCCGCCTGGAGCTGCTCGCGCGCCTCGACGGCGACGTGGACCTCGGAACCGGTGGCGATCAGCAGCGCCTGCGGCGTCGTGCTCCGCCCGGAGGCGTCCTCGGCCTCGGCCATGACGTAACCGCCCTTGGCCGCGTCCTCGTTGGCCTCGTAGACCGGCAGGCCCTGCCGGCTGAGCGCCAGACCGTGCGGGGTGCCCTCGCCGAAGACCTTGGTGTAGCGGCGCAGGATCTCGCGCCAGGCGATGACCGTCTCGTTGGCGTCGGCCGGGCGCACGATGTTCAGGCCCGGGATGGCGCGCAGCGAGGCCAGGTGCTCGACCGGCTGGTGCGTCGGGCCGTCCTCGCCGAGACCGATGGAGTCGTGCGTCCACACGTACGTCACCGGCGCGTGCA
This sequence comes from Streptomyces sp. NPDC101181, assembly GCF_044767975.1. NCBI lineage: Bacteria > Bacillati > Actinomycetota > Actinomycetes > Kitasatosporales > Streptomycetaceae > Streptomyces > Streptomyces sp. NPDC101181. The sequence goes on along the minus strand of NZ_JBIWOX010000020.1, from coordinate 2,798 downwards.
TCAGCGCGGAGAGCCGCACCGCGTTGCGCATGTAGTCGGAGAACACCAGGAAGGTGCCGCCGTAGATACGGGTGTTGCCGTGCAGCGCGATGCCGTTCATGGCGGCGGCCATGGCGTGCTCGCGGATGCCGAAGTGGACCGTCCGGCCGTACGGGTCGGCCTCCGGCAGCGGGTTGCCCGCCGGGAGGAACGACGACGTCTTGTCGATCGTGGTGTTGTTCGAGCCGGCGAGGTCGGCGGAGCCGCCCCACAGCTCGGGCACGACCTCGCCGACCGCCTGGAGCACCTTGCCGGAGGCGGCGCGGGTGGCCAGGGAGGTGCCCGCCTCGAACACCGGGAGCTTGTCCTCCCAGCCCTCGGGCAGCTCGCCCGCGGAGATCCGGTCGAAGGCGGCGGCGCGCTCCGGGTTGGCGGTGCGCCACGCGGCGAACGTCTTGTCCCACTCGGCGCGGATCTCCCGGCCGCGGTCCAGGGCCTGACGGGTGTGGCCGATGACCTCGTCGGCCACCTCGAAGGACTTCTCCGGGTCGAAGCCGAGGACCCGCTTGGTCGCCGCGACCTCGTCGTCGCCGAGCGCCGAGCCGTGCGCGGCCTCGGTGTTCTGGGCGTTCGGGGCGGGCCAGGCGATGATCGAGCGGGCGGCGATGAAGGAGGGGCGCTCCGTCTCCGCCCTGGCCGCCTGGAGCGCCGCGTACAGACCCGCCGGGTCCAGGTCGCCGCTGGGCAGCTGCTCGACGCGCTGGACGTGCCAGCCGTACGCCTCGTACCGCTTGAGGGTGTCCTCGGAGACCGCGGTCTCCGTGTCGCCCTCGATGGAGATGTGGTTGTCGTCCCAGAGCAGGACCAGGTTGCCGAGCTTCTGGTGTCCGGCCAGCGAGGACGCCTCCGACGAGATGCCCTCCTGGAGGCAGCCGTCACCCGCCACGGCCCACACCATGTGGTCGAACGGGGAGGTGCCCGGAGCCGCGTCCGGGTCGAAGAGGCCGCGCTCGTAGCGGGCGGCCATCGCCATGCCCACCGCGTTGGCGACGCCCTGGCCGAGCGGCCCGGTCGTCGTCTCCACGCCGGTGGTGTGGCCGTACTCCGGGTGCCCCGGGGTCTTGGAGCCCCAGGTGCGGAAGGCCTTGAGGTCGTCCAGCTCCAGGCCGTAACCGGCGAGGTAGAGCTGGATGTAGAGGGTCAGGCTGGAGTGGCCCACGGAGAGGACGAACCGGTCGCGACCGGTCCACTCGGCGTCGGCCGGGTCGTGCCGCATCACCTTCTGGAAGAGGGTGTACGCGGCGGGAGCCAGGCTCATCGCCGTGCCCGGGTGGCCGTTTCCGACTTTCTGTACGGCGTCCGCGGCGAGGACGCGGACGGTGTCCACGGCCCGCTGGTCCAAATCGGTCCACTGGAGGTCTGTGGTGGTCGGCTTGATGCTCACCCTGAGTCAGGGCTCCTCTCCACTGTTGTAAACCGGTGGCTGTTACCGCACCGGGCGCTGTCGAGCCTACCCCCGTCGCCGGGGACGCTTTCCGAGCACTTTCCAGGGTGTGGGCGACCCGTCGAGTTCGCCTCCCGGCGGAATGCACATCAGGCGAACAGTCACCCTCAACACGACCCCACCCCCGCGAAGGGCGGTGTATCCCCAACGTCTAGAGTGGTCGAGTTCGCGCAAGTCTTCACAAGGGCCTTCTGCCCCGGAGCTTGCTGGGATTTCTCTGTCAGGGGTGTGCGTGACGGCCGTCGAGTCCCGACCCGCAGGGGTCGCCTTGACTCCCAGCCCAGGGGGCCACCGCCCGTTCGGGGCCCGTGTCAAGGCGTTCGTGGCGCTGACCAAGCCACGGATCATCGAGCTGCTGCTCATCACCACCGTTCCGGTGATGTTCCTCGCCGCCCAGGGCGTACCCGACCTGTGGCTCGTGCTCGCCACCACGCTCGGCGGGTACCTCTCCGCCGGCGGCGCGAACGCGCTCAACATGTACATCGACCGCGACATCGACGCGCTGATGGACCGCACCTCGCAGCGCCCGCTGGTCACCGGCATGGTCAGCCCGCGCGAATGCCTGGTGTTCGGCATCTCCCTCGGGGCGGTCTCCACCCTCTGGTTCGGACTCCTCGTCAACTGGCTGTCCGCCGCCCTCGCCCTCGGGGCGCTCCTCTTCTACGTCGTCGTCTACACGATGCTGCTGAAGCGCCGCACCTCGCAGAACATCATCTGGGGCGGCATCGCGGGCTGCCTGCCGGTGCTCATCGGCTGGTCCTCCGTGACGAACTCGCTCTCCTGGGCCGCCGTCATCCTCTTCGCCGTGATCTTCTTCTGGACGCCGCCGCACTACTGGCCGCTGTCGATGAAGGTCAAGGACGACTACGCCCGGGTCGGTGTCCCGATGCTCCCGGTCGTCGCCTCCAACCGGGTGGTCGCCCGGCAGATCGTCCTCTACAGCTGGGTGATGGTCGGCGTGTCCCTGCTGCTCACCCCGCTCGGCTACACCGGCTGGTTCTACACCGCGGTGGCCCTGCTGTCGGGCGGTTTCTGGCTCTGGGAGGCCCACGGCCTCCAGAACCGGGCCAGGGCCGGGGTGACCGGCGGCAAGCTGAAGGAGATGCGGCTCTTCCACTGGTCCATCACCTACGTCTCCCTGCTCTTCCTCGCCGTGGCGGTGGACCCCTTCCTCCGCTGAGCACTCCGCGAGCGCCGACGGGCGGGGGGGGGGGGGGCGGGCCCCCCCCCCCCCCCCCCCCCCCCCGGGGAACCCCCCCCCCGCCCCACGGCAACGGGCCCGACGCCCCCCCACCCCGCCCACCCCCCCCCCCCC